>NZ_JAVHWR010000207.1:0-43635 GCF_032159565.1 Mycobacterium sp.
CTCAAGGTACTCAACAAGCAGGCGGCGGCGGTGGCGACGAAGTTCGAGCGCATCGGCTACACGTGGATCCCCCGGGCCGAGAACTCGTATGCCGATCGGCTGGCCAACGAGGCGATGGATGCGGCCGCTGAACTGGAGACTGGATCCGGCGAAGCCGAGGAGATCGGTAAGCAGCCGCAGACACCGGCCTCGCCCGCAGGCTGGACCGGCGCGCGCGGCACTCCGACACGTTTCCTGTTGCTGCGGCACGGGCAGACCGAATTGTCGGCGCAGCGACGGTATTCCGGCCGAGGAAATCCGGCACTCACCGAAGTCGGCCTGCGACAGGCCGAGGCGGCGGCGCAATACCTCGGGCAGCGGGGCGGCATCGCGGCGGTCATAACGTCGCCGCTACAGCGCGCTTACGACACCGCGGCGACGGCCGCCAAGGCACTTGGTCTCGACGTCATCGTCGACGACGACTTGACTGAGACGGACTTCGGCGAGTGGGAAGGCCTGACCTTCAACGAGGCCTCCGAACGCGACCCGGACTTGCACCGGAGTTGGTTGCGCGACACCGGCATCACTCCGCCGGACGGCGAGAGCTTTGACAGTGTCTCGGATCGGGTGCAGCGGGCTCGAGGTCGCATCATCTCTGAATATGCGGGCGACACAGTGCTTGTGGTATCGCACGTCACGCCGATCAAGACGCTGCTGCGGTTGGCATTGGATGCGGGGCCGGGCATCCTGTACCGGTTGCACCTGGATCTGGCATCGCTGTCGATCGCCGAGTTCTACCCCGACGGTGCGTCATCCGTGCGGTTGGTGAACGAGACGTCGTATCTGTAGTCACTCGTGCAGGTGTAGGCGTTCGCCGTGCAGGCCGAAGATCACGATGGATTCGACCGGTCCGTCCACGGCGCCGAACCAGTGCGGGGTCCATGTGCTGAACTCGACGGCTTCGCCCGGTTCTATGACGAAGTCGCGCTCGCCGAGGATGAGTCGCATCCGGCCGGAGAGCACGTATGTCCACTCCTGGCCTTCGTGAACGGGTAGCTCAGCAGGCGGTTTCCGGCGTCTTGCGGCGATCCGGGTCTTGAAGGCGTGCAGGCCAGCCGCTGCTGCCTGGCGGGTGAGCGGCCAGTAAGTGATGTCGTTATGGGTGTGCGAGCTGCCCCGCACCCGGGGGTCGGGCGCCTCGGGTACGCGCAGCAGTTCATCGGTGCTGACCGACAGCGCCTCGGCGAGGCGGGGGAGATGGTCCAGTGCCAGCCGACGCTTGCCCGACTCGAGCCGACTGAGCGTCGACACGTCGATGCGGGCGCTGCGGGCCACGTCCTCCAGCGTCAGGCCGCGCTCAACGCGAAGTTCCCGCAGCCGCCGTCGAACCCGTAGGTCGACGTCATTCTCGGAGGTGCCCTTTGCCTGCATGGCAAATCAGATTGGCAGATTGTGCCCCTGGGTGCAAGCTGGTCGCATGAACCAAACGAAGGCGCAATGGGAAGAGCACTACGGAGAACGCGAACGAGTGTGGAGTGGACGCGTCAACGTCCAATTCGCCGACGTGGTAGCCGATCTGGCGCCGGGCCGCGCGCTCGATCTCGGCTGTGGCGAGGGTGGTGACGCGGTCTGGCTCGCCGAGCGAGGCTGGCACGTCGTCGCGGTCGATATCTCGGACACCGCCCTCGGTCGCGCCAGGGAGGCGGCGGACTCGCGTGGCGTCGCCGACCGCATCGAGTTCGTGCAACTCGATTTGTCCGACAGTTTCCCCGACGGCACGTTCGACCTCGTATCGTCGCAGTTCCTGCATTCGACCGTTCCGCTGGACCGGACGAAAATCCTCGCGAACGCGGCCGCCACGCTACGGTCGGGCGGACTGCTCGTGATCGTCGATCACGGTTCGGCGCCGCCGTGGGTCTCCAAGCTTGACCATCATCACGAATTCCCCAGCGCCGAAGAGGTGATCGCCGGCTTGGATCTCAGTGCCGACCAATTCGAACGGCTCCGTGTCGAGGCCGTCGAACGGCAGGCGGTGGGCCCGGAGGGTCAGCAGCGCCCGTGGATGGACAACGTCATGGTTTTGCGTCGACTGGCGTAGTCCTCAGACGTCGAAAGTCCTTCCAGGCGCGGTACTTCTCGGGCACGCAACTGGCGCAGGGCCGGTAGCCGACCGCGACGGCGTCGGCCTCGTCGGCGAAGAAGACGCGGTACGTGACATAGCCACCCTTCTCGATTGCACGCAATGCCGACGGACAGTCCAGTCGACCGTAGATCCGTGTCCCGCGGTGACCGCCAAGGGTGCCGCGAGCAGTCACGCGGCATCGTGGAAGACGAGGCCGAGCGTGAAGCGCTCGCCGGAGCGAACCGCCGAAACGCCGTGCCGGACTGGCGCCGCCGACCAGCCTCGGGCCGACTTCACCGGTCGCTCGCGGGTGGTGAAAACGAAGCCGTGACCGTGGGGTACAAGCGTGGCAGTGCCGCGCGACTGTGCGCGCGGCCGCTGCTCGAGCAACAGGAATTCACCGCCGGTGTGGTCGACGCCGGGCTCGGACAGGTTGATCACCACCTGCAGCGGAAATACCAACTCCCCGTACAGGTCTCGGTGCAGCGCATTCCAATCGCCGGGCCCGTACTTGAGCATGATCGCTGTCGATCTGGCCTGCCCGGCGCTGTGGCACATGTCGAGCCAGTCGTCGAGGTCGTCCGGCCACGGTGTGTCACGCCCCAGCTTGGTCCACCAGTCTCTCGCGATCGGCAGCAGCCGCGGGTACAGCGCGTGCTTGAGCTCGTCGATCGGGCTCGGGTAGGGCCGCTCGAAGTAACGGTATTCGCCTTCTCCGAACCGGTATCGACCCATCTCGATGGTGGCGCGAAACCGGTGGTCGTCGGTGTAGACACGACGCAATTGCGCCGCCTCGGCCTTGGTGACCAGCTGGGGGAGCAGTGCACCGCCGAGATCGTTGAGCTCGGTGGTGACGGCGTCCCAGTCGGCGGTGTCGACCCGCCGCTGCCATACCGTCGTCGTCGCAGCCATCAGAACAACCGCGCCGCGCGGACCTCGGGCGGTTCCTCGAGGTCGAGTAGGAACTTCTTGCGCGCGAGCCCGCCCGCGTAGCCGGTCAGCTTGCCGTTACTGCCGACGACCCGGTGACACGGGACGACGACCGACAGTGGGTTGCGGCCGACGGTCGCTCCGACTTCCTGAGCCGTCGTCCCGTCGGCCAACTCCGCGGCGAGCTCGCCATAAGTGACGGTTCCGCCGTGGGGGATCGTCGCCAGCCGGTTCCAGACTCGGCGCTGACGATCGTCGCCGCGCAGTTCGGTGGGCAGGTCGAACTGCGCCCGGTCGCCGGCGAGGAACTCGTCGAGTTGCGCACTGGTCTCCCTAAGCAGGGGGTCGTTCTCTGCGTCGACGCGTGGGCCGAAAGCGTCGGTGGACGGCCGGTACCAGTGATTGCGGAAGTAGAGGCCGATTAGTGCATCGCCGTCGGCGACCAACGTCAGCGCGCCAAGCGGACTGTCGATCACCGCATGTCGTGTGTTCATACCTTGTAGACGCCGGGGCCTGGCGCTTCGTGAGGTTGTCGGAGGATCACACTGATCGACGTTTTGCAGCCCTTTTGCGAGAGGACTTCTGCGCAACGTTGATCGATGTGATTAGGGGACCTGATTCGGCGCCCACGGTGTGAGCCGCGGCGTCCACGCCCGCACGTTGCGGCGGTACTCCTCGTACTGCTCGCCATAAGTGCGAACGAGAGTGGGTTCCTCGTACCACCGCACGAATGATGCCGTGACTAGCCACCCGATCACCGCGTACACGACGAGCCAGATGCTGTCGAAAAGCAATGCCTGCCCGAGGATCGCCGTCAGCAGACCGACGTACATCGGGTTGCGGACGAATCGGTTGAAGCCGGTGACGACCAGACGCTCGGTCGGCGCGATGGGCATCGGCGTTCCGCCCGCCCTGACGAACTGGATGAATGCGTGCACCGGCGGGATGAGGCCGAGGACGATCAGCACAACCCCTAGGACCACCCGAAGCGGCGGGCTGGACCCGGGGACCTCCCAGTGGGTGATCAACCACGGGCCCAGCCCGACGAAAGTTCCCGGCGCGGCGACGAAGAAGGCCGCTGACCCGACCGCGGCGGTGGAGGCTCGCACCGACTAAGTATTAGGCCAACCCTGCGCGAGTTGGGTGAGGCGGACGCTGTTTCCCGACGGGTCACGGAACCCCGAGTCGATGCCGTACGGCATCTGGTTCGGCGGCTCGTTGAATTCCACACCGCGGGCGGTCATCTCCTCATAGGACTTGTCGATGTCGTCGGTGACCAGAAACACGGTGCCGGCGAACCCCTTCGCGGTCAGTTCAAGCACCTGCTTGCGGGTGGCCTCATCCATCACCGGTTCGCCCGGGACGGCCATGAGCACCAGATTGACGCCGTCCTGTCCTGGCGGCCCGACGGTCAACCAGCGGAAGTCGCCCATCTCCTCAGGGAACGACACATCCTCGCGCACCTCCATGCCGACCTTCTCGGTCCAGAATTTCAGTGCGACTTCTTGATCATGGACCCACAGGTGGGCGCTGCCGATTCTCATCATGGATCCGACGCTACGGTCGGCGGTCGCGGCCCGTCTTCTCCCCGTGTGCTGTCTTGATCCGGCTGTCGGGGAGCGGCCGGGTGTCGCGGGCGAGAATGCAACTCGGCACGCGTGCGTACATGACTGCAGGCGGCATGCTGGCCCGGTATGCGGCCGGCGGCAGACCGTAGACCCGGGCGAAACTCGTCGTAAACGACCCCACACTCTGCAGACCGACCATCACGCAGATGTCGGCCACCGACCGGTCGGTGTAGCGGAGCAGTGCCGCGGCCCGCTCCAACCGCCGCGTTTGGAGATAGGACCGGGGTGACTCGCCGAACGTGCGGGTGAACATTCGGCTGAAATGGGCCCGCGACAAACCCGCGGCGGTGGCCAGATCGTCCACCGTGATCGGTTCGGCATAGCGCGAATCGACCAGATCCTTTGCCCGCTGCAGGTAGCGGGCGGGAGGCACCTGAGCCATCGGAATATTATGTACGTGCGAACGAGTTGGCCGGGCGGCCGCGGGTCATCACACGATGACTCGAGGAAAGTCCGGACTTCACAGAGCGGGGTGATTGCTAACGGCAATCCGAGGTGACTCGCGGGAAAGTGCCACAGAGAACAGACCGCCACCTTCTGGTGGTAAGGGTGAAACGGTGCGGTAAGAGCGCACCAGCGTCCCGGGTGATCGGGACGGCTAGGCAAACCCCACCCGAAGCAAGGCCAAGAGGCCGCACCTGGTGCGGCTGCGCAGGCGCTCGAGGGTTGCTCGCCCGAGCCTGCGGGTAGGCCGCTCGAGGCACCCGGTGACGGTGTGCCCAGATGGATGGTCGCCGCCTCGTCGCCGTGGTAATTCGCGGCGGCGAGGGACAGAATCCGGCTTAAAGGCCAACTCGTTCGCCCCGTCTAACGGGCTTTGCGCACCGACTTGTCCAACTTCTTCAGCGCGCTGTCGAGCTGCTGGCGTGAGGTGCGCGCCAGGTCGTCTTCCTGTGCGTACAACAGGCCGTAGGTGAACGTGTCCTCGCCCGCCTCATGAGCGGCATCGGCCTGCTGGCTCAGGTGCGTGCGGCTCACCACGCTGTCCTGATGGTCACCCAGCAGGCTCTGAATGGTCTTGGCTCGATCGGACACCTTGTCCGCACCGGTTGCGGCCGCGGTGTAACGAAGGCGCTTGGCGCCTTTGCGAATTCGGTGCAGAGCCTCATCGCGGTCCTCGTCGACGGCCCCTGCGGCCCTCTTGGCGGCCTTGCGTACCCGCTTGTATGCCGAGTCGATGGTGACAGTCACCTCGTCATCGCCCCCGGCTGGTTGCGTCGGCTCCGCGGCGACCAGCCCGTCGAGCGCGTCGAGCAGACGGAAATACCGCTCCGATCGCATCGCGATCAACGACCGCCGCAGGCCGGACCTGTAGCGCCGCTTGGCACCGTCCACCAACCGCTTGCGGATCGGGCCGCGGATCAGGTCATCGGGTAGGTCGTCGAGGGCCCGTTCGTACCGCTCGGCGAGCACCTCGGCGTCGCGCGCAACGCCAAGCACGCTGGCGAGCTGACGCAGCTCGTCAAGGACCCATGCGTCGCTGGAGATGCCGAACGCGCCTTCGGACGCCTGGAGCAGGCTGCGGATCTTGCGCGTCGTCACCCGCATCTGGTGCACCGAATCGAAGGTGTCCGCCCGCACCGCGCGGTCCCACTCGACCAACTGGTCGACCTGCTCGGCGACCGCATGGTGGATCGGATCCGCCTGCGTCTTCTTCGGTGTCTCGTCGTCATCGGCGCCCGCCAGCACCCGGGCGAGTTTCGACCCGTGGCCGGCCGGCTCCGCACCCGCATCCAACAGGCGGTTGGCCAGCCGGTCCAACAGCTCTGGCGAGGCCGATGCGCCCTCGACCAGTTCCAGCTCCCACTCACGCCACTGCTGCTGGTCGCCCTCACCTGCCGACGCGATCACGTTGTCGTCGCTGAACTCGGCGATCGGGGAGCCCTCGGGTCCGTAGAGCAGGTCGACGGTCCGGTCGGTCGAGATTCGGGCGACGGGTCCGAGCGGACGGTCGCGAACGATGGCGAGCACCACGTCCTTTAGACCGTCCGGCACGGCGCCGCCGACGCCGTCGTCCAGTGGCGTTCGAACCTCCGTGCGGGTGTCCGGGCCCGCAGGCAACTTGAGATGCCAGCCGGCGTCGGTTCCGCCGGTACGCCTGCGCAGGGTCACGCGGTGGGCCGCCAGGTCGTGGCCCGAGGTGTCGAAGTAAACGGCCTCGAGGTGCTGCGACGGCGATTGCTCGACCCGCGCAACCGCCGAAAGCCCTTCGAACGACGGTAAAACCGTCGATTCGACCACGTCGAACTTCCGCTCGACCTCGGTGTGCCGGGACGTCGTCGGCCTGCTGGCAGCCATTTCCACCTTAGTTGTGAATGCGTCGGACAGCCCAGCGTGCCATATGCGGGTGAATAGCCCATCCGGCCTCGCAGATAAAGTCCAAGTGTGACCGAATACCAGACCATCACGCTCGAGCAGTCCGGCCCGATCGCGCGGCTCACCCTGAACCGGCCCGACGCCGCAAACGGCATGAACGACACCATGACTCGTGAGTTGGCCGATGCCGCCGCCCTTTGCGACACCGCGGCGACGAAGGTCGTGATACTGACGGGCTCCGGCCGATTCTTCTGCGCGGGGGGCGATCTGAAGTCATTTGCGACGGCGCCCGACCGCGGACGACACATCAAGGCCGTCGCCGACGCCCTGCATCGCGCCATCTCGACGTTCTCGCGGATGGACGCCGTGCTCATCACGGCCGTCAACGGGACCGCCGCCGGGGCCGGCTTTTCCCTCGCGGTCACCGGCGACCTCGTCCTGGCTGCCGAGTCGGCATCCTTCACGATGGCCTACACCAAGGTCGGACTCAGCCCCGACGGCAGCTCGTCATATTTCCTGCCCCGGCTGATCGGCATCGTCAAGACGAAGGAACTGATGCTGACCAACCGCACCCTGTCAGCACAGGAGGCGTCCCAGTGGGGGCTGGTCACCGAGGTGGTGCCGGATGACGAACTGGTCGACAGAGCCGATCAACTGGCGGCCCAGATGGCGGCCACCGCAAGCGGATCCAACGGCGGGGTCAAACAGTTGATGCTGGCGACGTTCTGCAGCGGTCTGGAGGAACAGATGGAACTGGAGGGCCGCATCATCGCCCAGCGCGCCGAATCCGCCGACGGGCGCGAAGGAGTCGACGCCTTCATGGAGAAGCGCAAGCCTGCGTTTGCCTAACGCCTAGAAGCTGTGCTCCTCGGCGGGGAACGTCCCGCTGGCCACCTGGTCGGCGTATTGCGTTGCCGCGCTGCGCAGTTCTGCGCCGACGTCACCGAAGCGCTTCACAAACTTGGCGGTCTTGCCGCTGGTCATGCCTGCCATGTCCTGCCAGACCAGTACCTGCGCATCGCAGTTCGGCCCCGCACCGATGCCGACCGTCGCGATGGTCAGCTTTCCGGTGATCTGAGTGGCCAGTTCGGCGGGAACCATTTCCAGCACGACGGCGATGGCGCCGGCTTCCTGGACGGCGATCGCGTCGTGAATGGTCTGCTCGGCGGCGTCGCCGCGGCCCTGGACCCGGAATCCGCCGAGGCCGTTGACGCTTTGCGGCGTGAATCCGATGTGGGCGATGACCGGGATGCCCGCCTGCGTCAGCGCCGCGATCTGGCCGGCCACGCGCTCGCCGCCCTCGAGTTTGACCGCATGTGCGCCGGTCTCCTTCAGGAAGCGGGTCGCGGTTTCCAGCGCCTGCTGCGGGCCGGATTCGTAGCTGCCGAAGGGCAGGTCGGCGACCACCAGCGCGTGCGGCGCGCCGCGTACCACACCCCTTACCAGCGGAATCAATTCGTCGATCGTCACCGGCACGGTGGTGTCGTAGCCGTAGACCACGTTGGCCGCGGAGTCGCCAACCAGCAGCACCGGTATGCATGCGTCATCGAAGACGCGGGCGGTGGAGTAGTCGTAGGCGGTCAGCATGGCCCATTTATGGCCCTCTGACTTCCATTTATGGAGGTGATGGGTGCGGACCTTGGTCCGCGGCTTTGTTTCGGCAGCACCGTAAACAGTCTCTTCAGACATCGTTGTCCCTTGTGTCTGTTCGGTCGATCCTCGTGGCCCGTTGCGGGTCCCCGGGTTCGTCTGACCACCTCAGTGTGCCACCACCTGGCAAGAAGATGAACTTCCAAGTTAAGTGGATTTCCTCACATTACGATCGGCCTCATGCAACGGCTAAGCGGACTCGACGCCAGTTTCCTTTACCTCGAAACCGCCGCACAGCCATTGCACGTGTGCTCGATCCTGGAGCTGGACACGTCCACGACGCCCGGCGGCTACACGTTCGACCGAATGCGCAACGAGCTGGGGCTGCGCATCAAGGCGATGCCTCAATTCCGCGAGAAGCTCGCCGACAACCGCTTCAATCCGGACCACCCGGTGTGGGTGGACGACGAGGATTTCGACGTCGACCGCCACCTTCATCGCATCGGCCTGCCCTCGCCCGGCGGCCGTCAGGAGTTGGCGGAGATCTGCGGCCACATCGCGTCACTGCCGTTGGACCGCACCAGGCCGCTGTGGGAGATGTGGGTCATCGAGAACATCGCGGGTACCGACGCGCACGAAGGCGGCCGGCTGGCGGTCATGACCAAGGTGCATCATGCGGGCGTGGACGGCGTGACCGGGGCCAACCTGATGTCGCAGCTGTGCAGCACCGAACCGGACGCGCCCGCTCCTGATCCGGTCGACGGCGTCGGCGGAGCCAGTGGACTGGAGATCGCGGTCAGTGGCGCGATCAAGTTCGCGACCCGGCCGCTGAAGCTGATCAACGTGGTGCCGACGACGCTGTCGTCGGTGCTCGAGACGGTGAAGCGGGCCCGCAGCGGGCTGGCCATGAAGTCCCCGTTCGCCGCGCCGAAGACGGCCTTCAACGCCAACGTGACGGCCCATCGAAACATCGCTTACGCGCAGCTGAATCTCGAGGACGTGAAGAAGGTGAAGGAGCACTTCGGCGTCAAGGTGAACGACGTGGTGATGGCGCTGGTGTCGAGCACGCTGAGGAAGTTCCTGGAAGACCGCGGCGAGCTCCCCGACTCGCCGCTCGTTGCGATGGTTCCGGTCTCGGTGCACGACAAGTCGGATCGGCCGGGTCGCAACCAGGTTTCCGGCATGTTCTCGAGCCTGGAGACCACTATCGATTCGCCTGCTGAACGGTTGAAGTCCATCGCGGAGGCGAATTCCGTTGCCAAGCAACACAGCTCGGCGATCGGTGCGACGCTGCTGCAGGACTGGACGCAGTTCGCCGCGCCTGCGGTGTTCGGCGTCGCGATGCGGCTCTACGCCACGACGAAGCTGGCCGGGGCGCGTCCGGTGCACAACCTGGTCGTCTCCAACGTGCCCGGCCCGCAGGTTCCGTTGTACTTCCTGGGTTCCGAGGTCAAGGCGATGTATCCGCTCGGGCCGATCTTCCACGGCTCCGGGCTGAACATCACTGTGATGTCTCTGAACGGCAAGCTGGACGTCGGCATCGTATCGTGCCCGGAACTTTTGCCGGATCTGTGGGATCTTGCCGACGACTTCGAGGTCGCGCTCGAGGAACTGCTGGCCAGCGCGGGCTAGACCCGCCGGAGTAGCGCTCTGCCAGCAGCGATGCCGGTTCATGGCAGCATGTGGTGCCATGAACCCCCCGAAGGCGATCGCGAGTGAGGATCGTGGCGAGGTACGAGCGAGGACCGAAGCGATCGGGAGTCGAGGCAAGAGCCTGAAGCGGGGGATCCTTGCGACCGCGCTGGGTGTGTTGCTGGTAGCGGGTTGCAGCAACGTGATCGACGGCCGCGCCGTCATAGCGGTGCCTCCGCCCGGGTCACCTATTCGGTGGGCCCCCTGCAAGTCGGCCGATCCGCTGGTGCCCATTCCGGCGGACGCCGAGTGCGGCAAGCTCTCGGTGCCGGTGAACTACAGCAAGCCCGACGGTGACGTCGCCCGGCTGGCAATGATCCGGTTCAAGGCCACCGGCGACAAGATCGGCTCGCTGGTGATCAACCCTGGCGGGCCGGGCGAATCCGGCGTCGAGTCGGCCGCCAACCTCATCGGCACGATGCCGGAGTCGGTGCGCGAACGATTCGATCTGATCGGGTTCGACCCGCGGGGAGTCGGCGAGTCAACGCCCGCGGTGTGGTGCAACTCCGACGCCGACAACGACCGGCTGCGGGCCGACCCCCAGGTCGACTATTCACCTGAGGGGGTCGCGCACATCGACACCGAGACCAAGGCATTCGTGCAGCGATGTGTCGACAAGACGGGCAAGGAGTTCCTCGAGAACGTGGGCACGGCCAGTGTCGTCAAGGATCTCGACGCGATTCGTGCCGCGGTGGGCGACGACAAGCTGACATACCTCGGCTACTCGTACGGCACACGGATCGGCGGTGCCTACGCCGAGGAGTTCCCGCAGAACGTGCGGGCGATGGTGCTCGACGGCGCGATCGATCCCAACGCCGATCCGATCGAGGAGGACCTTCGCCAGACGGCGGCCTTCCAGAAAGCGTTCGACGACTATGCGGCCGACTGTGCCAAAGATCCGAACTGTCCACTGGGCACCGACCCCGCCAAGTCCACCGACGTCTACAAGAGCCTCGTCGAACCGCTCGTCGACAAGCCGGCCAAGACGCGGGATCCGCGCGGCCTCGCCTACAGTGACGCGATCGTCGGCACCATTCTGCCGCTGTACTCGCCGAGCATCTGGCCCCGTCTCACCGACGGTCTCAACGAGCTGAGGGAGGGACGCGGCGACATGCTGCTGCGGTTGGCCGACCTCTATATGCACCGCGACGCAGACGGGCACTACGACAACGCGACCGACGTGCGCGTCGCGGTCAATTGCGTCGACTCGCCCGCCGTCTCCGACCGCGCCAAGCTCGTCGAGAAGGATCGCCGGTCCCGCGAGTTGGCGCCGTTCCTGAACTACGGGAAGTTCACCGGCTATGCGCCGATGGACACCTGTGCGCTGTGGCCGGTCCCGCCGACGACGCAGCCGCACGAAATATCCGCCAAGGGGCTGCCGCCCACGCTGGTGATCTCGACCACGAATGATCCCGCCACGCCCTACCAGGCCGGCGTCGATCTGGCGAAGCAACTCGGCGGCACACTGGTCACCTTCGACGGTACCCAGCACACCGTTGCCTTCCAGGGCAACAAATGTATCGACGACATCGTCGCCACCTACCTCGTCGAGGTGAAGGTCCCGCCGCCGGACACCCGTTGCTAGCAACGAAACTCGACAACTGAGCACGCCAAGGTCTCTGAAAGGTCACCGTCCGGTCGCGGCTTCGCAGTTGTCGTGACCGGCATGCGACGATGACTGCCATGCGGCGGGTGGGGAGGTGTGGTGCGGCGCTGCTGGCATGCGTCCTGCTGGCGGGCTTCACGTGTGCTCCCGCGTTGGCGACCCCGGAAGGCCAGTCGACGCAGATGTACGGCCAGCCGCCGGTCTGGGGCGGGTGCGAACAAGTCATCGGCGACACCAGCGCCATTCCGACGGCGCAGTGCGGCACCGTCTCGGTTCCCGTCGACTACGCCAATCCCGAAGGCGCACAAGCACAATTGGCGGTCATCCGGATACCCGCGAGCGGTGACCGCATCGGGGTGCTGATGGTGAACCCCGGGGGCCCCGGCGCCTCGGCGGTCGACACCGTCGCAGGCATGGGCGCCTCGCTCGCCGACTCCGAGATCGGTCGCCGGTTCGACCTCGTCGGCGTCGATCCCCGCGGCGTCGGGCATTCCACGCCTGAGCTGCGTTGCCGCACCGACGCCGAATTCGACACTTACCGAACGGAACCGAACGCCGACTTCAGCTCGGCGGGCGTCGCGCACATCGAAGATCTGTACCGCCAGTTCGCGCAGAGCTGCGCCGATCGGGTGGGCAAGGACTTCCTGGCCAATGTCGGTACCGCGACGACGGCGCGGGACATGGACGTGGTGCGAGCGGCGCTCGGCGAGAATCAGATCAGCTATCTCGGGTTCTCGTACGGCACGGAGATCGGAGCGGCATACGCCGAGGCACACCCGGACCGGATTCGGGCCATGGTCCTCGACGGCGCGGTCGACCCGAGCCTGGACCCGATCGAGGAGAACCTGCGCCAGATGGCGGCTTTTCAACAGGCATTCGAGGATTATGCCGCCGACTGTGCGCAGCTGGCCGGATGTCCGCTCGGCAACGACCCCGCGCAGGCCGTCAACCGGTACCACCAACTAATCGACCCACTTGTCACGCAGCCCGCCGCAACGTCGGATCCCCGCGGCCTGAGCTATCAAGACGCGATCACCGGAACCGTCAACGCGCTCTACTCCCGGCAGTACTGGAAGTTTTTGACGAGTGGGCTGCTCGGGCTGCAGCGGGGAAGCGACCCGGGCGACCTGCTGCTGCTCGCCGACGACTACCTCAACCGCCTTCCGTCCGGCCACTACCAGAACTCGCAGGACGCCTTCTACGCCATCCGCTGCGTGAACTCGCAGTTCCCGACCGACCCCGCCGTGTGGGCCGCCGCCGACCAACGAGCCCGTCAGGCCGCCCCATTCCTCAGTTACGGCTCCTTCACAGGTCTTGCTCCCCGCGACATCTGCGCGACGTGGCCCGTGCCAGCGACGGCGGGCCCGCACACCGCGGTGTCGCCGGGTCCGGGCAAGGTCGTCGTCGTGTCCACGACGCACGATCCGGCCACGCCGTATCAGGCCGGTGTCGACCTCGCAAGGCAGATCGACGCCGGCCTGATCACCTTCGACGGCACCCAGCACACCGTGGTGTTCAACGGCGACGCTTGCGTCGACGCCGCCGTTGTGGCGTTTCTCATCGACGGTGTCCAGCCGCCCCAAGGGCTCCGCTGTTGAGCCGGCGTCAGGTCGCATCGGCTCCGTAACACGGATTTAACAGCCGGTGCCTACGCTGCGATTATGGACCGCCAGAAGGAATTCGTGCTGCGCACGCTGGAGGAACGGGACATCCGATTCGTCCGGTTGTGGTTCACCGATGTGCTCGGTTACCTCAAGTCGGTGGCAATCGCGCCCGCGGAGCTCGAGGGGGCCTTCGAGGAGGGCATCGGCTTCGACGGCTCGTCGATCGAGGGGTTCGCCCGTGTGTCGGAATCCGACACCGTCGCCAGGCCGGATCCATCCACTTTCCAGGTGCTGCCGTGGACCTCGAGCGCCGGCCAGCACCACTCCGCGCGAATGTTCTGCGATATCACCATGCCCGACGGCTCGCCGTCATGGGCGGACTCGCGGCACGTGCTGCGTAGGCAGCTGGCCAAGGCCAGTGACTTGGGCTTCTCCTGCTATGTCCACCCGGAGATCGAGTTCTTCCTGCTGCAGCCGGGGCCCGACGACGGCTCCTCGCCGGTTCCTGCCGACAACGGCGGTTACTTCGACCAGGCCGTCCACGATTCGGCGCCGAACTTCCGCAGGCATGCCATCGACGCGCTGGAGCAGATGGGCATCTCGGTGGAGTTCAGCCACCACGAGGGTGCGCCCGGTCAGCAGGAGATCGATCTGCGGTACGCCGATGCCCTGTCCATGGCCGACAACGTGATGACGTTCCGGTATGTCGTGAAGGAGATCGCGCTGGGCGAGGGCGTGAGGGCGTCGTTCATGCCCAAGCCGTTCGCGGAATTTCCCGGCTCGGCGATGCACACCCACATGAGCCTGTTCGAGGGCGAAAACAACGCGTTCTACAGCCCGGATGACCCGCTGCAGCTGTCCGATACCGGAAAGTCGTTCATCGCAGGCATTTTGGAGCACGCCACGGAGATCAGTGCGGTGACGAACCAGTGGGTGAACTCGTACAAGCGGCTGGTGCACGGCGGCGAGGCGCCGACGGCAGCGTCGTGGGGCTTCGCCAACCGCTCGGCGTTGGTCAGGGTGCCGATGTACACGCCGCGGAAGGCGTCGTCGCGCCGCATCGAGGTGCGCAGTCCCGACTCGGCATGCAACCCGTACCTGACGTTCGCCGTGCTGCTGGCAGCAGGCCTGCGCGGTGTGGAGAAGGGCTACGTGCTCGGTCCCCAGGCCGAGGACAACGTCTGGACCCTCACTCCTGAGGAACGGCGCGCGATGGGCTACAAGGAGTTGCCGGGCAGCCTCGGCGTCGCGCTGTCGGAGATGGAGAACTCGGAATTGGTCGCCGAAGCGTTGGGGGAGCACGTCTTTGACTTCTTCCTACGGAACAAGCACACCGAGTGGGAGAACTACCGTAGCCACGTCACACCGTTCGAGCTGAGGACCTATCTGTCGCTGTAGCGGGCCGCGAACGCGCCTGCGCTACGGTCTGCGATAACGTTTTGTGTGGCCAAACCCGCGACGCAGCGACCGAAGCTGCCCAGCGTTGGCCGGCTAGGGCTGGTCGATCCGTCGGCCTCCTCCGATCTGGAACAGCTCGGCTGGAACACCGACGCGCACGTCGAACTGCTGTGGTCGCTGTCCCGGGCGCCCGATGCCGACGTCGCGCTGAAGACAATGGTGCGGCTGGCCGAGGCGGCAGGCAGGGACTGGGACGAGCTCAACCAGGCGGTGCTCAAAGACAAGGCGCTTCGCGGCAGGCTGTTCGGTGTACTGGGCTCATCACTGGCATTGGGCGACCACCTGGTTGCAAACCCGCGGTCATGGCACCTGCTGGCCGGCAACGTGGCGTTGCCGTCGAGGGAAGAACTGCGCGTCGAGTTGGCCGCAGCTGCTGAATCGGCAAGTGGCAGAGGCGATGAGCTGTCTGTGTTGCGGACGCTGTACCGCGACCGGCTACTGGTGCTCGCCGGTTTTGACCTCGCATCGCTGGTCGAGAACGAGCCGGTGCTGCCGTTCACCGAAGTCGGGGAGCACCTTTCGGATCTGGCTGACGCCGCGCTGGCCGCCGCGCTGAAGGTGGCGACGCGGTCGGTGTGCGGTGTGGACGGCGAGGCGCCGCGACTGGCGGTGATCGCGATGGGCAAGTGCGGCGCCCGTGAGCTGAACTACGTCAGCGACGTCGACGTCATCTTCGTCGCCGAGGAGGCCGACGCCGTCACGACCCGGGTGGCAGGCGAGATGATGCGGTTCGCGTCGGAGGCGTTCTTCGAGGTCGACGCGGGGCTGCGGCCGGAAGGCAAGCACGGCCAGCTGGTGCGGACACTGGAGTCGCACGTCGCCTACTACCAGCGCTGGGCCAAGACCTGGGAGTTCCAGGCGCTGATGAAGGCGCGCCCCGCGGCCGGTGACGCGGAATTGGGCGGGGAGTACATCGCGGCGCTGACGCCGATGGTGTGGGCGGCCTGCGAGCGCGAGGATTTCGTGCCCGAGGTGCAGGCGATGCGGCGCCGCGTCGAGTCGCTGGTGCCCGCCGACGAACGGGCTCGTGAGCTCAAGCTCGGCACCGGTGGGCTGCGCGATGTGGAGTTCGCGGTGCAGCTGCTGCAGTTGGTGCACGGACGCAACGACGAGTCGCTGCACGTGGCATCGACGATCGACGCGCTGACGGCCCTGAGTGTGGGCGGGTACATCGGCCGCGACGATGCGGCGAACCTGACCGCGTCGTATGAGTTTCTGCGCCTTCTCGAGCACAGGCTGCAGCTGCAACGGCTCAAGCGCACGCACATGCTGCCCGACGAGGACGACGACGAGGCGATGCGGTGGCTGGCACGCGCGGCTCACATGCGACCCGACGGTCAGCACGACGCGCTCGGGGTGTTGCGGGAAGAGCTCAAGCGGCAGAGCCACCGGGTGTCGCGCCTGCATGCCAAACTCTTCTACCAGCCGTTGCTGGAGGGGGTCGGCCAGCCGGCGATGCTGACGCCCGATGCCGCCGAACGTCAGCTCGCCGCATTGGGATACGAGGGACCGCACAGTGCTCTGACTCATCTCGCGGCGCTGACCGGACAGAGCGGACGACGTGGTCGGGTCCAGCAGGTGCTGCTGCCGACGCTGTTGGATTGGCTGTCGGATACGCCCGACCCGGATGCCGGCCTGCTGTCGTATCGCCGGATCAGCGACGAGCTGTCCGACCATCGGTGGTATCTGTCGACGCTGCGCGACGAGGGCGCGGTGGCCAAGCGGATGATGCAGGTCTTGGGGACATCGGCATATGTGCCGGATCTGTTGATGCGGGCGCCGGAGGTGATTCGGCAGTACGCTGACGGACCTGGTGGCCCGAAGCTGATGGAGGTCGAGCCGGATGGGGTGGCGCGGGCTCTGGTCGCATCGGCGGGGCGACATGCGGATCCGGTGCGTGCGATCGCGGCGGCGCGGACGTTGCGGCGTCGGGAACTGGCGCGTGTCGCGTCGGCGGACCTACTGGGCATGCTCGAAGTGGTTGATGTCTGCAAGGCGTTGACGTCGGTGTGGGTTGCGGTGCTGCAGGCGGCGTTGGAAGCGGTGATTCGCGGCTCTACGCCGCCGAATGGTGAAGCGCCTGCGCGGATTGCGGTGATCGGTATGGGCCGGCTCGGTGGCGCCGAGCTGGGCTACGGTTCCGATGCCGACGTGATGTTCGTCTGCGAACCCGTGCCTGGCGTCGATGAATCCGCTGCGGTGCGTTGGTCGATCACGGCCGCCGAGCAGGTGCGTTCGTTGTTGGGGACGCCCAGTGTGGATCCGCCGCTTGAGGTCGACGCCGGTCTGCGGCCCGAGGGGCGCAACGGCTCGCTGGTGCGGACGTTGTCGTCATATGCGATGTATTACGAGAAGTGGGCACAGCCGTGGGAGATTCAGGCGCTGTTGCGGGCGCATCGGGTTGCGGGCGACGAGGATCTCGGCGAGCGGTTCCTGCTGATGGCCGACAAGACGCGGTACCCGGCGGGTGGCGTATCGGCCGAGGCGGTGCAGGAGATCCGAAGGATCAAAGCCCGGGTCGATGCAGAGCGGCTGCCGCGGGGGGCAGATCCCAACACGCACACCAAGCTTGGTCGTGGCGGGCTGGCCGATGTCGAGTGGACGGTGCAGCTGCTGCAGCTGCGACATGCGCACAAGATTCCGGCGTTGCACAACACGTCGACGCTGCAGACGCTGGACACGATCGGCGCGGCGGAGTTGATTGCAGCGGGTGACGTCGAGCTGTTGCGCGAGGCGTGGCTGACCGTGACGCGGGCCCGCAACGCGTTGGTGTTGGTGCGCGGCAAGCCAACTGACCAATTGCCCGGGCCGGGCCGGCAGCTCAACGCGGTCGCGGTGGCCGCGGGCTGGGACACCGACGACGGCGGCGAATTCCTCGACAACTATCTGCGGGTGACCCGTCGTGCGAAAACGGTGGTACGAAAGGTGTTCGGTGACTGAGGGCATAGAGTTCTCGTTCGAGGAGATCAGTGTTGCCGAGCACGAGAAATTGCAGGTGTTGTACTCGCCGCTGACTGATTCGGTTCGTCGGCTGGTGCAGGCGGCCATTCAGAGCGGAGCTGACGAGGCGACGATTCGCGAGGCACAGTCATTGGTCGACGCGGCCGTCGAGAAGCTGGGTGGCGTTGGCCAGCCGGACCAGGTCCCGCTTGCGGTGGGTAACCGCCCGGTGGTGTCGGGCAACCCGGTGACGGGGTTCCGCAATGCGATCGCGCCCCCGCTCGTCGTGCGCGAGGATCCGGATGGCTTGTGGTGGAGCGAATTCGAGTTGGGGGAGCAGTACCAGGGTCCGCCGGGATGGGTGCACGGCGGGGTGCTTGCGATGGTGTTGGACCAGCTGCTGGGTGAGGCGGCGAGCGACGGGCTGACCAAGCCGCTGTTCACGGGAACGATCACGCTGCGGTATCTGAGGGGCACGCCGCTGGGTCGGTTGAGGGCGGAAGCGGCGATCGAGCGGACGGACGGATACAAGACATTCGTGAGCGGTCACATGAGCGACGCAGCGGGTAAGACGGTGGAGGCGGAGGGCATCTTCATCAAGCCGGCGTGGGCGCGAGACGCGGGATGAAGTTCTACGTCAGCGTTGCGTTCCGGGAAACCAAGGAAGCTATCGAAATCGCGCGTGCTGCTGATGATCTGGGCTATGCCGGTATCGGGATACCCGATCATGTTGTGAATTTGGAGACGCTTGCGACGCCGTACCCCTATACGCGTGATGGCGAGCGGCGGTGGGAACCGTTTACGGAATGGCCGGATCCGTGGGTGTTGGTCGGGGCGATCGCGCAGGTGACGACGCGGCTGAAGTTCGTGACGACGGTGTACATCCCGGCGATGCGGGACCCGTACGCAGCGGCGAAAGCGATTGGCACGGCGGCATATATCTCGGACGGGCGGGTCGAGCTGGGCATCGGCGTGGGCTGGTGTGAGGAAGAATTCGCGTTGATGGGCCAGAAGTTCGAGCGGCGGGGCAAGCGAACGGACGAGATGCTCGAGCTGTTTCGGGCGCTGTGGGAACCGGGGTGGACCGAGTTCTCGGGTGAGTTCTACGAGACGCCACGGCTGGAGATGGAGCCGACGCCGCCTCGCATTCCCATCTATGTCGGGGGGCTGAGTGACATTGCGCTTCGCCGGGCGGCGCGCAATGACGGGTGGATCGGCGATCTGATTTCAACGGACCGGGCGATCGCGGGCGTCGAGCGAGTGCGGGAGTTGCGTGCCGAGAACGGTTTGTCGATGGTCGGCTTCGAGGTGTTGACGCCGCTGACGGACGCTTTCCTGCCCGAGCACTACGAGCGTGCTGAAGCGGCGGGCATCACGGGTGTCATCACGATGCCGTGGATGTTCTATGCCGGTCCGGACGCAAGCCTTGCCGAGAAGATCGACGGCTTGAAGCGGTTCCGCAAGGACCTCGCGCTGGACCGATAGCTTTGGCGTCAGGTCGGAGCGGCGAGCCCTACCGGCGGAAGCGGCTGAGGAGGCCGGGCCGTCGGCGCGGCGGATCATCGGCCACGCGGTCGACCCGTCGGGACGGAGCCCCCATGCTCCGCCCGACACCCCCGCGCCGACGCGAGTCCACGGCCGCGACGCCCGCACCAGTCGTCGCGATCAACAGGAACGCGAAGCAGAACATGATGGCCAGCTCGCCGCCGTTTTCGATCGGCCAGAAGCTCGCCGTTCCGCCGCCTTTCAGCGGCGGCCAGTGTTGGTAGAAGTACGCGAACGCCATCTCGCCGGACGCGATGAACGCCGCGATGCGCGTCATGAAGCCGAGCGTGATCATGATGCCGAGAACGAACTCGATCAAGCCCGCCCACCAATACGGCCAATCGCCGACCGCGATCGGTCCGGGCGCCGCCACCGGCCAGCCGAACAGCTTCTGCGAGCCGTGGATCGTATACAGGAGACCAAAGATGATGCGGAAAGCGCTCAAGACAGGGGAGTGGTAACCCGCCAAGCGGGCGTCCAGGTTGGTCATAGCTGAGCCTAACGCGCAACAGGGCCGGGCGACACTGCTCGCCCGGCCCTAATGCGACTCGATTTAAACGTCGTAGTACAAGGCGATTTCGTACGGGTGCGGACGAATCTGCACCGGCAGGATCTCGTTCTCACGCTTGTAGGAAATCCAGGTCTCGACCAGGTCCTCGGTGAAAACTCCACCTTCGGTGAGGTATTCGTGGTCCTCTTCGAGCTTGTCGATCACCGCCGACAGCGAGGTGGGGGCCTGCGGAATGCTGGCGGCCTCGTCCGGCGGCAGCTCGTAGAGGTCCTTGTCGACCGGGGCCTGCGGCTCGATCTTCTTCTTGATTCCGTCCAGGCCGGCCATCATCATCGCCGCGAACGCCAGGTACGGGTTGCCCGAGCTGTCCGGGCAGCGGAACTCGAGGCGCTTGGCCTTCGGGTTGTTGCCCGTGATCGGGATACGCACACACGCCGAGCGGTTGCGCTGGCTGTACACCAGGTTGATCGGCGCCTCGTATCCCGGCACCAGGCGCTTGTAGGAGTTCACCGTCGGGTTGGTGAACGCCAGCAGCGACGGCGCGTGGTGCAGGATGCCGCCGATGTAGTGGCGAGCCATATCCGACAGGCCGGCGTAGCCGGACTCGTCGTGGAACAGCGGGCTGCCGTCTTTCCACAGCGACTGGTGGGCGTGCATGCCCGAGCCGTTGTCACCGAACAGCGGCTTGGGCATGAAGGTGACGGTCTTGCCGGCCTGCCAAGCGGTGTTCTTGATGATGTATTTGAACAGCAGCAAGTCATCGGCCGCGTGCAGCAGCGTATTGAATTTGTAGTTGATTTCCGCCTGGCCAGCGGTGCCCACCTCGTGGTGCCCGCGTTCCAGCACGAAGCCCGCGTTCTGCAGGTTCGTGCACATCTTGTCGCGCAGGTCGACGTAGTGGTCGTACGGCGCGACGGGGAAATAGCCGCCCTTCGGGCGGACCTTGTAGCCGCGGTTCGGGGTGCCGTCGGGCTCGAACGGCTCACCGGTGTTCCACCAGCCCGCCTCGGAGTCGATCTCGTAGAACGTGCCGTTCATCTTCGAGTCGAACGCCACCGAGTCGAAGATGTAGAACTCGGCCTCGGCGCCGAAGAAGCAGGTGTCGGCGATGCCGGTGCTGGCGAGGTAGTTCTCCGCCTTGCGGGCCACGTTTCGCGGATCGCGGGAGTACGCCTCGCGGGTGAACGGGTCATGCACGAAGAAGTTCAGGTTCAGCGTCTTCGCCTGGCGGAACGGATCGATGCGCGCCGTCGCGGGATCGGGCAGCAGCATCATGTCCGACTCGTGGATGGACTGGAAGCCGCGCACCGACGAGCCGTCGAACGCCAACCCGTCCTCGAAAACGCTCTCGTCGAACGCCGACGCCGGGATCGAGAAGTGCTGGACAACACCCGGCAGGTCGCAGAATCGGATGTCGACGTAGGCGACTTCCTCGTCCTTGATCTGCTTCATGATGTCGTCGGCGGTCTTTTCTGCCACTGAGACTCTCCTTATGTCTTATTAACCCGCGGGATGACGCTATGGACACGATGTTGCACGGCAGTCAACCGCATGTTGCGCCGACGTTACGCAATTCGGCCAGACCTATGCTGAACCCATGCCTTCCAGCTTCGGCTCCTGGCTGTCCGGTCCGCCGCCCGTCGGGCCGCGAGCCACGGACCAGAGACCTAATGATTATCCAGGTCAGCGCCTGGGTCTACCCCAGAGCGGACCGCAGTCGCTGGCGCGGATGGGCAGGCGGATCGGTGCGCTGTTCATCGACTGGCTGATCGCCTACGGTCTGGCCGCGCTGGCCATGACGTTCGGGTGGATCAGCATCGCCGCGCTGTCCACCGCCGTCCTCGTCATCTGGTTCGTCATCGGAGCGGTCTCGGTTCGGCTCTTCGGCTTCACTCCCGGCCAATACGCCCTCGGCCTCGTCGTCATACCCGTCGACAACCGACTCCAGGTCGGAATCGGCCGCGCTCTCGTGCGCGGCCTGATGATCGCCTTGGTGGTGCCGCCCCTGTTCACCGATACCGACCTGCGCGGGCTGCACGATCGGCTGACGAACACCGCGGTAGTGCGGCGCTGACGTCGAGATCGACAAAATGGCGCGATCTTCTCGCGCTTTCTCGCCCAAACGTTGGTTTGGGCGTGCGGCTGGCTAGCGTCGGCGCACCGTCCGCTGCATACCCCGCATCTTCGCCGCGTTCGGCATCGGGCCCTTCGGCATCGCCGCAGGTCCGACCTTGGAGCCCAGCGCCGCCAGCCGCGACTCCAGCGCGTCCATCTGCTTGACGGTGATGTTCGCAGGCAGCTTGCTCAGGTGACGTTCCAGCTTGGCCAGCGGCACTTCCCCCTCGCCGTTGCCGATCACGAAGTCGTAGATCGGAATCTCGCCGACGATCCGCGCCGTGCGCTTCTTCTCCTGGGCCAGAAGCGGTTTCACCCGTGCCGCCGAACCTTCGCCGACGAAGATCACGCCCGGCCTGCCGATGACCCGGTGCACCGCGTCGAGATGGCCGGTGGCCGCGACGCCCGCGGTCACCCGCCACTTGCCGCGTAAGTTCTCCAGCGCCCACGCCGCCGCACCGGCCTGACCCTCCGCCTTGCGATAGACCGACTTCTGCGCCCTGCGGGCGAAGATGATGAACGCGACCAGCGCGCCCAGCACCACGCCGAGCGGGATAAGCGTGAACATCGTGAACCCGCCCGCGAACACGCCTGCCACCACCGAGGCCACCACGATCAGCACGAATGCGCCGATCATGTACGGCAGCAGGCGCTTGTCCTCCTTGCGCTGGATCTGGAACGCCTGCCACAGCTGACTTCGGCGCTGCTTGGAGGCCTCTTTCCGGGTGGCTTTCGCCTCGGCCTTGGCGGCCTTGAGTTCGGCTTTGTCGCGGGTCTTCGCCATCAGATCAGGATACGGGTGGACGCGCGACCCTCGACTCCGCTGCCTGCGCATAGAGTCGGCCGGCCCGGTACGAGGATCGCACCAGCGGTCCGGCAAGCACGCCGGCGAAGCCGAGCTCCTCGGCGAAGGTCGCGTGTTCGACGAACTCGTCGGGATGGACCCAGCGCTCGACGGGGTGGTGACGTACCGACGGCCGCAGGTACTGCGTGATCGTGACGACGTCGCAGCCAGCGTCGAGCAGATCCTTCAGCGCCGTGCGCACCTCGTCGGGCGTCTCGCCCATGCCGAGAATGAGATTGCTCTTGGTCACCAGCCCGTAATCGCGCGCCGCCGTCAGCACCGCAAGGCTGCGGTCATAACGGAACGCGGGACGAATCCGCTTGAAGATCCGCGGCACCGTTTCGACGTTGTGTGCCAACACTTCTGGGCGTGACTCGAAGACCTGCTCGAGCAATGCCGGGGCGCCGTTGAAGTCGGGGATCAGCAGCTCCACACCGGTGTCGGGGTTGAGCTTCTTGATGTAGCGCACCGTCTCGGCGTACAGCCATGCGCCACCGTCGGGGAGATCGTCGCGCGCCACACCTGTGACCGTGGCATACCGCAGCCCCATGGCTGCGACGCTCTCGGCGACCCTGCGCGGCTCGTCGCGGTCCAGGTCGGCGGGCTTTCCGGTGTCGATCTGGCAGAAGTCGCACCGGCGCGTGCACTGCTCGCCGCCGATCAGGAACGTCGCCTCCCGGTCCTCCCAGCACTCGTAGATGTTGGGGCAACCGGCTTCCTCGCAGACGGTGTGCAGCCCCTCGCGGCGCACCAGGTTCTTCAGCTGCGTGTACTCCGGGCCTGTCCGCATTCGGGTCTTGATCCACGACGGTTTGCGCTCGATCGGAGTTTGCGCATTGCGGACTTCCAGGCGCAACAGCTTGCGGCCATCCGGAGTCGCATGGCCGGCGACATTGGATCCAGAAGCGGCGGTCACGACGTCAACGCTACTCGGAGCCGGCCGTCGAGCGCGTCGCACACGGCGGCCGAGACACGGTCGATGACGTCGTCGACGCCCACGTGACGGCCGAGTTCGGCCGTCAGCGAAGTGACTCCCGCATCGGCGATGCCGCACGGCACGATCGAGGAGAACGCGCCCAGGTCGCAGTCGCAGTTCAGCGCGAACCCGTGCAGTGTCGTCGCCCGCGACACCCTCACCCCGATCGCGCCGACCTTGCGCGCAGGACCCTGCGCGTCCGCGGGCACCCAGACACCCGAGCGGCCCTGCACCCGCCCGGTCTCGAGCCCGAGTTCGCGGCACACGCGGATCAGCGACTCTTCAAGGCGCCGAACGAAGTTCACCACGTCGAGCGGTTCGGCCAGCCCGATGATCGGATAGCCGACCAGCTGGCCGGGTCCGTGCCAGGTGATCTTGCCTCCGCGGTCGGTGTCGATGACGGCTGTGCCGTCGACCGGACGCTCCTCGGGCAGCGTGCGGCGGCCCGCCGTATAGACCGAGGGATGCTCGAGCAGTAGCAGCGTGTCGGGGCCGCCGTCGATGCGTGAGTTCGCCAGCTCCCGCTGCACCGCCCAGGCGTCTTCGTAGCCCATCGTGCCCAGCCGCCGGACGTCGATCGGTGTGTTGGACGACCGGATGGCACTCACGATTCGACGGTACTCGTGGCGTACGCCAGCGCCTCGCCAACGGTGTTGTGGCGGAACTGATAGCCCGCGCGTTCCAGCGCTGCGGGGATGGCCCGCTGTCCGCCGAGCAGGCCTTCCCCGGCGAACTCGCCCAGCAGTGTCCGCAGCGCGAACCCGGGAACCATCAGTGGCGTCGGCCGGTTCACCGCGCGACCCATGGCCGTCGTGAACTCGGCGTTCGTCACCGGGGCCGGTCCGGTGAAGTTCACGGGACCGGACAGCTCGTCGTGAAAGATCGCGAACAGCAGCGCGCGGACCTGGTCTTCGAGGCTGATCCAGGGCATGTACTGGCGGCCGCGGCCGAGGCGGGCGCCCAGCCCAAGCGCGAACAGCGGCCGCAGCCGGCTCAGCATCCCGCCGCGCGGCGACAGCACCAGCCCGGTCCGCGTCAGCACGACGCGGGCGCCCGCATGCTGCGCCGCGGCCGTCGCGGCCTCCCAGTCCGTGCACAACTGGGCAAGGAACCCGCGGCCGGGCGGCGCGGTCTCGTCGGCGATCCGGTTTCCGGTATCGCCGTAGTAGCCG
Source organism: Mycobacterium sp. (assembly GCF_032159565.1). Classification (GTDB taxonomy): domain Bacteria; phylum Actinomycetota; class Actinomycetes; order Mycobacteriales; family Mycobacteriaceae; genus Mycobacterium. Next base: position 25,029 of record NZ_JAVHWR010000207.1, read on the forward strand.
ACGGCACTGGCGTTGATGAGCGTCCCGACGCCCGCCTCGGCCACCGCTTCGGACAGCACCTCGGTGGGGTCGATTCGACTGTCGCGCAGGCTCTGTTTGAACGCGCCCGACCACCGCTTGGAGCCGACGTTGACGCCGCACATGTTGACCGCGGCGTCCACTCCGCGCAGCGCGTTCGCGTCGAACTCGCCGGCGTCCGGATTCCAGAACAGCTCATCGGAATTCGCCGGCACCCGGCGAACAATGCGCAGTACCCGGTGGTCGGTCGCCCGCAGCGCGTAGACCAGCGCCGCGCCGATCAGCCCGGAGGACCCCGCAATCGCAACGGTGGCCACTGGTGTCTACAGCCCCAGGTCCGCCTCGAACGCACCCTCTTCGAGCCGACGCTTGATCGTGGTCAGGAAGCGACCTGCGTCCGCGCCGTCGATCAGCCTGTGGTCGTACGTCAAGGGCAGGTAGCAGATCGAGCGCACGCCGATCGACTCGTTGCCGGTGCTGTCGACGACGACGCGGGGACGCTTGACGATCGCACCCGTGCCCAGCATCGCCGCCTGCGGCGGCACCAGGATCGGGGTGTCGAACAGCGCACCTTGGCTGCCGATGTTGGTGATCGTGAAGGTGCCGCCGGACAATTCGTCCGGTTTCAGGTCCCCCGAACGGGCCCGCGCCGCGATGTCGGAGATGGCGCGCGCCAGTCCGGCCAGCGACAGGTCGCCCGCGTTGTGAATCACCGGCGACAGCAGGCCTTGTTCGGTGTCCACCGCGAAGCCGAGATGCTCGGCGTCGTAGTAGGTGATCTCCTTGGTCTCCTCGTTGTAGCTGGCGTTGACGTTCGGGTGCGCCTTGAGCGCGTCGACGACGGCGACGGCGAAGAACGGCAGGAACGTCAGGTTCACGCCTTCTCGCCCGGCGAAGGTGGCCTTGGCTCTGGCCCGCAGCGCCACGATCTTGGTCATGTCGACCTCGTGGGTCTGCGTCAATTGCGCTGTCTGCTGCAGAGATTCACGCGTCTTCTTCGCGGTGATCTGGCGGATGCGATTGGCCTTCTGCGTGGTGCCGCGCAGATGCGCCAACGCTGAAGCGGTTTCGGCCTTCGCCGCGGCGGCGGGCGCCTCCTTGGCGGCGGGCGCCTCCTGTGCGGGCGCCTTCTTGGCTTCTGCAGCGGCCAGCACATCCTGCTTGCGGATGCGGCCGCCGACCCCGGTGCCCTTCACGGAAGCAAGATCGATGCCGTTGTCGCCGGCCAGCTTTCGGACCAGCGGTGTCACATACGGTGCACCATCACCCGACGGCTCCTCCGCGGCCTGTGGTTCGGGCTTGGGTTCGGGCTTGGCCTCTTCCTTGGGCTCGGGTTTCGGCTCCGGTTCGGGCTCTTTCTTGGCTTCCTCTTTCGGCTCTTCCTTGGGTTCGGGTTCGGGCGCGGGCTTCTCGGCGGGCGCGGCCTCCGCATCGCCGATCTTGGCCAGTTCGCCGCCGACGGCGACGGTGTCGTCCTCCTCGGCCGTGATGCTCACCAGCGTGCCCGCCACTGGTGACGGGATCTCGGTGTCGACCTTGTCGGTCGACACCTCAACCAACGGTTCGTCCACCTCGACGCTGTCGCCGACCTTCTTCAGCCAGCGCGTGACGGTGCCCTCGGTGACCGACTCGCCCAGCTCGGGCATCAGCACCGGCGTTGCCTCGCCGCCGCCCGATGAAGCCGCCGGCCTCTCGGGCTCGGGTTCACCCTCCGGCTCTTCCTGTTCCTCGGCGGCCGGCTCGGACTGCGCGGCGGGCTCCTCGGCCGGCTTCTCCTCCTCCGCCGGCTCTTCGGCGGGCTCCTCGGACTTGGGTTCCTCGGACTTGGGTTCCTCGCCGCCTCCGGCGTCCTCGTCCGCGTCACCGATCACCGCCAGCTCACCGCCGACCTCGACGGTGTCGTCCTCCTGGGCGACGATCTTCTTCAGCACGCCCGCGGCGGGGGACGGGATCTCGGTGTCAACCTTGTCCGTGGAGACCTCGAGCAGTGGCTCGTCCACGTCTACCGTGTCACCCTCTTGCTTGAGCCACCGGGTGACAGTCCCCTCGGTGACGCTCTCGCCGAGTGCCGGCATCTGGACGGAAGTTGCCATGTCTGTTGACTCCCTCGAACGGTTGCTCGTCACGGATCGAATCCCGGTTGCCATCCTGTCATGTCGGGCCCGGTCGCTCGCCTCAGACCTGCACTGCTGCTGCTCTGGCACTATCGATAGAGGTGGAGCGTGGGAGCTCCGGAAGGAGTACGGTCCAGTTGGGACTGTTGGACAGGTTTCGGAGCGGCCGCTCGGCGCGCAGGAGCGGCGGCGCTGACCTCGCGGCCGATCTGGCATACATGCGGCAATGGGTCGCCGAACACAACGGTGTCGAGGCGTTCATCGAGCCGCAGACCACCGTCACCGACGTCACCGTGGTGCTGGTGGCGAGTGACGGTGAATGGACGCGGCGGCGTGCGGGCGGCGACGCAGGCGCACGACGGCTGAGCGAACGCCTGCAGATTCCGGTCTACGACGTGCAGAAGGTCGGTTATCCGCAGCGCATGCGAGACCACGACGCCCGCCGCCGCATCGAACGCGAACGCGCCGCCCGGCGGGAATTGGAAGACCGTTAAGGTACGGATCGTGGGGGACACTATCGCCGAGCGGTTCATCGACGCCGCGGACGGTGTTCGCATCGCGGCCTACGAGCAGGGCAACCCCGACGGCCCGACACTGGTGATGGCCCACGGCTGGCCCGACTCGCACGTGCTCTGGGACGGCGTTGTTCCGCGCCTGGCCGAGCGCTTCCGGATCATCCGCTACGACAACCGGGGTGTCGGTAAATCGTCTGTGCCCAAGCCGGTTTCGGCGTACACCGTCTCGAAGCTCGCCGACGACCTCGCCGCGGTGATCGCCGCTGTCAGCCCCGGTGAGCCGGTTCATCTGCTCGGCCACGACTGGGGATCGGTGGCCGCCTGGGAGTACCTCAGCCGACCGGGTTCCAGCGACCGCGTCGCCTCCTTCACCTCGGCTTCCGGGCCCGGCATCGGCCATTACGGCGGCTACATCTTCGACAGCCTCAAGCGGCCGTACCGGCCCGTCCAGTTCGCGCGGGCCATCGACCGGCTTCTCCGGCTCACGTACTGGTATCCGTTCGCCGTGCCGGTGGCGGCGCCTGCGGTGTTCAAGGGCCTGATGCGGGCGCGAGGTGACAAGGTGCTCACCGACCACCTGCCCGCCGGGCAGCGCTATCGCAGCGACACTGCTGCCGCCGACCTGGTCAACTCGCTGAAGATCTATCGCTCACTGGCGATTTCGCCTCCTAGGCGGTTTCCGGCCGACCGCTACGTCAGCGTTCCCGTGCAGTTGATCGTCGGCACCAAGGACCCGGTCGTCCGCCCGCACGGCTTCGACGACCTGTCGCGTTGGGTGGCCCGGCTGTGGCGCCGTGACATCAAGGCCGGTCACTGGTCGCCGATGTCACATCCGCAGGTCCTGGCCGCGGCCGTCGCTGAACTGGCCGACTTCCTCGAGGGCAAGCCGGCCAGCCGGTCGTTGTTGCGCGCCCGGGTCGGCCGCCAGCGCGATGCGTTCGGCGACACCCTGGTGTCGGTAACCGGCGCCGGCGGCGGCATCGGCCGGGAGACCGCGCTGGCCTTCGCCCGCGAAGGCGCAGAGGTGATCGTCAGCGACATCGACGAGGCGACCGTGAAGGACACCGCCGCCCAAATCGTCGAGCGCGGCGGCCTCGCGCACCCGTACGTGCTCGATGTGTCCGACGCCGAGGCGGTCGAGCGTTTCGCCGACGAGGTGTGCGCCGCCCATGGTGTACCCGACATCGTGGTGAACAACGCGGGCATCGGGCAGGCAGGAAATTTCCTGACGACGCCACAAGAGCAGTGGGACCGCGTGCTGGACATCAATCTCGGCGGTGTCGTCAACGGCTGCAGGTCTTTTGGCAAGCGACTCGTCGAGCGCGGCGCGGGCGGCCACATCGTCAACGTCTCGTCGATGGCGGCCTTCGCGCCGTTGAAAACGTTGAACGCCTACTGCACCTCAAAGGCCGCGGTCTACATGTTCTCCGATTGTCTGCGCGCGGAGCTCGACGCCGCAGACGTCGGGCTAACCACTATCTTCCCCGGCGTGATCGCCACCAACATCATTCAATCGACGAGGTTCGACACAGTCGGCCGCGCCGATGGGGACGTGGAGGGCCGGCGGGCGCAGTTCGAGAAGATGTTCCGGCAGCGCAGGTACGGTCCTGAGAAGGTCGCCAAGGCCATCCTGACCTCGGTGAAGAAGAAGAAGCCGCTGCGACCCGTCGCGCCAGAGGCCTACCTGCTGTACGGCACATCCCGAATCGCGCCGCAGGCGCTTCGCAACACGGCCCGGTTGAAGATCGTCTAGCTCAACCGTTTTCCGCGATGTCTTCGAGTACCGCGAACATCGTGCGGGTCGGCACTCCGGTTCCGCCCTTGCCGGTGTAACCCCAAGGGCTGCCCGTGTTGTAGGCCGGGGCTGCGACGTCGATGTGCGCCCAGGCGACCCCGTCGGCGACGAACTCGCGGAGATAGGTGCCTGCGACCAGCATGCCCGCGTAGCGCGAGCCGCTCACGTTCGCCAGGTCCGCCACCGTCGACTTCAAATCGTCCTTGAGCTCTTCGGGAAGCGGCATCGGCCATCCGTTCTCGCCGACCTCCTGCGACAGCTTCGCGACGCGGTCGCGGAACTCGTCGGAGCCCATCACTCCCGGCGTGCGTGCACCCAGCGCGACGGTCTGCGCACCGGTCAGCGTCGACGTCTCGATGAGGTAGTCGGGATCGTCCTTGCACGCGCGCACGATCGCATCGGCGAGGATCAGTCGTCCCTCGGCGTCGGTGTTGAGCACCTCCACCGTGGTCCCGCCGTACTGGGTAAGCACGTCGCCGGGCCGCTGCGCGGTGGCCGACGGCATGTTCTCGGCCATCGGGACGGTGGCGATCACGTCGATGGGCAGGTTCTGCTTGGCTGCGAGTACCACCGTCGCTATCACGGCCGCGGCACCACCCATGTCGGACGTCATATGGTGCATGTTGGCGGCGGGCTTGATCGAGATGCCTCCGGTGTCGAACGTGATGCCCTTGCCCACCAGCGCGACCTTCTTGCCTTTTCGTTTCGCGCCTCGGTGTGCCAGCCGGACCAGGCGCGGCGGCCGCGAGGAACCCTTGCCGACGCCGATGATGCCGCCGTAACCCGCCTTGGCGAGTGCCTTGTCGTCGAGTACCTCGACCTCGAGACCGGCGGCTTCGCCCAAAGCCTGTGCGCGCTTGGCGAATTCGTCGGGGTATAGGTGCGACGGTGGTGTGTTGACCAGGTCGCGCGCGGTGGCGACCGCGGTGGCGACGGCGGTGGCTCGGTCGGCCGCGGCCTTGGTTTTCGCCTTCGTGTCGGCCGTCAGCGCGGTGATGTCGCGCAGGCCCTTGTCCTTCGGCGCGGTTTTGTCGCTGCGGAAGTCGCTGAACCGGTAGGCGCCGAGGATCAGGCCCTCGACGGCCGCCTCCAGGTCGATATCCGACAGCGTGGTGATCACGGCCTCGGTGCCGTTCAGTGACCGGGCCGCCACGCCCGCCGCGCGCCGGATCAGGTCTGACGGCCAGGCGTCGCGGGCCTTGCCGAGGCCGACCGCGAGCACGCTAGCCACCGGCAGCGACGGCGCGACCACCCGCGTGACCTGGTCGCTGCCGCCTTTGGCGCCGAGTGACTCGAGCGCGGCCTCGATCTCGCCGACGGCCTCGGCGTCGAGGAACGGGTTGGCGACGACGGTCGCTTTCGCGTCGTCGTCTCCGCCGCTGACCACCGGCACGATCAGCACCGTCTTGCCGGCCTTGCGTTTGGGCAGCGACGAGCTGAGGGTGACGGCTGGGGCCAGGTAACCGGCATTTGCGGGGCTCACGGGTATTGAGCCTATCGGTCAGCCCGGCACGTGCAGATCGAAGGCCGCGACAGGGGTATCGAAGCCTTTGAGCGTCAACGGTTCCTGAGGAATGGCGGGCCAGTTGGGCAGCTCGTCACGGAGGGCCGACGTGGCAAGGATCTGCCCTGGCTCGGCAGCCGCGACGAGCCGGGCGGCCAGGTTGACCGAGTTGCCGAAGTAGTCGCCCCCGACGGCGAGGACCGTGCCGTAGTCAAGACCGGCGCGGACCTGCATCTGCGCCTCGCGCGCCTTCGGGTGATCGACTAGATCCGCCGCGGCCTTGGCCAATCGTTCGGGTGTGGAACTCACCCACATCACCTCGTCGCCGATGAACTTCACCACTCGACCGCCGTCGGCGTGGACCACATCGCTAACGGTGGCGCTGAATTCGTTGAGCAAGTTCGACAACTCCGCGGGTGTGAGCTGCTGTGTCAAGGCGGTGAAGCCCGACAGATCCGCGAAACCGATACCGCATACAACAGTCTCGGACGTGTCGCGGATGACGCCCTCGAAGTGAGTCCTGGCGCTGATCAAGTGGTGGCGGTGAACAGCATCGATGAGTGCTCCGATGCGGGGAACGAACCCCGCCACCTGTCGGTACGCCTGCGCGGTGACGAGTTCGTCGTGACTGTGTGTCATTACCAGATCCGGCGCGCGGGCGCGGACAACGGCCGACTCGGCTTCCGCCAGGCGCGCCATCGCCGCGCCGAGGACACGTAGAAAGCCGAACGCGCCATCATCGGTCATTACGTTCTTCATCGCCACCCAGGTCGCCAGGCCATCGACATCGGCTTGGCTCAAGGCGACCTCGTCGGGGCTCGCGACGGTGAGGCCGAGCACCGCCCACGCCGATGCGATGTCGTCCGGAGGCGCGCCCAGTAAATCGGCGGCCGTCCGCAAGCTGTAGATCGGCCGGCCGGACCGCTGCAAAGCGTCGCCGGCGAGCCCGAACAGCCGGCCGCGGCGCTCGGCCTGCACCATTTCCTTGGCGGTGAAGCCGAGACCGTCCAGGTATTCGATCAGCGGCGCACGCTCGCGCGCATTGGCGATTCCTGCGGCCTCCAGTGCCTCGAAATCGACCACCCACCGGAGTCTGCCAGTAGCTGTTGCCCGATTAGGGTTGAATCCCGTGAGGACGATGAAGTGAGCGAAATCCAGCATGGCCCCCTCGAAGACCGGCACCGTGAGCTCGGCGCCAGCTTCGCCGAATTCTCCGGTTGGCTGATGCCGGTGAGCTACGCGGGCACCGTCGGCGAGCACACCGCGACGCGTAGCGCCGTCGGCCTCTTCGATGTCAGCCACCTCGGCAAGGCATCGGTCCGAGGTTCCGGCGCGGCCGAATACGTCAACTCCGCGCTCACCAACGACCTGGCCCGCATCGGTCCCGGCAAGGCGCAATACACGTTGTGCTGCAACCAATCCGGCGGCGTCATCGACGATCTCATCGCCTACTACGTGTCCGATGAAGAGATCTTCCTCGTTCCCAACGCCGCCAACACCGCCGCCGTAGTCGCCGCGCTTGAAGAGAACGCGCCCGACGGGCTGACGATCACCGACGACCACCGGTCGCGGGCTGTGCTGGCCGTACAGGGCCCGAAATCAAGCGAGGTGGTCGGCTCGCTGGGGTTGCCGACCGATATGGACTACATGGGCTACGCCGACGCCGACTTCAACGGCGTCGAGGTGCGGGTGTGCCGCACCGGCTACACCGGCGAACACGGCTACGAACTGCTGCCTGCCTGGGACGACGCCACACGGGTGTTCGATGCGCTCGTGCAGGAGGTCACCGCGGCAGGCGGTCAGCTGGCCGGGCTGGGCGCCCGCGACACTCTGCGCACCGAAATGGGCTATCCGCTGCACGGACACGAGCTGAACACCGACATTTCGCCTCTTCAGGCCCGGTGCGGCTGGGCGATCGGCTGGAAGAAGAAAGCATTCTGGGGCCGCGAAGCGCTGCTGGCCGAAAAGGAGGCGGGCCCGGCGCGATTGCTGCGCGGACTTCGCGCCGTGGGCAGGGGAGTGCTGCGGCCGGAGCTGACGGTGCTCGACGGCACCACCCCAATCGGTGTGACGACATCGGGAACCTTCTCTCCCACTTTGAAAGTGGGCATCGCACTCGCATTGCTCGATACCGATAACGAGATCACCGACGGCCAGCGCGTCGCGGTCGACGTGCGCGGCAGGGCTGTCGAATGCGAGGTCGTCAAACCGCCGTTCGTCGACGCAAAAACCCGGTAGCGCGCAGTTATACAATCGCCCCATGACTGACCACCTCGAGTTCACCGTCGATCGCAATGCGAATCCGGCGAGCGACGAGGTACGCGCCGAGATCTTGTCGAATCCGGGGTTCGGGCGGTTTCACACCGACCACATGGTGTCCATCGATTACGTCGAGGGCAAGGGTTGGCACAACGCGCGAGTCATCCCGTACGGCCCCATCGAGCTCGACCCGTCGGCCATCGTCCTGCACTACGCGCAGGAGGTGTTCGAGGGGCTGAAGGCCTACCGATGGGCCGACGGCTCCGTCGTGTCGTTCCGGGCCGATGCCAACGCCGCACGGCTGCGCTCGTCGGCCCGCAGGCTGGCCATCCCCGAGCTGCCGGATGAGGTGTTCATCGAATCGCTGCGACAGCTCATCGCGGTCGACGAGCAGTGGGTGCCACCCGCTGGCGGCGAGGAGTCGCTGTATCTGCGGCCCTACATCTTCGCCTCCGAACCAGGACTCGGGGTGCGCCCCGCCTCCGAATACCGCTACATGGTGATCGCCTCACCGGCGGGGGCGTACTTCCCTCGCGGCATCAAACCCGTCAGCGTGTGGTTGTCGCACGAGTATGTGCGCGCCTCGCCGGGCGGCACAGGGGCGGCGAAGTTCGGCGGCAACTACGCGGCCTCGCTGCTGGCGCAGGCCCAAGCCGCCGACAACGGGTGCGACCAAGTGGTGTGGCTGGATGCCATCGAACGCCGCTACGTCGAGGAGATGGGCGGCATGAACCTGTTCTTCGTGTTCGGCAGCGGGGGCTCGGCCCGCCTCGTCACGCCGGAGCTGAGCGGTTCGCTGCTTCCAGGTATCACGCGAGATTCGTTGCTGCAGTTGGCCACCGATGCCGGCTTCGCCGTCGAGGAGCGCAAGATCGACGTCGACGAGTGGCAGAAGAAGGCGGCCGCAGGAGAGATCACGGAGGTGTTCGCGTGCGGCACCGCCGCTGTGATCACCCCGGTGTCGCATGTGAAACACACCGACGGCGAGTTCACCATCGCCGACGGCGAGCCCGGCGAAATCACCATGGCCCTTCGCGACACGCTGACCGGCATTCAGCGCGGCACCTTCGCCGACACCCACGGCTGGATGGCGCGGCTGGCGTAGTTGCCGCTTTCTTTGTCGTTCTCTCCGCAACGCGTTCGAACGGGCGCAATCTTGAAGCGCCAGCATTTTCGAGCGTGGGGAGAGGGATCATGGCGCAAGTAATCGGATTCGACCCGGCGGCCAGCGGACAACAACCCGAGGATGTCGACGGAAATCCGGTTCCCGTCGGAGTGTGGGGTGATTCCGACACCGGTGGCGGGGTTTTCGGCAGCAGCGGGGCGTTGCCATCAGGCGCCTCCATTCCCATCGATCCGCCCGCCGGGGTGGAGGGACACGGCGCTGCGGGCCCGGGCGTTGTCGGCCGCAGTCTCACCGATAACGGTGTCGTCGGTGAAAGCCAGGATGGGACAGGGGTTCTGGCGCGCAGTGTGGCGTCATACGGGTTGCTCGGGGTGACTTTCGCCCCGGACGACAGTTCACACGGCGTGTTCGGCTCGAGCACCACCGGTGGCAACGGGGTCACCGGTTTCGTGGGTGATGCAGACGGCGTGGTCGGCAGCAGCATCCGTGGTGCCGGCGTGCGCGGCACCACGGGCAACGGTCAAGCCGGAGTCGTAGGCGAAAACTACAGCGACGGTTCGGACGGCGGCTTCAGTCCCGGCGTCTACGGGCACAGCGACCACACCGTCGGCGTATATGGCAGCAGCAACGAGCATTACGCCATCGGCGGCCACACCTACGGTGACACCTACGCGGCCTACGCGTACGGCGGCGGCGGTAAGCCCAGCGGCGGAGTGTTGGGGTTCACCTACTGGGGCACCGGGGTTCATGGCCAGAGCCAAGGAGCCGGAGCGGGGCCTGGCGTGTTCGGCGAAACACTTGGCAATGGCGCCGAGGCAGGGGTCTACGGCAGCAGCAATGCCAACGTCGGAGTGCGTGGGGTGAGCATTGATAACAACGGCACCGCCGGCCTGACCACCGGTGGCGCAAGTGGTGTATCAGGAGTGCAGTTTTCGACGACACCCGGCGCCGGGGTGTCCGGGATCAGCGTGCTCGGCAATGGCGTCGAAGGTCTGACGTTCGCCAACAAGCGCCAGAATCCCGATGCGGCAGCAGTTCGCGGGCAGAGTTCCAACGGCTTCGCGGGGTTGTTCGTCGGCCCGGTGAGAGTCACCGGGAGCTTGAGCAAGGCCGGTGGTGGATTCACCATCGACCACCCCAATGACCCGGAGAACCAATACCTTTCGCACTCATTCGTCGAATCGCCGGACATGCTCAATGTCTACAGCGGCACCGTCACCACCAACAGGGACGGCACCGCGCGAGTCCGGCTTCCAGCGTACTTCGAGACAATTAACTCTGACTTTCGCTACCAGTTGACCGTGATCGGCGACTTCGCCCAGGCCGTTATCGCCGAGGAGGTCAGCGAGGGCGCTTTCACCATCCGCACCGACAGAGGCCGCGTGAAGGTCAGCTGGCAGGTGACGGGGGTCCGGCAGGATGCGTGGGCCCAGGCCAACCGCATACAAGCCGAACAGAAGAAGCCCAGGCAAGAGCGCGGCAAGTATCTGCATCCCGAGCTGTTCGGCGCGAAAGCGGTTGGCCTGCACCCTGCCCCGCCGGTCCGGTGGGCGGAGGTCGTTCCCGAGGAGCTGCGTGAGTGGGCGGACGGATTGGGTGACGACTTGGACCGAGCGGGCGCGGGATTGGCCAGAAGCCTGGACAAGGCCCGGCGACTGCTGCGTGACCGGGCCGAGGCCAGTCGCGTGCAGTTCGAGGAACGCGGGGGCCGGCAGGCGGAGGCTGCCAGAAATAGGCTGCGGGAACGTTCGTCGTCCGGACTAGCGGGACTCGAGGAGCAGTGGCGGGAGGTCGAGCGGATGGTGGAGGGCATGCGCCCCAAGCGATAGCGCTTGCTCCGTCGGTTAGCGGATGGCCAGGCCGACCGCGGCGATCGTCGTCGTCACCTCGATCGCAGCGCCGAGCACATCACCCGTGATCCCGCCGAACCGGCGGACACAGTGCGCCACCAGCACGGCGCTACATGCCAGCGCCACAAGCACGGCCACCGGTCCCTGCCATGGCCGCGGGCAGGCAGGCGCTGCTGCCGCCGCGACGACGACCACCCAGGCGCCGACCACCCAGACCGGCTGGCTGCCCGCCACCATCGCGCCCAGGGTGCTGCCCTCGGCCGCGGTCACCGAGCGGCGGCATGCCGCGACGGCGGCGACCCGGCCCGCCGTCACCGCGGCGATCACCGCGACGGCGCTCAGTTCGGCGAAGGCCAGCCCCTGCACCACGATGACGATCACGACAGCGGCCACCCCGAACGGGCCCGCAGAGCCGTCCCGCATCACCTGCAGGGCCCGCTGCGGGGGGCCGTAACAGCCGAGGCCGTCGACGGTGTCGGCCAGTCCGTCGATGTGCAGGCCCCTTGTCGCGATCAGCAGCGCCGCCACCGCCAGCACGCCGGCCAGCGGGTTACCCGCCCCGAACGCCTGCGATGCCGCCCACAACACCGCGGCGGCCAGCGCCCCCAGAGCCACACCGACCACCGGCAGCGCCGTCAACACCCCGCGGCTGACGCCGCAACCCGCACGCAATGGCAGTACCGTGCCGAACGCGAACGCGCCTGCGACCGAACGGATCACGACGAGACGCTGGCCTCGTCGAAGGTAGCCATCGACCTCAGTGTGGCGATCGCAGCGCGCAGCACCGGCAAAGCGACCGCCGCTCCGGTGCCCTCGCCGAGTCGCATCGACAGATCGACGATCGGTTCGAGTTCCAGCCTCTCCAGCGCCAGTGAGTGCGCCGGCTCGGTCGACCGATGGCCCGCCCGCCACCACTCACGGGCGCCCGGCGCCAGCACGTCGGCGACCATCGCGGCAGCCGTCACCACCACCCCGTCGAGCAACAGCGGAGTCCGGCGTGCCGCCGCCTGCGCGCAGAACCCGGCCATCGCCGCCAGGTCCGCGCCGCCGCACACCCGCAGCAGCCCGAGCGGGTCGGCCGCGAGGCCGCGGGCCCGGTACAGCGCGTCGCGGACCGCCGCGACCTTGCGCGACCAACCCGCGTCGTCGATCCCGGTGCCGCGGCCGACAACGACGACCGGTTCCGCACCGGTCAGCGCGGCGATCAAAGTCGTTGCGGCAGTCGTGTTACCGATTCCCATGTCGCCTGCGATCAGCAGGTCGGCGCCCGCATCGACTTCCTCGTCGGCGATCCGGCGGCCTGCGTCGACCGCGGCCTGCGCCTCGTCGGCCGACAGTGCGTCCTCGACGGCGATGTTGCCGCTGCCCCTGCGGACCTTGTGTGCGCCGATCGACGCCGTATGTGGTTCGTCGGTGTCCACCGCGATATCGGCCACGCGCACCGTCGCGCCTGCGGCCTCGGCGAGCACGTTGATCGCGGCGCCACCGGCTTCGAAGTTCGCGACCATCTGCGCGGTGACTTCTGCGGGGAACGCAGAAACCCCTGCCGCGGTGACGCCGTGGTCACCTGCGAACACCACCACCCGCGCGCGCTCGAACTGATTGGGTGGGCACACGCCCTGGCACGCCGCCACCCAGACCGACAACTCCTCGAGCCGTCCCAGCGAGCCAGGCGGTTTGGTCAGCGTGTTCTGCCGGGCCCGTGCCTGCGCCGCGATGCCTTCGTCGGGTGCCGTGATCGGCGGGACATCCATCATGACGGCCCCTTCAGCATGACCGGCTGTCCGGCTACGACCAGCACCACCCGGTCGCACAGCGCCGCGAGCCGTTGGTTGAGCACGCCGAGTTCGTCGGCGAACCGCCGTCCGGCAACGGTTTCCGGCACGACCGTCAGGCCCACCTCGGGGCTGACGAGAACCAGGTCCGCGCCGTGGGCTTCGACGGCGCCGATGAGGTCGTCGGTGTCGACGCGCACCGACCCGACGGTCCACGACTGCGCGCGGTCCATCGCCGCGGTCAACCAGCCGGCGACGTCGTCGACGAGCGTGGGCGAGGAATCGTCTGTCTGTAATTGCTTTGCCAAATCGGTACTTTCGACGGTCGACCAGTGTCGGGGGCGGCGCTCACGGTGAGCGGACACGCGCGCCGCCCAGTCGTCGTCGGCGGCGACGGGCCCGGTGGCGATATACCGGACCGAGGCCTCGGCGCCCGCGCAATCGGCGATGACGGACTCGGCGAACTCGGATTTGCCCGACCGGATACCGCCGAGCACCAGAATGCGCACCCGACTCAGGCGATTTTGTCGCCGCGGTTGACCTGCGGCCGTGGCGCACGCATCCGACGCAGTTGCGAGGCGCGGCTGGCTGCGTAGAACCCGAGCTTCCAACCGCTTTCGGTGTGATCGGGGTACTTCTGGTCGGCGAGCCGATTCACCTTGCGGCCCAGCAATAGCCCGTCGACGATCATGATGGCCATCAGGACCAGCATCGCCGGTGAGATGTAGTACTGCACCTGCGGAACCGCCAGCATGATGAAGATCAACCCCAGCGCCGCGGGCATGAAGAGGCCGAGGACGCTGACGCGGCGCGAATCCACGATGTCACGGGCGAACCGGCGCACCGGGCCCTTGTCGCGGGGCAGCAGGTAGTCGTCGTCGCCTGCCATCATGTGTTCGCGGCGATCGGACTGCGCCGCGCGCCGTGCCACCTTGTCCTCGCGCCGTTCCTCGCGTGACAGCTTCGGGCCCCGCAATTCCTTGCGCCTGCGTCTGGCTTCCGCGGTGGTCATCGGGGCGGGTGCGATGGGGCCGCGTCGGCGAGACGAGTCCCGCTTCGGCGTAGGCCTGCCCTTCGGGGCGGTGGCACTCGACGCCTTGGCGTCGGCTTCGCTGTCCGCGGTCGCCTCGACGGACTCAGTGGCTCCGGCGTCTTGGGGAGGCGGGTTGTCCTTCTTGCGGCCCAGCAGCTTCACGCCCGCCAGCATAATCTGCTGGCATGACCGGCTCGGACGGCCTCCGCGTGCTCATCGCTCCCGACTGCTACGGCGACAGCCTCACCGCGGTGCAGGCCGCGCAGGCCATCGCCGACGGCTGGCGCCGGGCCCGTCCGCACGACGAGCTGACGCTTGCCCCGCAGTCCGACGGCGGACCGGGATTCGTCGACGTGCTGGCGGGACGTGTCGGCGAGCGTCGCAGCCTGCGGGTGAGTGGCCCGCTCACCGCCGAGGTGGACGCCGACTGGGTGTTCGACGGCGACGAGCCGCGCACGGCCTACATCGAGTGCGCGCGGGCGTGTGGCCTATCCCTGCTCGGCGGTCCGCCGACCGTCGAGACGGCGCTGGCGGCGCATAGCAGAGGCGTGGGACAGCTGATGGCGGCCGCGGTGGCCGCCGGGGCAGGCCGCATCGTCGTCGGGCTGGGCGGCAGCTCCTGCACCGACGGCGGTCGGGGGATGATCGAGGCTCTCGCCCCGCACGCGAGGAGCACAACGAACACCGCGCACGCGAGGAGCACGACCCAGAACAGCGTCGGCGCTGCGCGCGAGCTACTGGCCGACGTCGAGTTGATTGCCGCCACAGACGTCGAGCACCCGCTGCTCGGGCCGATGGGCGCCGCGCGGGTGTTCGGCCCGCAGAAGGGCGCGGACCCGGACGCCGTGCAGGCGCTGGAGCGCCGGTTGACCGAGTGGGCCGTCGTACTCGACGCCGCGGCGGGGCGACCCGTGCGCGACCAGCCGGGCGCAGGCGCCGCCGGCGGCCTCGGCGCCGGGCTGCTGGCACTCGGCGGCCGCCGCGAATCCGGGGCCACGGTGATCGCCGAGCACACCCACCTCTTGGACGATGTCGCCGCGGCCGAACTCGTGATCACCGGTGAAGGCCGATTCGACGACCAGTCCCTGCACGGCAAAGTCGTCAGCGCACTGGCGGGCGCGGCGCGCGGCACACCCGTGCTGGTGCTGGCCGGCCAGGTCACCCTGGATGAGGCCGCCCTGCGGGATGCGGGCATCGCCGGCGCCTACTCCATCGCCGACCACGCCGGATCCGTCCAGCTGGCGATGGCGGATGCCGCAAACCAGCTCGCCGGGTTGGCGGAGGTCACGGCCGACGAACTCGGGAATAGCGGCACAACAAGGTACCGTTGAGCAAGTGGGCTGTAAGTAGGCCCGCAACAATAGCCATTACAGGAGACGCAATGACTGTTCAGGACGAGTCGGCGACCAGCACCGCCACCCACGGCGCGGTCCTGACTGACGCCGCCGCCAGCAAGGCCAAGGCGCTGCTGGACCAAGAGGGCCGTGACGACCTTGCGCTGCGGATCGCCGTTCAGCCGGGCGGATGCGCCGGCCTGCGCTACAACCTCTTCTTCGATGATCGAACCCTTGACGGCGATCTGACCACCGAGTTCGGCGGCGTCAACTTGACCGTTGACCGGATGAGCGCCCCCTACATCCAGGGCGCGACGATCGACTTCGTCGACACCATCGAGAAGCAGGGCTTCACGATCGACAACCCCAACGCGACGGGTTCGTGCGCGTGCGGGGACTCGTTCAACTGATCTAGTACTGAGCGCCCGCGCGCAGCAGATACGAGCACACCAGGACCTGGTCGTCCTGGGCGAGTAGCTGAGCAACCGCCTGTTCCTGCACCTTCGGTGGGGGCTGGGTGCGGCTGCCCGCCGGCGTCACCCGCATGGTGAACAGCACCTGCGCCTGATAGGGCGACGAGAACACCATCTTGTCGACCGACGTCACGTCCGCGGCGCTGAACTGCCTGCGGAACGCGTCACTGCTCAGGTCGGCCAGGGCGAGGTCCGATTTCTTCTCCTTGACGGCGTCGAACAACCCGCACAGCGTGTGCCGGGCGATCGTCTCGACGTCGCCGCGTTGCAGTGCGTTGAGGTAATCCTGAATCGCTGTTTGCGCCGATTCCGTCGTCAGCCTCTCAGGCGTCGAGTTCTCGTCGGCGCGCATCACGAGAACGGTTGCGGCGACGGCGGCGGCCACCGCAACGAGCGCAACCAGCATCGCGAGGATCGGGCGCCAGCGGCTGCGCTTCGGATACGGAATCGGCGGCGGCAGCATGCTCGGATAGATTGGCGGCGCAAGGGGATTGTCGGGATACTGCTGCGGCGGCCCCGGATGTGGGGCGGGAGCGCCGACCGGTCCAGGGCCGTATTGGGGCGGATACGGACCAGCCATGGTAGGCAGGTTAGCGCAAGCGGCCGGTTGGCGACGCGATCGTTGCGCTCGGTAGAATTATCTAGACAGGTTAATGAATTGAAGGGTGACGCTTCGTGACCATCGCGGTAACCGGATCGATCGCGACCGACCATCTCATGCGGTTCCCCGGCAAGTTCTCCGAACAGCTTCTGCCCGACCACCTGCAGAAGGTGTCTTTGAGCTTTCTGGTCGACGATCTGGTGATCCACCGGGGCGGGGTCGCGGGCAACATGGCCTTCGCGATCGGCGTGCTGGGCGGGGACGTGGCGCTCGTCGGGGCCGTCGGAAAGGATTTCGACGACTACCGCAGCTGGCTCGAAGCCGTCGGCGTCGACACCGAGAGTGTGCTCGTCTCCGATAGTGCGTACACCGCGCGGTTCGTCTGCACCACCGACCAGGACATGGCGCAACTGGCGTCGTTCTATCCAGGCGCCATGTCGGAGGCCTGCGGCATCTCCCTCGCCGATGTGGTAAAGCGCGTCGGCACACCGGATTTGGTTATCGTCGGGGCCAACGACCCCGAGGCGATGTTCTTGCACACCGAGGAGTGCCGCGAGCTCGGCCTCGCATTCGCGGCCGACCCGTCGCAGCAGCTCGCCCGACTGTCGGGAGATGAGATCCGCAAGCTGATCGACGGGGCCACCTACCTGTTCACCAATGACTACGAGTGGGATCTGCTTCTGCAGAAGTCCGGCTGGAGCGAGGCGCAGGTCATGAGCCAGATCGGGTTGCGCGTCACCACGCTCGGCCCCAAGGGTGTCGACCTCGTCAGCTCCGAGGGGACGTTCATACACGTCGACGTCGTCCCGGAGAAGCACCAAGCCGACCCCACCGGTATCGGCGACGCCTTCCGTGCCGGCTTCCTCACCGGTCGCAGCGCAGGTTTGAGCCTGGAGCGGTCGGCTCAACTGGCGTCCCTGGTCGCCGTCCTCGTGTTCGAGGCACCTGGCCCGCAGGAGTGGACCTGGGACCGGGCGGAGGCGCTGCAGCGGCTTTCCGACGCCTACGGCACCGACGCAGGCGACGAGATCGCGAAGGCCCTCGCCTAATTCACGGCTCGGCCGTGGTGCCCTGATTCACGGCTCGGCCGTGGTGGCCTAAAGCTGTACCGGGTACGCCGGCTCGCTGATCTGCGGGGTGACGCTGCCCTCGACGAAGATCGCGTGCCACAGCATGAAGATCAGCACGGTCCACAGCCGTCTGCTGTGATCGCTTGCGCCGCTGCGATGTTCGTCGAGCATCGCCCGGACCGCCGCGAGGTCGACCAGCTCGCCCGCGCCCGACGAGGACACCATCGCGTAAGCCCAGTCCAGCAGCTCACCGGCCCGCAACCAATGCCGGATCGGCACAGGGAAGCCCAGCTTGGGCCTGTTCAGCACGTGCGACGGGATCACCGGTTGGAGGGCTCGGCGTAGCGCGTACTTCGTGGTGGCCCTGGTGATCTTCTGGTCCAACGGCAGCCGGGAGGCCACCGCGAAGACCTCGGGGTCGAGGAACGGCACCCGCAGTTCGAGCGAGTTGGCCATCGTCATTTTGTCCGCCTTGACGAGGATGTCGCCGCGCAGCCAGGTGAACAGGTCGATGTGCTGCATGCGCGCGACCGGATCCCAGCCCAACGACTCGGCATACACCGGCGCCGTCACATCGGTATGGGTCCAATCAGAGCGGAATCCCGGCAGCACGGCCTGCAACTGCGCGTCGGAGAAGCTGCGCGCGTTGCCGTAATACCGCTCTTCGAGCGTCTGGCTGCCCCTGTGCAGCAGGCTTTTTCCACGCATGCCCTCGGGCAGCGGCGCCGAAACCTTGGCCATCGACCGGCGCAGCGGCGGGGGGAGGTAGTTGAAGGGCTTCAGCGACAACGGTTCCCGATAGATCGTGTATCCACCGAACAGCTCGTCGGCGCCCTCGCCCGACAGCACCACCTTGACGTGCTTGCGTGCCTCGCGGGCGATGAAGAAAAGCGGCACCAGCGCGGGGTCGGCGACGGGTTCGTCGAGATACCAAACGATTTCGGGCAGCGCGGACACGAACTCGGCCTGGCTGACCACCTTCGTCACATGCCGCGCGCCGATCGCCTCGGCCGACGCGACCGCGACGTCGACCTCCGAGAAACCTTCCCGTTCGAAGCCGGTGGTGAAGGTGATCAGGCGAGGGTTGTGGCGCATCGCCAGCGCCGCGATGGCGGTGGAGTCGATGCCGCCGGACAGGAA
>NZ_JAVHWR010000225.1:0-11706 GCF_032159565.1 Mycobacterium sp.
TCAACATCGGGTTCATCGCGGGCGGGATGGCGGTGCTGATCATGTTGATCTGGGTGTTCACCGCGCTGGTGATCTCCACCATCGACAGCCGCAGCGCGAAGAACACCGCAGCAGAATCCCTTAAGACCGTCACTACCCTGGCGATCACCGCACAGCAGGCGCGGGCCGACGAGACGCTGTCGCTGATCCGGCGCGGCGACGAGAATGTCCGCAAGCAGTCCTACTACCAGCGCATCGACACCATGCAGCAGCAGCTTTCGGAGTACCTCGGCCGCGAGGACGCGATCGACAAGGCTGACCTGGCCGACGCCGAGCAGTTGTTGCGTCGCTGGCGTGCGGCCGACGACCGGATCAGCTCCTACATCGCGGTCGGCAACTATCAGGCCGCGACGCAGGTGGCACTCGGCCGGGGCGAGGACGACGCGACGCCCGCCTTCGACCGGCTGGACGAGGCGCTGAACAAGGGCATCTCGGAAAGCCGCCAGCAGTTGCGCAGCGACATCCTCAACGCCAGGCGGGTGCTGTCCGGCGCGACCGTCGGAGCGGCGGTGCTGTCCGTCGTGGCGGCGATCGCGGTGGCGCTCGGACTGTGGCCCCGACTTAGTGAGTACCGCTGATGAGCGCTTGCGCGAAGAAGAGACAGCAGCTGATGAGCGCTTGCGCGAAGAAGAGACAGCAGCTGAGGTTGCCGATGTTGTGCATCGCGGTCGCCATGGTGACGGTGCTGGCGGGTTGCGGCCGCGCGGAAGAGGTGCCGCCGACGCCGAACCTCACGCTGCCCGCGCCCACGCCCGCAGGCATGCAGGAACTGCCGCCGTCGCTGGCGCCGGTGCCGGAGGACACCGACAACCAGTGCGACGTGACCGCCAGCCTGCGGCCGTTCTCCGACCGCGCGCAGGCCGACGACGCCGTCACCACGATCAAGAACCGCGGCCGGCTCATCGTCGGCCTCGACATCGGCAGCAACCTGTTCAGCTTCCGCGACCCGATCACCGGGGAGATCACCGGATTCGACGTCGACATCGCCGGCGAGGTGGCCCGCGACATCTTCGGCACCCCGTCGCAGGTCGAGTACCGCATCCTGTCGTCGGCCGACCGCATCACCGCGCTGCGGAACAACCAGGTCGACATCGTCGTCAAGACCATGAGCATCACGTGCGAGCGCAAACGTCTGGTCAACTTCTCGACGGTGTATCTGGTTGCGAACCAACGCATTCTGGCGCCGCGCGACTCGACGATCTCGCAGGCCGGTGATCTCTCCGGTAAAAGGGTCTGCGCCGTCAAGGGCACCACGTCGCTGCAGCGGATCCAGCAGATCAACCCGTCGCCGATCGTCATCCAGGTGGTGACGTGGGCCGACTGCCTGGTGGCGCTGCAGCAGCGTCAGGTCGACGCGGTCAGCACCGACGACTCCATCCTGGCCGGGCTGGTGGCACAGGACCCGTATCTGCGCATCGTCGGGCCCAGCATGAACGAGGAGCCCTACGGCATCGGCATCAACCGGGAGAACACCGGGCTGGTCCGGTTCGTCAACGGCACGCTGGAGCGCATCCGCCGCGACGGCACGTGGAGCACGTTGTACCGCAAATGGCTGACGGTGCTCGGCCCACCTCCCGCTCCCCCGGTTCCGAGGTACTCGGACTGATGTCGACAGCAGAGGAAGGAGTCGAAGGGCCCGGTACCCAACCCGCGAGCCTGGAAGACCTCGAAGAACTCGACGCGGATTCCGCATCGACGATGCGGCCGATGGCCACACAGGCCGTCTTCCGGCCGCACTTCGACGATTCGGACGGCACGTCGGTCGGCACCGCCGACACTGAGCCCGAGGACCACACGACGGTGATGACGCGGGCGCTGTCGCCGACGCGCAGGCTCGGCGGCGGGCTGGTGGAGATCCCGCGGGTGCGCGAGATCGACCCGCTGTCGGCCCTGATGACCAATCCCGTTGTGGCCGAAGGCAAACGGTTCTGTTGGAACTGCGGCAAGGCGGTCGGCAGGTCGTCAACCGACGGCAAAGCGCTGTCGGAGGGCTGGTGCCCACACTGCGGCAGCGCGTATTCGTTCCTGCCGCAACTGGTTCCCGGCGACATGGTGGCCGAGCAGTACGAGATCAAGGGCTGCATCGCGCACGGCGGTCTGGGCTGGGTGTATCTGGCCTTCGACCACAACGTCAACGAACGGCCGGTCGTGCTCAAAGGTCTGGTGCATTCCGGTGACGCGGAAGCCCAGAAGATCGCGATGGCCGAGCGGCAGTTCCTCGCCGAGGTGACGCACCCGGGCATCGTCAAGATCTACAACTTCGTCGAGCATCCCGACCAGCACGGCAACCCCGTCGGCTACATCGTGATGGAGTACGTCGGCGGAAAGTCGCTCAAGCAGGCCAGGGGCGACAAGCTGCCGGTGGCCGAGGGCATCGGCTACATGCTCGAGATCCTGCCCGCGCTGGGTTACCTGCATTCCATCGGGCTGGCCTACAACGACCTCAAACCCGAGAACATCATGATCACCGAGGATCAGCTCAAGCTGATCGACCTCGGCGCGGTGTCACGGCTCAACTCCTTCGGATACCTCTACGGCACACCGGGTTACCAGGCGGCCGAGATCGTGCGGACGGGTCCCACGGTGGCGACCGACATCTACTCCGTCGGCCGCACGCTGGCGACGCTGACGCTCAACCTGCGCACCCGCAAGGGCCGCTACGTCGCGGGCCTGCCGGAGGACGACCCGGTGCTGACGGAGTACGACTCGTTCGCCAGGCTGCTGCGCAGGGCCATCGATCCCGATCCGCGCCGGCGGTTCGGCAGTGCGGAGGAGATGACCAGCCAGCTGCTCGGGGTGCTGCGCGAGGCGGTCGCCCGCGACAGCGGGATGCCGCGCCCCGGCCTGTCGACGGTGTTCAGCCCGTCGCGCTCGACGTTCGGCGTCGACCTGCTCGTCGCGCACACCGACGTGTATCTCGACGGGCAGGTGCACTCGGAAAAGCTGACGGCACAGGAGATCGTGAGGGCGCTGCAGGTACCGCTGGTCGACCCGACCGACCTCGGCGCCACGGTATTGTCGGCGGCCGTCCTCAGCCAGCCGGTGCAGACGCTCGACTCCCTGCGGGCTGCGCGGCACGGCACGCTGGACTCCGAGGGCATCGACCTGTCCGAGTCCGTCGAGCTGCCGTTGATGGAAGTGCGCGCGCTGCTGGACCTCGGCGACGTCGCCAAGGCCACCCGCAAGCTCGACGACCTCGCGGCCCGGGTCGGGTGGAGGTGGCGGCTGGTGTGGTTCCGCGCCGTCTCCGAGCTGCTGACAGCCGACTACGATTCGGCGACAAAGCATTTCAACGAAGTGCTGGACACTCTCCCTGGTGAGCTGGCGCCCAAGATGGCGCTGGCGGCGACGGCCGAACTGGCCGGCAGCGCCGACGAACGGAAGTTCTACAACACGGTGTGGTGTACCGACAACGGTGTGATCTCCGCGGGCTTCGGGCTGGCACGCGCACAGTCGGCCGCGGGCGATCGTGACGCCGCCGTCCGCACCCTGGACCAAGTGCCCGCCACCTCGAGGCATTTCACGACCGCGCGGCTGACCAGCGCGGTGACGCTGCTGTCCGGCCGCTCGATGAACGAGATCACCGAGCAGCAGATCCGCGACGCCGCCCGGCGCGTCGAGGCGCTGCCCGACTCCGAGCCGCGGGTGCTGCAGATTCGGGCCCTTGTCCTGGGCACCGCAATGGACTGGCTGGCGGACCACACCGCCAGCACCAACCACATCCTCGGCTTCCCGTTCACCCAACACGGCCTTCAACTCGGTGTGGAGGCGTCGCTGCGGGGTCTGGCCCGGGTGGCGCCGACCCAGGGGCACCGCTACGCGCTCGTCGACCTGGCCAACAGCGTGCGGCCGACCAGCACCTTTTAGGCCCGGCGCCGACCGGCATTAGTCGAGAATTGACCATCGCCGAACGACTGATTCCGTAGTAGCGTGCTTTACAGGTTGAGTTAACAGCCACCCACAGCGACATGACGCTCACTGAGGGAGGTCACATGACCGACATCGGTACTAGCCGCGTGTTCCGCATCAATCCAGGCGCACTCGATATGCGTGAGGAACACGGCCGGGCGCTCTTCTCCGCAAGTCCTCGGCCGCCGTCCACCCTGCAGGTCACCGTCGAGGGCGACGTCGACGCCACCAACAACCGCGCGCTGGCGCGATATGTCGAGAGCAGGGTCGCCGGATCGGCACGCCTCGAGCTCGACCTGCGGCTCGTCGACTTCTTCGGCACCGCCGGATTCGCCACGCTGCACAACATCAACGTCATCTGCTGCCGCTACGAAGCCACTTGGGTGCTGCGGGCGGGCCGGCAAGTCCGCCGGTTGTTGGGCATCTGCGATCCGGACGGCAGCCTGCCGCTCGAAGAGCCGCGGTCAGTCCTCGACGACGTCCACACAAGCGCGCGCGATTGCGAGCTCCTCGTCGGTCGGAACAACTAGAACCGTCGTCCGCGACGTCTCCGCGGAGATTCGGCGTGCGCATTTGTCGGAGCTTTCGTTGAGGCGCCCGTCCAGTTCGATTCCCAGCGTCGTCAGCCCGGCCAACGCGTCGTGACGGACGACCGCGTCGTTCTCGCCGACGCCCGCGGTGAAGGTGATGACGTCTGTTTTGCCGAGCACCGCCATGTAGGCGCCGATGTACTTGCGCAGCCGGTGGATGTAGACGTCGTACGCCAACTGTGCTGCCGCATCACCGGATTCGATGCGCTGGTGCAGCACGCGAAAGTCGATCTCGCCGCCGAGACCGCGAACTCCGGAACGCTTGTTGAGCATCGTCTCGATGTCCTCGATGCGCATCCCTGCTGTGCGCGACAGATACGAGATGATCCCGGGGTCGATATCGCCCGACCGGGTGCCCATCACCAGACCCTCCAACGGCGTGAGGCCCATCGACGTGTCGACGGGCCTGCCCCCCGAGATCGCCGACGCCGACGCGCCGTTGCCAAGGTGCAGGACAATCTGGTTCAGCGAACCCAGCGGTTCGTCCAGGAAGGTCGCCACCTGTTCACTCACGAATTGGTGCGAGGTGCCGTGGAACCCGTAGCGCCGAATCTGCCACTGCTGCGCGACATCCCGATCGATCGCGTATGTCGCGGCGGCGGCGGTCAGGTCGTGGAAGAAGGCCGTGTCGAAAACGGCGACATGCGGGAGGTCGGGCATGGCGTCGCGGGCCACCTGGATGCCGAGCAGCGCAGGCGGGTTGTGCAGAGGAGCCAGGGGTGCGAGCTCGTCGACCTTGGCGATGAGCGCGTCGTCGACCAGTGTCGGCTTGTAGAGGTCCGGACCGCCGTGCACGATGCGATGGCCCACCGCCACCAGGTCAAGGCTTTCCAGTGGTCGTCCGGATTCCGCGAGGCGCTTGAAGGCCTCCTGCAGGGCCGCGCCGTGGTCCGCGACCGGGCCGTCGCCGATTCGCTCCACGATCCCGTCGGCCACGACCGTTCCCGAGTCCGGCTGTATAACAGCATATTTGAGCGATGACGAGCCGGAGTTGATGACGAGCACGGTGGGCTTGTCGGCCATCACTGGTCCTGCGCCTGAATGGCGGTGATCGCCACGGTGTTGACGATGTCCTCGATCAGTGCGCCCCGCGACAGGTCGTTGACCGGTTTCTTCAGGCCCTGCAGCACCGGGCCGATGGCGATGGCGCCCGCGCTGCGCTGCACGGCCTTGTAGGTGTTGTTGCCGGTGTTGAGGTCAGGGAAGATCAGCACCGTCGCCCTGCCCGCGACCTTCGAATCGGGCATCTTGCTGGCCGCCGTGGTCGGATCGACGGCCGCGTCGTACTGGATCGGACCGTCCACCAGAAGGTCGGGCTGCCTCTCACGCACCAAATCGGTTGCCGCCCTGACTTTGTCGACGTCGGCGCCGGTTCCGGAGGTTCCTGTCGAGTAGGACAGCATGGCAACCCGAGGATCGATGCCGAACTGCGCGGCGGTGCGCGCCGACGAGATCGCGATGTCGGCCAGTTGCTCCGACGTCGGGTCCGGCACGATCGCACAGTCGCCGTAGGCGAGCACCCGGTCGGCCAGGCACATCAGGAAGATGCTGGACACCGTGGTGATGCCGGGTTCGGTCTTGATGATCTCGAACGCGGGCCGGACGGTATGTGCCGTGGTGTGCATCGCGCCGGAGACCATTCCGTCGACCATGTCGTTGTAGACCAGCATGGTGCCGAAATAGGAGACGTCATGGATGATCTCGCGCGCCTGCTCGACGGTGACGCCCTTGCGCTTGCGCAGGTCGGCGTACTGCTCGGCGAACTGGTCGCACAGTTCACTGGTGCGCGGGTTGAGCACCTTGGCGTCCGACAGGTCGACCCCGAGCTCGGCGGAGCGGGCCCGGATATGCGGCTCGTCACCCAGGATCGTGAGGTCGGCGACGTTGCGCTGCAACAGCCGGCCCGCCGCCTTGAGAATGCGGTCGTCCTCGCCCTCTGGGAGCACGATGCGTTTGCGGTCCGCGCGAGCGCGGTCGAGCAATTGGTAGGTGAACATCTGCGGCGTCACTACGGTGGGGATCGGAATCGCCAGTTGGGCAAGCAGATCCTCGGTGTTTACGTAGGTGTCCATCAGTTCGATCGCGGTGTCGATCTTGCGCTGCGACGACGCGGTGACGCGGCCCCTCGTCGCGGCGACCCTGCTGGCCGTCTCGAACGTGCCGAAGCCAGTCGCGATGACGGGCAGCCGCTGGTTCAGGCCCGACACCAGCTTGGCGATCGACGGGTGAAGCTCCAGACCGCCGTTGAGGATGATGCACGAAAGCGACGGAAAGCCTTCCGCCGCATGCGCGCTCACCACGGCAAGGACGACGTCGGAACGGTCGCCGGGCGTGATCACCGCGACGCCGTCGGTGAGCCGCTCGAGCACGTGCTCGGCGGTCATGCCTGCTACCAGCACGTCCATCGCTTCCCGATTGAGCAGCTGCGGGTCGCCGCTGACCACGGTGCCTTCGACAGCGTGCAGGAGGTCACCCACCGCGGGCGCGACCAGCAGCGGCTCCTCGGGTATCACATACGATTTGGGGTCGAACCCCTCCAACGCCGCTGCGACCGCGGCCATCTGCGCCGGGTCGCAGCGGTTCGCCACCACCGCCGCGGTGTGGGCGTGCTGGCCGGAGATCTCGATCAGACACAGTTCGACGACCTGGGCGACCTCGGTCGGTGTGCGGTCCTTGGCCTTGACCGCCAGCACCACCGGTGCACCGAGGTTGGCGGCGATGCGGGCGTTGGTGTCCAGCTCGCTTGGCGTCGTCACGTCGGTGTAGTCGCTGCCGACGACCACCACGGCGTCGCATCGGTCCGCCACGTCGTGGAAGCGGTCGACGATGTCTGCGATGGCCGCGTCCGGATCGTCGTGCAGCTGCTGGTAACTCACGCCGACGCACTGCTCGTAGGGCAGGCCTGCGGTGGTGTGCGGCAGCAGCAGCTCGAGGATGTAGTCACGGTCCTCGCCGAGCCGGGTGATCGGCCGGAAGACGCCGACTTTCGCGACGGTGGCCGCCAGCCGGTGCAGGATGCCGAGCGCGATCGTCGACTTACCGGTGTCGCCCTCTGGGGACGCGACATAGATCGCTCTGGGCACGCAGAAAAGCTATCAGCCGAGGCGGCGCAGCCGCGGCTCCAGATCCTTCTGAAAGAGTTCGAGGAAGCGCCGCTGGTCGTGTCCCGGCGCGTGGAAGACGAGGTGGTTGAGGCCCCACTTGACGTACTGCGCGACCTTCTCGACGGCCTCGTCGGGATCCGACGCCACGATCCACCGCTTGGCGACCTGCTCGATGGGCAGCTCGTCGGCGGCCTTCTCCATCTCCAGTGGATCGTGGATGTTGGTCTTCTGCTCGGCCGTCAGCGACAGCGGCGCCCAGAACCGGGTGTTCTCCAGTGCCAACTCGGGATCGGTGTCATAGGAGATCTTGATCTCGATCATCCGATCGATGTCATCGGGATCCTTGCCTGCGGCCTCAGCGCCCTCCTTGACGGCGGGAATGAGCTTGTCCTTGTAGAGCTCCTCGCCCTTGCCCGAGGTGCAGATGAAGCCGTCGCCCACCCGGCCGGCGTATTTGGCCACCTGCGGCCCGCCCGCGGCGATGTAGATCGGGATGCCGCCCTCGGGAACGTCGTAGATCGAGGCGCCCTTGGTGTGGTAATACTCGCCATCGAAGTCGACGCGGTCGCCGAGCCACAGCTCGCGCATGAGCTTCACCGCTTCGCGTAACCGCGCATAGCGCTCCTTGAAGTCCGGCCACTCGCCCTGGTAGCCGGTGGCGATCTCGTTGAGCGACTCGCCGGTTCCAACACCGAGGAAGATCCGGTCCGGGTAGAGGCAGCCCATGGTCGCGAACGCCTGCGCGATGACGGCGGGGTTGTACCGGAACGTCGGCGTCAGCACCGAGGTGCCGAGGATCAGCCGCTTGGTGCGCTCGCCCACCGCGGTCATCCAGGCCAGTGAAAAGGGCGCGTGGCCGCCTTCGTGCCGCCACGGCTGGAAGTGGTCGCTGACCGTGGCACTGTCCATGCCGTGCTCTTCGGCCTCAACGCCCAACTCGACGAGCTCACGCGGCGCGAACTGTTCCGCCGACGCCTTGTATCCCAGTTTCAAGTCCACATTTAGTTTCTACTCCCCTGCTTACACTCGCGGCATGCCAGCAGCCCTGAGCGCCATCACCGACACCGTGCACTTCGCCCATACCGACCTGGTCAACTGGACTCTGGTGGCCGACGACACGGGCGTCATCCTCATCGACGCCGGCTTTCCCGGCGACCGCGACGACGTGCTGGCGTCGCTGCGCGAACTCGGTTTCGGCGTCGACGATCTGCGCGCGATCCTGTTGACCCACGCCCACATCGACCACTTCGGTTCGGCGATCTGGTTCGCGAAAACCCATGGCACGCCGGTGTATTGCCATGCCGACGAGGTCGGCCATGCCAAGCGCGAATACCTCGAACAGGCGAAGCCGGTCGACGTCGCGGCGCATGCCTGGCAGCCGCGCTGGTTGAAGTGGTCGGTGAGGATCAGCCGCAAGGGTGCATTCACCCATGACGGCATTGCGACCGCGCAGGCACTGACCGACGAAGTCGCCGCCGCACTACCCGGCTCACCGAGGGCCATCCCGAGCCCGGGCCACACTGGCGGGCACTGCTCCTTCGTCGTCGACGGCGTGCTGGTCAGCGGCGATGCGCTGGTGACCGGTCATCCGGTCGCCACTCGCTCCGGCCCGCAGTTGCTGCACAAGGTGTTCAACCACGATCAGGAGGGCTGTGTGCGCAGCCTGTCGGCGCTGGCGATGCTGGACACCGAGGTGCTCGTCCCGGGCCACGGCCAGGTGTGGCGTGGCTCCATACGCCAGGCCACCGAAAAGGCCAGGGCGCTGGCTTCCGATTGACTCAGCCGAGCGCTTCGTAGCCCAAGAGGAAGATCGCGGTCAGGCACAGCCCGCAGCACAGCACGAACGTGGGCATCAGGATCTTGTCGTCGAGATCGCCGTCGTCGGTCGTTTCGCGCCGACGGCCCAACAGCGAGCGCAGCCCAAGCCCGGCGAACAGGGTCAATCCGGCGGCGGCAAAGAGCAGCCACCCTACGGTCGTTTGCGAAATCTGCACCCCACCACACCCCCGCCGCTGTGTGCGACAGCTTTCGCCAAGTTTAAAGGCAAAGGTGGTCACGCAAGGTGTGACCGGCGTATTCGGTACGAAAAGCGCCGCGTTCCTGCAGCAGCGGCACCACCCGGTCGACGAACTCGTCCAGGCCGCGCGGGGTCAGGTGCGGGACCAGGATGAAGCCGTCGCAGGCGTCGGACTGAACGTGCAAGTCGATCTCGTCGGCAACCTCTGCCGGGGTGCCGACGAACTGCTGCCGGCTGGTCACGGCGATCACCAGGTCACGGATGCTGAGGTTGCCGGCCTCTGCGCGCTCCCGCCAGCTCGCGGCGATGGCTTTCGGGTCACCGTGCCGCACCCGGCCCTGGGTGATGGTCGGGTCGTCGACCGGGTCGACGTCGGGCAACGGGCCGTCGGGGTCGTAGCCGGAAAGGTCGCGCTGCCACACCTGCTCGAGCATGGCGATCGCTGTCGGGCCGGTCACCTGCTGATAGCGGATGTGCCTGGCACGCTCGGCCGCCTCCGCGGAGCTGTCGCCGAGCACGAAGGTCGCAGCGGGAAAGACCTTTAACATGTCGGGGTTTCGGCCCGACTGTGCGGCGCGCTCCTTGACGTCGGCGTAGTACCGCCGGCCGGCCTCGAGCGCAGAGTGCAGCGTGAACAGGGCGTCGGCGTATTCGGCGCCGAAGGCCCTGCCGTCCGCCGAGTCGCCCGCCTGTAGAAGCACCGGATGTCGCTGCGGGCTGACGGGAAGCGTGGCCACGCCACGAACATCGAACTGCGATCCGTGATACTCCACCGTGTTGATCCGGTGCGGGTCGACATAGACCCCCGCTTCCGCGTCATCCCGCACGGCGTCGTCGCCCCAGCTGTCCCAGAATGCTCGCGCCACGGTGATGAACTCGGCGGCGCGCTTGTACCGGTCGGCGTGATCGAGGTAGCCGCCCCGCCGGAAGTTCTCCCCGGTGAAGGCGTCGGACGACGTCACCATGTTCCAGCCGGCCCGGCCATCAGAGAGGTGATCGAGCGTCGCGAATTGCCTTGCCACCTCGAAAGGTTCGTTGAACGTGGTGTTGATGGTGCCGACCAGGCCGAGCCGGTCGGTGACCGCCGCCAGCGCCGCCAGGATCGTGAAGGTGTCGGGCCTGCCGACGACGTCGAGGTCGTGGATTCGGCCGCGGTGTTCGCGCAGCCGCAGGCCCTCGGCGAGGAAGAAGAAGTCGAAGAGGCCGCGCTCGGCGGTGCGGGCCAGGTGCACGAAGGATTCGAACTCGACCTGGCTACCTGAGTCGGGATCCGACCAGACGGTGGTGTTGTTGACGCCGGGAAAGTGGGCGGCCAGGTGAATGGGCTTGCGCTGCCTGTCTTCTCGAACCGCCGTCATCCGGTCAGCCCCACCGCTTGGCGATCAGCTCGTGTGAGTGCAGCCGATCGGCGTGCCGGTGGGCGACTGAGGTGACGACCAGTTCGTCGGCACCGGTCACCCGCTGCAGAGTTTCCAGCTTGTCGGCCACCTCATCGGCGTCGCCGACGAATTGCGTTGCGGTGCGGTCCTTCACGATCTCGAACTGATCGACTGTCAGCGGCTCGGCGATGTCTGGATCCGGGTAGGGAACGGCACCGCCGCCCTTGCGGATGGAGTAGACCCAGTGGCCGTAGGTGGACGCCAGGTGTTGCGCCGTGGCGGTGTCATCGGCGACGACCACATCGGCCGAGACCACCACGTAGGGCTTCGACAGGATCGCCGACGGCCTGAAAGCGGCCCGATAGGCGTCGACCGCGTCCAGGGCGGTGGCGGGCGTGATGTGGTAGCTGGCGACGAACGGCAGCCCCTTGGCACCCGCCACCTGCGCGCTCTGTCCCTTGCTGCTGCCGAAGATCCACGGCGTCAAGCGACTTCGCTCGCCGGGCACGGCGTGCACCTCGTAGTCGTTGACGCGGTAACAGCCGCTCAGCATGGCGAGGATGTCGTCGACTTGATCGGCGAAGTCGGGCGAGACTGCTTCGGGCTGCTGCAGTATCGACATCTGCGCGCGCAGTTGGTCGGTGATGGTCGTGCGCACGTCGAAAGGC
>NZ_JAVHWR010000033.1:0-12677 GCF_032159565.1 Mycobacterium sp.
AGGCCACCTGCTCGTCATGGTTGGCGGCGACGACGAGGTCGTCGAGCGCTGCCGACCGGTCTTCTCGACCTACGCCGACCCGATCATCCATCTGGGTCCGCTGGGCAGCGGACAGGTCACCAAGATCCTGAACAATGTGCTGTTCACCGCTAATCTGGGCGGCGCGATCAGCACACTTGAACTGGGCGAATCCCTTGGCCTCGAACGCAATCGGCTGTGCGAGGTGCTCAGCAGCGGGTCGGCCACCAGCAAGGCGCTCGGCAGCATCTCCGCGTTCGGGGGCAGGCTGGACGGGCTTGCGCCGATCGCCGGGGCTTTGCTGCAGAAGGACGTCCGGCACGCCGCCAGCCTTGCTGACGCCGCGCACTCAGCGCAGGGCGCCGTCTTCGAGGCGGCCGATGCGGCTCTGAACGCGATGAAACAGCCGCGATGACA
Organism: Mycobacterium sp.; assembly: GCF_032159565.1. Classification (GTDB taxonomy): domain Bacteria; phylum Actinomycetota; class Actinomycetes; order Mycobacteriales; family Mycobacteriaceae; genus Mycobacterium. Next base: position 436 of record NZ_JAVHWR010000033.1, read on the forward strand.
CGCGTCGGCTTCGTCGGCACGGGGCGCATGGGCGCACCGATGGTGCGCCGTCTGGTCGACGCCGGACACGAGGTCCGCGCCTTGGGACGCACACCCGAGAAACGCGTGATGATCCAGGATTTGGGGGCGCACGCGGTCATCGATGCCGCCGCAGTCGCAGACGGTGCCGACGCCGTCGTCGTCTGCGTGTTCGCCGATGATCAGGTGCGGCAGATCTGTCTGGAAAAAGATCTGGTCGCCGCCATGTCGCCCGACGCCGTCCTCGTCATTCACACCACGGGCAGCCCGCGCACCGCTCAGATGATCGCCACCCGCGGCATCGACGTGGTCGATGCTCCCGTCAGCGGAGGCCCTCACGACATCGAAGCGGGACGGGTGACGCTGTTCGTCGGCGGCGATGACGAAGCGGTGACGCGTGCGCGACCATTGCTGAGTGCCTACGGTGACCCGGTCCTGCACGTCGGCCGCACGGGTGCGGGTCAGCTGGTGAAGCTGATCAACAACGCGCTGTTCGCCGCGCAGATCGGGCTGGTTGCCGAGGGCGTGCGGCTGGGCAGCCTGCTCGGCATCGCCGAACCGGCACTGCTGGACGCGCTGACGCACGGCAGCGCCGACAGCCGTGCACTGGGCTTGATCAGCAGAGCCGGATCGACCGCGGCCTTTACCGAGACCGTCGGCGACTTCATCGACAAGGACGTCGCGGTGGTCCGCGAGACGGTCGCCGATCTGGGTGGCGACCTCGGTGCGCTGAACCGCGTGGTCGACGTCGTGCTCAACAAATGAGACACATTTCCCGAATGTCTCATTCTCTTTTGCGGAAACGCCGTTACCGTTAGGGTTACAAGTCGTTACAAGTCGACTGCGTCTCGTAACGCTCCCCGGCCGATCAGCCCGCCGCGAAAGAGGAGAAATGACCAAGCCCAAATTGGTGTTCAACCCGGTTTCGCAGGACTTTTTCGACAATCCCTACGAGATCTACCGGCGGATGCGCGACGAGGCACCGATCTACTACGACGAGGAAGAGGACTTCTACGCGCTGACGCAACATGCCGACGTGGCCGCCGCGTTCAAGCACCACGAGGGGTTCTCCTCCGCGCGTGGCTGCGACCTGGGAATGGTGCGCTCCGGCGAGGTACCACAGAAGTCGATCATCTTCATGGACCCACCCGACCACAGGCACATGCGCAGCCTGCTGAACAAGGCGTTCACTCCACGGGCCATTCAGGCTCAGCGCGAGACCGTCACCGAACTGATCGAGCACTATCTCGGCAAGGCCGACCCGGACAACTTCGACGTGGTGCAGGACTTCTCCGGTCCCTTCCCGGTCGAGGTCATCACCCGCATGGCCGGCGTGCCCGAAGAATTCCGTCAGCAGGTTCGGCACTGGATCGACACCAGTTTGCACCGCGAGCCGGGTCAGATCGACTGGAGTGAAGAGAACCAGAAGGCCAACATCGACTCGGGGATGTATTACTACGGCCTGGTGCTGGAACGGCGCGAAAATCCGCAGGACGATATGATCAGCCGCCTCATCGCCGCCGAGATTCCCGGCGAGGACGGCCAGATGCGCAAGCTCGACGACATCGAGATCACCGGATTCACGACGCTGTTGGGTGGCGCGGGCGCCGAAACCGTCACCAAACTGCTCGGCAGCGCGGTCGTCGAGTTCGCCCGGCACCCGGAGCAATGGCAGTTGCTGTTGGACGATCGCACCAGGATTCCCGACGCCGTCGAGGAGCTGCTGCGGTACGTCGGGCCGGTGCAGTACAACGTGCGCTACAGCGTGCAGGACGTGGAATTGCCAAGCGGGACAGTCGCGGCCCACAAGCCGGTGTTCCTCATGGGGGCGTCCGCCAATCGCGATCCCCGCGCCTTTGACGACGCCGAGACGTTCGACATCACGCGAGACCGGCTGCAAGCACAGAACCTCGGACTGGGCTACGGAATTCACAGCTGCCTCGGCGCGGCGCTGGCGCGCATGGAAACCGCAATCGCGCTGGACCGCCTTCTCGATTTCATGCCGCGATTCGAAGTGGACTTCGACGGCTTGGAGCGGGTCAGCATGCAGAACGTGGCGGGCTACCATCGCGTACCGGTGAAAGTTCTGAAATGACCCAGAAGGTCAAAGTCGACTTCGGCTTGTGCGAGAGCAACGGCATCTGCATGGGCATCATCCCGGAGGTCTTCGACCTCGACGAGCAGGACTATCTGCACATCATGCAGGACGAGGTGACCTCGGAGAACGAGGACCAGATCCGCGAAGCGGTCCGGCAGTGCCCGCGGCAGGCCATCTCCATCCGCGACGAGTGAAGCCGAACTGGATGCGATTCGTGTTGGTGCACGGCGGGTTTCACGCCGCCTGGTGCTGGGACCACACGATCGCCGAACTGCGGCGGCTCGGCCACGACGGTGTGGCCGTCGACCTGCCGGGCCACGGCGGCCTCGTCGATGAGGAGTCGACGCTGCGCAACCGCCGGGCGGCCATCGTCGCCGCCGTTGAACCGGGTGACGTCCTCGTCGGACATTCCGGCGGCGGCTTCGACGCCACCCTGGCCGCCGATGCCGTGCCCGAGCGGGTCCGCCACATCGTCTACCTCGCCGCCGCGTTGCCGCGGGAGGGGCGCACGTATCCCGAGGCGATGGCGATGCGTGACTCCGACGATGATCCGGGCGATGACTTCGACGCTGATGTCGGAGAGATGCTGGGCTACTTGAAATTCGACGATGACGGCGCTATGACGTTCGCGGATTTCGACGGCGCGTGGAAGTACTTCTACCACGACTGCGACGAAGCGACCGCCCGCTGGGCGTTCGACCGGCTGGGCCCGGAGAGATTCGGCGACACCACTGTCACGCCGGTGTCGGTACCGAATTTCTGGGCGGCCGACCTGCCGCGCAGCTTCATCCGGTGTCTGCAGGATCGATCGATGCCGCGGTGGCTGGCCGACACCGTCACGCGCAGGCTCGGCGTCGAGCAGTTGACCATCGACGCGTCGCACTCGCCGTTCCTCAGCCGGCCGCGGGAGCTGGCCGAGTTACTGGTGCACGCGACGAGCACCAAGCCGACGGGCCCGCTGATTCCGAACTGACGCTTCAGCCGAGGCCGTGAATAATGGCCCCGTTGCAGTCGGCCGCTGCCTGCCGCAGCTTCGCGGCCTCCTGGTAGGCGTCGGAGTTGTACCACTCGCGGGCCGCATCGGCCGATTCGAACTCGAGCAGGACGGTCTGGGTGCCGTGCCATTCGCCCTCGAGCGTCTCAGCCTTCGTGTCGAACGCCAGTAGCGTCGCACCGGACATTGCCTTGCTGGCGAGCTTGGCGTACTTGCCCATCCCGGCAGGATCCTTGACATCCTCGGTGATGACCACATAACCCTTCGGCACTGAAATTCCTCGGCTTTCAATCGGTTTCGACGATGGCTTGCTCGGGACAGTTGACGATGGCCTCTTTCGCCGAGTCTTCGAGGGCCTCGGGCACCTCTTCAGGATCGGCGACGGCGTAACCGTCGTCGGTCATGCTGAACACCTCCGGGCACAGCGTCAGGCACATGCCGTGGCCGCGGCACCTGTCCTCGTCGACCGTCACCTTCACGTGGCGTCTCCGGTGAGGTCGAACTCGAGATGCAGTTCGGTCAGGCCACGAAGGATGTACGTCGGAATGTATTGATAGCGGCGGCTTCCGGCGGCGCCGTGGTGCGCCTCGCTGATCCGGATGTCGGTGGTCCGATCCAACAACCGTTCCAATCCGACGCGCGTTTCCGCGCGGGCCAGCGGTGCGCCGGGGCAGCTGTGGATGCCCCGGCCGAAAGCCAGGTGCTGGCGCGCGTTCTTCCGCTCGGGATCGAAGTTGTCGGGGTCCTCGAACCGGCGCGGGTCGCGGTTGGCCGCCCCGTTGACCACCATCACGGTGCAGCCGGCCGCGAGGGCTTCATCGCCGACGGTCGTCGGCACGCGCGACAGCCGGAAGTCGCCCTTGACCGGGCTCTCGATGCGCAGGCACTCCTCGATGAAGTTCGAAAGGAGGCTGCGGTCGTCGCGCAACCTGCGCTGAATGTCGGGCCGGTCCCCCATCACCTTCAACGCGGTGGACAGCAGCCGCACCGTGGTTTCCTGCCCGGCCGAGAAGACGTTGGTCGCCACCCGCACGACGTCGCCCACCTCGGGCATCGTTCCGTCGGGGAACGTGGCGGTCGCCAAACCGGTCAGCACGTCGTCACGCGGCTCGCGACGACGGTCCTCGACATAGGTAGCGAAGACCTCGTAGAGGTACTCCAACGGGGTCTTGTTCAACGTCTTGTCCGCGTTGCCCAACCCGCTGCCATGGGTGCCGCGCGCCAGCCGCTCGAGAAGCTCGGGGCGGTCCTGCTCGGGCACGCCGAGCAGGTCGGCGATGACGCGCAGGGTGAACGGGGCCGCGAAACCCTTGATGAACTCACCCTCACCCGGAGCGAGGAAGTCGTCGAGGATGTCATCGGCGAGCTGCCACATCGCGTCCTCGTTCTCCTTGAGGCGCTTGGGTGTGATCAGTCGCATCAGCAGTGCACGGTGGTTGGTGTGAGTCGGAGGGTCCAGCGTCGGCAGCTGATCGCTGAACGGGATCTCGTCGCGGTGCTTCACGATCAGCTCGGTGACATCGTCCCCCTCGAGCGGAACCGGAAAGCCCGGGAACGGACCGGTCACCGAAACGCAGGACGAGAATGTTTCCGCGTCGTTGTAGACGTCGACGGCCTCCTGCCAGCCCGTCACCATCGTGACGCCGTAGTGGTCCTCGCGGCTGACGGGGCACTTGTCGCGAAGTGCCTGGTAAAACGTGTATGGATCGTCCGTCAGACGGCCGTCCCGGAAGAAGTCGACCGAGGTGAGGTCCTCCGACATTGCTACTCCATGATCTCGGCTGAAGAGAACGTGATTCTCATCTATGGGTATTAGATTTCCATAGTGCCCCGCCGCCGTCAACGAGGGGGTCGGGCTACTGAATGGGTTCGTCACCCAGGACGGTTGTGCGCAGCATCTCCCGGGGAGAGTCGGGGTCGTACGGCGAAGCGCGATGCAGGACGCCGCGGTTGTCCCAGATGACGGTGTCGCCGACCGACCACGTGTGGGCGTACACCCTGTCGGCGACCGTGGCGCGGTCGAGCAGATCCGCCAACAGTGCCGTGCCTTCGTCGCGGTCCATGCCGACGACGTAGTCCGCCGACGCGCCAAGAACCATGGACTTGCGCCCGCTGCGGTGCGTCCACACCAGCGGATGCTCATGGGTGCGGCGAGACCGCCACTTCGCCAGCACCTCCGGCGCCGGGTCGGGGGTGACTCGGCGCTGGGAGGCCTCCAGCGAATGCACGACCCGCGTTGACTCGAAGCGTTGCTTATCGCCGTCGCTCAGCGCGTCGTAGGCGGCGTACGAGTTGGCGAACTCGGTCTCGCCGCCGGAGTCGGCGACCTGCTTCGCCGACAGCACGGTGGCCATCTGCGGGAACGTGTCCTCGATCGGGGTGCAGCCGTCGATGTGCCAGTCGAAGGTGCCGCGCAGGTAGTCGGCCGATGCGTTCTTCCTCTTGTCGAGCGTGACCGGGTAGATGCCCGCAACGGGATGATGACCGTCGGCGGAGTGATCGATCTCGCCGAGCCGACGGCAGAACGCCACCTGCGCTTCGGGTCCGAGGCCGAGGCCCGGAAACACCAGTACGCCGTTATCCTCGAGCGCCTCGAGAACCGCTGCACCGAGCGCGTCGTCGCGTGCGAGCCGGTCGGCGTCGACGTCAAGAACCTCGGCGCCGACGGAGTCGGTGAGCTTGTTGATCGTCAGCAGGCTCATGGCACCGGCTCTCCTATTCGATTGATGACGGCGTCGGCGGAGTCGGTCGGCTTCTGCTGGCCGAACACCTCGATGGCCATCGACACCATGATCATCGAGTAGACGAGGTGCAGCAGATTCAGCGCGTCGTCGGGCAGATCGTCGAGCGGGAACTTGTCGCAGTACTCGATCGCCTCTTCGAATCGCGGCGAGAAGGCATCGTAGAACGCGTGGATGTCCGGCATCGGCGTGGTCAGCCGCGCATTCCAGCGCTCCGGTTCGGTTGCCAGGCACCACTTCTCGGCGAACGCCTCGAATTCGGCGAAGGCACTGGGCAGTCGCGGTTCGGACATGGTCACACCCCGACCGGGCGACGCTCGTTGCGGTAGTCCTCGACCCAGTCGACGGCCACCTTGTGCAGGTGGCGGACCAGGATCTCCTGGTCGTTGAGCGGAAAGTCATCGACGACGTCGTACTCGAGTGCCGCCTGTGTTCCGCCGAGCATGCCGGCGTCCTGCAATGCGAACTCCTTGAGCACCACCGAGGCAACCTCGTGCTCGATACGCTCCCGCACTGTGCGCGCGGGGTGGAATGCGTTGTACGCCTCGAATTTGTGGGTGTTGTGCGACGTCGGCCAGTAGCGGTAGAGCAGGTACCACCCGTGGTAGATGAGGATCTCCAAATTGGGGAAGATCTGGAAGTTGGTGATGCCCCACGGATCGATGTTGCCGGGATTCAGCCCGGCCGACTGGTGCGTCTCCGGTGTCCGCCACGGCCCCACCAGGCCACTGCGTGTCGCCCGTTCCACCGGGTACATGTACTCGGGTGCGAGCAGCCAGCGCCGGGTTCCGGCCGTGGACACCAACCGGTGCGGACCGTCGATCTGGAAGTGCCCGCACTCGAAGGTGGCGTTGGGTTGCCGCACCTCGCTCGGCACCTGCTGGGAATGCAGGGACGGCACGTGGTAGTACTCCTGGAATGCGTCTGCGAAGATCTTCCAGTTGCTGTTGTTGTGGGCGACGAAATCGTAACGCTCGGTCATCTTTTCGAACGGGTAGTCGTCGAGGGCGGTGATCATCGGGCCGAGGAACTCACGCAGGCTCTGCCGTGGTTCCGGGTCGAGGTTGATGAAGACGAACCCATTCCACACGTCGCAGTGCACCGGGCTCAACCCGTACTGCTTGTCGTCGAGGTCGAAGAACTCACCGGGCTGCTGCACGAAGGTCAGCACGCCCTCGAGGTCGTAGCGCCAGCCGTGGTACTTGCAGGTGAACTGCCGACAGGCGCCCCTGACCTCTTCGTTGGGAAAGTCGTTCCACACCAATTTGTTTCCACGGTGGCGGCATATGTTGTAGAAGGCGCGGATCTGTTGGTCCTTGCCCTTCACCACAATGACCGACGTCTTGGCGACGTCGATCTCCTTGGTGAAGTAGCTGCCGACGCGGGGCAACTCCTCGACGCGCCCGACGTTGAGCCAGGCGCGTTTGAAGATAGCCTCCCGCTCGAGTTCGTAGAACTGCGGCGAGGTTGAGTCCCTGAACGAGATCGGTCCGGTGCCCAATTCCGGGTAGTGCTCCGTCCAGCTGCCCTCCGCCGGTTTAGGCCACTTCGCCATGCGAACCTCCTCGTCTTGTCACAGCACCTGCCCCCCGTTGACGCCCAATACCTGGCCGGTGATGAAGCCAGCCTGCTCGGAGCACAGAAATCCGACCGCGGCGGCGATGTCGTCGCCGGTGCCGAGGTGGCCGACCGGAATGCCCGCAGCCATCTGCTCATTCGAGGGCAAATGGCCCGCGGCCTGTCCCTGGTGCTGCATCGGCGTCTCGATGCCCGATGGGGGAACGTTGTTGACTGTGATGCCCACCGAACCATATTCGCGGGCAAGCGATTTCGTCAGCGACAGCAGCGCGCCCTTGCTGGCCGCATAGTGCGCCATCTTCGGCGAGCCCCGCTGAGCGCTCGACGACGAGATCATCACGATGCGGCCCCAGCCGGCCTCCACCATGTCGGGCACCGCAACCTGGCAACAGTGAAAGGTCCCGGTCAAGTTGACCGCGATCAAACGCTCCCAGTTTTCGATGGTGATTTCCGTGAACGGCGCGAAGTCCACCGCACCCGCGCTGGTGACCAGAATCTGCACAGGGCCGAGCTCGGTACGAACCTTGGCGAACGCCTCCTCGACCGTGGCCCGGTCACTGACATCGGCGGCGACGGCAAGCGCCGTCACACCGTCGGCGCGCAGATTCTGCGAAACCCGTTGTGCGGCGTGAGCGTCGACATCTAGCACGGCGACCTTGTGGCCACGCCTTCCGAGCTCATGGCAGGTGGCCTCGCCCATGCCCGAAGCGCCGCCGGTCACCACCGCAACGCGGCTCACACTGCTAGAAGTCATAGGTCACCCGCACGCACGGGCTGGTCGGCAGGGCCTGGCAGGTGAGCACGTATCCCTCGTCCACCTCGTCGTCCTCGAGTGCGTCGTTGTTCACCATTTGGGCGCTGCCCTCGGTGATGCGAGCCATACACGTTCCGCAGGAGCCGGTTTCACACGAGTACGGCGCCTGCAGCCCGGCCGAGCGCGCCGTCTGCAGCAGCGTGTCACCCGTGCGGTAGTTCGCCGTTGTGGTGCGACTGTCCAGTTCGATGACAATCTCGTCGGTCGCGGCGACGGCGACGTCGGTCCCGTTGTCCTTGCTCATCAATGCCAACATTATCAAGTACTTGTCATTATTATCAACTACTTGCTACTCAGGCCCGATGTGATCGGTGTGCAGCTTGTGGCCGGTGCCCTGTTCGATCACGCGCCCGAGCAGCTCACGCAACGTTTCCTGCTCGTCGCTGCTCAGCACGCCGAACACCTGCGCGTGCGCGGCGATGGCGTCACTGACCACCGCCTCCGCCACTTTTCGACCCTGGTCGGTCAGGAAGGCCTGCAGTATCCGCCCGTGTTGCGGGTCCTGCTTCCGCTCGACCAGCCCGCGTCGCTCGAGTTCCTTGAGAGCCAGTTGCACGCCCTGCGGGCTGATCAGCAGCCGGCGCGCCAGATCGGCACCGGACAGTCCGGGCTCGGTGGCCAGTTGGCGGAGCATGCCGATCTGCGCGGTGCTGACGCCGTGTTCGCTCACCGCGTCGTTCACGGTCGTCAACGAGAAGTACCACGCCTGTTTCAGCAGCCAGAGAATATTGTCGGTCTGTTCCATGTCCACTGCACTCCTCTCGGCGAGTGCCGAACTCATTGCTTGAAGACCACACCGTTTTTCATCACGAACGACACGTCGAGCGTGGTGGCGATGTCGCGTGACGGGTCACCCGGCACGGCGATGATGTCGGCGAGGTATCCCGGCGCCAGCCTGCCGAGCTCCTCGTCGGCCTCGATCAGCTCCGCGCTGACGATCGTGGCGGCCCGCAGCGCCTGCATCGGCGTCATGCCCCTGTCCACCAAGGCGCAGAGCTCTTTTGCGTTCTGCCCGTGCGGGATTGCGGGCGCGTCGGTTCCGCATGCGATGCGCACACCAGCGGCGATCGCCTTCGGCAGCATCGCCTGGGCCCGCGGGAAGACCTCCTCGGCCTTCTTGCGCAGTTCGGGCGCGATGCGGTCGACGGCCATCGCCTCGGTGAGATAGGTGGTCGAGACGAGGAACGTGTCGTGGTCGACCATCATCTGGATGGTTTCGTCGCTGGCCAAAAAGCCGTGCTCGATGCAGTCGATGCCGGCCCGGATACACGCCCGGATGGCGCTATCCCCCACCGCATGCGCTGCGACCCGGACACCCGCGCGGTGTGCCTCGTCGGCGATCGCGGCGAACTCGTCGTCGGAGTACTGCTGCGCGCCAGGCGCGGTGCTGTGCGACATCACCCCGCCCGATGCCGAGACCTTGATCAGCTTGGCGCCGTGACGAATCTGGTAACGCACACAGGCGCGCACATCGTCGACACCGTTGGCGATGCCTTCGGCGACGGACAGCGGCATGATGCCGGGCGCGAGTCGCTGAAACACCGTCGGGTCGAGGTGGCCGCCGTAGGGCGTGACGGCGTGACCGGCAGGATAGATGCGCGGCCCGACGTGCCACCCCGCCTCGATCGCGCGCTGCAAGGCGACGTCGAGCAGATAGCCGCCCGTCTTGACCATCAGTCCTAGGTTGCGGACAGTGGTGAACCCGGCCTCCAGTGTGGTTTTGGCATTCACCGCGCCGCGCAGCGTTCGGTACGCGGGGTCGTCCTGCACTCCGTGCATGGGACTGGGCAGGCCGTCCGGACCGCCGGGCCCCCCGATGAGCAGGTTGAGCTCCATGTCCATCAGACCCGGCACCAGGGTGACGTCACCGAGGTCGATCTCGGTCGAATCGGCGGGCAGTTCGGCGGGATTCACCGCCTGGACCCGTTCGCCGTCGATCACGACCACCGCAGGAGAGCGCACCTCGCCTGCCTCGACGTCGGCCCAGCGCTCGGCGCGCAGGACGGTCTTCTGCGTCATGGCACGGGTTCGGAAAGGCAATCCAGCGCGGCCGCACCGGAGTCGGGCACCCGCGGCTGCTTCCAGCACTCGACGGGGAACGACACCATGATCATCGAGTACAGCAGGTGCATCAGGTTGAGGACGTCGTCAGGCAGATCGTCGAGCGGAAACTTGTCGCAGAAGGAGATCGCCTCCTCCGCACGCGGCGTGATGGCGTCGTAGAACGCCTGCATCTCGGCCATCGAGGTGGCCAGCCGCTTGGCATACCGCTCCGCCTCGGACGCCAGGCACCAGTCGGAAAACCTTTCCAGATCGGCGAATTCGGCCGGCAGCATCGCGGTCACGGCCATCACACGCCCGCCGTCTTGTTGTGGTAGTCATCGACCCACGCTGCGGTCTCCTGGTGCAGGTGGCGGATGAGCACCTCCTGGTCGCAGAGCAAGAACCGGTCCACGACCTGGGATTCCACCATCGTCTGGGTCGCCTCCAGCGTGTTGGCGTCCTGCAGGCCGTACTCCTTGAACGACACCGCGGCCAGTTCCTGGGCGATGCGTTCCCTCGGCGTGCGGGGCGCCGGAAAATACAGCGTGCCTTCGAAGATGTGCGTGTTATGCGAGGTCGGCCAGTAGTGATAGGTCAAATACCAGCCCTGACCCCAGATCAGGATCACGAAGTTCGGGAACAGCTGAAACGAATCGAGGCCCCAGGGATCACATTTCGCCGGGTTGAGCCCGACGGGCATCTCGCCCAGATCGGGTGAGTCCCATGGTCCGAACAAGCCACTCTGGCAGATGTCCTCCATCGGCTTGCGCATCTCGGAATCCATCTCCCACGCCCGCACACCCGATGTGCTGACCAACCGGTGCGGGCCGTCGATGCGGTAGTGCGGTGCCTCGAAACCCGCCTCCGCGGCCGCCTTCGAGTACTTCGCGGGCGACTGGTTCGCGTGTAATACGGGCGCGTGATAGAACTCCTGGAACGCGTCCATGTAGAGCTTCCAGTTCGCCTTGACCTCGGAGCGGTAGAACCAGCGCGACGTCATTCGATCGAACGGATAGCCCTCCAGCCCGGTGACCATCGGCCCGAGGAAGTCGCGCAGGTTCTGCTCGGGGTCGGGCGCGAAGTTGACGAAGATGAAGCCTTCCCACACATCGCAGTGCACAGGGACCAACCCGTAGCGGCTCTTGTCGAGGTCGAAGAACTCACCTTCCTGCTGGACGAACTTCAGGTTGCCATCGAGGTCGTACCGCCAGGCGTGGTATTTGCAGGTGAACTGCTTGCAGAAGCCGCTGGTCTCCTCGAGTGGCATGTCGTTCCACACCAGCTTGTTGCCACGGTGCCTGCAGATGTTGTGGAACGCCTTCACCTCGCCGGCGCTGTTGCGCACCACGATGATCGAGGTGTTGACAACCTTGAGCTCTTTGGTGAAGTAACTCCCCTTGCGCGGAAGTTGTTCTACCCGACCGACATTCAGCCATGCCCGCTTGAACACTGCCTTGCGCTCTGCCTCGTAGAACTCGGGGCTGATCGAGTCCTCGTAGGACACCGGCTCGGTTCCCAGTTGCGGATAGTGCTGCGTCCAACTGCCTTCTGCCGGTTTGGGGAATCGCGCCATTGCCTACTCCATTCTGCGGATGGCTGACGGCCCGACGGTATATGCTTCCGCCCACAATCGCAAGTAGTTGATATTGCTCTTACTTCAGGCGGGGAGCATCCGCAAGCCGTGTCGCAGGACGCCTGGACCTAAGCGGCGTCTCGTTGGGCGATGGCGATGCCGATCCTGACTTCGGTCTCGGCTATTTCGATGTTCGGCATTGCGAGCAGTGCCGGGGCCGTTGATGTGTAGCGGGCGCCCGCCGGTGTCTGGAATTCCGCTGTGTGCACACCTGTCTCGTCGCTGCCCGCCGTCACTCGCCAGCCCGGTGACTCCTTGACGTAGTTGCAGTGTTCGCATTCGCCGAGCCCGTTCTCGGCGGTGGTGGGGCCGTCGCGGTGATG
>NZ_JAVHWR010000043.1:0-7886 GCF_032159565.1 Mycobacterium sp.
GTCTGCTGCAGGTCGATGATGTAGATGCCGTTGCGGTCGGTGAAGATGAACCGCTTCATCTTGGGGTTCCAGCGACGGGTCTGATGCCCGAAGTGGGTGCCGCTGTCAAGCAGCTGCTTCATTGTTACGACAGCCATGGTCGGCTACGTCCTCTTGTTGTCGGTTGTCGCCCGGCGTCGGGTGATGCCAGGCCCTGGCGTCTGCTGCGTGCCGAACCCGGTCGGAGATTTCCGATTCGGGACCGCCCGGCACGCGGATGCAACCCTGGTGGAACGGGGCTGCGGCGCAGGCGCGCGAAGTCAATCCGCTGATGCGAATTGCGGATTTGAGTTTACACCGTGCCAACTGGTGCTTTGTCCACACCGGCGCACTGATCCCCAGGTGAACGGTTGGTGGCTTCCAGAACCGACTGCGACGCGCTGAGCTGGACGTATGCGCGTCGCGGCGGTGATCCTCGTCCTTGCGTTGGCGTCTGCGGCGCCCGCGGGTGCCGACGACGGCCGCCTGAACTGGCCGTTGCAGCCGCGACCTGCGGTTTTGCGCACGTTCGATGCGCCGACGCCGAACTGGCAGCGCGGGCATCGCGGCATCGACCTGGCCGGGGTGCCAGGCCAGCCGGTGTATGCCGCCGGGCCGGGGACGGTGGTGTTCGCCGGCGTGCTCGCCGGTCGGCCGGTGGTGTCGATCGCCCATCCGGGCGGTCTGCGGACGAGCTACGAGCCGGTGACGCCGTCGGTGCGGCCGGGGCAGTTGGTGTCCGCGGGAACCCCGCTCGGCGGCCTGGTCGCCGGACATGACGGCTGCCCGGCACCCGCGTGCCTGCACTGGGGAGCGATGTGGGGCCCCGCCGCCAACGCCGACTACGTGGATCCGTTGGGGCTGCTGGCGGCGACTGCGATTCGGCTCAAACCCCTACACGGATGACTTCGCACCGCGAGCGTGCATGTTTGCACGCAACACGCCGGGCATTTGTGTACAGGCGCGCACGCTCGCGCAGACTTGCCGCCCCTCGGCCGTGCCGGATATCGCCAAGGTGATTGATCTGCTTCGGGCTTAGCCTCCCCTCGACTCCGTCCGTAGGCTGGATTTCGATGAGTATTGCGCCCGACACCGCCGTGGTTCTCGACAACCGGTTCGCCCGTGAGCTGCCGGAGATCGCGGTGCGATGGCAGGCGGAATCCGCACCCGTGCCGCGGCTGCTCGTCCTCAATGAGCCGCTGGCCGCCGAGTTGCGGCTCGACGTGAACTGGCTACGAAGCGCCGACGGGATCGGCCTTCTCGTTGGGACCGAAGTGCCCGACGGCGCCGAGCCCGTCGCCCAGGGCTACGCCGGTCACCAATTCGGCGGCTGGGTGCCCAGGCTCGGCGACGGTCGCGCGCTGCTGCTCGGTGAACTCTTCGACACCGCGGGCCGGCTTCGGGACCTCCATCTCAAGGGTTCCGGTCGCACACCGTTCGCCCGCGGCGGCGACGGCCTGGCGGCGGTCGGCCCGATGCTGCGCGAGTACATCGTCAGCGAGGCAATGCACGCCCTCGGCATCCCGACCACACGGTCGCTCTCGGTCGTCGCCACCGGCCGCCCGGTTCAGCGCGACACCATGCTCGAGGGCGCCGTCCTGGCGCGCGTCGCGGCGAGTCATCTGCGGGTGGGCAGCTTCCAATACGTCGCGGCCGCAGGCGAATTGGATGTCCTGCGGCGCCTCGCAGATCACGCCATCGCCAGGCACTACCCCGCGGCCGCCGACGCCGACAATCCCTACCTTGCACTGCTCGACGCGGTCATCACCGCTCAGGCCGAGCTCATCGCCCGCTGGATGCTGGTCGGGTTCATCCACGGCGTGATGAACACCGACAACATGACGATCTCGGGCGAGACGATCGACTACGGTCCGTGCGCCTTCATGGACGCCTTCGATCCCAAGACGGTGTTCAGCTCGATCGACTCCTGGGGCCGCTACGCCTACGGCAACCAGCCGACGGTGGCCGGGTGGAACCTGGCCCGCTTCGCCGAGGCGCTTCTGCCGCTGTTCGCCGAGGACCAGGATCGCGGAATCGCGCTCGCGACGGCACTGCTGCAGGATTTCCCGTCGCGATACGCCTCCGCGTGGACGGCCGGCATGCGCGCCAAGCTCGGGCTGACCAAGGATGTCGACGACCAGGTCGTGGGGCAGCTCGCCGACGACCTGCTGGCGCTTCTCGAGCGCGACCGCGTGGATTACACATCCTTTTTCCGACAGCTGAGCCGGGCAGCACGTGGAGAGGCCGAATCGCCCTTCGATGAGTGGGCGGCCCGGTGGCGGGCGTTGGCCCCTGACGCCGACGCCATGGATCGCGTCAACCCGGTCTACATCCCGCGCAATCACCTCGTCGAGGATGCGCTCGGCGCGGCGACGGCCGGCGATCTCGTTGTGCTGCAGGCGCTGCTGTCAGCCATAACGTCTCCGTATACGGAGCGGCCGGGGTTCGAGCGCTATGCCGAGCCGGCGCCGGAAGACTTCGGCGGCTGCTACCAAACCTTCTGCGGCACTTAGCGATTCGCTGGTTCAGGCGCGTGGATGCGCCTGATCGTGCACCGCGCGCAGCCGCGCGACTGTGACGTGGGTGTAGAGCTGCGTGGTGGCCAGCGTCGAGTGGCCGAGAAGTTCCTGCACGATGCGCAGATCCGCGCCGCCCTCGAGGAGATGGGTGGCCGCGCTGTGCCGCAGCCCGTGCGGTCCGATGTCGGGCGCTCCGTCGACGGCGGAGACGGTCTGGTGCACGACGGTGCGGGCCTGGCGCTGGTCGAGCCGACGGCCGCGGGCGCCGAGCAGCAACGCTGGCCCCGAGTCGCCGGTGGCCAGCGCCGGGCGTCCGTCGGTGAGCCAGGCCGTCAACGCGGCCTGGGCCGGCTCGCCGAACGGCACCGTGCGCTGTTTGTTGCCCTTACCCAGGACGCGGCACAGCCGTCGCGACATGTCGACGTCGTCGACGTCGAGGCCGCACAGCTCGCTGACGCGGATGCCGGTGGCGTAGAGCATCTCGACGATGAGCCGGTCCCGCAAGGCCATCGGATCGCCTTGCTCTGCACCGGAATTGGCGGCCGCCATGGCGTCCAGCGCCTGGTCCTGGCGCAGCACCGATGGCAGCGTCCGCCGCGACTTGGGCACCTGCAGACGCGCCGCCGGATCGCTGGACAGCAGGCCGCGTCGCGTCGCCCATGCGGTGAAGGTCTTCACCGCCGAGGTGCGGCGGGCCAGCGTGGTGCGGGCGACACCAGCGGCGGCCTGAGCCGACAGCCAGGACCGCAGCGCCGGCAGGCTCAGGCTGCTCAGCTGGGCATCGGGCGTGCGCTGCGAAAGGAAGTCGAACAGCGACCGCAGATCGCCCAGGTACGCGCGGCGGGTGTGGTCCGAGCGGCCGCGCTCCAGCGCCAGATGGTCGTCGAACTCCTCGAGGATCGCCTCCACGCACCTACCGTCGCAGAGAGCAGGCGACCGCTCAGGTGACGCGCCGAAGCGTTTCCGGAGTGAGATCTTTGCGCGTCGGATAACCGTCGACGGCCATGATCAGGTCGGCTTCGGCCAACAGGCATCGCAGGACGTGCACGACGCCATCCGTGCCGCCCAGCGCGAGCCCGTACGCGTACGGCCTGCCGATGCCGACCGCGGTGGCGCCCAGCGCCAGCGCCTTGACGATGTCCGCGCCGTTGCGGATGCCGGAGTCGAACAGGACCGGCACTCCGTTCGCCGCTTCGACGACGGCGGGCAGGCAGTCGATCGCCGGGATGCCGCCGTTGGCCTGGCGGCCGCCGTGGTTGCTGCAGTAGATGCCGTCGACGCCGCCGTCGATCGCGCGTCGCGCGTCGTCGGGATGGCAGATGCCCTTCACGAGCAACGGCAGCTTGGTCAGCGACCGCAGCCACGGAAGGTCCTCCCAGGTGAGTGGGTTGCCAAAGGTCTGAACCCAGCTCAGCACGGCGGCCTGCGGGTTCTCCTCGGGCGGCTGGGCAAGTCCGGCGCGGAAGACCGGGTCACTGGTGTAGTTGCTCAGGCACTTTCCGCGCAGTTGCGGGAAGTTCGAGGTCGACAGGTCGCGGGGACGCCAGCCGGGCACCCAGGTGTCGAGTGTGACGACGATGCCCTTGTAGCCTGCGGCCTCGGCGCGCTGCACGAAGCTGGCGGCCAGGTCGCGGTTCGCGGGCGTGTAGAGCTGGAAATACCCTGGCGTGTCGCCGAATTCAGCGGCGATGTCTTCCATCGGGTCTTCGGTCAGCGTCGAGATGACCATCGGGACACCGGTGCGCGCGGCAGCGCGGGCAGTGGCCACGTCGCCATGGCCGTCCTGCGAGCAGATGCCGATCACTCCGATGGGCGCCATGAAGACCGGCGAGGGCAGCTTCAACCCGAAAAGGTCGACGGAGAGATCGCGTTCCTTGGCGCCGACGAACATTCGCGGCATCAGTCCCCAGGCGTCGAACGCGGTGCGGTTGACGCGCTGCGTGCGCTCGTCGCCCGCGCCGCCGACGACGTAGGACCACACCGACGGCGGCATCGCGGCTTGCGCCTTGGCCTCCCACTCCGCGTACGACATCGGAAGCTTCGGCACGATGCCGGACAGGCCCTGCAGGTAGATCTCGAGCTGGTAGTCGCCAAATGCCATGGTGTCAGCGTGCCAGGCCGAGGGTCAGGCGTTGGCACCTTCCTCGGCTTGAGCGAGTTCGCGCTTCCACTGCCGGAAGGTCTCCTCGGTGCGGCCTCGGCGCCAATAGCCCGAGATGGAGGCCGCCCACTTGGCATCCACGCCGCGGTCCTTGCGGATGTAGGGCCGCAGGTTGTGCATGACCGTCTGCGCCTCGCCGTGGATGAAGACCTGGACCTGCCCGGGCAGCCAGTTGGTCTCCTTGACCGCCGCGATCAGCGGCGCATGGTCGCCGGCTCTGTCCTCCGGCACCAGGTCCGAACGCCCGCCGCGGTAGATCCAGTTCACGCCGACGCCTGGCGGCGCCTTGAGCGGGATCTCGTCCTCGGGTCCGGCGACCTCGATGAAGACCTTGCCGACAGCGTTGTCGGGCAATGCTTCCAGCGCCACGCTGATCGCGGGCAGAGCCGCCTCGTCGCCCGCCAGCAGATGCCAGTCCGCCGCAGGGTCCGGGGCATAGGCACCGCTGGGACCCATCAGGTACGCCGGTTGTCCCGGTGTCGCCGCCAATGCCCATGGGCCCGCGACACCGCGCTCGCCGTGCACGACGAAGTCGATGGCGAGTTCGCGGCGGTCGGTGTCGACGCTGCGCACGGTGTAGGTGCGCACGGTCGGCCGCTTTTCGACGGGCAGTTCGTTGAAGCTGTCCAGCGTCAACGGTTGCGGGAGCGAGGCGACGTCGATGCCGTCGCGCACGAAGACGTTTTTCACGTACGCATCGGTGAAGTCGTTGGGCGTGAACGTGTCGAAACCACTGCCGCCGAGCACCACGCGAATAATGTGCGGTGTCACCTGCTCGGTGCGCAGCACCTCGAAGGTGTGCACGGGACGTCCTGCCACTGTTCCTCCAGAACTCGGCCGCATCTTGTTAGCCGGACTCAACAATGATACGAGCGGTCGGTATTCCGCGGTGGGCTACCTTCTGGCCTTGACGAGCTTCCAGTAGCCGTCGTCACGAATGATCAAACCGCATAATTCCAGCATCGACAGCGGCCCAAGCACCTGCGTGGGCGCCAAACCGGAGGCCACCGCGATCTGGTCGGCGGTGCGCCGACCGCGGGCCGGCAACGCGTCGTAGACCCGCTGCTCGGCCTCACCGAGGCCGTCGAGCACCGCTCCCGGCCGTTGCTCGTCGGGCGCGAGCTCGCCGATGTGGCCGATGAGCTCGACGACATCGGCGGCGCGCGTGACGATGTAAGCGTCACCGCTGAGCAAGGCGTGGCACCCCACCGACGCCGCCGACGTGATCGGTCCCGGCACTGCGCACACCGGGCGGCCCAACGCCCGCGCCCACGCCGCGGTGTTCGCCGCCCCGCTGCGAACCCCCGCCTCGACGACGACCGTTGCACCCGACAGCGCGGCGACCAACCGGTTGCGGGTGAGGAACCGGTGCCGCGCCGGACGGATGCCGGGCGGATACTCGGTGACCACCAGACCTTGCTGCCCGATCCGGTGCAGCAGCCCGGAGTGGCCAGACGGGTACGGAACGTCGATGCCGCCTGCGAGCACGGCGACGGTGAACCCGTCAGTGGCGAGCGTCGCGCGGTGCGCCGCGCCGTCGATGCCGTATGCACCGCCCGACACCACCGTTACGTCCCGTTCGACGAGGCCCGCCGCCAAGTCGGCCGCGACGTGCTCACCGTAGGCGGTGCACGCTCTGGTGCCGACGATCGCGGCAGCACGGCCGGCCATGTCGTCGAGGCGGCCCTCGCCGAGCGCCCACAGGGCCAGCGGCGGATGGGCCTGAGGCCGTTCCCGGTGATCGACACCCGCGAAAGAGCTGAAGGCAAGATAGGGCCATTCGTCATCGTCGGCGGTGATCAAGCGACCGCCACGGCGGCTCAGTAAGTCGAGATCTTCTGCAGCACAATCGATCCCGCGGCGAGCTTCGGTCGAACGAGCAAGGCCCTGCGAAACGGCGCCCGTCTTGATACACCTGGCGGCCTCGACGGGCCCTACGCGGCTCACCAACTCCGTCAATTGCGGACAGGGCGGTTCGGCCACGCGAGACAAATACGCCAACGCGAGTCGCGTGTCATCTGTCATTGCACGCCGCCCGGCTGCCGGAAGCTGAGTGCGGTTTTGACCTCGTCGACTTTCGGCGACGTCCGGCCCGCCAAGTCGGCCAGCGTCCAGGCGACCCGCAGTGTTCTGTCGACACCGCGGATGCTGAGCAGTCCGCGGTCGAGCGCAGTCTTCAGCGGATCCATCGCATCCTTGTCGAGCCGATAGCGCCGACGCAGCAGGACGCCGCTGACCTCGGCGTTGGTGCGGATGCCATGTTTCCGCCATCGCTGCGCCGCCGCTTCGCGCGCCGCCCTCACTCGTTCGCGCACCGCCGCGGTCGACTCTCCTGCTTCGGTGGCAAAAGCTTCTGCTCTCTCACGGTGCATGAAGACGCGCAGATCGACGCGGTCGAGCAGTGGGCCCGACAACTTGGTCAGATATCGGCGCTTTTCGGCAGAAGTGCAGATGCAGTCCAGAGGATCGGGGGATGCACAGGGGCATGGGTTGGCCGCGAGCACCAACTGGAAGCGGGCGGGATATCGAGCCACTCCGTCACGCCGGGCGAGCCGAATCTCCCCGTCTTCCAACGGCGTTCGCAGTGCCTCCAGCGCGCTGTTTCCCACCTCGGCGTACTCGTCGAGAAAGAGGACGCCGCGATGCGCGCGACTGACGGCGCCGGGTCGGGCCATGCCAGAGCCCCCGCCGACGAGCGCTGCCACGCTCGACGTGTGGTGCGGCGCCACGAACGGCGGTCGGGTGATCAGCGGCGTGTTGCCCGACAGCAGCCCGGCAACCGAATGGATCGCGGTGACCTCCAGCGACTCGCCGGGTGTCAACTCCGGCAGAAGCGCCGGCAGACGTTGCGCCAGCATCGTTTTCCCGACACCCGGCGGGCCGGTCAGTGTCAGGTGATGCGCGCCCGCGGCGGCCACTTCGACGGCGTAACGCGCGTGAACCTGCCCCACGACGTCGGCGAGATCCGTGTCGACCTCCGCTTCGGTGCTCGACGTCTCGACCCTCCCGTCCAGCTGCGCCTTACCCGAGAACCAGGCGTGGAGTTGCCTCAACGTTGGGGCGCCCAGTACCTCGATCCCGTCGACCAGGCTGGCCTCGCGGAGGTTGTCGACCGGGACCACCACGGCCGGCCAGCCCTCCCGCTTGGCGGTCAGCACCGCCGGCAGCACACCTTTGACGGGCCTCAC
>NZ_JAVHWR010000068.1:0-19086 GCF_032159565.1 Mycobacterium sp.
GGAATCCCGCCGCGCCAACGCCACCTCACTGGCCACCCCGCGACCCTGCCGCGCCCTGGGCACCCCGGCCGCCGCCTCATCGGCGCGCCGCAACTCCTCCAACGCCACCGCCGCACGCGCCTGCTCAGCCGCCGCCGCCGACTTCACCCGCTCCAACTCGGCGATCCGCTCAACCAACGACGCTGAACCCCATTCTTCGAACATATGTTCGATACTAGAGCACACCTCCGACGATTCCGTGTGCTCGTTGCCGCCGTTCCCCACCATCACCGTCTTCGGCACCGTCTGCGGAGTGGATGATGCGGGAACGACCGCATGCGAGGATCCCAGAAGGCCGCGGCTTCGTGCTGTCTCCCAAGGCATCCGGCTGGCTGCCGAAGGTCTGAGTCAGCGCACGGGTAGCTTCAACACGTGCTGCGCGATGATGTTGCGCTGGATCTCCGACGTGCCTCCCGCGATGGTCCCGGCGAAACTACCGATATAGCGCGTGAACCAGCCCGCCGTGAATTGCCCTGGGCTGTAGGGGTTGTACGGCGCGGTCATCGCCGGATCGGTCAGAGCGTCGACCCCCGTCGCCTCCAAGACGTGACGGTAGGCGTTCTGTTCGGCCTCCGACCCGAGAACCTTGAGCACCGACAGCCCGGCCGCACCGCCGTCACCACGCGCGGCGCGGGCCAGCGCGGCGGACCCTAGTAGCCGGAGAGCCTGGTAGTCCATCGCGATACTCGCGTACTGATCACGGCTCAATGCATCTGCCGGATGGTAACTTTCGAGAGTCTGACCCAACCGATTGGCGAACTGCAGCCACATCATCGTGCGTTCATGGCCCAGCGACCCGTTGGCGACCTTCCACCCGCCGTTGAGCGGCCCGACGAGATTCTCGGCAGGCACCACGACATCGGTCAGGAACACCTCGTTGAAGTCCAGGTCGTCGCGGTCGTACACGCAGGCGAACGGCCTGCACGTCACCCCCGGTGTATCGGTGGGGATCAGCAGTGCGCTGATCCCTTTGTGCTTCGGTGCGGCGGGGTCGGTGCGGACGAAGGCGAGCAGGACGTCGGCGTCGTGGGCCCCCGAGGTCCAGACCTTCTGCCCGTTGACGACGAAGTGATCACCGTCGAGTTCAGCGCGCGTCGACAGCCCTGCCAGGTCGGAACCTGCGCCGGGTTCACTCATCCCAAGCGATGCGGTCATCTCCGCGCGCAGAATCGGGACCGCCCATCGCTGCTTCTGCTCGTCGGTGCCGAACGACAGCAGCGACGCCGCGATGATGCCGACACCCTGGGGGTTGAACGCGTGGTAGATGCGGCGCCGCGAGAGTTCCTCGCGGTACACGAACTGTTCGAGGACGCCTGCGTTGCGGCCGCCGAACTCCGGCGGGTTGCCCGGCAGCAGCCAGCCGTTGTCGAACTGCACTCGCTGCCAGCGCCGCGACCACTCCGGTACATGCGATGTCGAGTGCGACCGCTCCGCGGTCGCCGCGGCCTCCGAGGGCAGATGCTGGTCGAGAAAGGCGATGAAGGCCGCGCGGAACGCCTCGACCTCGTCATCGAACCGCAGTTGCACGAACCCAACATATCAAGTACTTAACATTTGGGCGGCGATGCGCTATGACTAGTGGGTTGTCTCGACAGGAGGGCATCGTTGCTCGACGGACAGAAGGTGCTGATCACCGGCGCGACCGGCAAGATCGCCTTCCCGATCGCCCGCGCGCTCGCGAAGCGCAACGAGGTGTGGGGCGCGGCGCGGCTGAGGAAGCAGCGGACCGGGACAAACTGGCGGCAGAGGGCATCACCCCGTTCACGCTCGACATGGCGGAGCCCGACTTCGCCGAACTGCCAAGCGATTTCGGGTATGTGTTCCATGCGGCCGTCGACCCCGGCGCCGACGACTGGACGCGGTGTGTCACCACGAACGCCCACAATTCGGGTGCGCTGCTGCACCATTGTCGCGGCGCGAAGGGCTTCGTGTTCTGCTCGACGGGCTCGATCTACGATTACCAGGGTCAGCGCCCGTTGCGTGAAACCGATCCGCCCGGCGTGCCGCTGCGGCCGAACTACAGCTTCTCCAAGATCGCCGCCGAGTCGGTGTGCACCTGGATCGTCGGCCATTACGGCATTCCGTTGACCATCATCAGGATCTGTTCCACCTACGGGCCGCAGGGCGGCGCGCCTGCCGACCGCCTCGATGCGATGCTGGCGGGCAGGCCGATTCGGCTTCACCCCGACAAGCCGAACAACTACAACCCCATCTACGAAGACGACTACGTCGACCTCGGCATCCGCTCGATGGAGGTGGCCGCCACTCCCCCGGTCGTCGTCAACTGGGCAGGCAGCGAGACCGTCAGCGTCGAGGACTACTGCACCTACATGGGCGAGCTCGTCGGGGTCGAGCCCGTCTTCGAGTACACGCCCGACGCGCACACGCCGCTGTGGCCCGACGTCACCCGCATGCACGAGATCCTCGGCAGGACGAAGGTGCCGTGGCGCGAAGGCTTCCGGCGGATGATCAGCATCCGTCATCCCGAGATCGACCTGCCGGAAGGCTCGAATTGACACTTCCAGGAACTCCTTCCGACGAGGTCGACGGTGTGCTTGCCGCGGGGCGCGGCGAGATCGGCACCGTGTTCGTCTCGATGGCGCGCCGCCATCCCGACGGTTGCGACGCCGAATACCTGCGCTGGCACACCCTTGATCACAGGCCCGAACAGCATCGGCTCGCGGGCGTGCGGGCGTCTCTGCGACTGGCGTCGACGCCCGAGTGCCGGGCCGCCCGCGCGTACAGCGATCAGCGCTTCGACGAAATCGATCACGTGATGTCCTACTTCTTCACCGATCCGAGCGGGCTGAAGGGGTTCCTCGACCTGTCGTCGGCGCTCGGCGGTGCGGACCGGAAACTGCCCCTGCTGCCGCCGGTTCAGCGCGGTGTCTACGCGATCGACCACAAGGTCGCGGCGCCGCGCATCAAAATCGGCGCCGACGTGCTGCCATGGTGGCCGGCGCAGGGGGTGTACCTGCTACTGGAATCCGGCACGACAGAGTCCGCCGATCTCGTCGGCGTCGACGGAGTGGGCGGGGTCTGGTCGGTGGTTTCGCAGGACGTCGACGAACGCCTCGCGAGTGCACCTGCGGGCCAATTGCTCACGTACGTCTTCCTCGACGACGATCCCGTTGCGACCGCCGAAAGGCTGCGGCCGCTGCTCACCACCCGCTGGCAACGTGGCGGCGCGGAACCGCTGTTCGCCGCTCCGTTCTATCCGGTCGTCCCCTATCAGTGGGATCGCCATGTGCCGTAGAGGATTGGGATGCGCGTCGGTTTGATGGTCGGCTCCGACAAGGAGCGCTCACGGGCGGACCGTCTCAGCGGTCTGCTGGCCGACGGACAAGCCGCCGAGGAGCAGGGCTTCGCGTCGTTCTGGGTTCCCCAAGTGCCCGGTTACCTGGATGCGATGACAGCCGTTGCCCTACTCGGCCACGTCACCGACCGAATCGAAATCGGCACGGCGGTCGTACCGCTTCAAACCCGGCACCCGCTGATTCTGGCGCAACAGGCTTTGACCACGCAGGTCGCCTGTGCGGGCCGGTTCGCACTCGGAGTCGGCCCCTCGCACCATTGGATCATCACCGATCAGCTCGGGCTGCCCTACGACAAACCGGCACACTTGGTCCGCGACTATCTCGACGTGCTGGACGCGGCATTCGCCCTCGGGGCGCCGGGCGCGGTAGCTGTCGACAATGACAGCTTTTCGGTGCACAGCCCGGTAGATGTCACCGACGCATTCGAGATGCCGGTGCTGATCGCGGCTCTTGGGCCGACGATGCTGCGGATCGCCGGTGAGCGGACGGGCGGAACCATCCTGTGGATGGCCGACGAGCGCGCGATCGGCGATTACGTGGTGCCGCGGATCACCGATGCGGCGCGGTCAGCGGGGCGGTCCCAAACACGCGTCGTCGCAGGCGTTCCCGTCGCGCTCTGCTCGGACGGTGAGATCGATTCCGCCCGCGCGTATGCCAGCGAGGTGCTCGGGCATGCCGACTTCTCCCCCAACTACGTTCGGCTGCTCGAGCACGGCGACGCAGAGGACGTCGGAGACACCATGGCCGCAGGCGACGAGGCAACCGTGCTCGCGCGCCTGCGTCGCTACCGCGACGCCGGTGTCACCGATCTCGCCATCAGGGTGGTCCCACTAGGCGACGGTGCTGACCAACGGAGCGCGTCGCGTCGACGCACTCAGGAGTTCGTCGCGTCCCTCACATCGGAATTTGCGGAGCCTACGTAGTTAGACACGCGTTAACTATTTTCATGACCTAAATGAACTGTTAAAGTGCGTCTGTGCCGAAGAGCAGCACGGCAAAGATCGCTGACGGTGGTCAGCGTCGGGCCTCTTTCCAGAGGGCCCGCTCCATCGAGACCAAGCGGTCGTTGGTGCAGGCGGCGATGGCGCTGTGGCGCACGAACGGCTATGCCAAGACGACCGTCGCCGATATCTGCCGGGCCGCGGGCGTCTCGCGCGCGCTGTTCTACTTTTATTTCCCGGCCAAGGAAGACGTGCTCTTCGAGGTCGGCCTGCTGTCCACTCGCGCCGCACAGAAAACCGTGCATCGGCATTTGGCCGGCGACTACGACGTTCGTGCCGTCATCAACCAAGCGCTGCGCAGCCTCGAGCGCTCGATGGCACGCAACCCCCGCGATCTGATCGTCGAGACGATCCTCGAGGGCTACCGGCAGGAACAACGCATCCTCACCGGTGATCGCCCCGACGATGTCGATGCCGACATGTTCGGCGAGTTGTTCGCCAGGGCGCAGGCCGACGGCAAGCTCGCGGGGCCCATCGATGTGCCCCACCTGTCCAGATTGGCTCAGATGCACGTCAGCGAGGGCGTCCGGCACTGGGCGCTCGGCGGCTTCGGCGACCGGTCCTTTGCCGAGGTGGTGGCGAGCGACATCGGCGCGCTGATCGCAGGATTCAACGAAAAGCTCTGACGCAGTGAAGGAGACGCACGATGGCATGGGATTTCGAAACCGACCCCGAGTATCAGAAGGTGCTGGACTGGGCGGCCGAATTCGTCCGCGAAGAAATCGAACCACTGGATCTGGTATTCCCTCACCAACAGTTCACCCCGCTGGACGACAACCGCCGCAAGGTCATCGACCCGCTCAAGGAGGAGGTCAGGCGTCGTGGCCTGTGGGCGACGCACCTGGGACCAGAGCTCGGCGGCCAGGGTCATGGACAGCTGAAACTCGCCCTGCTGAACGAAATCCTCGGCCGATCACAATGGGCGCCAATAGTATTCGGATGTCAAGCGCCGGATACGGGCAACGCCGAGATCATCGCACACTACGGCACGGACGACCAGAAGCAGAAGTATCTGCGGCCATTGCTCGACGGCGAGCTGTTCTCCTGTTACTCGATGACAGAGCCCCATGCCGGCGCCGACCCGACCCTGTTCACCACGCAGGCGATCCGCGACGGCGACGACTGGGTGATCAACGGCTGGAAGTTCTTCTCTTCCAACGCCAGGACCGCCTCGTTCCTGATTGTGATGGTGGTGACCAATCCCGAAGTCAGCGCCTACCAAGGCATGTCGATGTTCTTGGTGCCGACCGACACTCCGGGTGTGAAGATCGTGCGCAACTTCGGCCTGCACGGCGAGGCCGAAGGCGACGGCTCGCACGCGCTGATCCACTACGACAATGTGCGCGTGCCCGCCGAAGGCTTGCTCGGAGGCGAGGGTCAGGCGTTCGTCATCGCGCAGACCCGCCTCGGCGGCGGCCGCATCCACCACGCGATGCGCACCATCGGGCTGTCCCGCAGCGCGCTCGACATGATGTGCGAGCGTGCGCTCAGCCGCGAGACGCAGGGCAGCCGGCTGTCCGACAAACAGTTCGTCCAGGGCTACATCGCCGACTCGTACGCCCAGCTGCTTCAGTTCCGGTTGATGGTGCTCTACACCGCTTGGGAGATCGACAAGTACAACGACTACAAGAAGGTGCGCAAGGACATCGCCGCCGTCAAGGTGGTCATGCCGACCGTGCTGCACGACATCGCCTGGCGGGCAATGCAGGTACACGGTGCGCTGGGTGTCACCGATGACGTGCCGTTCATGGGAATGGTGACGGGCGCCGCGGTGATGGGCCTGGCCGACGGCCCGACGGAGGTGCACAAGGCGACGGTGGCCAAGCAGGTGCTGCGCGACTACCAGCCGAGCAACGACATCTGGCCGACAGAGTGGATACCGCGCAAACGCGAAGCCGCACAACAGAAGTTCGCCGAGTACCTGGAGCACGAGGTGGGAAACCTGTGAGCGATCACATCGACACCACGCGGCTCGCCGGCTGGATGGACGGGGCGGGCCTGCCCGGAAAGGGCGAGCCCCTGGAAGCCGACTTCCTGTCCGGCGGCACGCAGAACGTGATCTACCGCATCCGCCGCGGTGAGCACGACTGCGTGCTGCGCATACCTCCGCCAGACGCCCCGCGCGATCGGGACAAGGGCATCCTCCGGGAGTGGCGCATCATCGATGCGCTCGACGGCACCGAGGTGCCACACACCGCTGCGGTGGGAGTCTGCCCCGACGCCTCGGTTCTCGGTCGCCCCTTTTACCTGATGGGCTTCGTGGACGGCTGGTCGCCGATGGACCTCGACCACAGACGGTGGCCCGAACCGTTCGACAGCGATCTCGCCGCACGCGCAGGCCTGGCATACCAACTCGCCGAGGGCATCGCGCTGTTGTCGAAGGTGGACTGGAAGGCCAAGGGACTGCAGGACCTCGGCAGACCGGACGGCTTCCACGAACGCCAGGTGGACCGGTGGACCGGTTTCTTCGAGCGGATCAAGGGCCGCGAGATCGATGGCCTCGACGTGGCGACAGAATGGTTGCGCGCTCACCGGCCACTCGACTTCATACCCGGCTTGATGCACGGCGACTACCAGTTCGCCAACGTGATGTACCGCGATGGTGCGCCCGCGCAGTTGGCGGCGATCGTCGACTGGGAGATGGGCACCGTCGGCGACCCGAAGCTGGATCTCGGGTGGATGGTGCAGAGCTGGCCAGCGCGCACGCGAGGAGCAGAAGGGGAAGGGGCCACCGATGCACCGTCGGCCATGAGCTACGTTGACATGCGCGGAATGCCCTCCCGCACAGAGGTGATCGACCATTACGCCACGGTGTCCGGTCGGCAGGTCGATGACCTCGACTACTACCTGGTGTTGGCGAAGTGGAAGCTCGCGATCGTCCTCGAGCAGGGCTTCCAGCGCGCGGGCGACAACGAGAAACTGCTGGCCTACGGACCTATCATCGCCGACCTGATGCGTTCGGCCGCAGACCTCGCCGAGTCCAGCGACTACGCGTGATCCGCGCCGCGGTCTGCCCCGAGTACGGGCCCCCCGAAGTCATCCGGATCGATGAGCGCCCTTCGGAAGCGCTCGGGGCCGGGCAGGTGCGGGTGCGGGTCGGTGCTGCCGCCGTCAACTATCCCGACGTGCTGCTCGTCGCGAACCGCTATCAGATCAGTGTGCCGCCGCCCTTCGTGGTGGGCAGTGAGTTCGCGGGCGTTGTCGTCCAAGTCGCCGAAGGGACAGTCGACTTCGAAGTTGGTGACCGAGTCACCGGAGCGGGGATGTTCGGCGCCTTCGCCGAAGAGGTCGTGGTGACCGGCCAGGGATTGACCCGAATTCCGGACGCCGTCGACGTTCGCACTGCGGCCGCCTTCGGAGTTGCGCACCGGACGGCGTATCACGCGCTGCGCTCGGTCGCGCGGGTGCACGCGGGCGACGCCGTGATCGTGCTCGGCGCGGGCGGCGGGGTCGGCCTCGCCGCCGTTCAACTAGCCACCGCGCTGGGCGCCGACGTCACCGCCGTCGCCTCGTCAGCCGAAAAGCTCGAAGCGGCAGCGTCATACGGCGCGCGACAGCTCGTCAACCACCGCGCCGGTGACCTGCGCACCGTATTGCGGGACGCGCTGCCCGACGGCGCGCACGCCGTCATCGATCCCGTCGGCGGTGATCTGTCGGAACCGGCACTGCGATCACTGCGGCGCCGGGGCCGGTTCGTCACCGTCGGCTACGCGTCGGGGGTCATCCCCCGCATTCCGCTCAACCTCGTACTGGTCAAGGGTGTGCACGTGCTGGGCTTTCAGTTTCAAGACGTTTCACCCGACGAGTTCGTCCGCAACGAGGACGAACTGCGCGAACTACTCGTCACCGGCACGGTGGCGCCACATATCGGCGCGGTCTACCCACTCGTCCAAACGTCAAGCGCGCTACGGCATGTGGCCGACGGTAAGGCCGTCGGCAAGGTCCTGATCGACCTATGCGGACGCGAGGAGCAATAGGGCTCTGCGCACGCGAGGAGCAATCGGGCTTCAGACCGCCGGAATGAGATCCGCGGCAACCGATGGCGTCGCCATCACACCGCAGCGGAATGTCTCTGTCCCGGTGACGGAGCCGTTGTCGGCGGCGGCGGTCAGCGCCTGGCTCTTGAACGCGCGGGCCGCGGCGCTGAGCTGATGCGCAACGGGTCCGACGCTGTCGTCGAGTTCCGCGGGCACGCTGTCACCCCAGAGGGTGACCTCGGTGAGGCCCTGCTCGAGTGCCCCGAGCACTCCGCGTCGCACCCGCTCGTCACTGGCGAACAGATCGGCGGCGACCGCCACCGTCTGAGGATGCGGGCGCTCTTCCCACAGCGCCAAGGCCGATTCGAGATCGGACGTTGCGACGCCGAGGATGTGCAGCGGCCGCTCGTCGGTGCGGTCGGCCAGCAGTACGGTGACGTCCCAGCCCGCCATGACCCGGTCGTACATCCAACCGCCCGCGAATCTGACGGCGTCGGCCGCGTTGGCCGCCACCACGTCGAGCCGGTATCTCATATCGAGTTCCGTGAGGCCAAGTCGCTGGCCAGCGATTCCGCGTAGCCCTTGAACGCCTCGGTGAGCCGTATTGACGGGTCGAGTAACCACAGGGTCTCCATTCCGTTGATGAAGGCGAGTATTTCGACGGCCTTGGCGGCCGCATCACGATCCGGGCGGTACTTACCGAGCCGTTGGCCGCGCTCGATGATTTCGGTGAGGATGTCCATGGCCGCCCGGTACCGCTTGTGCAGGCGGTCGTGCAGCGGCGCATCGGGGGCGATGTTCTCGACGAGCAGCACGGTGAAGGTGCCGACGAGTTCGGGTGCCCGGTCGAACCGCTCAGGCACTCGACTGAGCTCGGTGATCAGGTCACCGGACTGATAGTCCGCGTGGATGGCGTCGTCCTCGTCGCGCGCATCGAGCACCGCGTTGAGCAGCTGTTCCTTGGACTCGAAATGGTGCAGCAGGCCGGCAGGCGTCACCCCGGCTGCCTTGGCGATCTGGGCCAGAGACGTGTTGCGCCACCCGTTGCGGGCCAGCAGGCGCTCGGCTACACCGAGGATGCGCTGCCGACGGTCCTCGCCTTTGGCGAGAAGAGTCTCGTAGGGCCGCTGACGAGCGCTCGCGCGAGGAACCGAGGGGTCCTGACGAGCGCTCGTGCGAGGAACCGAATGTCCTGGGGCGGGGGCGGACACGGATCTCCTTTGATTCAACCAACCTAGTGAACACACAGTAGGTAGGTTTGTCCGCTGTGACAAGGGTCTCAGAGCAGAAAGGTTTAGATCGGCGTCACACCGCAGGTCACGGCGTTTGTCCGGCCAACAGCACCTGAGGCTCTCAGCCCCTTGGCAGTGTGGCGCCGCGGTGCCGTCAGGCGATGAGTTCGACCAGAGTGGCGTTGGCCGTGCCGCCGCCCTCACACATCGTCTGCAGCCCGTAGCGGATCCCGTTGTCCCGCATGTGGTTCAGCATCCGGGTCATCAGCACGGCACCGGACGCGCCGAGCGGATGGCCCAGCGCGATCGCACCGCCGAGTGGGTTGAGGCGCTTCTCGTCGGCGCCGGTCTCCTCGAGCCACGCCAGCGGCACGGGCGCGAACGCCTCGTTCACCTCGAACACACCGATCTCGTCGATGTCGACGCCCCCCTTGTGAAGCACCTTCTCGGTCGCCGGTATGGGACCGGTCAGCATCAGGACCGGGTCTGCTCCGGTGACGGCGCCCGCGCAGTATCGCGCGATCGGGCTGAGCCCCAATGCAAGGGCATTGTCTTCTGCCATCACAAGCAGCGCCGCGGCGCCGTCTGAGATCTGCGACGAGTTGCCCGCGTGGATGACGCCGTCCTCCTTGAACACCGGCTTGAGGCCTGCGAGTTTCTCGACGCTGGTACCGCGCCGCACGCCCTCGTCGGCGACGACGGGCTCGCCACCGGTGAAGACGGGGATCATCTGGTCCTCGAACGCCCCATTGTCCTGCGCGGCGGCCGCACGCTCGTGCGACTGGGCCGAGTACTCGTCGAGGCGGCTCCGGGAGAACCCCCACTTCTCCGCGATCATCTCGGCAGAGATCCCCTGGTTGAACGAGAAACCCGCGTAGCGCGCAAGCACTTTCGGTCCGTACGGCGTGCCGGTGGCGCGCGCTGCGCCCAGAGGCACCCGGCTCATCACCTCGACACCGCCCGCGACGACGACGTCCTGCTGTCCCGACATCACCGCCTGCACCGCGAAGTCCAGCGCCTGCTGGCTCGATCCGCACGCGCGGTTGATCGTGGTTCCCGGAATGGATTCCGGCCATCCCGCGGCGAGAACCGAATACCGGCCGATGTTGCTGGACTGGTCGCCGACCTGCGACACGCAGCCCCAGACCACGTCGTCGATGATCCCGGGGTCAACGCCTGCTCGCTCGACGAGTGCGGTGAGGACGAGGGCTGACAGGTCGGCGGCATGCATCTCCGAGAGCCCGCCGTTGCGCTTGCCGACCGGCGTGCGCACCGCTTCGACGATCACCGTTTCACGCATTTGTCGTCTCCATTCCTTCCGAGCCATACGCCGGGCCGATGGCCCCCTGCTCGCGCAACTCGGCTATGGCATCCTGCCCGAAGCCGAACTCTGACAGCACGGCGTCGGTGTGCTGGCCCAGCCCGGGCACGGCTCCCATCGGCGGATCGTATCCGGCGATGACCGGCGGCGGCAGCAGCGCCTGGATGGGTCCCTTCGTGGTGTCCACCTCCCGCCAGCGGTCGCGCGCGGTCAGCTGCGGGTGGACGACCACCTCACTGGGCAGGTTGTAGCGCGAGTTGCCGATCCCCGCCTGATCGGCCACCTTCTGAATATGCGCGAGATCGTGCTGCGCACACCAGGTTCCGATCGCCTCGTCGAGGATATCGCGATACGCACACCGGCCGGGGTTGGTGGCGAAGCGTGGATCGTCGGCAAGGTCGCGGCGGTCGATGATCTCCGTGGCGACCCGCTGCCACTCCCGATCGTTGGTGGTGCCGAGCACCACGGTCTGCCCGTCGCGGGTCGGAAACGCACCATAGGGCGCGACCGCCGGTGAGCCGACGCCGAGCGGCTGCTGGTCGATGCCGGAATGCTGGGTGTAGGTCAGCTGGTAGCCCATCACGTCGGTCAACACGTCGAACAGGCTCAATCCCACAGCGGGAGCGGGCCTCCCGTTGCGTTCCCGGGAGAACAGCAGCGCGAGGATGGACAAAGCCGCGTAGAGACCGGTGCTGAAATCGGCCATCGCGGGCCCCGGTTTGGCGGGCATGCCGGGGTATCCGGTGACGGCGCACGACCCGCCCTCGGCCTGAATCAGCAGGTCGTAGGCGCGCTTGTGGGAGATCGGGCCGCCGGGGCCGTAGCCGTCGATCTCGACGGGAATCACGTTGGGGTGCCGCTCGGCGAGGTCCGCGGCCGACAGACCGAGGCGCGCAGTGGATCCCGGCGCAAGGTTGGACACCAGAGCGTCCGCGCGCTCCAGCAGACTGTGCAAGACGTCCATGCCTGCGGGCGACTTGAGGTTGAGCGTCACCGATTCCTTGCCTCGGTTGCACCACACGAAGTGGGCCGCGAGACCGCCGGGGCCGTTGACGACGTCGTCGTAGTCACGGGCGAAGTCGCCGCCGTTGGGGTTCTCCACCTTGATGACGCGGGCGCCGAAGTCGGCGAGAACGCGGGTGCACATCGGCGCGGCGACGGCCTGTTCCATCGCCACGACGGTGACGCCGGCAAGTGGGGCCGTCACATCACCATTCCGCCGTCGACGGGCAGCACCTGTCCGGTGATGTAGGACGCGGCGTCCGACGCCATGAAGACGAACGCACCGGCTACCTCCTGCGGCCCCGCCCATCGCTTCAACGGGATGCGCGCCATCATGTTTGCGGCAAATTTCTCGTTGGTCCGGATGGTCTCGGTCATCGGCGTCGCGGCAAGCGGCGCAAGAGCATTCACCATGATGTTCTTGGACGCCAACTCGCGGGCCAGCGATTTGGTGAAGCCGATCAGGCCTGCCTTGGCGGCGGAGTAGTTGACCTGCCCAAGCGTGCCGGTGAGCCCCGCCGCCGAGGTCACGTTGATGATGCGGCCCGTTCCGTCGGTTGGAATGAACGGCAGCGCGGCCTGCGTGCAATGGAACGTACCCATGACATGCACGTCGAATGTCAGCCGGAACGTGTCGTCAGTCAGCTTTCCGAACATCGCGGGAGACGTGACGCCCGCATTGTTGACGAGAATGTGCAGCGCTCCCCCGCCCAACCCCGCGGCCTGTTCGGCCGCGGCGTCGGCGGCGGCACGATCACCGACGTCAAGCGCGCACGAATCAGCCTTGCCGCCCGCGGCGCGAATCCGTTCGGCCACTGCGGAAGCCGCATCGGCGTTGATGTCGCTGACGAGCACTGCGGCTCCCGCTTCGGCCAGTGCGGCCGCGACCGCCGCCCCGATGCCGCCGCCCGCACCCGCGCCGGTCACCAGCGCCGCGCGACCGGTCAAGTCGAAGTAGCCCATCTCAGTAGCTCCTCGGCATTCCCAGGACGTGTTCGCCGAGGAAGTTGAGGATCATCTCCTGGCTGACGGGCGCGATCTTCATCAATCGAGCCTCACGGAAGTAGCGCGATACGTGGTACTCCTCGGAGTAGCCCATGCCGCCATGCAACTGCAGCGCGCGGTCGGCGGCGCCGAATCCGGCGTCGGCGCAGAGGTATTTGGCGGTGTTGGCTTCACGTCCGCAGGGCTTGCCGTTGTCGTAGAGCCATGTCGCCTTGCGCAGCACCAATTCGGCGGCGTCGAGTCGGGCCAGCGAGTCCGCGAGCGGGAACTGCAGGCCCTGGTTCATCCCGATCGGCCGATTGAACACGACGCGCTCGTTGCCGTATCTGACGGCCTTCTCCAGCGCGACCCGGCCGATGCCGAGCGCCTCGGCGGCGATCAGCATCCGCTCCGGGTTGAGCCCGTCGAGGATGTATTTGAAGCCCTTGCCCTCCTCGCCGACCCGATCCGCCACCGGCACCATCAGGTCGTCGATGAACAGCTCGTTGGAGCTCACCGCGTTGCGGCCCATCTTGTTGATCGGCCGGATGTCGACGTGGTCGCGATCGATGTCGGTCAGGAACAGCGTCATGCCGTCGGTCTTCTTCGTCACCTGGTCGTACGGCGTGGTGCGCGTCAGCAACAGGATTTTCTCGGACTCGAGCGCTTTGGAGATCCACACCTTGCGCCCGTTGACGCGGTACCGCTCGCCCTCGCGTTTGGCGAACGTGGTGATCCGCGAGGTGTCAAGCCCCGCACCGGGTTCGGTGACGCCGAAGCAGACATGCAGGTCGCCATCGACGATGCGGGGAAGCGTTGCTTCCTTCAGTTCATCGGAGCCGTGCTTGACGACGGGCTGCATACCGAAGATGGACAGATGGATGGCGCTGGCGCCGTTCATCGCCGCCCCCGAGCGCGCAACCTCCTCCAACAGCAGCGTCGCCTCGGTGATGCCCAGGCCATGGCCGCCGTACTCCTCCGGGATGGTCATGCCGAGCCAGCCGCCCTTGGCGATCGCGTCGTAGAATTCCTGCGGGAATTCGTGCGCCTGGTCCTTCTGCATCCAGTAGTGGTCGTCGAACTTGCCCGCCAGCTCGGCAACCGACTTGCGGATCAGTTCCTGATCCTCGCTCAGTTCGAAACTCATTCCCCCAAGAACGTCAGCCACTGCTCTCCTACTCATCCGTTCGTCGGCACACAGCCGAGTGCGCCGGTGCGATCAGGCCTTCCGCGCACCGGCACACTGTCGTCCAGCGGACCTGTTCAGTCCTTGTTGCCGGTCAGCTCCTTGGCACTCGCCGCGAAGTCGGCGAAGTTCACGCCGGTCTTCTCCTTCTTGGAGAGAGCCTGGATGGAGACATCGTGGTCTCCGGCGGCCTTGCGCAGCGCTCCGACGGTGGCCTGTTCCCTGGTGATGTGGGTGAACGGGTCCCAGTGGTACCAGCGCACGGCATTCTCGTAGGTCATCTTGTTGATCTCGTCGTCGGGCACGTTGTGCTCTTTGAGCACCTCGTCGAGCTGTTCGGGCGCCCCCGGCCACATCGAGTCGCTGTGCGGGTAGTCGGCCTCCCAGCAGATGTTGTCGATGCCGACGTCGTTGCGTAGTTGCACGCCGACGTGGTCGGAGATGAAGCAGGTCAGGAAGTGATCCCTGAACACCTCTGAGGGCTTCTGCTTGCCGAAATCCTGCCCCGTCCACGTCGAGTGCATCTCATAGGTGCGATCGGCCCGCTCGAGGAAGTAGGGGATCCAGCCGGTGCCGCCCTCGGACAACGCGATCTTCAGGTCCGGGTAGGCCTTGATCGGCTTGGACCACAACAGATCCGCCGCGGCCTGCACGATGTTCATCGGCTGCAGGGTGATCATCACGTCCATCGGCGCATCCGGCGCGGTGATGGCCAGCCGGCCCGACGACCCGATGTGCACGTTGAGCACCGTGTCGGTGTCGACCAACGCGTCCCACATCGGCTTCCAGTAGTCGAAGTCATGGAAGCTCGGATAACCCATCGCCGACGGGTTCTCGGAGAAAGTCAGCGAGTGCACGCCGCGCTTGGCGTTGCGCCGGATCTCGTTGGCACACGCCTCGGCGTCCCAGATCACCGGCAGCGTCATCGGGATGAACCGCGCCGGATATTCGCCGCACCATTCCTCGACGTGCCAGTCGTTGTAGGCCTGCACCAGCGCCAACGAGAATTCCGGATCCTCGGTCGCGAACAGCCGGCCCGCGAAGCCGGGGAACGACGGGAAGCACATCGAGCCCAGAATGCCGCCTGCGTTCATGTCCTTGACGCGCTCGTCGACGTTGTAGCAACCCGGCCGGATCTCGTCGAGACCCTGCGGCTCGAGCCCGTACTCCTCCTTCGGCCGGCCGGCCACCGCGTTCAACGCGACGTTGGGGATCACCACGTCGCGGAACTGCCAGGTATCGGAGCCGTCCGGGTTGTGCACCAACCGCGGCGCGTCGTCGATGTACTTCTTGGCCAGGTGATTGGCGAACATGTCAGGCGGTTCGACGATGTGGTCGTCAACGCTGATCAGGATCATGTCCTCTTTGTTCATGGGGCTCCCTTCCCTCTTCAGCCTCAACCGTAGTCCCCGCGCTGTTCTCTATCCAGGGAAACTATCTTCTCTTCGAGAGAGAATCAATCTCCGAGCCCTATCGCCCCACCATAACGCGGAACAGATGTTTGGTGCGCTGCTGTATCCGACCACTCGGCATTGACCATCGACACAAAAGATGGAAATGTATTAGCCGGAAATGAGAACATGATTCTCACCCC
Source organism: Mycobacterium sp. (assembly GCF_032159565.1). GTDB lineage: Bacteria > Actinomycetota > Actinomycetes > Mycobacteriales > Mycobacteriaceae > Mycobacterium. The sequence continues at coordinate 15,654 of NZ_JAVHWR010000068.1, forward strand.
CGAGAGGAGAAGGCCGTGCGATTGCCCCCGCTGCCCGCGGATCAGTGGGACGACGCCGTCGACCGCGCTCTCGCCGTGATGCTTCCCCAGGAGCGGCGCAACCCGGAGAATGCGAGCAACATCCTCGGGACCTTCGTCAACCACCCGGACCTGACGAAGGAATTCCTGAAGTTCAACGTGCACTTGCTCTTCAACTCGACGCTGCCGCCTCGGCTGCGCGAGCTGGCGATCCTTCGGGTTGCCCACCGAACCGATTCGAAATACGAATGGGTACAACACGTCAAGATGGGCCGCAGCGTTGGCCTGACCGACGACGACATCGCGGGCGTACAGCGCGGTGAGGCGGCCGACGCATTCGACCGCCATGTGCTGGCGGCGGTCGACGAACTCCTCGCGACATACGAACTGTCCGACGCGACGTGGTCGGCGCTGGGCGAACGCTTCGACAAGCGGCAGCGAATGGACTTCGTCTTCACGATCGGCTGCTACGTCACCGTGTCAATGGCATTGAAAACCTTCGGCGTTGAGCTCGAACAGGAGAGGTAACCAACGTGGCATTTTTCCCTAAACCCGCCGCTGGCAGCTGGACAGAGAACTGGCCGGAACTCGGCACCGCTCCGGTGAACTACGAGGACTCGATCGATCCGGAGCACTACAAGCTCGAACAGCAGGCGATTTTCAAGAAGACCTGGCTGAACGTCGGCCGGGTCGAGCGGCTACCCAAGAAGGGCAGCTACTTCACCCGCGAGATGCCGTCCGTCGGCGAAGGCACCTCCGTGATCCTGGTGAAGGACAAGGACGAGACGGTCCGGTGTTTCTACAACATGTGCCGTCACCGCGGAAACAAGTTGCTGTGGAACGACTTTCCCGGCGAGGAGGTATCGGGCACCTGCAGGCAGTTCACCTGCAAGTACCACGCATGGCGCTACTCGCTCAACGGCGACCTGACCTTCGTTCAGCAGGAGGGTGAGTTCTTCAATCTCGACAAGGGCGACTACGGGTTGGTCCCGGTGCGCTGCGAGGTGTGGGAAGGCTTCATCTTCATCAACTTCGACAACGACGCGGCGCCGCTTCGGGAGTATCTGGGTGACTTCGCCGAGGGTCTGGAGGGCTACCCGTTCCACGAGATGACCGAGCTCTACAGCTATCGCGCGGAGATCAACGCCAACTGGAAATTGTTCATCGACGCGTTCGTCGAGTTCTATCACGCACCGATCCTGCACATGAAGCAGGCCGAGAAGGAGGAGGCCGAGAAGCTGGCCAAGTTCGGCTTCGAGGCGCTGGCCTACGACATCAAGGGTGATCACTCGATGGTGTCGTCGTGGGGTGGGATGAGCCCGCCGAAGGACCTCAGCATGGTCAAGCCCATCGAGCGCATCCTGCACAGCGGCCTGTTCGGACCGTGGGACCGGCCCGACATCAAGGGCATCCTGCCCGACGAGCTACCGCCAGCCGTCAACCCGGGCCGCCACAAGTCATGGGGCACCGACTCGTTCGAGTTCTTCCCGAACTTCACCCTGCTGTTCTGGGCGCCGGGGTGGTACCTCACGTACCACTACTGGCCGACCGGGGTGGACACCCACATCTTCGAGGCCGACCTCTACTTCGTGCCGCCGACGAACCTGCGTCAACGGCTGTCCCAGGAGCTCGCCGCGGTGACGTTCAAGGAGTACGCGTTCCAGGACGCCAACACCCTGGAGGCCACGCAGACTCAGATCGGCACCCGGGTCGTCACTGAATTCCCGCTCTGCGACCAGGAGATCCTGCTGCGCCACCTGCACAAGACCGCCTGGGATTACGTGAACAGGTACAAGGCGTCGCTGACGAACGGAAACGGTTCCGGCAGCGCCGGTTCCGCCGCGACCGAGAAGGACCACGTCAATGCCTAAGCTGCCACAGGAATTCGCCGATCTGGAGAAGTTCAGCGACTGGTGCCTGCCCACTGAGGAGCAGCGCTATTCCAAGCGGCTGAACTCCACGATGGCCGAGATGCAGGAACTCTACGACGCGGGCATGGAGCGTCTCGAGGACATCATGGTCTACGTCGATGCCCGCTTCCCGCTCAAGGGGATGCCGGAGGATGCCAAGGCGCTGGTGCATCTGGGACAATCGATCGTCATGGTGAGCTTCCCCGTCGAGGTGTGGAAACAGCCACGGGTGCTCGACAGTGGCGCCTCCTACATCCAACTGATCAAGGAGCCGGTGGTCTGAGATTGTCTGCTCCCCGCGCGAGCGGCTCATCGCCGCGTGTAAAGACCCTCAAGGCAGCGGGTCTGCTTGACGTCGACGCCGGCGAGATCGTCCGGCCCGGCATCGTGCGCATCGAGGACGACCGGATCGTCGGCCTCGGCGGTGGCACCGAGGAAGGTGAGGTCGTCGATCTCGGCGACGCGATTCTGCTGCCCGGTTTGATGGACATGGAGGTCAACCTCCTGATGGGCGGCCGCGGCGAGAACCCGGGTCTGTCCCAGGTCCAAGACGATCCGCCCACGCGAGTGCTGCGCGCGGTCGGCAACGCCAGACGCACGCTGCGCGCCGGTTTCACCACCGTGCGCAACCTCGGATTGTTCGTCAAGACAGGCGGTTACCTGCTCGACGTGGCGCTGGCGAAGGCGATCGACGCCGGCTGGATCGAGGGCCCACGGGTGATACCCGCAGGTCATGCCATCACGCCGACGGGCGGCCACCTCGACCCGACGATGTTCGCAGCCTTCATGCCGGGCGTGCTCGAGTTGACCGTCGAAGAGGGCATCGCCAATGGCAACGACGAGATCCGCAAGGCGGTGCGCTACCAGATCAAGCACGGCGCGCAGCTGATCAAGGTGTGCTGTTCGGGCGGCGTCATGTCGTTGACCGGAGAAGCAGGCGCGCAGCACTATTCGGACGAGGAGCTGCGGGTCATCGTCGACGAGGCGCACCGCCGCGGGCTGCGGGTGGCTGCGCACACCCATGGCGCCGAGGCGGTCAAGCACGCCGTCGAATGCGGAATCGACTGCATCGAGCACGGCTTCCTGATGGACGACGAAGCCATCAAGATGCTCGTCGACAACGACCGGTTCCTGGTCACCACCAGACGGCTGGCAGAGGCGATGGACGTGTCGCAGGCTCCGAAGGAGTTGCAGGACAAGGCCGCCGAGATGTTTCCGAAGGCACGCACGTCGATCAAGGCCGCCTACGAAGCCGGGGTGAAGATCGCCGTCGGCACCGACGCACCCGCCATCCCGCACGGCAAGAACGCCGACGAACTCGTAACGCTGGTCGACTGGGGTATGCCGGCCGACGCGGTGCTGCGCGCGGCGACCGTCGTCGCGGCGGACCTGATCAACAAACCGGACCTCGGCCGCATCGCCGAGGGCTACCTCGCCGACGTCATCGCCGTGCCGGGAGACCCGTTGGCCGACATCACCGTTACCCGTAACGTCAACTTCGTCAT
>NZ_JAVHWR010000092.1:0-9593 GCF_032159565.1 Mycobacterium sp.
GCGACTGTTGAGGACCTGCGCGAGGTGCTCGGTGTCTAATGTCGCCGCCGAGGCGGCGGCTCCGGTGTCTAATGTCGCCGCCGAGGCGGCTCCGGAGTCTGATGCCGCCGCCGAGGCGGCTCCGGAGTCTGATGCCGCCGCCGGGGCGCCTCCGGTGCCCGAGCCCCTGCACGTCACCTTCATCTGCTCGGGCAACATCTGCCGGTCGCCGATGGCGGAGAAGATGTTCGCCCACCAGATCAGCGAGCGCGGGCTGGCCGACGAGGTGCGGGTCACCAGCGCGGGCACCGGCGACTGGCACGCAGGAGAGGGCGCCGACAACCGCGCGAACCGGGTGCTGCGCGAACACGGCTACCCGACGGAACACCGGGCTAGGCGGATCAACGAGGATCATCTGTCGGCCGACCTCGTGGTGGCGCTGGGCCGGAACCACGAGCGGATACTGCGCGATATGGGCGTTTCACCGACCCGGCTGCGGATGCTGCGGTCGTTCGACCCGAAGTCGGGTGCGCATCCGCTCGACGTCGAGGATCCCTACTACGGCGCACACGACGACTTCGAGGACGTCTTCGGCGTCATCGAGGCCTCGCTGCCGGGTCTGCACGAATGGGTGGACGAACAGCTCGCGGACCGCGGAATCGCCAGCTGAGGCCGCCGATGAACGAAACGAAGAGGCGAAACCGGACCCCGCGATGGGCCTTCCTGTTGCGGCCAGGCTGGCTCGCGTTGTTCGTCGTGGTGATCGCCTTCGCCTACCTGTGCTTCACTGTCCTGGCCCCTTGGCAGCTCGGCAAGAACACCAAGACGTCCCGGGAGAATTCACAGATCTCGCGGTCGCTGACCGCCGAACCCGTTGCGCTGACAAGCGTTCTGCCACATCAGGATTCATCGGCAGCCGACCAGCAGTGGCAGCGGGTGACGGCTACCGGGCGCTATCTTGCCGACCGCCAGGTGCTGGCCCGGCTGCGGGTGGTCGAAGGCGATCCGGCATTCGAGGTGCTGGTGCCGTTCGCCGTGGACGGCGGCCCGACGGTGCTGGTCGACCGCGGATACGTGAAGCCTGAACAGGGTTCGCGGGTTCCGCCCATCGCGCCGGCACCGAGCGACAAGGTGACGATCATCGCGCGGCTGCGCGATTCCGAGACGGCTCCCACGGGCAAGGCGCCGTTCCGCCAGGACGGCGCTCAGCAGGTGTACGCGATCGACACCGCGCAGGTATCCACGCTGGTGGATGTTCCGCTGGCCGGGTCGTATCTCCAACTGGTCGACAAGCAGCCGGGTGGCCTCGGCGTGGTCCCATTGCCGCACCTGGACGCCGGCCCCTTCCTTTCCTACGGTATCCAGTGGATCGCGTTCGGCATCATCGCGCCGATCGGGTTGGGTTACTTCATCGTTTCCGAGATCAAGGCTCGCCGACGGGAGAAGGCCGCGGCGGAGGCCAGGCCCGCTAGCGCGCCTCTGACCACCGAAGAGAAGCTCGCCGACCGCTACGGCAGGCGACGCTGACCGCCACCGTCGCCAACACCGCGCTCGCGAATTGAACGGCACGAGACAGTTGCACGCCCCGTTTCAGATCGACGATCAGCGGCGCAGGCCCGTCGCCGAGGGTGGGCCGGATCTCCAACTCGTGCGCGTACTGCGTCGGCCCACCGAGCCGGACGCCGAGCGCCCCCGCGAAAGATGCTTCCGCGACGCCCGCGTTGGGGCTCGGATGCCGACCGGCGTCGCGCCGCCACGCCCGTACCGCATCCGAGGGTGACCCGCCGGCCACGGGCGCGCAGAGCGCTACCAGCACACCTGTGACACGGGCGGCGACGATGTTCATGAGATCGTCGAACCGTGCTGCGGTCCAACCGAATCGACGATAGCGAGGCGAGCGATGACCGATCATCGCGTCGAGGGTGTTCGCGCCGCGATAGAGCAGCAGCGCAGGCACACCACCGGTCGCGGCCCACAGCAGCGGCGCCACCAGGGCGTCGGACGTGTTCTCGGCGACGGATTCGAGCGCAGCGCGCGTCAGCCCGTCGACGTCAAGCGCCGCCGGGTCGCGTCCGCACAGCGACGGCAGCAGACGCCTGGCGGAATCGATGTCATCGCACGCCAGCAGGTCTGCCATCCGTTCACCCGTGCGCGTCAGCGACGTGCCGCCGAGTGCCACGAATGTCGTCGCCGCCGTGAGAGCGACCGTCCATGCAGGTCCGCGTCGAGCCGCGGCCCGCTCTGCACTGACGCCCGCCATCGTCAGCGCACCGAGCAGCACGCCCGTGTGGACTGCCCCGGCCCACCGGCCATCCGCGTAGGTGAGTCGCTCGAGGCAGGCGGCGGCACCACCGAACAGCGCCACCGGATGCCCGCGCCGCGGGTCGCCGAACGTCAGGTCGGCCACGTAGCCGGCCGCGATACCGGCCGCACGGCCCAGACACATCGGCGCAAACACGCTGCGAGCGTCTCACAAGGTGATGTACTCCAGAGATGAGGCTGGGCCCACCGCGGCGGCCGACCCGGGTGGTGGATCTGATCAATCCTGCGGCGGTGCTGGCCCCCGCGGCCAACGTCATCATGCAGCTGTCCCTTCCCGGCGTCGGCTATGGCGTGCTGGAAAGCCCGGTAGACAGCGGGAATGTCTACAAGCACCCCTTCAAGCGCGCCCGCACCACCGGCACCTATCTGGCCGCGGCCACGCTCGGGACGGACGCCGACCGTGCGCTGATCCGCTCCGAGGTCGACAAGGTGCATGCACAGGTGCGGTCGACGAAGTCAAGCACGTTGCCCTACAACGCATTCGACCCGCGGCTCCAACTATGGGTGGCGGCCTGTCTGTACCGGTACTTCGTCGATCAACACGAATTCCTGTACGGCCCACTGGACGACGAGGCCGCCGATGCGATCTACCGGGACGCCAGAAAGCTGGGCACCACGCTGCAGGTCCGCGACGACATGTGGCCTGTCGACCGCATCGCGTTCGACGAGTTCTGGAAGCGGATGCTCGACGAGCTGCACATCGACCCGCCGGTGCGCGAGCATCTGCACGGCGTGGCCGCGATGGAGTTCTTACCCGCGCCTCTGCGGTTGCTGACAGGCCGCTTCAATCTCTTTGCCACCAAGGGTTTTCTGCCCCCGCAATTCCGGGCGCACATGAAGATGTCATGGACTGCGACTCAACAGCGCCAGTTCGAACGGCTGCTGACGGCGCTGCGGCTCGCCGACCGGGTCATTCCCCGCGAGGTATGGATCCTTGGCTATCGAACGTATCTGTGGGACATGCGTGCTCGCGCACGCCGAGGAAAGAGAGTGGTATGACAGCACTGAACCATGTCGCGGTCACCGTGCGCGATATCGATGCGAGCGCACCCTGGTATCAAGCGCTGTTCGATGTCGATCCGGTTCTCGACGAAAACACCGATGCCGGCTTCCGGCACGTGGTGTGGGCGTTCGACAACGGCACCCTGTTCGGTATCCACCAGCACGATCGGCCGTTGGAGGGTGGGCGATTCACCGAGTTCCAGGCAGGCCTCGACCATGTCGGCTTTGGCTGTGCGGACCGCGCGGAGTTGGACACGTGGGTCGAGAAGTTGAACAAGCTCGGTATCGAGCACGGCGGCATCGTCGACGCCCATTACGGCAGCGGGCTGAGCTTCCGCGACCCCGACGGCATCGCGCTCGAATTCTTCGCACCGCCTACGCGATAGCCGAAGGCCGATGACGGCGGCAGCGGCGTGCCACACGTGTGGCACTGAACTGCTCGCAGACGCCCAGGCAATGATGGGCGCGGGATAGCGGCTGCGCACAATGCGCAAAACGCGTGGATCGACTCTTTTGCGACTTGCGCGCACAAGCACGACACCCACAACCACGGTTCGTAATCTCAACGGCACAAGCAGATTTCATCGAGAAAGAGCTCGAAGAAAGCGAACCGTGAGGAACGAATCATGGAGAACATCAAGACTTTTGTCGGCACCTTTGCAGCCGGCGCCGCGATCGCCGCGGCGTCCCTGTTGACGGTCGCCGCGCCGGCCTCGGCGGCCACCCAGGCGGCCGCACAGCAGGCGGGCACCGCCACAACCGCTCTGCAGCAACGGCAACAGGGTGCGCGGCCGGTCACCGTTCCTAAGCGACACGCGCCGCCATTGCCAGCCGAAGAGCAGCGGGAGCAGCATTTGCAGCGCGGGAAGACCCAGAAGCAAGCGGGGCAGCAGCAAGCGAAACAGCCCGCGCAGAGCACCGATCCCGGGCAGTTCCTGCCCGACCCGCCCGTCGTCACCCCCGAGGGGTGACCTAGGGCGAGGTGCGGTGGGCGCGGACGGTATCGAACCGCCGACCGCTGGTGTGTAAATGCCGAATCAGACTGTCTGCCGCGTTTCAGATGGTGCCATAACGTCGGGCAATGCCCAGCTCAACGGGCGTTTCGTGGCCACCCTGTCCACGCTTTGTCAGCCTGTTTTTGCCGTCTTGGCACACTCTTGACGCAACAGGGGTTGGTCGTCAGGCGTTCGGTCGCGTGGGTCGGACAATTCCGGAACTTCGGTTCAGGTCGAGCGGAAGGTCAGCGCGACACCGTGCACGCAGCCGGCTGTAAACCAGTCAGAATTTTCACTGGTCGGGCTGGCGAAGCAAACTTCCCCGCGTTCCACAAAAGTGATCGCGTGTGCTGGTGGTGCGAATATTAATGAATACATGATGCAGGCTTAAAGTCACGTCCTCGGTGCCATTTTTATTTCCGAACGCAACATTTACGGTTCCCGAAATGAAGCCGGTGTTTCGCTGCAGCCGACGACTCTCCCGTATCTCCGAATCGTGTTGAGGCGGAAGGCCTCCAGCTGCGACGATCGATGGCAATTCGCCCTGCCAAGACGGTCGAGAACAGCATGATTCCGTCGAGAAAGGGCCGTTCAAGCGTGGGCAATTTAGAGGGAATTGTCATCGTGCCGCGGAGGGGACCGAATGGCGGTACCTTGTGCTATGACTTCTCTGGGGGAAATGTGCGCTAATCGCCGTGCGATCATCGCGGCGCTGCCTGGGCTAATTCTGCTACCGGGTGCGGTCGCGGCCTGTTCGTCGTCAGAATCATCGCCCGCTGCCCCCTCTCCCGCTGCCGCGGACGCCGGTGATCAATCCGCAAGATCACAGGCCACCGCTTTGAACGCGGTCCAGGTACAGCAGTCGCAGGTGCCGGTCGGTACGGCTGTCGTTGTCTCCGGGTACGTGGTGGCACAACCGGTGTCGGGCCAGTACGTCGCTTACTCTGCAGCGTGCACCCATCGAGGAGTCACGGTCAGTGCCGGGAACGGAACGACGCTGCACTGTCCTGCCCATGGCAGTGAATTCGATGGCGCAACTGGGGCGGTGCTGATCGGCCCGGCAAGCAGTCCGTTGGCACCGGTTCCGGTCAACGCCAGCAACGGTGTTCTGACTATCGGGTAGTGGTGGGGTATCCGGCCGCGATATCCCGGACCCTGGGAAAGATCACCATGAAGGCCGCATGAGTCCCGGCGCGAAATCACGAATTTCGTGGAGTGATCGCAAACAACCCGGCACCGGCTAACCCTGCGCCGCCTGCCATGGTCAGTCCTAGCCACCTTTTGGCTGGCGGCATGTGAGGCCAGGCGCCGGCGATTCCCGCGACGTCGCTACTGTCTGCCAGTAATCCGGCAATCAGCCCGGGCCGGACGGACTCGCCGTTGCGGATCGCGGTCACCAGTCCGAGTCCGATTCCGAGTTCGCGGCCCCCCATGCCGCGCAAAAACGCTGTCGCGTCCGGCGTGGCGCCGCCGTCGCCGGCAAGTAACCTGCCGACTGTCTTAGGCGCCGCCAGCGCAGCTAGGCCAAAAATAAGACGTGCACAGGTGTACAGCGTTACCGGGCGCATATCGTCGGCCTACCGATCCACTCGCGTGCCCGGTCGAGCACGGCATCGGGTTCAAAACGTTCCATCGACCACTTGTCGGAACGAACCGTGCCCCGGGAGCGGTAGCGATTCATAATGCCGACGTGGTGAGGCAGGTTGATGAACCGCTCGAGGCTGTCGTCGTTGTCCCACACTGATATCGAACCCGCACGCATAGCCATTGGCAGCGACCACAGCCACAGTCCGAGTGCACCGCTCATGGCATACCAGCCCAGCCGCATCCGTAGCCCCTTGACTGCCACCGTCGGCAGGTCGCGGCGGTGCTGGACGCGAAATTCGGTGACGCTGACGATGATTGGCTCGGTAGTCGTCACGCAGGGACCGGGCATCCACGGCAGGATCAAAGGTGCCGAAAAGATTTCGGCAGAGTTGTCGGGTGCTATCACGGCTCTAGCCTCAGCCTAGTATTGGTCTATGTCACGGTCCAATAGCACCTTTTCTAAACGGACCAATTCATCCGACACCGGCTTTCCGATGGAGATCCTGCTCCAAGTGGACCGGTCAAGGCGCGGCGTGCGCCAACAGCTCACCCAGCAGTTGCGTGCAATGATCCGAGACGGCCGGCTAGCGGCGGGCACGCTGCTTCCTCCATCGCGCGTCATGGCGAGCGATCTCGACGTCGCACGAAGCGTCGTTGTCGACGCATACCAGCAGCTCGCCGCGGACGGATACGTATCGGCCCGGCAAGGGTCGGGCACCCGAGTGTTGCCACTGGTCCAAGCTGAAGTCCTCGATCGAACAGCCGCGCCTGAATCACGTTCTGTAATGGGCTTGTTCGGCGGGTTGCCCGACCCGACACTGTTCCCGCGAGTCGAATGGCTACGCCACTATCGAGCGGCGCTGCACGACATGCCCAACGCGCAACTGGGATATCCGGGACCATTCGGGACACTAGAGCTACGTCACGCTCTCGCCGACTACCTCACCCGCGTTCGCGGCGTCGCCGCGGCACCCGAGCGCACCATTGTCTGCGGCGGCGTCACCCAAGCGATTGTGCTGGTCTGCCGTGCTTTACGGGCGGGCGGTACCCACACCATCGCGATGGAGGATCCCGGTTTCGGTTTGCACCGCCAAGCCATTGCCAACACGGGTTTGAGGGTGGTGGGGCTCCCGGTCGATGACGACGGCCTGCAGGTGCACAAACTCGCCGACCTTGACATCGGCGCGGTACTTGCCGCTCCCGCCCACTCCTACCCGACAGGTGCTGTCTTGGGCACGGCGAGGCGTGCTGCCCTGCTCAAATGGGCTCACGAGCACGACGGGCTGGTCATCGAGGACGACTACGACGCCGAGTTTCGCTATGACCGCGTGTCCCTCGGTGCACTACAGGGACTCGCACCTGAGCGGGTGGTCTACGCCGGATGCATCAGCAAAACACTGAGCCCGGCACTACGACTCGGGTGGATGATCTTGCCGCGCTGGCTGGTCGACGGCGTCGCTCATCAGAAGCTCCTCGATGACATGGGAACCACAGTCGCGGAACAACTTTCGCTCGCGCGGTTTATCGAGACAGGGGGCTTTACTCGCCACCTGCGGCGGGTGCGACCGATCTATCGGCGCCGGCGCGACACCATGCTCGAGGCGGTCGCGACATCTCTGCCCGCGGCCGTGCCAAAGGGCATCGCCGCGGGTATGCATCTGTACGTCCAGCTGCCTGACTGGTGTGACGAAGCGCGTCTCCTCGATGCAGCCCGTACGCGAGGTCTTCTTATCGAAGGAGCCAGCTGGCACTGGTCCGCACAGCAGTCCGCGCCACCGGCGCTCATACTTGGCTACGGAGCTATTTCCGAGGCCACAATCCACAACGCGCTTAGAAGACTCGGATCGATATACCGAACCCAACGGCGGCGGCTATGACTGCCGCAGGGCGTCGGCGTCGGGTGAACCGCTCGCCGTCCTGAAACCACAAACATTGGTGGGCGCGAACTATATCGAACCGCCGACCGCTGGTGTGTAAAGCCGAATCAGACTGTCTACCGCGTTTCATGCGGTGCCATTGGGTCCTGAAAGGCCCAGGTCAGCGGGTCGTGCATGCCCACCCTGTCTACGGACTTTCAGCCTGTTTCGGCGCGTCTTGGCACATTCTTGGCACAACGGGGGTTCCGGTTATCAGGTCTCGGGTGCGTTTAGCGGCGCCACGCATGGGTCTCCGATACGCCGGACGGCCTGACACCGCTGTGGAACGGGCTTCCCGCCTACGCCAGGACAAGCAGCGCGCCGCTGCTGGTCATCTCGTGGACGCTCCGACTTAAGCTCGAGGGGCCGTAGTAGCAGCACTCATGAAAACCAGCATCAATCTTCAGCGGCGACCGGCGTTTCCCTTCCGCAGTCTGTGCCGGTGCTCGTAATGGATTCGACGTCGACAACCTCCTGCGTTCATCCGCGTCGACTTTGGCCGTTGTTCGGCAAGGACGCACGACCGGCGTCATCGCTTCGTAGAGTCAGCAGCATGCGCGCGATTTCGCCGGCCGTTTCATCGCGCATTCATGAGCCATTCCGGGCGCGTTGGGGAGCGCCCGGGTGATAGCGGACGCTGTCAGCAAGCTGCAGGGCGAGCTGGCCCGCTTCGGTTACCTCGCGGATGAGGGGCTGGCCACTGCAATCCACCTCGCCGTGCGGTTGAGGCGGCCGTTACTGCTGGAGGGTGAAGCCGGGGCCGGCAAAACCGAGGTCGCCAAAACCTTGGCGCGCTGGTCGGGGGCTGAGCTGTTGCGGCTGCAGTGCTACGAGGGCATTGACGTGTCCCAGGCGGTCTACGAATGGGATTACGCCCGCCAGCTGCTGCACCTCAAAGCGGCGGAAACCGGTGGCCCGCAGGCTCTGGCCGCCGCCGAAGATGAGCTGTTCTCCGAGAGGTTCCTGGTCCGACGACCACTCTTGCGAGCCCTCGACAACCGCGACGGTCCTCCGCCGGTGCTGCTGATTGACGAAATCGACCGTGCCGACGACGAATTCGAGGCGTTCCTGCTGGAAATCCTGTCCGATTTCGCCGTGACGGTGCCCGAGCTGGGAACGTTCGCCGCGGAGGTTCCGCCTGTTGTGGTCTTAACCTCCAATCGCACCCGCGATCTGCATGACGCGCTCAAACGACGCTGCCTGTACCACTGGGTCGATCACCCCGACATCGACAGGGAAGTGGCCATAGTGCGGCTGCGTGTGCCCGAGGCGAGCCAGCGGCTGGCCCGGCAGGTCGCTCGCGCCGTCGGCGCGTTGCGGGAGCTCGACCTCTACAAACCCCCCGGAGTGGCTGAAACGATCGACTGGGCCCGCGCGCTGGCCGAACTCGGCGAGCAGGAGCTCTCCGAAACCGATGTCGAGCACACCCTCGGCTGGGTGCTGAAGTACCGCGAAGATATCCAGAAGACAAGGGCCGCAGGAGTTGACGCCATCGTGCGGGCGGCGGCCGCCGACGGTGTTTGACGGCGCGGATCGGCTCGCGGTGATCTTCGCGCGCCGGCTACGGGCCGAAGGCATGACCGTCTCCACCGGCTCGGTGGCGGTGTTCATCGAGGCGCTCAACGCAGTGGACCCGCTCGACGGTCACAACGTGTACTGGGCGGCACGCGTGGTTCTGGTGAAGCGACCCGAGGACATCGACGCCTTTGATCGGGCATTCGCGTCGTTCTGGCTTGGCGGAACGGGAAACTCCCCGCCCGCCGCGGTGGCCGCCGAGGAGAGGGCCGGTGTC
>NZ_JAVHWR010000155.1:0-62634 GCF_032159565.1 Mycobacterium sp.
CCGGCTGCCCCGTCACCGCCGACCGCTGCGACCTCGACCATGTCCGACCCTGGCCGTGGGGTCCCACCCACGCCTCCAACCTGAACTGCAAATGCCGCCCACACCATCTGATGAAAACGTTCTGGACCGGCATCGGCGGCTGGAAAGACATTCAACTGCCCGACGCCACAGTCATCTGGACCTCCCCCAGCGGCGTGACCTACACCACCCAACCGGGCAGCCGCTTGTTCTTCCCGACCTGGGACGTCACCACCGCCGACCTACCCCCACCCGCTGTGCATCCATTCACATTTGGCAATCGCGGACTGAAGATGCCACGCCGACAACGCACTAGGGCGGCCGAAGAAGCATCCCGGATCAAAGCCGAACGCGCACTCAACGAACTCGACATCCCGCCCTTCTGAGCCGCGGCCCGCAATGCAGTGGATACGGTAGGGCCAGCGCCCGTCCGCAGTACGCTCAGGCCGTGCCGGATACGGTGTACGCACAGTGTGACGGCCTGAGCCTGGCGTATCAGGTGTTCGGCGACGGGCCGATCGAGCTGGTTTTCGGCGGGTCGTTCGCCAGCCACATCGAGCTGTATTGGACCATGCCCGAGTTTGTGGCCTTCTTCGAGCGGCTCTCCACCTTTTGTCGCATCCTTCTGTTCGACAAGTCCGGGGTGGGGCTGTCGGACCCAGTCCCGAGTATTCGCACGTTGGATGAGAGGGCGGCCGAGATCGAGGCAGTCATGGACGCCGTCGGCTTCGGGAAAGCAGTGCTTTTCTCGGGGAGCGAGGGCGGCCCGGGCTCCATCGTTTTCGCGGCAACACGACCGGAGCGAACGCGAGCGTTGATTCTTACCGGCACCTTCGCGTACTCCTTCATCGACGGCTGGGATGATCTGGACCGCGACCCGGCCGAGATTCGGATGCGCCTTGTGCGCGAGCTGGGTGAGGCCTACTCGCCCTCTGTGCAGCAGCTCGTCCGCTGGCAGGCTTGGTGCCACGCCGCTGTTTCGGAGTGGGGAAGTGGCGAGGCGGGCAAGGCTCTGCTGCCGTCTGTGCGGTCGATCCGTCAGCTCGCAATGGTGGAACGCATGAGCGCCAGTCCAGGGATGGCGCGCGCGACATTCGAAGCGATGTTTCGGATCGACGTGCGGCCGATCCTGCCGACGATCAGCGCTCCCACACTGCTCATCCATTCCCGCGACGAAGTCGTTCCGGTGCAGTGCGGCCGGTACATCGCCGACCACATCCCCGGTGCGAGGTTGCTCGAAGTCGAGGGCAGAGACCATGTGCCGTGGCTCGCGGATCCCGACCGGATCCTGACCGAGGTCGAGGAGTTCCTCACCGGCAGCCATGCCGCGCCGTCCCCGTCACGTCGCGCGCTACGCACAGTGGTGTTCACCGACATGGTCGCGTCGACGCAACACGCCGCGGCGACGGGCGACGAGCGGTGGCGTGCGGTGCTGCACCGGTTCGACGAAATCACCACAGAACTCACGCAACGATTCGGCGGCACGGTGGTGGAGAGCACGGGCGATGGCCACCTCATCACATTCGACGGCCCGACTCAGGCGATCCGCTGCGCCGAGACCTTGCGCGCCGAAGCCGAGACACTGGGTTACGAGATCCGCGCCGGCATTCACACCGGCGAGTGCGAACTGCGGGACAACCGGATCGGCGGGATAGCAGTACACATCGCGGCGCGGATCGTCGGCCAGGCCGGCCCCGGCGAAATCCTCGTCTCACGCACCGTGGGCGACCTGGTCGTCGGCTCGGGCACGGGGTTCGAGGACCGCGGCAGCGTCGAGCTTCGTGGCGTGCCCGGCATCTGGCAACTCCTGGCGGTCGATCGCAGAGGCCCGCGGCCGGGATCAGCCGAGGCCCAACTGATTTCAACGCCGACCCCCGGCCCTCGCACCGCGATGCGCCGCTCCGACCGAGCCGTGGCCGCGATGGCCAGGCGCACACCGTGGATCCTGCGCGGGGTCGCCCGCCTCGCCCCGGCCACCGGCCGCAAGTGAACTGAGATACGTTGAGCCGCAACGCGGTTGACGTCCTCACTTAGTGCGGAATATCGACGTAGCAACCACCCCCAGGTCGCCGAACGCAACAAACCATCACCGTCCTGACGCACTCGTACCGCTATCTAGAGGCGACCGCGAAAAGATGCCACTCGCCCGGCACACCCCTGAGTTCATGACCTCCGCGGTCTTCGAACTCGAGCCCCGACCCGATCACGAGGTCGCGCAGTGTGCTGGACACCAGCACATCGTTCGGGCCCGCCAGGGCGCTTACCCGCGCGCCGATGTGCACGGCGATTCCGCCGATGTCATCACCGCGCACCTCGCACTCCCCGGTGTGCAACCCGGCGCGCACCTCGATGCCGAGCACCTGCACCGCATCGCGGATCGCCGTGGCGCAGCGGATCGCTCGCTGAGGACCGTCGAACATCGCAAGGAAACCGTCACCCGACGTGTTCACCTCCCGGCCCCGAAATCGGGCGAGCTGTGACCGCAAGACGGCGTCGTGCGCATCAAGCAAGGAATGCCAGTCGCGGTCGCCGATTTCAGCGGCATGGCGTGTCGAGTCCACGATGTCGGTGAACAGCACGGTGGCGAGAACCCTGTCGTCTGCCACTTCGGCCTGCTGACCTGTGAGGAACTCGGCGATCTCCTGGAAGGAATCCCGCCACGGTTCGACGAAGTGGAAAACGTTGCGCCCCCGAAGCTCCACGTACTTCGCGCCCTTTATGTCGTCGGCGACGTGCTGGCCCCACTTGGGCGGGAACAGCGGATCGTCGGTGTGATGGAGGACGAGTGTCGGGACGCGGACCGCGGGAAGCAACGCCCGCACGTCCATGTCGGAAAGGTGAGCCATCATGCGAGCAAAGGTTCCTGGGCTTGCCGCCAGGCGTTCGTGCCGTGCCCAGGTTGCCCGTATTTCCTCGTTCCAGGGCATGTCCGGATTCGCGAGATGCGCAAACTCCCCCGTGCCCCACAGGGCGACCGCGGCAGCAGTGACCTCCTCGGGTGTGGATCCCTCGGTGCGTTCGGCAAGCGGATCCGCATAGCCCTCGAGCACGACCAGCGCGGTTGTTCGGGATGGATATGTGGCTGCGAACATCGCCGATTCCGAGAATGTGCCGTCAATCGCCACGAGGACCGCTTCGTCGATTCCGAGATCGTCAAGCACCGCGGTGATGCTGTCGGCCCGTAGTTCTAAGGTCTGCTGCGGTGCGGGATCGGACACCCCCGTGCCGGGCTGGTCGAAGAAGACGAGTCGACCGAGTGATGTCATCGCGTCGAACCAGCCTTGGATAGGCGGCAACTCGGGAAACACCTCACAGTTTGTGAACGGGGGCGAGACGAACACAATGTCGCGAGGACCTTCACGCGACGCGCGGTAGGCGACGCGCACATCGCCATTCATCGCATAGCGCGTCTCGGAGAACATTGCCGAAGTGTAAGTCGAGCAACGGGTCGAGTTTCGGGGTCCGGCCTGAGTAGGCTGCCCGCGTGACCGAGCCCCCCATGCAGCCGAACCTGAGTCTCACGACCCAGATATGGCGGTTCATCGTCACCGGCGGGTTCTCGGCCGTCGTCGACTTCGGGTTGTACGTCCTGCTGTACCGCATCGCCGGGATGCAACCCGACCTCGCCAAGACCATCGGATGGATCGCCGGAACCACGACCGCATACCTGCTCAACCGGCGGTGGACCTTCCAGGCTCCGCCCAGCACAGCGAGGTTGGCCGCGGTGTGGGCGCTCTACATCACGACCTTCGTCGTCCAGGTCGGACTCAACCACCTTTTCCTGCGGCTACTCGACTACACACCGACCGCAGTGGTGGTGGCATTCGTCATCGCCCAGGGAACCGCGACCGTCATCAACTTCATCGTCCAGCGGATGGTGATCTTCCGCTTGAAGTGAGCCGATGGAACCGCACGGTACCCTCGTCACGATGTTTCCGACCACCTCGCGACGCCTGACCGGCTGGGGCCGCACCGCTCCGTCGGTGGCCAAGGTGCTGTCGACACCCGACCAGGAACTGATCGCCAAGGCCGTCGCGCAGGCGGCCGATGGGGGCTCGCGCGGTGTCATCGCCCGGGGTCTCGGCCGGTCGTACGGCGACAATGCCCAGAACGGCGGCGGCCTCGTCGTCGACATGACGGTCCTCAACAAGATCCACTCGGTCGATCGCGAAAGCCACCTCGTCGACGTCGACGCAGGCGTCAACCTCGATCAGCTGATGCGGGCAGCGCTGCCGCTGGGTCTGTGGGTGCCCGTGCTGCCCGGCACCCGCCAGGTCACCGTCGGCGGCGCCATCGCCTGCGACATCCACGGCAAGAACCACCACAGCGCGGGCAGCTTCGGCAACCATGTGCGGTCGATGGAACTGCTGACCGCCGACGGCGAGGTCCGCCACCTGACGCCGGAAGGCGCCGACTCCGAGTTGTTCTGGGCGACGGTCGGCGGCAACGGTCTCACCGGAATCATCCTGCGCGCCACGATCGCGATGACCCCGACGGAGACCGCGTACTTCATCGCAGACGGCGACGTGACCGCAGGCCTCGACGAAACGATCGCTTTCCACAGCGACGGCACCGAGTCCAACTACACCTATTCCAGCGCCTGGTTCGACGCGATTAGCGCGCCGCCGAAACTGGGCCGCGCGGTGATCTCCCGCGGCTCGCTCGCCACCGTTGACCAGCTTCCCGAGAAACTGCGCGGCAATCCACTGAAATTCGATGCGCCGCAATACTTCACCGCACCCGACATCTTCCCCAACGGGCTCGGTAACAAGCTCATCTTCGGGGCGATGACCGAGCTGTGGTACCGAACCGGCAAGACCTACCGCGGCAAGGTCCAGAATCTGACGCAGTTCTACCATCCACTCGACATGGTCGGTGAGTGGAACAGGGCTTACGGCGCAGTGGGTTTCACCCAGTACCAGTTCGTGGTGCCCACCGAGGCGGTGGAGCCCTTCAAAGGCATCATGTACGACATCCAGCGTTCGGGGCACTACTCCTTCCTCAACGTGTTCAAGCTGTTCGGTCCCGGCAACAAAGCGCCGCTGAGCTTTCCGATCCCCGGCTGGAACGTCTGCGTCGACTTCCAGGTCAAGCCGGGACTCAACGAGTTCCTCAACGAACTGGATCGTCGCGTGCTCCAATTCGGCGGCCGGCTCTACACCGCCAAGGACTCCCGCACCACCGCCGAGGTTTTCCACGCCATGTATCCCCGCATCGACGACTGGATCGCCGTGCGGCGCAAGGTCGATCCCGACGGCGTGTTCGCCTCGGACATGGCCCGACGTTTGGAGCTTCTGTAAATGGTGTTCGATGCCACGGGCAACCCCCAGACCATCCTGCTGCTCGGCGGAACCTCTGAGATCGGGCTCGCCATCTGCGAGCGTTACCTGCGCAACGCGGCAGCACGCGTGGTGCTGGCCGACCTTCCCGGCCACCCGAAACGCGACGACGCCATCGCGCAGATCGAAGCTGCAGGCGCCAAGTCCGTCGAGTGGGTCGACTTCGACGGCGTGGACTCCGCAGGCCATCCCAAGGTCATCGACCAGGCGTTCGCCGGCGGTGATGTAGACGTGGCGATCGTGGCATTCGGTCTTCTCGGTGACGCCGAGGAGCTTTGGCAGAACCAGCGCAAGGCGGTGCAGATAGCCGAGATCAACTACACCGCGGCGGTTTCCGTCGGTGTATTGCTCGGCGAGAAGATGCGCGCGCAGGGCTCCGGACGCATCATCGCGATGAGCTCGGCCGCAGGTGAGCGGGTTCGACGGTCCAACTTCGTCTACGGTTCCACCAAGGCCGGGCTCGACGGCTTCTATCTCGGCCTCACAGAGGCGCTTCGCGAGTACGGCGTTCACGTCCTGGTCATCCGCCCCGGCCAGGTGCGCACCAGCACGACCATCGACCACTGGAAAGCCACCGGCGCCAAGGAAGCGCCGTTCACCGTCGACAAGGAGTACGTCGCCGAGCTGGCGGTCACAGCATCGGCCAAGGGCAAGGAACTGGTATGGGCGCCGGGAGCGTTCAGATACGTGATGATGGTGTTGCGTCACATTCCGCGGCCCATCTTCCGCAAGCTCCCCATCTGAGATCCGCAGGGTCGATGATGCGTGGCGCGCCGGGCGTGCTCGGCCGAATGGCGGTGGCCGTGGTCGTGGCGGTGATCGTGTCGGCCGTCTCATTGGTAGCGATCGCCCACGTTGAATGGCCTGCGTACAACTCCTCCAACCAGCTGCACGCACTGACCACCGTCGGTCAGTTCATCTGTCTTGCAGGAATTCTCGCCGCCGGCTGGCTGTGGCGGCGCGGGCGCCGACTCGCCGGGCACACCGCCGCACTCCTCTTCCTGTCGGCGTTCTCTGTCGTCACGCTCGCGATGCCACTGGGCGCCACCAAGCTCTACCTGTTCGGCATCTCCGTCGATCAGCAGTTCCGGACCGAGTATCTGACTCGCCTCACTGACACCGCCGCGTTGCGCGACATGACGTACTTCGGTCTGCCGCCGTTCTACCCCGCGGGCTGGTTCTGGATCGGCGGCCGAACGGCGGCACTGACCGGCATACCGGCCTGGGAGATGTTCAAGCCCTGGGCGATCACCTCGATCGCCGCCGCGGTCGTGATCGCTTTCGTGTTGTGGGCGAGCATGATTCGGTTCGATTATGCGCTGATCGTCGCCACCGCCACTGCTGCCGTCACGCTTGCGTATTCACCCGCCGAGCCGTATGCCGCCGTCATCACCGTGCTGCTGCCACCCGTTCTGGTGCTGGCCTGGTCCGGGCTGCGCGGCCAGTCGCGATCGGGCGGTTGGGCTGCGGTCGTCGGCGTCGGGCTGTTCCTCGGCGTCGCCGCCCTCTTCTACACGCTGCTGCTCGGTGTGGCCGCATTCACCGTGACCATCATGGCGGTAGCACTGGCGGTTGCCCGGCGCAGCGCCGAACCGCTGTTGCGGCTGGCGGTCATCGGGCTGATACTCGCCGTCATCGCGCTGATCGGCTGGCTGCCGTATATATCGGCCGCGCTGCGAGGATCGCCCGCGGACTCCGGCACGGCAACGCATTACCTCCCGCCCGACGGCGCGCAGTTGTCCTTCCCGATGCTCGAATTCACACTGCTGGGCGCGCTGTGCATGCTCGGCACGCTGTGGCTGGTGGTCCGGGCCCGCAACTCGACGCGGGCTGCCGGTCTGGCGTTCGGCGTTGTCGCCGTCTACGCCTGGTCATTGTTGTCGATGCTGGCCACCCTGGCGGGCACCACGCTGCTGTCGTTCCGGCTGCAGCCCACCTTGACGGTTCTGCTGACCGCCGCAGCAGCGTTCGGTTTCATCGAGGTCGCGCTCGCGCTGGCGCGCCGCTACAGCCCCGGCACGGGCCGGCGAATCCTGGTGGCCGCGGGCACGATCGGCGCGATCGGCGCGATGACGTTCGCCCAGGACATTCCCGACGTGCTGCGCGGCGACATCGTCGTCGCCTACACCGACACCGACGGGCACGGCCAGCGCGCAGACCGTCGCCCGCCAGGCGCCGAGAAGTACTACCGCGAGATCGACGCCAAGATCCAGCAGCTGACCGGCAGGCCACGCGACGAGACCGTGGTGCTGACCGCCGACTACAGCTTCCTCTCCTACTACCCCTACTACGGGTTCCAGGGCCTGACGTCGCACTACGCCAACCCGCTCGCGCAATTCGACGAACGGGCGGCGACGATCGAGCGGTGGGCGAGCCTGGAGCGCGCCGATCAGTTCGTCGCCGCACTCGACAAGCTTCCGTGGCAGCCTCCGACGGTGTTCCTGATGCGTCGCGGCGGTGCGGGCGATTCGGCTGACACCTACACACTGCGACTGGCCGCCGACGTCTACCCCAATCAGCCCAACGTCCGTCGCTACCAGGTGGCACTCGACGCGGCGTTGTTCGACGACCCCCGCTTCAGCGTCTCCGAAGTCGGACCGTTCGTGTTGGCCGTCCGGCTGCCCGGGGGCCGATGATGGCCGTCGAGACGCGGCCGCAGCCCGGCCAATTACCATCTAGCCCCGTGGTCCAAGACCGGACGCGCCGAACCAATCACCGCACCGCGCGGTTGACGGCCTTCATCGCCGGGCTTCTCGGCGCCGCGCTCGCGCTGGCCACGCCGTTCCTACCCGTCAAGCAGACGACCGCCCAGCTGAACTGGCCGCAGAACGGCGTGCTGCAGAGCGTCAACGCGCCGCTGATCGGTTACGTGGCCACCGACCTGGACATCAGCGTGCCGTGCTCGGCGGCCGCCGGCCTGGCCGGACCGCAGAATGCGGGCAGGACCGTGTTGCTGTCCACGGTGCCGAAGCAGGCGCCGAAGGCCATCGACCGCGGCCTGCTGATCGAACGGGTCAACAACGATCTGCTCGTCATCGTCCGCAACACACCGGTCGTCACCGCGCCGCTGAGCCAGGTGCTCAGCCCAGCCTGCGAGAAACTGACCTTCACCGCGCACGCCGACAAGGTCACCGGTGAATTCGTCGGGCTTGTCACGGGACCCGACACCAACGATCCCGGCAAGCCCCTTCGCGGCGAGCGCAGCGGCTACGACTTCCGGCCCCAGATCGTCGGGGTGTTCACCGATCTGGTCGGACCTGCGCCGCCGGGTCTGCAGTTCTCGGCGACCGTCGACTCGCGCTACAGCACCTCCCCGACGCCGCTGAAGATGGTCGTGATGATCGTCGGGGTGCTGATGACGGTCATCGCGCTCGGCGCACTCCACGTCCTCGACACCGCCGACGGCATGCGGCACCGGCGCCTGCTACCGCCGCGATGGTGGTCGGTCCGACCGTTGGACGCTGTCGTCATCGCCGTGCTGGTGTGGTGGCACTTCGTCGGCGCCAACACCTCCGACGACGGCTATATCCTCACGATGGCAAGGGTTTCCGAGCACGCCGGCTACATGGCCAACTACTACCGCTGGTTCGGCACGCCGGAAGCGCCGTTCGGCTGGTACTACGACCTGCTCGCGTTGTGGGCCCACATCAGCACCAACAGCGTCTGGGTTCGGCTGCCGACCCTGCTCATGGCGCTCACCTGCTGGTGGGTGATCAGTCGCGAGGTGATCCCGCGACTGGGCCACGCCGTCAAGACGAACCCCGCTGCGAAATGGACTGCGGCGGGCATGTTCCTGGCATTCTGGCTGCCGCTGAACAACGGCCTGCGGCCCGAGCCGATCATCGCGCTCGGCATCCTGCTGACCTGGTGCTCGGTAGAGCGTGGCGTCGCCACCAGCCGGGTGCTTCCGGTGGCGATCGCCGTCATCATCGGAGCACTGACACTGTTCTCCGGGCCGACGGGAATCGCCGCCGTCGGTGCCCTGCTCGTCGCCGTCGGCCCGCTCAAAACCATCGTCGCCAGCCACACTTCGCGGTTCGGCTATCTCGCGTTGCTGGCACCCGTGCTGGCCGCATGCACGGTCACGATCTTCCTGATCTTCCGCGACCAGACGTTCGCGGCGGAGATTCAAGCGAGCACTTTCAAGTCGGCCGTCGGGCCGAGCCTGAGCTGGTTCGACGAACACATCCGCTACGAGCGATTGTTCATGGCCACGCCTGACGGGTCGGTCGCTCGTCGGTTCGGTGTGCTGACCCTCTTGCTCGCACTGGCCGTGTCGGTGGCAATGACGTTGCGCAAGGGCAGGATTCCGGGTACCGCAGCGGGACCGAGCCGACGCATCATCGGCATCACCATCATCTCGTTCCTTGCCATGATGTTCACCCCGACCAAATGGACGCACCACTTCGGTGTATTCGCCGGGCTCGCTGGATCGCTGGGCGCACTGGCCGCGGTCGCGGTCACCGCAGCGGCGATGAAGTCGCGGCGCAACCGGGCGATGTTCGCCGCCGCGGTGCTGTTCGTCATGGCGTTGTCGTTCGCCAGCGTCAACGGCTGGTGGTATGTCTCCAACTTCGGCGTGCCCTGGTCGAACCAGTTCCCGGAGTGGCACTTCGGCTTCACCACCATGCTGCTCGGCTTCGCGGTCGTCGCCCTCCTGGTGGCCGCATGGTTCCACTTCTACGGCCACGACCGCTCGCCGCCCGACGGCAATGGGCGGCGACTGGCACGAATTCTGCAGTCGCCATTGGCTATTGCAGCGTGGCTGCTCGTGACGTTCGAGGTGCTGTCACTGACCCTCGGCATGACAGACCTTTACCCGGCGTGGTCGAATGGCCACTCCAACCTCGGTGCCCTTGCCGGGAAGCGCTGTGGCCTCGCGGACTACGTGATGGTCGAGCGGAACCCGAACGACGGCATGTTGACGCCCGCGGGCGCCCCACCTGCCGACGCGCTCGGCGGGCCCACCACCGAGGGTTTCGGCCCGAACAACATTCCGTCCAACCTCTCCGCCGACGAGGTGACCGGCGCAGGGCCGGGCACCTCGAGCAATTTCGCCGACACCGCGGGAGGGAACCAGGACGACAGCAGCCAGAGCGGCACAGAAGGCGGCACGACGGCGGGCGCCGGGATCAACGGATCCCGCGCGCGACTGCCCTTCAACCTCGATCCGGCCCGCACGCCGGTGATGGGCAGTTGGCGTAGCGGCACCCAGCAGCCGGCGGCGCTGCGCTCGGCGTGGTACCGGCTGCCCGCGGATTGGAGCGAGCGCGATCGGTCCTCGTCGATCCTCGTTGTGGCGGCAGCAGGGCGGTTCGACGCAGGCGACATGGTGGTGCAGTGGGCGGGCGACGACGGCGGGTCCAAGGGCGCGGTCGGATTCGCCGACGTCGGCGCGCCGCCGGCCTGGCGGAACCTGCGGGCACCGCTGACCGCGATCCCCTCCGACGCAACGCAGGTGCGGCTGGTCGTCAAGGACGACGACCTCTCGCCGCAGCACTGGATCGCGGTCACCCCGCCGCGCATCCCGCAGCTGAAGACGCTGCAGGAGGTCGTCGGCTCGCAGGACCCGGTGCTGTTGGACTGGCTGGTCGGCATGGCCTTCCCGTGCCAGCGTCCGTACGGCCACCAGAACGGCGTCGTCGAGGTGCCCAAGTGGCGCATCATGCCGGACCGGTTCGGCGCCGAGGCGAACTCGCCTGTGATGGACAACGTCGGCGGCGGACCGCTCGGCATCAGCGAGCTGCTGCTGCGGGCCACCACCCTGCCCTCCTATCTGAAGGACGACTGGTTCCGCGACTGGGGTGAGCTGCAGCAGTTCACGCCCTACTACCGCGACGCCCAGCCGGCCCGACTCGAGCTCGGTTCGGCCACGCGCAGCGGTCTGTGGAGCCCCGCGCCGCTGCGCCATTAAGCGAACGTAGGTCCTTCGCCTACCATCGAGCCTCGTGCCACGCGACGAACCCGAGCGGACCCGGCGCTCCGCCATCGCCCGCCTCGTCGCCGTCGTCGCAGGCATCGCCGGAGTGGTGCTGTGTGCGCTGGTCCCGCTGCTGCCGGTCAAACAGACCACCGCCACCATCGCCTGGCCCCAGGCTCCCGGAGGGGACGGCATGGTGGCCGACCTCACCGCTGCCCTGGTGTCCGGTGCCCCCCAGGCGCTCGACATCTCGATTCCCTGCCAGGCCATCGCCACGCTGCCGGCCGCGGGCGGCCTGGTGCTGTCGACGGTGCCGCGGGAAGCCACGGACGCCACCAAGGGCGCGCTGTTCGTCCGCGCCACCGCCGACACGGTGTTCGTCGCGTTCCGCGACACGGTGGCCGCAACGGCACCCCGCCCCGCGGTGGCCGCGGGCAACTGCAGCGCGCTGCACATCTGGGCCAATGTCGGGCAGGTGGGCGCCGACTTCGTCGGCATACCCGGCGCCACCGGCACCCTCGCGCCGGAGAAGAAGCCGCAGGTGGCGGGCATCTTCACCGATATGAAGGTGGCGGCCCAGCCGGGGTTGTCCGGGCGCATCGACATCGATACCCGATTCATCACCTCGCCGACGAAGCTGAAGCTGGCCGTGATGGTGCTCGGCGTCCTCTCGGTGCTGATTTCGATCGTCGCGCTCGCGGTCCTGGATCGATCGAGCGGCCGACGGGTGCCTCGCGCCTGGCGCCGCTTCGTCCGGGCAGGTCCCGTCACCTGGATCACCGACGTCGGCGTGATCGGCACCCTGCTGCTGTGGCACGTCATCGGCGCCACCACATCCGACGACGGCTACAACCTCGCGATCGCCCGGGTGTCGGCGGACGCCGGGTACACGGCCAACTACTACCGGTACTTCGGCGCCGCCGAGGCGCCGTTCGACTGGTATCAGAGCGTGCTCGCACACATGGCGGCGATCAGCACGGCTGGAGTGTGGATGCGGTTGCCCGCCACCGCGGCGGCGATCGCCACCTGGCTGATCATCAGCCGCTGCGTGCTGCCCCGCCTCGGCAGGCGCCTCGCCGTCAACGGTGTTGCCGTTCTGACCGCCGGAGCGGTGTTCCTCGCCGCATGGCTGCCGTTCAACAACGGGCTGCGCCCCGAGCCCGTCATCGCCTTCGGCACCATCGCGGCATGGGTCCTGGTGGAGAATGCCATCGGGACCCGAAGGCTGTGGCCGGCCGCGGCGGCGATCGTCGTCGCCGTGTTCAGCGTCACCAGCGCGCCGCAGGGCATCATCGCGCTGGCACCGATCCTGGTGGCGGCCCGCGCGATTGCGCGCAACATCCGGGCGCGCCGGGCCGTGGACGGCCTGCTGGCGCAGATCGCCCCGCTCGCCGCGTCGCTGTCGTTGATCTTCGTGATCGTGTTCCGAGACCAGACGCTGGCCACGGTCGCCGAGTCCGCCCGCATCAAATACGTGGTCGGCCCGACCATCGCCTGGTACCAGGAGTTCCTGCGCTACTACTTCCTGACCGTCGAGGACAGCGCCGACTCGTCGCTGACTCGCCGGTTCGCCGTGCTGGTCATGATGCTGTGCCTGTTCGGGATGATCACGGTGCTCCTTCGCCGCGGCCGCCTGCCCGGCGTCGCGTCGGGCCCGGTGTGGCGGCTGATCGGTTCCACCGCGATCGGGCTGCTGTTGCTGACCTTCACACCGACGAAGTGGGCCGTGCAGTTCGGCGCCTTCGCCGGACTGGCAGGTGCGCTCGGAGCGGTCACCGCGTTCGTGTTCGCGCGCGTCGGCCTGCACACCCGCCGCAACCTCGCGCTCTACGTGACCGCGTTGTTGTTCATACTGGCCTGGGCCACGTCGGGTATCAACGCATGGTTCTACGTCGGCAATTACGGCGTGCCGTGGTTCGACAAGCAGCCGGTGATCGCGGGCGTGCCGGTCACCTTCATCTTCTTGGTGCTCGCGATGTTGACGGGCCTGCTGGCGGGCTGGCTGCACTTCCGGATGGACTACGCCGGGCACACCGAGGTCGCCAACACGGGCCGCAATCGCGCGCTCGCGTCCACACCGCTGCTCGTGGTGGCGGTCATCATGGTGGTGCTCGAGGTGGGCTCGATGGCCAAGGGCGCCGCACAGCGCTACCCCGTCTACACCACAGCCAAGGCCAATGCCGAGGCGCTGTCGTCGGGGCTGAGCAGGGCGAGCTGCGCCATGGCCGACGACGTACTGGTGGAGCCCGACACCAATGCCGGTATGTTGCAACCGGTTCCGGGTCAGCGGTTCGGGCAATACGGACCACTGGGTGGTGACAACCCGGTCGGCTTCAACCCCAACGGCGTCAGCGACACGCTGGAGCCCGCCGAGCCCGTGACGTCGAATCCGGGCACGGTCAACTCCGACGGCTCTCCCAACAAACCGAACGTCGGGGTCGGCTACGCTGCGGGCACCAGCGGCGGATACGGCCCGGAGGGAATCAACGGGTCGCGGGTCTTCCTTCCCTTCGGCCTCGACCCAAAACGCACGCCGGTGATGGGCAGCTACGACGAGAACTCCGTGGCCGCCAAGGCCACCTCCGCCTGGTACGAGTTGCCGCCACGGACGCCGGACCGGCCGCTGGTGACCGTCGCCGCCGCGGGTGCGATCTGGTACTACGACGAGGACGGCTCGTTCAACTACGGCCAGTCGCTCAAGCTGCAGTGGGGCGTGCACCGGCCGGACGGCTCGTATCAGGCGCTGGGCCAGGTGCAGCCGATCGACATCTTCATGCAGAAGGCCTGGCGCAACCTGCGCTTCCCTCTGGCGTGGGCGCCGCCGGAGGCCAACGTCGCGCGCATCGTCGCCGACGACCCCAACCTGTCCAACGACCAGTGGTTCGCGTTCACCCCGCCGCGGGTGCCTGTGCTCGAGACAGCACAACAGTTGTTGGGATCCGACACCCCCGTGCTGATGGACATCGCGACCGCCGCGAACTTTCCGTGCCAGCGGCCGTCCTCCGAGCACCTTGGCGTTGCTGAACTTCCGGGCTACCGAATACTTCCGAACCTCAAGCAGACCGTGGTGTCGTCGAACCCGTGGCAATCCTCGGAGGACGGTGGACCACTGCTGATCACCAAGGCGCTGCTGCGCTCCGATGCCGTGCCGTCCTACCTGCGCGACGACTGGTACCGCGACTGGGGAGCCATCGAGCGTTATTACCGCTTGGTGCCCGAGTCCGAGGCGCCCGACGCCGTCATCGACCAGGGTTCGGTCACGGTGCACGGGTGGACCCGTAACGGACCCATCAGGGCACTGCCATGAGCGAAGCTTTGCGAGCGGATATTGGGCACAGCATGCGGCGGCCGAGCCTGCGAGGTCGGCGCATGAGCGACAACGTAAAGGTGACCCGCTGGGTCGCGACCATTGCGGGCCTGATCGGGTTCGTGCTGTCGGTCGCCACGCCCCTGCTTCCGGTGGTGCAGACGACCGCGACATTGAACTGGCCGCAGAACGGTCAGCTCAATGATGTTACGGCACCGATGATTTCAGAGGTTCCGGTGTCGATGACGGTCACGGTGCCGTGCGACGTGATCCGCTCGATGCCTCCGAAGGGGGGCATGGTGCTCGGCACGGCACCCAAGGGCGGAAAGCAGGCCGCGCTCTACGCGCTGTTCGTCAACGTCACTCCACAGCGGGTCGACATCACCGACCGCAACGTGGTGGTGGCGAGCGTGCAGCGGTCGCGCGTCGTCGGTGACGGAACGTCGCCGGGATGTTCCAGGATCGAGATCATCTCGACCGACGCAGGCACATTCGCGACGTTCGTCGGGCTCACCGACCCGGCCACCGGCAAGGAGCAACGCAGCGGGTTCGCCGACCCCAACCTGCGGCCGCAGATCGTCGGCGTGTTCACCGACCTGGTCGGCCCCGCGCCGCCGGGGCTATCGGTATCGGCGACAGTCGACACTCGGTTCTCCACCAAGCCGACGCCTCTGAAGCTGGCGGCGATGCTGGGAGCCATCGCGGCGACCATCGTCGCGCTGGTCGCGCTGTGGCGCCTCGACCGTCTCGACGGCAGGCGAATGCACAGCCTGGTCCCGGCACGCTGGCGTACCTTCACCGCCGCCGACGTGGTCGTCGTGGGGACGTTCCTGCTGTGGCACGTGGCGGGCGCGAACTCCTCCGACGACGGCTACATCCTCGGGATGGCGCGCGTCGCCGACCACGCGGGCTACATGTCCAACTACTTCAGGTGGTTCGGCAGCCCCGAGGACCCGTTCGGCTGGTACTACAACCTGCTTGCGTTGATGACCCACGTCAGCGACGCGAGCATCTGGATGCGCCTGCCGGATCTGATCTCCGCGCTGGTGTGCTGGCTGTTGCTGTCGCGTGAGGTGCTGCCGCGGTTGGGTCCCGCGGTCGCGTCGTCGAAGGCCGCGCTCTGGGCGGCGGGCCTGGTCCTGCTGGCTGCGTGGATGCCGTTCAACAACGGCTTGCGGCCCGAGGGCCAGATCGCCGTCGGCGCGCTGATCACCTACGTGTTGATCGAGCGGGCCATCATCTCCGGGCGGATGACACCGGCGGCGCTCGCGGTGATCGCCGCGGCGTTCACGCTCGGCATCCAGCCGACCGGGTTGATCGCGGTGGCGGCGCTGCTCGCCGGCGGCCGCCCGCTGCTGCGGATCCTGGTGCGCAGGCACCGCATCGTCGGCACCTGGCCGCTGGTGGCGCCGCTGCTGGCCGCGGGCACGGTGGTGCTGACGGTGATATTCGCCGACCAGACGCTGGCAACGGTGTTGGAGGCGACCAGGATTCGCACGGAGATAGGGCCGAGCCAGGCTTGGTACACCGAGAACCTGCGCTACTACTACCTGTTCCTGCCGACCGTGGACGGCTCACTGTCGAGACGGTTCGGCTTCCTGATCACTGCACTGAGCCTGTTCGCGGCCATGTTCATCCTGTTGCGGCGCAAGCGCGTCCCCGGCGTCGCCCGAGGCCCGGCGTGGCGCCTGATCGGCATCATCTTCGGCACGATGTTCTTCCTGATGTTCACCCCGACCAAGTGGGTGCATCACTTCGGTCTGTTCGCCGCCGTCGGTGCGGCGATGGCGGCGTTGGCCACAGTGCTGGTTGGGCCGAAAGTGCTTCGCTGGTCCCGCAACCGGATGGCGGTCGTGTCGGCGGTGCTGTTCGTGCTTGCGCTGTGCTTCTCATCGACCAACGGCTGGTGGTACGTCTCGAGCTTCGGTGTGCCGTTCAACAACGCGATGCCGAAAATCGGCGGAATCACGGTCAGCACAATCTTCTTCGCGCTTTTCGCACTGTCCGCGATCTACACGGTGTGGCTGCACTTCGCCCCGCGTGACCGCGGTGAGGGCCGCATCGCGCGGGCGCTGACGGCGGCGCCGATTCCCGTCGCGGCCGGCTTCATGGTCATTGTGTTCGTCGCCTCGATGCTCGTCGGGGTCGTGCGGCAGTACCCGACGTATTCCAACGCGTGGGCCAACCTGCGCGCGTTCACGGGTGGCTGCGGGCTGGCCGACGATGTGCTCGTCGAACCGGATGCCAACGACGGCTTCATGACGCCGCTGCCGGGCAGCCACGGGCCGCTGGGTCCGCTTGGCGGCGACAAACCCGTCGGCTTCACCCCCAACGGCGTGCCCGATCACATTGTGGCCGAATCGATTCGGGTCACGCTGCCGATGCCGGGGACGGACTACGACTGGGATGCGGCCGTGAAGCTCACCGACAAGGGCGTCAACGGGTCGACGGTGCCGCTGCCCTACGGGCTCGACCCGGCGCGGGTCCCGGTGGCGGGCACCTATGCTGACGGCCCGCAGCAGCAGGGCAAGTTGACCTCGTCGTGGTATCAGTTGCCGAAGGCCGACGATGCCCACCCGCTGGTGGTGGTCACCGCGGCGGGCACGATCGCAGGCAACAGCGTGCTCAATGGGCACACCGACGGCCAGCCGGTCGAGCTGGAGTACGCGCGGCCCGGCCCTGACGGTGCTCCGGTGCCCGCGGGCCGACTGGTGCCCGACGACATCGCGGTGGCCCCGTCGTGGCGGAATCTGCGGTTCGCGCGGTCGAAGATTCCCTCCGACGTGGTCGCGGTTCGTGTCGTCGCCGAGGACCGGTCGCTGACGCCCGGCGACTGGATCGCCGTCACCCCCCCGCGGGTGCCGGAGCTTCGCTCGCTGCAGGAGTACGTCGGGTCCGAGCAGCCGGTGCTGATGGACTGGGCGGTGGGACTGGCGTTCCCGTGCCAGCGGCCGATGCTGCACGCCAACGGGGTGACCGAGGTGCCGAAGTTTCGGATCACGCCGGATTACACGGCCAAGAAGCAGGACACCGACACCTGGCAGGACGGCCGCAACGGCGGGCTGCTCGGCATCTCCGATCTGCTACTGAGGGCCCATGTGATGGCGACGTACCTGTCGCGGGACTGGGGCCGCGACTGGGGGTCGCTGCGCAAGCTCGACACTATCGTCGACGCCCAGCCCGCCGAGATCCAACTCGGCACGGCGACCCGCAGCGGACTGTGGAAGCCCAACAAGATCCGCGTCGGCGCCTGACCGCACGAGTGCTCGCGGCGGCCTCGAGGCATGGCCCGCGGCGACCGCTTTTTGGAGGACGATCGGCTCGAAATAGCGCCATGTGGATTTCTTGACTTATTCCAGAAAAGGGACAAGAATTTCGAACGTGCGTACGGCGGAGGACTTCCAGCAGATGCTGCGGGGAGCCGCCCTACGCGTCACCCGTCCCCGGGTCGCGGTGCTGACCGCAGTGCACGCTCATCCGCATGCCGACACGGATTCGATCATCCGGGCGGTGCGTTCGGACCTGCCCGATGTGTCCCATCAAGCCGTCTACGACTCGTTGAGCACGCTGACGGCGGCCGGGCTGGTGCGCAAGATCCAGCCGTCCGGTTCGGTTGCCCGCTATGAGTCGCGGGTCGGCGACAATCATCACCACGTCGTCTGCCGCTCATGCGGTGTCATCGCCGATGTGGACTGCGCCGTCGGCGAAGCACCATGCATGACCGCATCCGACGACGACGGCTCCCTTGCCGGCTTCGCCATCGACGAGGCCGAGGTCATCTACTGGGGCGTGTGCCCCGACTGCGCAGCAGCACAAGTTTCCCGATCACAGCCGTGATCACCGCCCCAATCACCCACCCCCGGAAGGAAAGCTGTGTCATCTGATACATCCGATGCCCGCCCGCCGCACGACGATTCCAAGACGGCCAGTCACAGCGAGAGTGAGAACCCGGCGATCGATTCACCGCAGCCGAAGACGCACGCTCCGCGCAAGAACCAGGACTGGTGGCCCGATCAGGTCGACGTATCGGTTCTGCACAAGCAGAACGAGAAGGGCAACCCGCTCGGTGAGGACTTCGACTACGCCGAAGAGTTCAAGAAGCTCGATGTCGAGGCCTTCAAGCGCGACGTCATCGAGCTGATCAACACCTCGCAGGACTGGTGGCCTGCCGACTACGGCAGCTATGCCGGCCTGTTCATCCGCATGAGCTGGCACGCCGCGGGCACCTACCGCATCTTCGACGGCCGCGGCGGCGCCGGTCGGGGCTCCCAGCGCTTCGCCCCGCTCAACAGCTGGCCCGACAACGCGAACCTGGACAAGGCGCGCCGGCTGCTGTGGCCGATCAAGAAGAAGTACGGCAACAAGATCTCCTGGGCCGACCTGATCGCGTACGCCGGGAACGCGGCGCTGGAGTCGTCGGGGTTCGAGACGTTCGGTTTCGCGTTCGGTCGCGAGGACATCTCGGAACCCGAGGAGATGCTGTGGGGCCAGGAGGACACCTGGCTGGGCACCGACCAGCGCTACGGCGGCACCAACGACAGCGATCGCAAGCTGGCTGAGCCGTTCGGCGCCACCACCATGGGCCTGATCTACGTGAATCCGGAAGGCCCCGAAGGCAAGCCGGATCCGCTCGCCGCCGCGCATGACATTCGCGAGACGTTCGGCCGGATGGCGATGAACGACGAGGAGACCGCCGCGCTGATCGTCGGTGGCCACACGCTGGGCAAGACCCACGGCGCCGGCGACGGCGACCTGGTCGGGCCCGAGCCCGAAGGCGCCCCGATCGAGCAGCAAGGCCTCGGCTGGAAATGCGCGTTCGCGTCCGGCAAGGGCAGCGACACCGTCACCAGCGGTCTCGAGGTGGTCTGGACGCCGACGCCGACGCAGTGGAGCAACGCCTACCTGGAGCTGCTCTACGGCCACGAGTGGGAGCTCACCAAGAGCCCCGGCGGGGCGTGGCAGTTCGAGGCCAAGGACGGCGAGGCGACGATCCCCGACCCGTTCGGCGGCCCCAACAGGAAGCCGACGATGCTGGTCACCGACATCTCGATGCGGGTCGACCCCATCTACGGCGAGATCACCCGGCGCTGGCTCGAGCATCCCGAGGAGCTCAACGAGGCGTTCGCCAAGGCGTGGTACAAGCTGATGCACCGCGACATGGGCCCGATCGACCGCTACCTCGGCCCGTGGGTGGCCGAGCCGCAGCTGTGGCAGGACCCGGTTCCCGCCGTCGATCACCAGCTGATCGACGAGGCCGACATCGCTTCGCTGAAGACCACGCTGCTCGACTCGGGGCTGTCCGTGCAGCAGTTGGCGAAGACGGCGTGGTCGTCGGCAGCCAGCTTCCGCGGCACGGATAAGCGCGGCGGCGCGAACGGGGCGCGGATTCGCCTCGAGCCGCAGAAGAACTGGGAGGCCAACGAGCCGTCCGAGCTGGCCCAGGTGCTGCCTGTGCTCGAGCGGGTCCAGCAGGACTTCAACAGCTCGGCGGCCGGCGGGAAGAAGGTGTCGCTGGCCGACGTGATCGTGCTCGGCGGCTCTGCGGCGGTCGAGAAGGCGGCCCGCGATGCCGGCTTCGAGATCAACGTGCACTTCGCCCCCGGTCGCACCGACGCCTCGCAGGAGCAGACCGACGTCGAGTCGTTCGCGGTGCTCGAGCCGCGGGCCGACGGGTTCCGCAACTTCGTCCGCCCGGGTGAAAAGGCGCCGCTGGAGCAGCTTCTGGTCGAGCGGGCCTACATGCTCGACTTGACGGCTCCGGAGTTGGCGGTGCTGATCGGTGGTCTGCGGGCGCTGAACGTGAACCACGGCGGCAGCAAGCACGGTGTGCTCACCGACAGGCCGGGCGTGCTGAGCAACGACTTCTTCGTCAACCTCGTCGATATGAACACGGCGTGGAAGCCGTCGGAGACAGCCGAGAACGTCTACGAGGGACGGGACCGTTCGACGGACGCGGTCAAGTGGACGGCCACCGCCAACGATCTGGTGTTCGGTTCGAACTCCGTGCTCCGCGGCATCGCCGAGGTCTACGCGCAGGACGACAGCAAGGACAAGTTCGTCGAGGACTTCGTCGCCGCCTGGGTCAAGGTGATGAACAACGACCGGTTCGACCTGGAGAAGTAGCAGAACCCCAAAGCAACACCCCGCGAGTCGTCTGGCTCGCGGGGTGTTGTTCGTTGTGCGGTCGTGCGGCCTAGATCGGGGTCAGGCCGTGTTTGCGCTGTACCCGCTTGATCTGTTTGTCCCGCAACAGTTTCAGCGATTTGCGGAGTAGCAGCCGGGTCTCGTGCGGCTGGATCACCGCGTCGATGAACCCGCGCTCGGCCGCGATCCACGGGGTGGCCATGTTGAGGTTGTAGCCCTCGATGAAGTCGGCGCGGATCTTTTGCACCTCCGGCGCCGTCGGGTCCGGGAACCGCTTGACCAACAACTGCGCGGCACCCTCCGCACCGATCACCGCGATCCTCGCGGTCGGCCACGCGAAGTTCAGGTCGGCGGACAACTGCTTGGACCCCATCACCGCATAGGCGCCGCCGTAGGACTTGCGAATCGTGATCGTCACCTTCGGCACGTCGGCCTCGACGACGGCGTTGAGGAAGCGGCCGCCGCGCTTGATGATGCCGCCCTTCTCCTGCTCCACGCCGGGCATGAAGCCCGGCGTGTCGACGACGAAGATCAACGGCAGGTTGTATGAGTCGCAGAACCTGACGAACCGCGCCGCCTTGTCCGACGCTTCGTTGTCGATCGAGCCGGAGAGATACATCGGCTGGTTCGCGATGACGCCCACCGAGTGTCCATCGACACGGGCGAACGCCGTGATCATCGCCTGACCCTGCTGCTGTGCCACATCGAAGACATCGCCGTCGTCGAAGATCCGCACCAGGATCTCGTGCATGTCGTAGGCCGTGTTGTCGCTGTCCGGAACGATGGAATCGAGTTCCAGGTCGTGCGGTGTGGTCTCCGGCTCCAGCCCGGGGTTGACGATCGGCGCGTCGTCGAAAGTGTTGGGCGGCAGGAAGCTCAAGTAGTCACGGACATACTGAAAAGCCGCCTTCTCGTCCTCGACGACCTGATGGATGTTGCCGTAGCGGGCCTGTGCGTCGGCGCCGCCGAGTTCGTCGAGCGATACGTCCTCACCCGTGACGTCTTTGATCACGTCGGGACCGGTGACGAACATGTAGCCCTGATCGCGAACCGCGACGACGAGATCGGTCTGGATCGGTGAATACACCGCTCCGCCTGCACATTTGCCGAGGATGATGGAGATCTCGGGAACCAGACCACGAAGTAACTCATGACGGCGACCGAGTTCGGCGTACCAGGCCAACGACGTCACCGCGTCCTGGATGCGGGCGCCTGCGGAGTCGTTGATGCCGATGATCGGGCATCCGACCATCGCGACCCATTCCATCAGCCTGGCCACCTTGCGGCCGAACATCTCACCGACCGAGCCCTGGAAGACAGTCTGGTCGTGGCTGAATACGCCGACGGGCCGTCCGTTGATGGTGCCGTGGCCGGTGACCACCCCGTCACCGAAGAGCGCGTCGGGGTCCCCGGGCGTCTTGCACAGCGCACCGACCTCCAGGAAGCTGCCGGGGTCGAGCAGCGCATGGATTCGGGCCCTGGCGCTCGGAATGCCCTTCTTGTCCCGCTTGGCGATGGCCTTCTCACCACCGGGTTCCTTTGCCTGCTCCAGCTTTTCGCGGAGGTCGGCCAGCAGTGCCGCAGTGGTTTTGTTGGTCACTTCGCCTGCTTCTCCTCAGCCTCGATGCGATTGATGGCCTCGCTCATGTGGGCGCCGACCTTGGCAATGTACGGCTCGTCGATCGCCTGGATGTGCTCGCCCCCGATTGGAACGACCTCCAGGTCGGCCACGTAGTCGCCCCAGCCGCCGTCCGGTTTGCGGGTGGCGTAGCGCGGCTCGAAGAAGATCGCGTCGTCGTGGTAGCGGTCGGCCATGTAGAGCGTGACGTGACCGTCGTACGGCCGGATCACCGCGGTGTCGATCACCCGGTTGTCCAGATACGACGTGCGCTGGTGTTCGATGACGCCGCCGGGGATCGCCACCCCGCTCGCCTTGACCGCATCCAGGACGAACTTCACCTGACCCTCGTCGTCGAGCTCCTCGAGCTGCTCGTACGGGATGGCCGGCACAGCCACGTTGAAGGTGCGCTCGGCGAATCGCGCGTAGCGGTCCCAGCGGGCCCGGATCTCGTCCTTGGTCTGCGGCACCTCTTCGCCGGCACGCACCGCGTCGATCAGCCCGACGAAGCGGACGTCGGCGCCCGCCTGCTTGAGCCCGATCGCGCAGGCATAAGCGAGCACACCGCCCAGCGACCAGCCGGCCAGGATGAACGGCCCGTCGTGCATCTCCAGCAGCTTCGGCACGTACTCGGCGGCGCGCTCCTCGACGGAGCCCTCGACCCGCTCGATGCCGAACACCGGGGTGTCCGCGGGCAGCCGGTTCAGCAGCGGCTCGTAGACCACCGTCGAACCTCCGGCCGGGTGGAACACGAAGACGGGGATTTTCGACGGCCCCGCCGGGTCCTTCG
The DNA here is from genome assembly GCF_032159565.1 of Mycobacterium sp. Classification (GTDB taxonomy): domain Bacteria; phylum Actinomycetota; class Actinomycetes; order Mycobacteriales; family Mycobacteriaceae; genus Mycobacterium. Next base: position 23,137 of record NZ_JAVHWR010000155.1, read on the forward strand.
ATGGCGCACGCAACGTCCGCACGAACCCCTCGAGCTCGCCCGCCTCCAGGTGCTCGCGCACGATGGTCGCCAGCGCCTCGATCGTCGGCGAGTTCTTCACGTCCTCGACGGTGATGGTGCCTTCGGCGCGCTCGGTGAGCCGCGCCGCCACCTTCTCGGCGGTCTCGTCGTCGATCTCGGGCAACGCGTTGAAGATGCCGCCCGGTGATTTGCCGGTGACGATCGCCCACGTCGCGAACGTGACCCGCTCCGCGGCTTCCCGCGGTGGCACGTCGGCGCCCAGCGCCTCGGTGACGGCCTCCTGCGTCAGCACCTGGGCTGCGAGCGCGGCAGCACTGGGCTGACCCGGGCCTGCCGGGTTGGTCGGCGGCGGCGGGATCGGCACGTCGGTTGCCGCAGGAGCCGGCGCCTCGGTCGCAGGCGCGGCACCGGCTTCGGCCAGCTTCTCCTCGAGCTCGGCCACCGTGGTCGCTCCGCCCATGAGCTCGGCCTGAGCGGCCGCGATCTCCTCCGGCGTCTGTGTCTTCTGATGCTCGGCGAGCTCTTCGACCTCGCCGCGGTGCTCGATCGCGTACTCGATGAGCTTCTCGACGGCGTACAGGTTCGCGTCGCGCACTGCGGTCAGCTGGATCGGCGGCAGATCGAAGTCGTATTCGACGCGGTTCTTGATTCGCACCGCCATCAGCGAGTCGAGACCCAGCTCGATCAGTGGCACCTCCCACGGGAGATCCTCGGGCTCATAGCCCATCGCGCCGCCGACGATCGCGCCGAGACGCGCACTGATGGTCTCACCCGTGTCCGGTGTCCACTTCGCAAAGCCCGCACCAAGATTGGCGCCTTGGGTGAGGTAGTCGGAGAGGATCTCAGCATCCTCGGCCGGCTGCGCGGCTTGCGCTGTTTCGACGGGCTCCGCAACGACGGCTCCGGTCGCCACTGCAGCGGGCAGGGCGGCCGCCTGGCCGTCGCGGCTGACGATGGCGTCGTAGACCAACGTGAACGACTCGTCGATGCGGGCATGCACCTGCACGCTCGCGCCACCGGGATGGCGTGTCAGCGTCGTCACAAGGCGGGCGCCGTCGCCGGGCACCGCACGCTGTTCGGATGCGATGAGCTTGGCTTCCGGAAGCACCTGCGCCGCCGCCACTTTCACCAGCTCGCCGAGGTCCATCAAGCCCTTCGGTGAGTACTCCCACACGTGGCGGCCGTCGGGCATGGCGACGTGGTTGCCCGGCATCATCAACGAGCTGTCCGCGCCGAACCTGGCTTCCAGCCAGTGCGGCTTGCGACGGAACCGGGTCAGCGGGATGTTGGCGAAATCGCCAACGCCGGAACCGCCACGAGAAAACATCGTGGTGAAGTCGAGGTCGTGGCCGTACACGAACAGCTGGGCCATCGCCGCGGTCATCGAGTCGACCTCGTCCTGCTTGCGGGCCAACGTCGCGATCAGCTGCCCTTCGTGCAGGCCAGAGGCCGCGGTCGTCAGGCCGACCTGCATGAGCGCAACGGGATTCGGCGCAAGCTCGAGGAACGTGGTGTGACCGTTGTCGACGGCGTTGCGGATGCCGTGCGTGAAGTACACGCTGTGCCGCAGGCCCTTCTTCCAGTAGTCCACGTCGTGGATCGGCTCACCGCCCGGCCGGATGTAGCCGCCCTCGTGAACGGTGGAGAAGTAGCCCGTGGTGAGCGGATGCGGTTCGATGCCCTGCAGCTCGGCGGCCAGCTCGCCGAGCAGCGGGTCCATCTGCTGGGTGTGGCTGGCGCCCTTGGTCTGGAACTTGCGGGCGAACTTGCCCTCTTTCTCGGCCCGCTCGATGATCGCGTCGACCTGATCCGGCGGTCCGCCGATCACCGTCTGCGTCGGCGCGGCATACACGCACACCTCGAGATCGGGATAGTCGGAGAACACCGTCTTGATCTCTTCTGCGGAGTACTCGACGAGCGCCATCAACCGGATGTACTCGCCGAACAGCATCGCCTCGCCCTCGCCCATCAGGTGCGAGCGCGAGCAGATGGTACGGGTGGCGTCGGCGAGCGAGAGACCGCCAGAGAAGTAGGCGGCGGCAGCCTCACCGAGCGACTGACCAACCACTGCACCGGGTTTCGCCCCGTGGTGCTTGAGCAGCTCGCCGAGCGCGATCTGGATCGCGAAGATCGTGACCTGAGTGGTTTCGATGCCGTAATCCTGCGAGTCGTCCAGAATCAGCTCGACGACCGAATACCCGAGCTCGTCCTGGACCAACGCGTCGACCGTGTTGATCCACTCCGCGAAAACCTCGTCGCGCAGATACAGGCTCTTGGCCATCTTGCGGTGCTGGGCTCCGAACCCGGCAAGCACCCACACCGGCCCGTTGGTGACAGGCCCGTCCGCGCTGTACACGTTCGGGCTCTGCTTGCCGTCGGCCAGCGCGCGCAGGGCCTTGATCGCCTCGTCGTGGTCGTGCGCCATCACCACGGCGCGCGACCGGCCATGGTTGCGCCGTGACAGCGACCTGCCGATCGACTCCAGCGAGGAGCCGCGACCTTCTTCGCTGTCCATCCAGTCGGCCAAGTCGGCGGCCGCGGCCTTCTTGCGTGACGTCATGAACGCCGAAACAGCCAGCGGCACAACAGGTGTGTGAGGCTCCTCGGCTTCGGCCTCCTCGCGGGCGACCTCGAGCAGGCGTCTGGCCTCATCGGTCAGGCCGGGCAGACCTGGGTCGCGCTCGTCGGTGTCGTAGGCATGCTGGCCGAAGAATTCGGCGCCTTCGTTTTCGTCGTCATCGATGAACTCGCCGTACTCGTCCATCCGAACGCCGCCGACGTAGACGGCATCGCCCTGCGGAGCTGCGTGCTTTCCCTCGGAGTTGTCTTCGGTTTCCGGTTCTGGCTCAACCAGATCCGACGGCAGCACCTCACGCAACACCAGGTGTGCGTTGGCGCCACCGAAGCCGAAGCCCGAGACGCCCGTGATGGCGTGGCCGCTGTAGCGCGGCCAGTCGGTGAGGGCGTCGGCGACCTTCAGGTGCACGGCGTCGAAGTCGATGTACGGGTTTGGCCCTGCGTAGTTGATCGACGGCGGCAGCTTGTCGTTGCGCAGCGCCAGCGTCATCTTGGCCAGGCTGGCGGCGCCCGCCGCCGATTCCAGGTGTCCCACATTGGATTTCACCGCGCCGAGCAGGGCCGGCTTGTCCGGTGCCCGCCCCCTACCGACGACCCGGCCGAGGGCGTCGGCCTCGATCGGGTCACCGAGGATGGTGCCGGTGCCGTGCGCCTCGATGTAGTCGACGGTGCGCGGATCGACGCCTGCGTCCTTGTACGCCTTGCGCAGCACTTCGGCCTGCGCGTCGGGGTTGGGCGCCAGCATGCCGTTGGACCGGCCGTCATGGTTGATCGCGCTGCCCGCGATGACCGCGAGAATCTCATCGCCGTCACGCCGGGCGTCGGCGACGCGCTTGAGCACCAGCATGCCTGCGCCCTCGGAGCGCGCGTAGCCGTCCGCATCCTGGGAGAACGACTTGATCCGGCCATCCGAAGCCAGCACGCCGCCGACTTCGTCGAACCCGATCGTTACCAGCGGGGTGACCAGGGCGTTGACGCCGCCGGCGAGCACGACGTCGGCCTCGCCCGACCGCAGCGCCTGCACGCCCTGGTGTACGGCGACCAGCGAGCTCGAGCACGCGGTGTCGACGGCGATCGACGGGCCGCGGAAGTCGTAGAAATAGGACACCCGGTTGGCGATGATCGAACTCGCCGTGCCGGTGATGGCGTACGGATGGGCGACCGACGGGTCGGCCATCGCCAGGAAGCTGTAGTCGTTGGTGGAGTTGCCGATGTAGACCCCGACGCTCGTGCCACGCAGCGACGAGGCGGGGATGCGGGCATATTCCAAGGCTTCCCACGTCAGCTCAAGCGCCATCCGCTGCTGCGGGTCGATGTTGTCCGCCTCCATCTTCGACAACGCGAAGAACTCGGCATCGAAACCCTTGATGTCGGAGAGGTATCCGCCACGGGTGCGGGCCTTGTGAACCCGTGCCGCGAGAGTGGGCTCCTCGAGGAATTCCACCCACCGCCCCTCGGGCAGGTCGGTGATCGCGTCGCGGCCCTCCAGCAGCGCCTGCCACATCTCCTCTGGGGTGTTCATATCCCCTGGAAAACGCGTGGCCAGGCCGACGATGGCGATGTCGTCCTTTTCGACGTCGCGCGACCAGTCGACGTCGTCGGCGATGTCGTCAATTTCCGGCTCACCCTCGACGATGACGGTTGCCAACGACTCGATGGTCGGATGGCGGAACGCGACGGTTGCCGTGAGTGTCACGCCAGTGAGGTCTTCGATGTCGCTCGCCATCGCCACCGCGTCGCGCGAGGACAGGCCGAGCTCGACCATCGCGGCGGATTCGTCGATCGCATCGGCGGACTGGCCGGTGGCGTTGGCAATCCAGTTGCGGAGCCATTCGCGCATCTCCGCGACGGTCATGTCGGTGCGTGCGGGCGTGACGGGTCGCTCGGGTGCCAGCTTGAAACCCTCGTCCGCCGGTGCGGCTCCGGGGTCCGATGTCGCCGCCGGGGCGGCTCCGGGGTCCGATGTCGCCGCCGTGGCGGCTCCGGGGAAAGTGTTCTGCGAATCCGGTTCTATGTCAGCCATATTCAGTGTCAGCCTGTAATTCAGTCAGTTTCGTCGGGGAAAGCGTTGGCCACCCTCCCGCTGCGCAGGCTGCCGTCCAGGTAGGCGGCGCGGCAGGCGCGGCGGCCGATCTTGCCACTGGAAGTGCGCGGGATCGCGCCCGCGGGCGTCAGCAGCACGTCACGCACGGTGACACCGTGACGCACCGCGATCGCGGCGCGGATGGCATCGGTGATCGGCGCCATCTCCATCTTGTGCGCGCCGGGCGCCCGTTCGCCGACGATCACCAGCTGTTCGGAGGTGTCGTCGGGGTCGCGCTTGAGTCCCGCGTGTGCGTTCTCGAACACCTCGTCGGGAAGCTGGTTGGCGGGCACGGAGAACGCCGCGACGAACCCGGTGCGCAGCGCCTTGGTCGACTCCTCCGCCGAGTACTCGAGGTCCTGTGGGTAGTGGTTGCGGCCGTCGATGATGACCAGATCCTTGACGCGGCCGGTGATGTAGAGCTCGCCGTCGTGGTAGGCGCCGAAGTCGCCGGTGCGGACCCACAGCGCGTCGTCGGTCGCGCCTTCGGCGTGCGACGGGTTGGTGCGCGACTTCAGGATGTTCTGGAAGGTGGCTACGGTCTCGTCCTTCTTGCCCCAGTAGCCGGTGCCCATGTTCTGGCCGCTGATCCAGACCTCGCCGATCTGGCCGTCGGGCAGTTCAGTGGCGGTCTCGGCATCGACGATCGCCGCCCACTCCGCGACGCCGACCTTGCCCGCGCCGGCCTGCGCCACAGCGCTCGGCGAATCCTCGGGCACCTCGACGAAGGTGCCCGTGTTCAGCGCCTCCCGATCGACGGTGACGATCTTGGGATGATCGCCCATCGGAGTCGTCGACACGAACAGCGTTGCCTCGGCCAGTCCGTAGGACGGTTTGATTGCCTGCGGCTCGAAGCCGTAAGGGCTGAACGCCTCGTTGAACCTGCGCACGGTGGCGGCCGAGATCGGCTCGCTGCCGTTGAGGATGCACTTGACCACGCTCAGGTCCAGCTCCGGTTCGCCGTCCTTGGGAAGGCCGCGCGCCGCGGCGTGGTCGAAGGCGAAGTTCGGCGCCACCGAGATCACGCCGCCGGTGTCGTCGGGCTTGCGCGCCATCGCACGGATCCAGCGGTGTGGTCGGCGCACGAACGCGGCGGGCGTCATGAACTCGACATAGTGGCCGATCATCGGCGAGATCATCGCGGTGATCAGACCCATGTCGTGGAAGAACGGCAGCCAGGAAACCCCGCGGTCGCCCTCCTCGCCCTGTAGCGCCTCGATCACCTGCACCACGTTGGTGGCGAGGTTCAGGTGAGTGATCTGCACGCCGGTCGGGATGCGGGTGGAACCGGAGGTGTACTGCAGATAGGCGATGGTGTCCGGTTCGACCTTCACCGGCTCCCAGGTGGCGCCGACCTCGTCGGGCACCGCGTCGACGGCGATGACGCGCGGCCGCTCCTTGGCGGGCCTGCTGCGGAAGAACTTGCGGACACCCTCGGCCGACTCGGTCGTGGTCAGGATGGCCGACGGGTGGCAGTCGTCGATGACGGCGTGCAGCCGGCCGACATGGCCCGGCTCGCTCGGATCGAACAGCGGCACCGCGATGCGCCCGGAGTACAGGGTGCCGAAGAAGGCGACGAGGTACTCGAGATTCTGCGGGCAGAGGATGGCGACCCGGTCGCCGGGCTCGGTCACCTGCTGAAGGCGGGCACCGACGGCACGGTTACGCCTGCCGAAGTCGGCCCAGTTCAGATCCCGCCCGATGCCGTCGCGCTCGGTCGAGAAGTCCAGGAACCGGTAGGCGACTTTGTCTCCACGCACCTTGGTCCACCGTTCGACGTGAAGAACCAGGCTGCCGCTGTCCGGAAACCTGATCAGTCCGTCCTTGATGAACGGGTTATGGAACCCCATCGCACTCTCCTGTCAAAGCACACTCATGGCGGCGCTTGTTCTCACGAGCACCGTCGGGCCGCCGCGGCGGGCGTCGTGAGGAACTTGGTTGTCCGTGTTGTTCCTGCGAACCCAAACCTCCAAGATGCTACCGAGGCATCGGTGTCCGCTGTCGAGTCACAAGTCGGCAGCCCGCAAGCACGCGCCGCTATGGCCTGTGGCCAGTGTTTTCCATTCGGCTGTAAGTCATTGGTCTTAGTTATTTCTTAATGTTAGGCGACCACATCGCGCAGGCCAAATCTATGCGGTCACGTGTCAGCCATGTTTTGGATGCGGCGCGTTATCAAGGACCTTCTGCGTCCAATCCAGTGTCCACTGGGTGGCCGGCTGACCGCCCAGATTCCAGAACTGCGTCGTGGCGTACAGGGCATGCACGGGTTGGCCCGCGCCGCCGCCGAGGATCTCCATCGTCCTCGGCAAGTTCGCGATCGAGAACGCCTCCTCCGGCGCCGAGCAGATCAGGTCGCCGGTCGCACAGATCTCGTTGGTGCGGTCGTTGAGCACGCCGAAGCCGCCCGGGCGCGGGCCTGTCATCGTCAGCCCCATCTCCCCGAGCATCGGCACTTCGTTAAGCGTGATCTCGGCGCCCTGGCCGGGAGGGTTCGGGCCGATGTCCTGCCCGACACCCGACTGCCTGCGGCCGTCGGCGATCAACGTCACGCCGAGCACCAGATCCGCGTCGACGGGACCGCGCCCATTACCGATGTCGCTCGCGAGGTCACCCGCGATCACCGCACCCTGGGAGAAGCCGACGAGCACATAACTGGTCAGCGGGCAGCGGTTGTTCATGTCCGTGATCGCCTTCACCGCGTTCTGGGTGCCCTCGGCGCGGCTGTCGTTGTAGGACATCTGCTTGTCGGCCGACAGCGGATTGTGGAACTGCGCCGTGTAGGGAACGGTGTACGTCTCCACCCGGTCGGTGCCGAATTGCCCGCGGATCGGGTTGGTCACGTTCAGCAGCAACGCAATCGGGAACTGAGTCGGGTTGAACGGGTCGAGTTGCGGCGACGACTCCCAGGTGCCGGGGATCGACATCAACTGCACATCGGGGCAACTGGCGTCCTGAAACTCGGGGCGCGGCTTCGTCGTCGGGCCTGTGCTCGTCGGCGGCACCGCGGTCGGCGGTACGGCGGTCTGCGACTTCTCGGGCTGACGGATCATGATCCACACCACCGCGACGACGAGCGCCACCACGAGCGCCATCGCTCCCGCTGCGACGAGCGCGAGTATTCGGTGGCGTTTCCGCCGATTCTTGGTGGCCATTGATCCCTTTTTCAGAAGAGTCTGTTCAGCAGAGTCGTTCGGTAGCGATCCGAATGTAGTCGGCGGTCACCGCGTCGACCTCAGAGGGCGGGGGGGCCACAGCGCTCATCTGGGCGTTGCGCACATCACCGCGCACCAACGGCGTCACGTAGTCGTGCACCGCCTGATCCGATTGCTTGGCGGCGCGCGCCTGACACACGTAGGAGCCGATGCTCAACGCCAGCAGATCGGTCGACGGCCGCACACCCGCATGCTTCAGCGCATCCAGATATGCCCGCTGCCGGGCGGTCACCGTCAGTCCGTTCGGCTGGGTGCCGTCGGCCTTCGGGTCGCCACCCTTCGCCTCGGCGCGGGACTGCATCGTCGACGGGGGCTGCACCGACATGGTCGGCATCATGCCGTCACCGGAGGTGCAACCCGTCAGCACGGCAGTGAGGGGGGCGGCCAGAGACGTCGCTACGGCGACGCTGGTCGACCACCTCGGCCGACGCCGAACCGTGTGCTGCACTCCTCCAAGGTACCGGCGCTAAAGAGTCACTTGATCGTGGTGACGAGTTCGCCGGACATCGCGGCCAGCTGCGCGCCCCAAGTGCCCCAGTCATGCTCGCCGGTCTGCGGGAAGTCGAAGTGCCCGTTGTGCCCGCCGACGCCACGGTAGTGCTGATAGAACGTGCGGTTGCTGCCCTGGGCCTGGTCGCAGTATCCGATCATGGCCGCGGGATCAGCGCACCCGAGCGTGGTCGGGCTGAACACCCACAGCCGGGTGTTGTTGTCGGCCAGCAGCTGAATGTGGACGTCGGGGTCGTGCCACTTCCACCGGCCCAGCTGTGGCAGTCCCCACATGTTGCGGATGTCGGCACCACCGAACCGCGCCAGCCCGTCGGTGATCGCACCGTTCATGTAGGTGTTCGACGGCGTCAGAAAACCCGAAAGCGAGCCGGCGTAGCGGTAGCGGTTCGGATGGAAGGCTGCCATTGCCATCGCTCCGTAGCCGCCCTGGGCGGCGCCGACGATGCCGTGCCCGCTCGGCGCCAGGCCCTTGTTGGCGGCCAACCAGTCGGGCAGCTCATCGGCCAAGAACGTCTCCCACTGCTTGCTGCCGTCCTGCTCCCAGTTGGTGTACATGCTGTAGGCGCCGCCCGCGGGCGCGGCCACCGAGATGCCCTTGCCCGCCAGCGTGTTGAAGGCGCCCGCGCCGACCCAGTTGCTCACATCGGGGCCGCCGTTGAACGCGTCGAGCAGAATCACCGCGTGCGGGCCGCCGCCCTGGAAGGCGACGGGGATGTCTCGCCCCATCGCGGCGGACGGCACCATCAGCATCTCGACGCCATCGGCCTTGGCGACCGGCGCTACGGTCGACCACACGCCCGCCGCCAGCACCACCGACAAGACCGCTCGAATCATCCCGCGCATGTACCCACCCTTATCTTCGCTGTCCCCGCGCAATGCAGTGAACCACATCACCTGGGTTGCCGGAAACGGCTGACGGCGGCGACCCCGAAGGATCGCCGCCGCCAGACCTCATATCTGTGACCGGGTGGCTAGCCGCCCGTCGTCGCGGCCGCGGTGTTGGTAGCGGCCGACTCGGCAGTGGCAATCGGGGTGGACGGCTGCGGCGTCGCACCCAGCACGCGCTGGATGTCGGGCTTCATCTGCTGCAGCTGCGCGCCCCAGTACTCCCAGCTGTGAGTACCGGCGGACGGGAAGTTGAACACACCGTTCTTGCCGCCCGCGGCGATGTACTGCTCCTGGAACGTCTTGTTCGTCCGCAGCGTGAAGCCCTCGAGGAACTTCGCGTTGAAGTTGTCGCCTGCGATCTCACCGTTGACGTCACCGGGCTTGCCGTTACCGCAGTACACCCAGACGCGGGTGCCATTGGCGACCAGCGTGGCGATGTTGACCATCGGGTCGTTGCGCTTCCACGCCGGGTCGCTCGACGGACCCCACATGTCCTTCGACTTGTAGCCGCCCGCGTCACCCATCGACGTGTTGACCAGCATCGGCCACCAGCCCTCGGAGAGGTTCAGGAAGCCGGACAGCGACGCCGCGTACTGGAACTGCTGCGGGTAGTAGATCGACAGCGTCAGCGCGGCCGAACCGGCCATCGACAGACCGACGGCCGCGTTGCGGTTCGGGTTCACGCCCTTGTTCGCCGCCAGATAGGCAGGCAGCTCCTGGGTAACGAAGGTCTCCCACTTGTACGTGGAGCAACCCGCCTTACCGCAGGCGGGCGAGTACCAGTCGCTGTAGAAGCTGGACTGGCCGCCGACCGGCATGATCGTGGCGAGACCGGAGTCGACGTACCACTCGAACGCCGGGGTGTTGATGTCCCAGCCGTTGAAGTCGTCCTGCGCGCGAAGACCGTCGAGCAGATAGACACCCGGGGCGTTCGGGCCACCGTTCTGGAACTGAACCTTGATGTCGTGTCCCATTCCCGCGGACGGAACCATCAGATACTCGACCGGCAGACCCGGCTTCGAGAACGCCCCCGCAGCCGCCGAGCCTCCGACAGCGCTGACCAGGCCGGGCAGCACGGCGGCTGCGAGAGCCGCGACCGTGAGCCGGCGCGCCCAGGCGCCGCGCTTCTTCCCAACGAACTTCATGCTTCATCTATCCCATCTGTCGTATGCCGCACCCGAAATCCGAGACCCACTCGTGACGTGTGCCCGTGTAGTCAACCACACCTCGATGTGATATCTCTCTTCAGCTTCTGTCCTCCCTGGTCGCCGCCCTCAGCCGTTGAGGGTTGTGATCAGGTCTGGTTTGAGGGCCTGCAATTGCGCTGCCCAGTACGGCCAGGCGTGGTTGCCCGCCGCCGGGAAATGGAACGTCGCGTTGCCCCCACCTGCGTTTATGTAGGCGGCTTGGAAGTCCTTATTGCTCTTGGCGGCGATTTCCTCGAGGCCGTCGGCCTCGAGCGCCTGGCCGGGTGCGCAGTAGATCCACAGCCGGGTGCCGTTGCCCACAATGCGGGAGACCTGCGCCAGCGGGTCATTACGCTTCCATGACGGATCCCACGGCGGGCCCCACATGTTGTCGACGTTGTAGCCGCCCACGTCGAGCATCGCGACGCGAATCGCCTGCGCCGTGTTCGCGGCCGACGGGTTCAGGAAGCCTGAGAGGGAAGCGGCGTAGGCGAACTGTGCGGGGTGGTAGGCCGCCAGGATCAGCGCCGCGCCCCCCGACATCGACAATCCGACCACCCCGTTGCCGGTCGGCGACACATCTTTATTGGTGGACAGCCACGTGGGCAGCTCCTGGGTCAGGAACGTCTCCCATTTATATGTATAGGCCTGGTTGTTGAAGGTCGACGGTGAATACCAGTCGGTGTAGAAGCTGGACTGCCCGCCGACGGGCATCACGGTGGAAACGCCCGAGCCGTGGAACCAGTCGAAGGCCGAGGTGTTGATGTCCCATCCGCTGTAGTCGTCCTGCGCGCGCAGGCCGTCGAGCAGGTAGACCGATTTCGACCCGGCCCGTCCGCTCGGTGCCGGTGCGCCTCCGGGGCTAGATGTCGGCGCCGGTGCGCCTCCGGGGCTGGATGTCGGCGCCGGTGCGCCTCCGGGCAAATACTCGACACGGACGCTGCGGCCCATCGCCGCCGAGTACACGTCGAGGTACTCCACGGGCAAGCCCTCACGGGAGAACGCCTGCGCAGTCGGCGGCCCCATCGCGGCGGTCACGCCCGACAGCGTCAACATCGCGGCCAGCGCGACGAGAAGGCGGCGCATCTACTTTCTAACCGTCCGTTTCATGCATCATCGCCGCGACAACGGCGGTCGTTGGTTGCTTAATCGCCTGCACGGGGCGCCGCGTTACCAAAGCAGAAGGAGCGGTGGGCCTACAAGTCGCAGAGGTCAGGGGCCCGTGGCAGGCAGTCCGGTGTAGGCGGGGACCGACGGTGGCGGGATCGGAAGTCCGCACCGGATGAGGTCGTACATCGGTACCCGATCGATTCGGTACTTCGTCAATGCGTAGGCGTGCAACACATTTGACAGGAACCGCCGCGGACCCATCGGCCCGCGGATCGATGTCAGCATCGACTCGGTGGCCGGGCACTTCAGTGCCTCCTCGGCTTGCGCTATCCAGTCCTGGTCGAGGTAGGGCGGAAGGTAGGGGGGCTCCTTCAGGAAGGGTCCCTCGGCGACGGCCCAGTCGGGGAAGAGGTTCTTGTCGTGTCCGATGCGGCCGTCTTCCAGGCGCGCGGTGTGGGCCGCCAGCGGATTCGCGAGGCCGATCTGGTCGATGACCCGGACGTCGAGGCCGACGTTCATGCCGAGCATGCCGAGGTTGGTGAAAAAGACGGTGTGCGGTCCGATGTAGGCCTTGCGCACCTCTGCCGGCGTGTCCGGCGGTGGCGGTATGGCGGGCACGACGTCCCAGCGGTCGTAGTTGCCCGACGGCAGCAGAAGCGCACCGTCCGGTGTGTTGTTCAGCGCGACCAGCACTGCGCGCATCCGCGGGTAGTCCAGATAGTCGGCGGCGGTGAGCGGATGTGCGCGGCCCGTTGCCTGCGAGTAGAACCGTCGTTCGTCGACGATGCCCGTGTAGGTCACGCGGGTGGCGTCCGGGCCCATCCCCGGCGCGTTGGCGGCCCACAGCGACCAGCCGACGACGGCGAGCCATAACACCGTGGTGATGCCCGCAAGCTGGTAACCGATACCGCGACTGAACTTTTCGCCGTCCGGTAGCAGAACCGGTATCACCGCGACCGGTGCGATCAGGCAGAACATCGGCGTCAGCAGGACCCTGCCGTGCATGAAGTCGCCGCCCTGCCGGATCCAGTAGAGCGCCTGCAGCAGGCCGCTGACGACGATGAACAACACCACGGAGGGCGGGCTCTGCACCATCCGTGCGAGCCTGCTGTAGCCGTAGGGCGCAGGCCGCCGGATCCACCACGGACGGCTGCGGGTGATCAGCAGGATGAGCGCGAGTATCGCCAGCAGCAGCGCGGGCACCCACAACAGATAGGGCTGGTCGAAGTTAGTGAGGTAAACCCAGCCCTGTGCCCACTTGTTGCCCGATGCGTCCTTCGCCAAAGCTGTCTGGGGAAAGAGCAATCCGTAGTAACCCATTCGGAAGATCTCATATGCGATCGGAAGCAGTCCGCCCGAGGCGACGATCAGCACCCGGCGCCGCCAGCCCCGTGCCGAGACCAGCATCATGACCAGAGCGAGTCCGCCGACGAGCGCGAGTTCCGGTCGGACCAGCACCGACAGACCGGCCACGAATGCGAGCGCGCCGTCGAACACCGCGCTGACCGCATTTCGCTGTGTGCTGTCCTGGTGGCCGCGCAAGGCTTGCGACCAGCACACCATCATCCACCACAACAGGCCGAGATAGGCCAGCACCAAACCGTTTTCGAGCCCCGAGGTGGCGAAGTCACGGGCCGGCGGAACCGCCATGTAGACCAGCACGCCCGCGGGCAGAAGCAGCGCCCTGCGGCCCTGCAGGCTCGGCGCGTACAACCGCGCGGCGCCGAGCATCAGGAAGACGACGCCCGCCACGCTGAGCAACAGGGCAAGCCACAGGGTCACGTACTCGAGCTGGGTGGGCCCCCCGATGAGGCCGCCGAGGTAGTTCAGGTAGGTCCACACCGTCGACGTGTTCGACTCGACGCGCTCACCCTTGTTGAAGACCGGACCATTGCCGGCCAGCAGATTTCGCACGGTGCGCAACACAATGAGGCCGTCGTCGGCGATCCAGCGGCGTTGCCACGCGCCCCAGCCGAACAGTGCGCCGGCAACGAGCACGCTCAGCCAAAGGCTGGTTCGAGTGGTGATGTCGTAGGGAAACGCGGGCCCGCGTCTAGCCCAGGAGAACTGCGGCACCGATGGTTCCGATCCACGCGACGGCCAGAAGCTGGAGCACCCGGTCCTTCAACGCGATCTCCTCCGGTTCGCCGGCCAGTCCGCCGTCGACGTCGACGGCATAACGCAGAATCGCGATCGTGAACGGAATCATCGTGATCGCGTACCAGGACGCGTTGGCCCCGTCGCGCTCGAAGGCCCACAGCCCGTAACAAACCACCATCGCGGTCGCCGACAACGTCCAGACGAACCGGAGGTAGGTCGATGTGTAGCTCTCGAGCGACTTGCGGATCTTCGCCCCCGTCCTCTCGGAGAGCTGCAGCTCGGCGTAGCGCTTGCCCGCCACCATGAACAGCGAGCCGAACGTCATCACCAGCAGGAACCATTGCGACAGCTGGATATTCGCCGCCACACCGCCGGCGATCGCCCGGATCAGGTACGCCGACGAGACGATGCAGATGTCGAGCACCGCTTGGTGTTTGAGGCCGAAGCAGTATGCGAGTTGCATTGCGATGTAGACGCCGATCACCCCGGCCAGGTTCGGCGTCGCGAGAAACGACACCGCCAGGCCCGCCACCGCGAGCACCACAGAGGTGCAGTAGGCCAGCCACGGCGGCACCACGCCTGCGGCGATGGGCCGGAACCGTTTGGTCGGATGTGCGCGGTCGGCCTCGACGTCGCGGGCGTCGTTGACGAGATAGACGGACGACGCCGCGAGGGAGAACGCCACGAACGCGATGGAGACGTTGAAGGCCACGTGGCGCCAGTCGTAGTTCACGTCACTGCCGAGGGCGGCGACGGGGGCGATCAGCACGAGCAGGTTCTTCACCCACTGGCGCGGCCGCGCCGCCTTGATCAGGCCGGTGACCACATTGCTGGGTGGGCCCTTGACCGGTGCCTGTTGTTCACTCATCTTCGCCGAACTCTCTGCACTGCTGTCACTTGAGATGCTCATGAATCTCCTTCGGCCCTGGCCGCCATGTGACCCACCGTCTTCGCGACGGCCGCGCCGACTGCCACGCCGGTGATCACGTCGGTGGGATAGTGCACGCCGAGGACCAACCGGGACAACGCCATCGGCGGTACCAGCAACGCGGGCAGCGGCCACCCCGTCGCGTGCGCCAACAGTATCGACGCCGCGGTGGTCGAGGTCGCGTGCGCGGACGGGAAGCTGAGCCTGCTCGGCGTGCCGACGTTCACGACGATGTCCGGGTGATGCGGGCGTTCGCGTCGCACCACCCGCTTGATGATGACCGCGGCGGCGTGCGCGGCGACCGCACCGAATCCGGCGGCCAGCCACATGCGCCGCTTTCGCGGTTCCAGCAGCGCACCGACAGCGGCGACCGCGAGCCATCCGATGCTGTGTTCACCGAAGTGCGAAAGGGCGCGCGCACCGGCGAGAACGCCGGGGCGGCCGGCCAACGCCGACTGGACGGCCACCAACGCGGCCTCCTCACCGCGCTGGGTCCACGCGCGAAGCGCTGGGGAGGTCTCAGTCATGCGCGGGCGTCTCGAGAAAAACGGCCTCCCACTGCTGGACACCGGAGAGCATCGGAAGCGCGTCCCGGTATGCCTTGCGCATCGCGTCGAAGCGCCGCTGCAGTTTTCGCTGGCTACGCAGCGAGGCCCGCAAGAGTGCAAACATCTTGGCCCGGTCTCGCTGTCTGTACACCACGCCACGGCTGTCCGCGGTCGTGACGGTCACTCCGTCGACATTGCACAGCAGAAACCAGCGCGAATCCTGGGTGGACACGTTCAACTGCGGCCGCTCGTGATGCACGGCATCAGCCTTGCCGAGGTTGTGCATGATTCCGCGAACAAGCCGAACCGCCTTGCCAGGTGCGGTTTTCGGCTCCCCCACGCGACCCGCCATTCCCGATGGCGGCGGCAGTTCGGTCGCCGAGGGGAGGATCACCGCGTCGGGGTAGTCGCGGCGAAGGCGGTGCACCTCCGGCAGGGCCGACTCGAGTATCGAGAAGATGTGCTCCGGCCCGGCGAGGAAGTCGTCCATCGCCTTGTTCTGGATCGCGACGGTCGAATACTCAAGGCACAGGAGGTGTTTCAACGTGGCCTTCAGATGGCTGCGCACCAGTCCGCGCACGTCGCCGTCCCAGTGCAGCGCCGCGACCACCAACCGGTTGCGCAGATGGAAGTACGCCTGCCAGTCGATGGCGTCGTCCTTGTCGCTCCAGGCCATGTGCCAGATGGCGGTGCCCGGCATGGTTACGGTGGGATATCCGTGCTCGGCGGCCCGCAGCCCGTAATCGGCGTCATCCCACTTGATGAAGAGCGGCAACGGCTGACCGAGCTCGTCGGCGACGGCGCGCGGGATCATGCACATCCACCAGCCGTTGTAGTCGACGTCGACGCGGCGGTGCAGCAGCTTGCTGTCGGAATAGCGGTCGTTCAACGGATTTCGCGCGAAGTCGTGGTCGTACTTGGTGTGCGGCGCGTTGGTCCACATGAAGTCGTGTCTGCCGACGACCTCGCCCATCACGTGCAGATGCGACGGGTCCTGAAGGTTCAGCATCTGACCGCCGACCAGCATCGGCGTCTTGGCGAACCGGCTCATTGCCAGCGCCCGCAGGATCGAGTCGGGCTCGATGCGGATGTCGTCGTCCATGAACAGGATCTGCTGGCAGTCTGTGTTCTTCAGCGCTTCGTACATCACGCGGCTGTAGCCGCCGGAACCGCCGAGGTTGGGCTGGTCATGAATCGACAGCCGGGTGCCCAGCGGCGCTGAGGCGTCTGCGAAGTCCGGGTGGTCGCGCAGCTTCCTGGTGCCTTGATCCGGCACGATCACCGCGCCGACCACCTCGTCGACCAACGGATCCGACGTCAATGCGCGCAGCGTGTCGACGCAGTCGTCGGGGCGGTTGAAGGTGGGCATACCCACCGCGATGTTCGCCGTGCCGGGGGCAGGCACCGGCGCATACCAGCCGGCGTTGTGCAGCGTGACGGCGCTGTCGGTGGTGATGTCGAACCAGATCCAGCCGCCGTCCTCGAACGGCTGGAGACCGATCTCGAACTCGACGGAGGCGGTGCCGACAATGGATCCGGAGGCGGTGCCGACAATGGATCCGGAGGCGGTGCCGGCAATGGATCCGGGCTCGTCGCCGTCGTGATGAAACGGCCTGCCCTCGACGAAGATTCGGGCACCGGTGGCCTTGCTGCGGTACACGTCGACCCGGCCGGTACCGGTCAACTCGGCGCGCAGCACCACCGATCGCAACGTCGACCAGCGCCGCCAGTAGCTCGCGGGAAACGCATTGAAGTACGTCGCGAACGACACTTCCGATTCGGCGCCGATCTGCAGCGTCGTTCGCGTCGCCGCGTGAGCGCGGCGGGCGTTGGTGGCCGACTCTTCGACGTATAGCTTGCGGACGTCGAGCGGTTCGCCGGGGCGCGGCAGGATGATCCGGGACAGCAGGCTGACCGCAGTACCACTCATGCGGTGACCTCGCGAAGCGGCGCACCGTCGCGCAGGTGTGGAGCCAGCACGTTGTCGTACATGTTCAGCGCGCTGGCGATCGCCATGTGCATATCGAGGTACTGGTAGGTGCCCAACCGGCCGCCGAACAACACCCTGGCATCAGTGGTTTCGGCCTTCGCCCTGGCGCGGTATGCGGCCAGCAGCGTGCGATCGCTCTCGGTGTTGATCGGATAGTAGGGCTCGTCGTCGTCATCGGCGAAGCGCGAGTACTCCCGCATGATCACGGTTTTGTCGGACGGGTAGGTGCGTTCGGGATGGAAGTGCCGGAACTCGTGGATACGCGTAAAGGGCACATCTTCGTCGTTGTAGTTCATCACCGGGGTGCCCTGGAAATCACCGGTGGACAGCACCTCGAGATCGAAATCCAGTGTCCGCCAGCCCAATCGGCCCTCGGCGTAATCGAAATACCGGTCCAGGGGGCCGGTATAGACCACCGGCGCGTCAGGGCTCTGCGCGCGTAGCGAGTCCCGCACGTCGAACCAGTCGGTGTCCAGCCGCACCTCGATGCGATCGTCGGCGGCCATGTTCTTCAGCCACGCGGTGTAGCCGTCGACCGGCAGGCCCTCGTAGGTGTCGTTGAAGTAGCGGTTGTCGAACGTGTAGCGCACCGGCAGCCGGGTGATGTTGCTCGCAGGCAGTTCCTTCGGGTCGGTCTGCCACTGCTTGGCGGTGTAGTGCTTGATGAACGCCTCGTACAGTGGGCGCCCGACCAGGCTGATCGCCTTCTCCTCGAAGTTCTTCGCTTCGGCGGTCTCGATCTCGGCGGCTTGCTCCCGGATCAGCCTGCGGGCCTCGTCCGGCGTGAAGTACTTGCCGAAGAACTGCGACACCAGGCCCAGGCCCATCGGGAACTGGTAGGCCTGCCCGTTGTGCATCGCGTACACCCGGTGCTGGTATCCGGTGAAGTCGGTGAACTGCCGGACGTAGTCCCACACCTTCTCATTGGAGGTGTGGAACAGGTGCGCGCCGTAGCGGTGCACCTCGATGCCCGTCTGCGGCTCGGGCTCGGAGTACGCGTTGCCGCCGATATGCGGGCGTCGGTCCAGTACCAGGACTCGCTTGTCCAGCTGGGTCGCCACGCGCTCGGCGATCGTCAGACCGAAGAATCCGGAACCGACGACAAAGAGGTCATAACGAGCGGTCATCGGCAGCCAGGGTATCCGACCAGGCTTGCGCCGCCCGAATCCAATACGGGCTCAATGTCGCGATTCGCTCACGATTCCATATCGTCACTCTATTCACATCAGTCACACCCGTACCATCAATCACGTACCGCTCTATACGTAGTCCACATATTGAGGAGTTCCCGTGCCTAACCGACGTCGACGCAGGCTCTCGACAGCCACGAGCGCAGTCGCCGCCCTGGCCGTCGTGAGTCCTTTTGCATATTCCGCCATCGCAGACATCACCAAACCCGCGCCACAACCTCGTGAGTTCCGGTCGGCCGCGATGGTCACCGACCTGCCCAACGAGCTGATGTCCGCGCTTTCGCAAGGGTTGTCGCAGTTCGGCGTCAACCTACCCGCCATGCCGACCGGCCTGACCGGCAGTCCGGCGGCGGCGATGCCGACGACACTGACCGCGCCCAACGCGCTCGCGTCACCGGGCCTGGCGTCGCCTGCGCTGACGCCTGGCCTCGCGTCGCCCGGCCTCACTCCCGGTCTGACCACGCCTGCGCTGGGCGCTGACCCGACGGCGGCGGCGGCGCTGGCCGATCCGGCGCTGACCAACCCCGCGTTGACCAATCCCGCGCTCCCGACACCGGGTGGCCCTGCGGGGATGCCGGGGCTTGGAACCGAAGCGACGGCGGCCAACCCTGCCTTGAATCCTGCGCTGACCAGTCCGACCGGCGCACTCCCCGGCGGGTTGACAACGCCTTCGGTGACGGGTCTTGATCCGGCGCTGGCGACGACGCCGATCTCGAACGCCGCAGGCCTGCCCAATCCGGGCGAGGTGCCGATCTCGGCGCCCATCGGTCTCGATCCCATGGGTGCTGCCGGTGGACAGACGTTCCCGCTCCTCGGCGCCGGCAACCTGGGCTCCACAGTGCCCGCGAGCACGGGTAGCACCGGCCTGCTCGGAGATCTCAGCAGTGCGGCCCAGCAACTGGGTGCCGGCCAGGCGATCGACCTGCTCAAGGGCGTGGTGATGCCGATGATCACCTCGGCGATGAAGCCCGCCGCGGCAGCCGCGCCGCCGCTGCCCGTGCCCGCACCCCCGGCCCCTGCCGGATAGTCCTGCCCCCCAAAACGGCGCCGCAGAGCCAAGTGGCGGGTTCTGCGGCGCCGTTGCAGGCATGGTCTGAGATAAGTACGCAGCTCGCCGTGTCGAAACACGAGCAACAACTGACCCATACGTAACATCAATCTGTGCCGTCTCGCCACCACCCGATGCTTTTCACCGCGATCGCGGGGACCGTGGTGATTCTGCCGTGGGTGCTGCCAAGCACACCCTTCGACGAGGACAGGCGGCCGCTCGCCGAGCAGACCCAGTTATCACAGCAGCCACTGACCGGCCTCGGCGGCGGCGAAACGATCCGCGAAGTACACCAGGAGACACCTTTCTCCCTCGTCGCGCTCACCGCGGCCGACCTCAGCGGGACTTCGGCCCGGGTGCGGGCCAAGAAGCCCGACGGCTCGTGGGGGCCGTGGTACGAGGCGGAGAACCTCGACGGCGTCGGCGACGGATCGTCCGCACCACGAGGCACCGAGCCGGTGTTCGTCGGGCTCACCACCACCGTCCAGATCGCGGTGAACCGGCCGCCAGGCGCGACGGCGTCAGGGCCGCAGAAGCCGGTCGAGACCGCACCTGCCAAGCCGGATCTCGGTTACGTTCCCGCCAACACCAATCAGCCGTTCGGCCAGAACGTCAACGCGGTACTGATCAGCCCGCCCGAGGCGCCGATCGGCGACCTGCCGAACGCGGTGACGCCGCCCGGTCAGCCGCCGGCGGTCATCACCAGGGCGCAGTGGGGCGCCGACGAGTCGATGAAGTGTCCCAACACCGTCTACGACCAAGGCGTTCGGGCCGGCATCGTGCACCACACCGCGGGAAGCAACGACTACGGCCCGCAGGATTCCGCGGCGATCGTGCGCTCGATCTACGCCTATCACACCCGCACTCTGGGCTGGTGCGACATCGCCTACAACGCGCTGGTCGACAAGTACGGGCAGGTCTTCGAGGGCCGGGCGGGCGGCATGGACAAACCGGTCGAGGGCTCTCACACCGGCGGATTCAACAAGGACACCTGGGCGGTGGCGATGCTCGGCAACTTCGACCTCGAGCCGCCCACACCCATCCTGCTGCGCACGGTCGGCCGGCTGCTCGGTTGGCGGCTCGGCATCGACCACGTCGATCCGCGCGGCACCGTCGTGTTGACGTCCGCCGGCGGGTCGTTCACCCATTTCCCCCGCGGCGCCACGCCCACCCTGCCGACGATCTTCACTCACCGCGACGTCGGTAACACCGACTGCCCCGGCAACGCGGCGTATGCGGCGATGGACCAGATCCGGGACATCGCTGCTCGTTTCAACGAACCACTGCCGCCGCCGAGCCTGACCGACCAGCTTCGCGGCGGCGCGATTCTGGCCAAGTGGGAGTCGATGGGCGGGCAGAACAGCCCTCTCGGTGCACCGAGATCGCTGGAAGCGGCCGGCGAGGGCAACGCCCGCTACGCAACCTTCGACAGGGGCGCGGTCTACTGGTCACCGGAGAGCGGGGCCGAACCGCTCACCGGGGCGATCTACGACGCATGGGCGTCGCTCGGGTACGAGCGCGGCGTGCTGGGCCTGCCGACGAGCGGCGAGATTGCCGAGCCGCAGTGGATCGTGCAGAACTTTCAGCACGGCACGCTGAACTTCGACCGTGAAAATGCCACGGTGACAAGGGTTATCGACGGCGTACCCGAGGAACTGCCACCACCCTCTGACGACGGTCCGCCCGTGCAGCTGGAACGGATCAAGCCCATCGACGTGAGCTGAGCGCGCCGGTCACATCCACCAGCGTTCGAGCACGCGGGCCAGGCCGTCGTCGGAGTTGGACGTGGTGACCTCGTCGGCCGCGTCGACGGTCTCGGGGTGTGCATTGCCCATCGCCACCCCGAGACCCGCCCACCGCAGCAGCGGGATGTCGTTGGGCATGTCACCGAAGGCCACCACATCCTCGGCGGTGATCTCGTAGGGCCGTGCGACCTCTTCGACGCCGGTGGCCTTGCTGATGCCAAGCGGCACGACCTCGATAAGGCCGTTGTTGGTCGAGTAAGTGATATCGCCCTGCAGGCCGACATGTTTGGCGAGTTCAGCGGCCATGTCCGAACTGCGCGCACCCGCCTTGCGGACCAACAGCTTGATCGCGGGCGCGGCGAGCAGATCATCGACGGACACCTCGGTGTTGTCCGGATTCAGCCAGGCGTGTTCATAGCCCGGCGAGCTGACGAACTGCGGGGTCGCCGCGTCATGCGCGCTGCGGCCCACCCGCTCGACCGCAAGGCCCGCACCGGGGATGACGCGGGTTGCGATCTCGGCGAGCTCCGCCAACTGATCTGACGACAGCGTCCGCGACGACACGATGCGGTCGGTGGCCGGGTCGTAGATCACCGCACCGTTCGCGCACACCGACATCGGCGCGAACCCGAGCGCGTCCACGACGGGCTGCACCCACCTCGGAGGGCGGCCGGTCGCCAGCACGAACCGGGCACCGGCATCCACCGCGGCGCGCACTACACTGCGGGTGCGGGGACTGACGTTCTCGTCGTCGTCGAGCAGCGTGCCGTCCACGTCACTCGCGATCAGCGCAGGCAAGGTCATCGCGGCGATCCACCTTCGTTTCTCGCCTCGGTCATCGCGGCGACTTGCGGGCGCGCTCGGCCAGCTCGATCTCGTCGAGCACCTTGGCCTCCTCGGGCGTCGGAGCCGAGCCACCCATCCGCCGGGGCACCCAGTACGCGCCCGCCGGATGTTCGTAGGACTCCTGAACCTGATGCAACGCCGTGGTCATCGCCTCCCGCATCGCGGCGTCGGTCAGCTCGACGGTGTCCGCAGGCTGCACCGGCGCCCCGGCCATGACGGTCACCGGGATCTTCGCGCGCCTGAGCTTGCGCGGATGGTCCTTGGTCCACCGGCGATGCGCACCCCAGACAATCAGCGGAATGATCGGCACCTGTGCGTCTATCGCCATCCGGGCGGCGCCTGTCTTGAACTCCTTGAGCTCGAAGCTGCGGCTGATGGTGGCCTCCGGGTACACGGCGACGAGTTCGCCCGCGCGCAGCCGTTGCACCGCCACCTCGTACGCGCCTGCGCCCGCTCTGCGGTCGACCGGGATCGTGCCGGTGTGCCGGATCAGGAAGTTGACGACCTTCACCTCCGTCATCTCCTGCTTGATCATGAAGCGCAACCGGCGGTGCCGTTTGTAGGCGGCCAGGGCGGCAGGCATCCAGTCCAGGTAGCTGGTGTGGTTGACCGCGATCACCGCACCTCCGCGTGCAGGGATGTTCTCCAGGCCCCGGTAGGTGATGCGGGTGCCCGATACGGCGACGCCTGCCGAGCAGGTTAGCTCCAGCGTGCGGAAAACCGGTTCCATCGTCTCTAGCCCGACGCTCCTGCCGGGTCACCCCGCTGCGCACGCCGGGCGGCCTTCTCGGCGGCTTCGTCGGCGTCCATCAGATTCGCCTCGGCCAGCGATGGCGCCCCGCCGCCGAGCCGGTGCGGCACCCAGTATTCGCCCGGCGGATGCGGGCCGTACTCGTCCTGGACCTTCTCCAGCAGATGCTGCATCCGCGAGTGCAGCAGCGCGGTCAGCTCGGTCGCGGGCAGGGTCGGCATGATGGGTTCGCCGACGGCCACGGTGATCGGCACCTTGGGCCGCCACATGTTCTTCGGATGCCCCTTCGTCCACACTCGCTGCGCACCCCAGACGATGTGGGGCACGATCGGCACATCGCAGGCGATGGCCATCCGCGCCGCGCCCGACTTGCACTCCTTGATCTCGAAGCTGCGGCTGATGGTGGCTTCGGGGTAGACGCCGACCAGTTCGCCTTCCTTGAGTTTCTGGCAGGCCTGCGCGAAGGACTCCCCGCCGCTGGTGCGGTCCACCTCGATGTGGCGCAGGCTACGCATGATCGGCCCGGTGATCTTGTGGTCGAAGACTTCTCTCTTGGCCATGAACCGCACCTTGCGGCCGCGCTTCTGCCGGTATGCGGGCAGCCCGGCGAAGGTGAAGTCGAAGTAGCCGGTGTGGTTGATCGCGACCACGGCACCGCCGGTGACCGGCAGGTTCTCCACGCCGGTGACAGTGAACTTCAGCCCCTGCGCCTTCCAGATCAGGCGGGCGAGTTGGATCACAGTCCCGTATACCGGTTCCACATCAGGCAGCCTAGTCGCGTGTCTGCGCCCCGCGAACCCGGTCGTCGCCGGCCGGGTCGAACACCACCGCCGGCGGGGGAACGCCGGCGACGTCTCGTCGCATTAGAATCGGCCGGACGGACATTTCCCCAGCGAAAGGGCATTGGTGCAGGTCACGAGCGTCGGGCACGCCGGTTTCCGGATCGACACGCAGGCCGGGAGCATCCTGTGCGACCCCTGGGTGAACCCGGCCTACTTCGGTTCATGGTTCCCGTTCCCCGACAACAGCGCGTTGGACTGGGACGCGCTCGGCGACTGTGACTATCTCTATGTCTCGCACCTGCACAGGGATCACTTCGATCCCGACCACCTGCGTGCGCACGTCAACAAGGACGCGGTCGTGCTGCTGCCCGACTATCCGGTGCCCGATCTGCAGCGCGAGCTGGAGAAGCTGGGCTTCCATCGCTTCTTCGAGACGACCGACTCCGTCAAGCACACCGTCAGTGGGCCGAAGGGCGACCTCGATGTGATGATCATCGCGTTGCGCGCTCCCGCGGACGGCCCCATCGGTGACTCCGGTCTGGTGGTCGACGACGGAGAAACGGTGGCATTCAACATGAATGACGCCAGGCCGGTCGATCTCGACGTGGTGCACGCGGACTTCGGTCAGGTCGACGTGCACATGCTGCAGTACTCGGGCGCGATCTGGTACCCGATGGTCTACGACATGCCCGGGCGGGCCAAGGAGGCGTTCGGCACCCAGAAGCGGCAGCGTCAGATGGACCGTTGTCGTCAGTACATCAGTCAGGTCGGCGCCACCTGGGTGGTCCCGTCCGCCGGTCCGCCGTGCTTCCTCGATCCGGAACTGCGCGACCTCAACGACGACCACGGCGACCCGGCCAACATCTTCCCCGACCAGATGGTGTTCCTCGACCAGATGCGCACCCACGGCCACCACGGCGGTCTGCTGCTGATCCCCGGATCGACGGCCGATTTCACCGGCGCACAGTTGAATTCGGTGACACATCCGGTGCCCGATGACGAGCTGGAGGCGATCTTCACCACCGGCAAGGCCGGCTACATCGCCGAGTACGCCGATCGGATGGCGCCGGTGCTCGCGGCCGAGAAGGCCCGCTGGGCGCCCGCAGAAGGCGAGTCGCTGCTGGAGCCTCTGCGCGCGCGATTCGAGCCCATCATGAGCCAGAGCGACCAGATCTGCGACGGCATCGGCTATCCCGTCGAATTGCGCCTGGGTGCCGAGACGGTAGTGCTTGACTTCCCGAAGCGTGCTGTGCGCGAGCCCATTCCGGACGAGAAGTTCCGTTACGGGTTCGCCATCGCACCGGAACTCGTGCGGACGGTGCTGCGTGACGAGGAGCCGGACTGGGTCAACACGATCTTCCTGTCCACCCGATTCGCCGCCTGGCGAGTCGGTGGCTACAACGAGTATCTCTACACGTTCTTCAAATGCCTGACCGATGAACGCATCGCGTATGCCGACGGCTGGTTCGCCGAAGCGCACGACGACTCCGCCTCGATCGACATGGACGGCTACCAAATGCAGCGCCGCTGCCCGCACCTGAAGGCCGACCTGTCGAAGTTCGGCATTGTCGAGGGCTCGACACTGACCTGCAACCTGCACGGTTGGCAATGGAATCTGGACACCGGCCGATGCCTGACGTCCAAGGGCCACGAATTGCGGTGCGCGCGGATATGAGCGCCGCACCTCAGCAGTACTACGACGACGGGCAGATCCAGCTCGACAAGGAAGCGCTCACGATTCGGCGGTACCACTTCCCGTCGGGCACGTCGAAGATCATTCCGCTGCGGGCCATCCGCGGGTACAAGGCCGAGCCCCTCGGTGTGTTCACCGAGCGGTTCCGCATCTGGGGAAGCTGGGATCCGCGCCGCTGGCTGCCGCTCGACATGTGGCGGCCGATCAAGTCGACGCTGGTGACGCTCGATGTGAAAGGTGCGCGGCCCGCACCCGCGTTCACGCCCCAGCGGCCCAAGGAGTTCCTCGCCAAGCTCGACGAGCTGCTCGGAAACTAAGTTCCGGGCTCCAGCACCTCGGTTCCGACGTAGGGCACCAGTGCCGCGGGCACCCGCACGCTGCCGTCGGGCTGCTGGTGGTTCTCCAGGATCGCCACCAACCAGCGAGTGGTGGCCAACGTCCCGTTGAGGGTGGCCGCTGCCTGCGGCTTACCGTTCTCGTCGCGGTAGCGGATCGCCAGACGACGGGCCTGGAAGGTCGAGCAGTTCGACGTCGAGGTCAGCTCCCGGTATGTCTGCTGCGTCGGTATCCAGGCCTCGCAGTCGTACTTGCGCACCGCGGATGCACCCAGATCCCCTGCGGCGATGTCGATGACGCGGTAGGGCACCTCGATGTTGGCCAGCATCTGACGCTCCCAGCCGAGCAGGCGCTCGTGTTCGGCCTCCGCCTCTTCCGGCTTGCAGTAGACGAAGCCCTCGACCTTGTCGAACTGGTGCACGCGAATGATTCCGCGGGTGTCCTTGCCGTGGCTGCCCGCCTCGCGCCTGAAGCACGACGACCAGCCCGCGTAGCGGAGCGGGCCTGCGGACAGATCGAGGATCTCGTCGGAGTGGTAGCCGGCCAGCGGCACCTCCGACGTGCCGACGAGGTAGAGGTCGTCGGCCTCGAGCCGGTACACCTCTTCACTGTGCGCGCCGAGGAACCCGGTGCCCTCCATGATCTCGGGCCGAACCAGAACCGGCGGGATGACGAGCGTGAAGCCGTTGTCCGTAGCGAGCCGGACCGCGAGCTGCATCAGGCCGAGTTGCAGCAGCGCGCCGTAGCCGGTGAGGAAGTAGAACCGTGCGCCGGAAACCTTCGCGCCCCGTTCCAGGTCGAACAGCCCGAGCGATTCACCAAGGGCCACATGGTCTTTCGGATCGGCGATGGCCGGAGGTTCGCCGACGGTATCGAGAACCACGAAGTCGTCTTCGCCGCCGGAGGGGACGCCGTCCATGACGACGTTGGATATCGCCATATGCGCGGCGGTGAACGCCCTGTCCGCATCCGCCTGCGCGGACTCGGCCGCCTTCACCTTGTCCGCGAGCGCCTTGGCCTCCTGCAGCAGCGCAGGACGCTCCTCCTTGGACGCCGCACCGACCTTTTTGCTCGCGGCTTTTTGTTCGGCGCGCAGGTTGTCGGCCGCCGACACGGCGGCACGACGGGCCGCATCGGCCTCCAGCAGGACGTCGACGAGACCGGGATCCTCACCGCGGGCGCGCTGTGACGCCCGCACCGCATCCGGGTTTTCGCGCAGGAACCTGAGGTCGATCACGGCGCAACCCTACCGTCGGGGGCACAACCTCATAACGTTACATCTGCCTCACTTGTCACAGCCCCCGACGCGCCTGTCACAATAGAGCAGATGTTGGATGCACCCGAGCGGGTCGAAACGACCGCCGACGAGGCAGAACACCCCACCCGCAAGGTGACGTGGTGGCGCAGTTTGCACGCCACATCCACCCGGCGCGCACTGCTGCTGACCGCTCTCGGCGGACTCCTGATCGCCGGCGTGCTCACCGCGCTGCCGCGCGGCGAGGGCCCCAGTACCCCCGGCGCGATAACGCTGGGCCTGCGCGGGGCGGAGACGTTCAGCAAGGCCAAGAGCGGTGACTGCCTGAACTGGCCAGAACGCAACCCGGATGGCGCCCAGGTCGTCGACTGCAAGGGCGAGCACCGGTTCGAGGTCGCGGAGTCGGTCGACATGCAGACCTTCCCTGGCAGCGAGTACGGTCCCGACGCCGAGCCGCCGTCACCGTCGCGCATCCAGCAGATCAGCCAGGAGCAGTGCCAGGTGGCGGTGCGCCGCTATCTTGGCGAGCGATTCGACCCGAACAGCCGCTTCACCGTGAGCATGATGTGGTCGGGCGACAAGGCGTGGCGGCAGTCCGGCGAGCGGCGCATGCTGTGCGGCCTGCAACTGCCCGGCGCCAACAACTCTCAGCTCGCGTTTCAGGGCAAGATCGCCGAGGTGGACCAGTCCAAGGTCTGGCCCGCGGGAACGTGCCTGGGCATCGACCCATCCACCAACCAGCCGACCGACATCCCGGTGGACTGCGCAGGCCCGCATGCCATGGAGGTGACCGGCGCCGTCAACGTCGCCGAGAAGTTCCCGGCCGGGCTGCCACCCGAGCCCGACCAGGATGCGTTCATCAAGGACGCCTGCACCCGGATGACCGATGCCTATCTGGCGCCCCTCCAGTTGCGCAGCACCACACTCACGCTGATCTACAGCACCCTTTCGCTGCCCAGCTGGTCGGCGGGCAGCCACCAGGTGTCGTGCAGCATCGGCGCCACGCTCGGCAACGGCGGCTGGTCCACGCTGCTCAACAGCGCCAGGGGCCCGCTGCAGATCAACGGCCAGCCTCCCATTCCGCCGCCGGACATCCCCGAGGAGCGGCTGAACTTCCCGCCCATCCCGATGCCCGACACGTCCTCGTCGGCCGGCCAGAGCAGCGGCTCCTACGACCAGAGCGACTCGAGTCAGTCGAGTCAGTCGACGCAACAGACCCAGCACGGCCAGCAGCCGTCCCAGAACACGGCGACCCAGTCGCCGTCGACGCCTGCTGCCCCGGCGCCCGGCCCCGACGGCAACACGTCCCTGAACGGGCCGCCGCCCGGTGACGCGCCGCCGCCCGGTGACGCAGCCGCACCGCCGCCCGCAGGCGTTCCCGCCCCAGTGGATCCGGCCGCCCCGCCTGCCGCGCCGGCCGCGCCTGGGCCCGCCCCTGGGCCGGCCCCTGCCGAACCCGTGATACCGCCACCGCCTGGGGCGTAGTCCGGTGGCCGTGCGGATGAGCCCGCAACGGTTTGAGGCGCTGGTGTCTGACGCGCTCGATCTGATCCCGCCCGACCTGGCCGCGGCGATCGACAACGTCGTCGTACTGGTCGAGGACCGCGACCCCGAAGAACCAGATCTGCTGGGCCTGTATCACGGCATAGCGCTGACCGAACGCGACTCCTGGTATGCGGGGTCGCTGCCCGACACGATCACGATCTATCGCGAAGCCCTGCTGGACATCTGCGGCACCGAGGACGAGGTCGTCGATGAGGTGGCCATCACGGTCATTCACGAGATCGCCCACCACTTCGGCATCGACGACGAGCGCTTGCACGAACTCGGTTGGGCCTGAAGCCATCAGCGCGGCAACCGCGGATTACCCGCCGGTGGTGCTATGAACGGGCCATGGACAGCGACTGTCGCGGGTGTCGAGACAGTCTCGACCACTGCCACGGCACCGTCATCCATCACGCGCTGGCCCGGTCGGAGTGCACCGAGGACGACTGCGTGACGCCCGAAGTCGTGCACACCTTCGTCATCGACTGCGAGGCGATCAGCTGCGGCTGCGCTCAGCCCATCGGATCAGCCGACGACAGGGCGTCCTCCACCGGGTGAACGTGGGGCTCCGGATAGAACGGCGGGCTGTTGGGGCCCCAGTGCAGACAGCTCCACCGGCCGTCCGTGATCGGCGCCAGCACCACCGACTCCGCGTTGGCCAGATGATGGTCGAGGACGAAGCTGCCGTCGACTCCCGCCAACGTGGCGGCAACCAGCCGGATCGCCGCGCCGTGGCTGACGACGATGATGTCCCCATCCCACGCGTCGTCGTCGAGATAGCGCATCCGCAGTTGCGTGATCACCGGGACGTAGCGGTCGAGCACCTGCGTTGCCGATTCGCCGTCGGGCAGCCGCAGGTCCGGCTCGCCCTCGTGCCACCGCTGATAGATCGCATTGAACTCCTCGATGGCCGAATCGTCGTTGCGGTCCTCCAGCGCGCCGACCTGCACCTCGTGAATGCCTTCGAGCTCGTGCGGATCGAGCTTCAGCTCGCCGCCGATCTCGGCCGCCGTCTGCGAGGCGCGCACCGCGACGCTGTGCGCAACCATCCCGACCTCGTGCGGCCAATCGCGGGCGAAGGTGCGCGCCTGTTCGCGCCCGAGGTCGGTGAGCTCCCTACCCGGCGGGCGGGTGTCCAGCCGTCGCTCGATGTTGCTGTGCGACTGGCCGTGACGGACGAGCACCAGCCTGCCGCTCATCGCTTCCCGTCCCGAAGTCGGCTCAACCAGCTGGTCGCATCGTTCAACTGCGGCGGCAGCGCGCCCGCGGCCGATCCCGTCGGCCATGACCCCAGATATCGCACACCAGCACAACGACGGTGAAGCGCCTTGAGTGCCTCCGCGACGGCGTCATCCTCGATGTGACCGACGCAGTCGAGGAAGAAGATGTAGGTGCCCAACTCTTTTCGAGTCGGCCGGGATTCGATGCGGATCAAGTCGATGTCGCGGATGGCGAACTCGGTCATCGCCGACACCAGCGCACCCGGCACATTGTCGAGCTTCAGCACCACCGACGTGCGGTCCGAACCGGTGCTCGGCGGTGGTGGGCCCGGCGGGCCCGCCAGCACGAAACGGGTCCTGGCGTTCGGCTCGTCGACGACATCGGACGCCAGTGCGGCCAGCCCGTACCGCTGCGCCGCAAGTGCGGTGCTCACACCGGCGTCGGCGCGACCTTCGGCGACGTCGTTGGCCGCCGCGGCGTTCGAGTTGGCCGGTACCAGCCGCGCATCGGGGAGATTGGCGGCCAGCCAGTTGCGCACCTGCGCGCCGGCGACCGGGAACGCGGCGACGGTTTCCACGTCCGCCGCGGTGGCGCCGGAGCGCACCACGATGGTGAAAGCCACGTCGAGGGTGAGCTCCGCGAAGATCTGAAGCTCCGCCCCGGACGCGAGCGCGTCCAGCGTCGGCAGCACCGACCCCTCGATGGAGTTCTCGATCGGCACGCACGCATGGTCGGCATCGCCGGACCGCACTGCGGCCAGCGCAGCCGTGGTGCTGTCGGCGGGTAGCGGCGTGAAGCCGTCCGACGGGCCGCCACCAGGTATCAATCCGCCGTCCGTCATGCGGATCAGCGCCGCCTCGGTGAAGGTTCCCTCCGGTCCGAGGTAGGCGATGCGCGGCACGAATCAACCCTATCGGTTCGGCCGCTGCTGCCCCGCCGACGTCGTCGCGTGCATATTGCAGACCGAGTAAGGCTTCGCTAAGTTAGGGTCACCTTATTTAGGAAGGCGATGCGATGGCGGCACCAGCAGTGACGACGACACCGACGACGGCCGAGCGGATCCGCAGCACCTGCGCGAGCGCAGGGGCAGCGATGCTCGCGATCGAGGGTGTCGAACCCACCGCCAGTGCGGTGCACCACCTTCTCGACGAGGGCTCGTTCGCCATCACCGTCCCCGTCGAGGGCGGCCTGTCCCCCGCGAGCGCAGCCGGCGTACCTGCCGTGCTGGAGATGACCGACTACGCTCCTCTTCCGCTGAGGGAGCCCGTGCGATCGCTGGTGTGGATCCGGGGCCGGGTGCAGGCCGTGCCCGATACGGAAATCACCGGGCTACTCGGCCTGGTCGCCGCTGCGGATCCCAATCCCGCACTGCTGCAGGTGAACACAACCGACACCGCCGGCGGCGACACCCGGCTCACCCTGGTCCGGCTCGAGGTCGAGTCGGTCGTCGTCGCCGACTCCACCGGAGCGGAGGCGGTCGGTGTCAGCGCACTGCTTCAGGCGCGGCCCGACCCGTTCTGCGGGATGGAATCCTGCTGGCTGCAGCATCTCGAGGCCGCCCATCGCGACGTGATCGACCGGCTGGCGGACCGGTTGCCGACGACTTTGCGGCGCGGACGCGTCCGGCCGCTCGGCCTCGACCGATACGGCGTGCGGTTGCGGGTCGAGAACGACGAGGGCGATCACGACGTGCGGTTGGCGTTCGCCAGACCCGTCGACGACGTCACCGGGCTCAGCCAGGCGATTCGGATCCTGATGGGCTGCCCGTTCCTCAACGGGCTTCGGGCGAGGCGCCCGCTACCGTAGCTTCGGTGACCGCGCCCGAGGAGTTGACCGAACCCGACCGGCGCGCGCTGCGTATCGAGATCGCCGTCGTCCTTGCCGTCACGTTCGGCCTCAGCGCCTATACCGCCAGCCTTGATCTGATCGAGTCGATATTGCTCAACCTGTCCAAGCAGACGGTTGCGCTCAACCCACGGCTGTCCCCCTTCGACCTGATCAATCTCGGGCTGAACCTGGCCCGGGTCGCGCAGCTGGTCTCATGGGGAGCGCTCGGCGCATACCTGCTGTGGCGCAGCGGTATCGGGCTGTCGGCGATCGGCCTTGGCCGCATCCGATGGCGCGCCGACGTGCTCGGCGGCGTCGGCCTCGCCGCGCTGATCGGGCTGCCCGGCCTCGGGCTCTATGCCGCGTCGCGCGCCTTGGGCATGAGTGTGTCGGTGGTGCCGTCGACGCATGACAATTCGTGGTGGCACATCCCCGTCCTGATCCTGCTGGCCTTCGCCAACGGCTGGGCCGAGGAGGTCGTCGTCGTCGGGTTCCTGCTCACCCGGCTGCAGCAGCTGCGGGTGAATCCCGTCGTCGCGCTGGTGGCCAGCAGCATGCTGCGCGGCGCGTATCACCTCTATCAGGGCTGGGGCGCCGGGCTCGGCAACGCGGTGATGGGCCTGGTGTTCGGCTACACGTGGCGGCGCACCGGGCGACTGTGGCCGCTGATCATCGCGCACGGCCTGATCGACACCGCTGCGTTCGTCGGATACATCCTGCTGGCAGGCCATCTCGGCTGGCTGAAGTGACGGGCCGCGTACATTCTTCCTGTGACCGGCGATCGGCGGCCTCCGCCTCCTCGGCGGCGTGAGCCGTCGCAGGTGATCAGGCGGGACCCGAATCGGCCGCCACCTGCCTGGCCGCCCGACCCGCCGACGCCGCAGGCGCCACCGAGACGGCCCCATCCGCCACCGCCTCCGCCACCGCACAGACGACCGAATCCCGTTGTGCGCCAACAACCGCCGCCGGCTCAGCGGCCGGTCAGAGGCAAGCGCCTTGTCCGTCGCGTCGTCCTCACCCTGTTCACGGTGATCGTTCTGGCGGTCGTGGGACTGGTCGGCACCGCGGTCTGGATCGACACGAAGTTGCATCGCATCCCGGCGCTGGCCGACTACCCGGACCGGCCCGCCGAAGGCAAGGGCACCACCTGGCTGCTCGTCGGCTCGGACAGCAGGCAGGGGCTCACCCCGGCACAGCAGGCCGAACTCGGCACCGGCGGCGACATCGGCAACGGGCACACCGACACGATTCTGCTCGTGCACATCCCAGCGCTGTGGTCGGACAGCCCCACCACGATGGTTTCGATACCCCGCGACTCGTACGTGGAGATCCCCGACTATGGCACCGACAAAATCAATACGGCGTTCGCCGTCGGCGGCGCGCCACTACTGGCCCAGACCGTCGAGCAGGCCACGGGTCTGCGACTCGACCACTACGCCGAAGTCGAATTCGACGGTTTCGCAAGGCTTGTCGATGCCATCGGCGGGGTGACGATGTGCCCGCCGGAAGCCATCTCCGACCCGCTCGCGGGCATCGACCTTTCGGCGGGGTGCCAGAAGCTGGACGGCCGCACCGCACTGGGCTACGTGCGCACCCGAGCAACGCCGCGGGCAGACCTCGACCGGATGGTGAACCAGCGCCAGTTCATGTCGACGCTGATGCACCGCGCGGCCAGCCCGACCGTCGTGGCCAATCCGCTGCGCTGGTATCCGATGGCCCACGCGGCGGCGGACTCGCTGACGGTCGACACGGGTGTTCACGTCACCGATCTCGCCCGGCTGGCGTGGGCGCTGCGCGGTGACCTCACCACGACCACCGTGCCGATCGGCGAATTCACCGGCAGCGACTCGGGTTCGGTCGTCGTGTGGGACGAGGACGTCGCCAACCAGTTGTTCACCGCGCTGAAGTCGGACACGCCGGTCCCGCAGGATGTGCTCGACGCGGGAGCGATCCACTAGTCGCGGCCCGCTCCCGTCAGGCCGTTCTGCAGCCAGTCCTTGGTCCGCCCAGGATGATTGGTGGCCACCCAGGCCACCTCGAGCTCGCGGCAGTACCGGACGTCCTCGTAGTGGTCGACGGTCCAGCAGTACAGCGCTCGGCCCTGGGCGGCCGCCCGGTCGACGAGCTCGGGGTGTTCGCGCAGCGTCGCGATCGATGGTCCGACGGCGGTGGCGCCGACGGTGGTGGCCGCGCTGCCGCCGAGGTAACGCGACGTCTCGCCGAGCAGGACGGTGGGCAGCATCGGCGCCGCGCGCCGAATCCGCCAGACCGCCGCGGCCGAGAAGGACATCACCACCGCGCGGGAGAGGTCCGCCGACGCAGGCGATGCGATGCCGTACCGGTGCAACAGCGCCAGCACCTTGCTTTCCACCAACGCGCCGTACCGCACCGGATGTTTGGTCTCGATGAAGATCTTCACCGGCCGATGCCAGTCCAGCACCATCGACACCAGGTCGTCGAGAGTCAGTAGACCGGTGTCACCCTGCGTGCCGTTGGCCCGCCAACTGGCGTGCCATGAGCCGTAGTCCAGGGCCTTCAATTCGGCCAGCGACATTTCGCTGACCAGGCCGGTGCCGTTCGACGTGCGGTCCACCCGGCGGTCGTGCACGCATACCAAATGCCCGTCCCGGGTCAGCCGGACGTCGCACTCCACGCCGTCGGCACCCTCCTGCAGGGCCAGCTCGTACGCGGCCCGGGTGTGCTCGGGGCGGGCCGCCGACGCGCCCCGGTGTGCCACCACGAAGGGGTGACCGTCGAACCCTTGGCCGGCTCCGGTGTCGCCCGAGTTCATACAACTATGCTGCCGGGTTCTGGCCTTCGGACTCAACCGGAACGCCGGATTGGGCCTCAGATTGGTCGGCGACGATCACCCAACGCGTGGCCGGCTTCTCGACCGGTCTGCGTTCGAAGCCGAGAAGCACGCGGGCGACCAGAACCATCGTCGCCATCGCGATGAGGTAGGCGACGATCGTGGTCACAGTGTTGTCGGCGATGCCCTGGGCATCGCCGGTGAAGCTGGTCGCTATCGCGAACACCGACACGGCGGTGGACAGCACCCACACCGCCCACCACACCGCGATCGGTCGGCGAAGACGGGCGAGCGCGTCCTCGACGCTGGCCAGTTCGATGACGAAGACGGGTGCCCACGCCAGATTCACGAACGGCACAAGGCATCCGGCGCGCAGCGTCCACAGTGGTCGATGTTCCTCGCGCCCAACATGTTCGAAGGCCACCGACCGTCGAGCGATCAACCAGTTCGTCAGAAGCACGAAGGTGGCGAACAACAGGAACAGAGCGGCCACGCTGACCACGACTCCGAGCCAGCTGGCCAACCACGCCACCACCGGATTCAAGAGCACGTCGCGGTTGATGATCAGCAGCGCGTATCGCACGATGTGCACCAGAGCGGCGAGGCCGAGCACCGCGATCGTCGTAACCAGGGTGGCGCGCAACGCACCGACCGAGGCCCTGCGCCGGGGTTCGGCCTGCCGCTCGACTTGTGCGGTGTCGAAGTGTTCGACAAGCCCCCAGCGGGGAATCGCCGCATAGCGCGGCGTCGGACCCAGGTGTCGCGGTCGCCTGCGGCTCGGCGGGGCAGCGCCGGGCCGGACCGCTATCCAGCGGTAGCCCTGCGGCAACCGTGGCGGGCCGCTCTGTTCACCCTGGCTGTTCGGCCGTACCGCCGGTGCGGTCGGACGTGCGCTCCATTCCGACGGCGGCTGCGCGGACGGCGCCAGCAGAGTGCCGTTGCACCGCGGGCACCAGACGCGCTGTCGGTCCCGCACATTCCACCGCGTCCCGCAGCGGGAACACACCTGGATCATCCGACCAGCCTAGCGAGCGTTGCTCAGACGGTGCCGGCGTCGCCGCCATCGGTGACGATCGGCCGGCCGGCGTCGGCCCACGCCTGCATACCGCCGCTGACATTGGTCGGTGCGTACCCGTTCTGAGCCAGGTATTGGGCCACTCGCGCAGAGCGGCCACCGAGATGGCACACCACGAACAGTTGCGCGCCGGGATCGATCTCGCCGATCCGCGCGGGCACCTCGCCCATCGGAATGTGCCGGGCCCCGGCGGCGTGGCCGCGTTGCCACTCGTCGTCCTCACGAACGTCGAGCAGGACGACCGACTCGTCGAACGTCGTCGGAACGTCGGAGATCTCGGCTTGCCGGATACCTGCTGGGCTCTCCATGCCCTCATGCTACGAGGCGGCCGGTTATCGACACACGTCAAGCAGCAATGTGCGGCTATCCACAGTTTCCACAGGTTTATGCACAGGCCGCCGTCTGCGGAAGGCGCTTCTGACCTTCTGAATCTGTGTGATTCCTTGGCGATCCTGGGGATAACCTGGCGCCGTTATCGAACAGTGATCAACAGGCAGGAAGGCCCCGAGCGAAATGGCTTGCCGCCCTAACCTTTGGGCGCACGCGCCTTGATTTCTCCATCGTCAGCCGAAGGGCTATGATCGGCGTCACAACGACAATTGTGAGGGATCTCACGGGGGTGGGTAATTGAACGCGCAGGTCAGGGGGCATTAGATGACGACGTCGCATCCGTTCGGACAAGGGTCCGCCGCGTCTTCTGAGTGGCAATCGTCCAGCCACTCGTACACCCGAGGCCAACTGATGGCCTGCGTCCGCGCCGGTTTGATTGCGCTCGTTCTTCTGGGCGTACTCGCCCTCATTGTTTTGTTCTGACCCGTTTCGACACCAAACACAGAAACGGCCCTGGTCTCCGCAGCGGGAGAGCCAGGGCCGTTTTCTTTGTCTGCCTCAAGCGGGCGGGTAGACGCCCATGTCCTTGGCCTTCTCGGTCTGCCAGAAGATGTCGGAGATCTCGTCGATCGTCTTAAGCAGCTTCTCGGCGACGGCAACGTCAGTCGACTTCTTGACGTCGCCCGCGCCGTGCACGCCGTCCCAGAACAACTGGTGCAGGTTGGGGAACTGCTCGAAGTGGTCCTTGGTGAAGAAGTCGGCCCACAGCACCATCAAGTGATGCTTGACCTCCTCGGCCCGCTGCTCCTTGATGATGATGGCGCGGGTCTTGAAGTGGTCGTCGTCGGAGTCATGGAATTTCTTGAGCGTCTTCAGGCACGACAACGCCTCGATCTTGGCCTGAGCCGGATCGTAGACACCGCAGTACAGGTCGCAGTGAGCATGGGCTTCAGTGGCATTGGAGAAGAGTCGATGCAGCATAGACCTAACCTACCCTTCGAGGGTGCGGCGCAACCATGCACTTCGGCTTTGGCCACTGCGGACGTTTCGCGTGGTCGACGAGTCGATGCGGCCCGCGCTGGGTCCCGGCGACGGCTTACTGACCGCTCGCGGCGGGCGTCCCCGGTGCGGCCAGTTGCGGGTGTTCCGTGATCCGCGCATGTCCACCCGCTGGCTCGTCAAGCGCGTCGGTGACGTGTACGGCACCGGAGGCGGCGCGCTGTTCGAAGCGCGATCGGACAATCCACGCGCCGCGGGTGCGGCGGACTCCCACGAATTCGGTTGGGTGCCTGCGGCCGGTTCGTATCGTGTGGTGTTGACGGCGAAGGCCAAAGTCGGCCGTTAGAGCCCGTGTCGTCTTGCGCGCCAGGCGTTGCTGACTCATGCTGAGCGGATCGACCCAGCGGAGTGTCGGCGATGTCCGTTCACCGAATATCAGGGTCGCGGAGGCGAGATGGAAACGGGGTCCGGCCGGGCGATCGAAATCGCCCCCTTCCATTCGCAGGGAGCTCTGCGGGGATTCGTGGTGTCAGGCCGATGGCCGGATTCCACCAAGGAGTGGGCACAGGTATTGAGAGTTGCCGTCCGGGTCGCCTCGTTCCCCGGATTGCTCGCCACCACAACAATTTTCGGCGCTCGCGAGGAGCTGCCGGAATCTCCGCAGCCCGGTACCGTCGGCCTGGTTGTGGCCGAGGGCACCGTCGTCGGTGAGAATGCGGTGGCGCCAGGTTATTTCGCCGATCATCAGCCGCCGGCGCTTCTCATGCTCCATCCGCCGTCGGAGACCACTCCGTCGCTGCCGGAGTGCTCCGGTGCCGCATCGGGCTGCGTGCTGCTGCCCGGCCTTCCCCACCTGGGTCTAGAGCACCGGGCGGCATGGGTGGAAGCGGAGTCCGACGGCACGGTCACATCGATGGTCAGCCGCGTCGGCATCGATCCGATCAGCGATCCCGACACCGCGATCCTGGCCATGCTGCTTGCCGCCTAGAGGCAGGCCTCGGCGAACGTCACCGCTGGAACCGTCGTCAGACCGGACGTCCCGTCGGGCTGGCAATTCCGGTACCTGTTGCCGACCCGTACCTCGTCGGGAGGGGATCCGTGAAGGGGCAAATTCAGCAAACGCCGGGATCCGCCGGACGGGCGGCGGCACCGGTTGCCGGTAGACACCATCACGCGCAGATAGCCAATGGTCGGGGGGCTGCGAGCTAAGCACTTGCTACGTATCCGTCAAAATTTGCCTGACCACATCATGAGACATCGATGAGATATGGTCTAAACGCGCTGCTCGCCGGGATGTCGAGCGCCTTGAACAAAAAGCCGGGTTAACTTTTCCGCGGTTTGCACTTGGTTGTTGGCACAACTCTCGCTACGATGATCAGCAAATACGCCGCCTAGCCAGTCCGCTTTGTCAGCATGTGGAGGTCAATTCGATGAGCAAGACGTTCTCCGCCCGCCTAAACCGCCTGTTCGACACGGTTTACCCGCCCGGGCGTGGTCCGCATACGTCGGCGGAGGTGATTGGCGCCCTCAAGTCGGAGGGCATCACCATGTCGGCTCCTTACCTTTCTCAGCTGCGTTCAGGCAACCGTACGAACCCTTCGGCGGCGACCATGGCGGCCCTTGCCAACTTCTTCCGTATCAAGCCGGCTTACTTCACCGACGACGAGTACTACGAGAAGCTGGACAAGGAACTGACGTGGCTCGCCAACATGCGTGACGAGGGCGTGCGCCGTATTGCGGCGAGGACGGTCGGCCTGTCCGCAGAGGCACAGCAGGACATCGTCCAGAAGGTCGATGAGTTGCGTCGCAGGGAACACCTCGACGATTAGCCCGCGGTAAGTCGTATTACGGCTTCCGGCGAAGTAATCATCGAAACCCTCCATCAGGAGGCGGCTGCGACACCCGCCCTGTCCAGCTCGCGGTATTGCTTCGCGATGGCGAGGATCCACTCCCGGTCCGAGTAGGCCCTCGGCTGACGCAGCCAACCCAGACCGGGGAACCATGCTCGCTTGGTGTCCTCGTCGGTCTCGCCGCGGCCCGCGTAAATCCACTCCGCGATCGCATGTGCCTGTTCCTCAGGCTTGACGTCAGGCGTCTCGGCGTCGGCGATCTCGGCGATTTCCTGCTCCAGGTCGCGATCGGACGATCCGCAGGAGGCTTCAACCCGATCACGCAGCGCGGCGTCCGCGGTCGTCGCTTCCAGGAACAGTGCGTCGGAGATCAGTGACATCCGCTCGGCCACCCGGAAAACCAGCGGGCCACGCGGCCGTACTCCGATTCCGACGTCGGGATGTCGGCGGCCGAGTTCGTCGAGCATCGGTTGGATGATCCGCAGTTCGCGACGCGCACCGAACCAGTCCTCGACGCTCGGAAGCAGCGAGCCGGCCGCCACCACCAGCATGGCGCAACCCAAAAGCGTTGCGGCCGCACCGACTCCGACGAACTGCGTGGTGCCCACCGCCCGCAGGAAGAAGAAGGCGCTGGCGAGCACGATGAGCACGATGCCGACAGTGAACACGAACAACGCCCTGCCACGGCGGGTGCGATTCGAATGGCGCATACCCGCCCACGACACCAGCGTCAGCGCCAGAAGCACGTAAAGCAGCGGCAGCAGCCACGACCACGACAACGCCGTGGCGTCCGAACCGAGGTTGCGCAGCAGGTACTCCTCGGGCGACATCTCCGACTGCTGGCCCGCAACGAAGAACGTCACCAGGGTGGCGATGGCGATGACGACGGCGACACCGTACTGCCACAGCGCGATGCGCCGAAGGATGGCGGGTTTACGTGGCGACGAGACCGTCGTGATCATCACGCAACTGCCCGCGGCGCAGGCGACCAGAGCGACCTGGCTCAGACCCATCGAGACGTTCGGCCAGCGCACCAGCGTGT
>NZ_JAVHWR010000193.1:0-20793 GCF_032159565.1 Mycobacterium sp.
TCGTAGATCTTGGCGGTGGCCTTCGGAATCATCGGCTCCGGGATGACGAAGGTGTCGGGGAAGCGCGAGTTGAATCGCTGCGCGACGTCGCGCGCGAGTTCGAGGTGCTGACGCTGGTCCTCACCGACCGGTACCAGGTCGGTGTCGTAGAGCAACACGTCGGCGGCCATCAGCACCGGATAGGTGAACAAGCCCACGGTGGTGGCCTCGCTGCCCTCCTTCTGCGACTTGTCCTTGAACTGCGTCATCCGAGAAGCCTGGCCGAAGCCGGTGAAACAGCCCAGCACCCACGCGAGTTCGGCGTGCGCGGGCACGTGACTCTGCACGAAGATGGTCGCCCGGAAGGGGTCTACGCCCATCGCGAGGTACTGCGCTGCGGTCGCCAGCGTGCGGCGCCGAAGGGTGGCCGGATCCTGCGGCAAGGTGATGGAGTGCAGGTCGACGACGCAGAAGTAGGCGTCGAACTCATCCTGCAGGCCTGCCCACTGCGCGACCGCCCCCAGCGCGTTGCCGAGGTGCAGGGAGTCGGAAGTAGGTTGCACGCCGGAGAACACGACGCGGTCGGCTGGCTTGCTCATGATGGGCTCAATCTTTCCACCCACATCATCCCCATTCGCGTGGGGTCATCCGCTCGAGCGCCCGCAGGAACGTCCGCCGGTCCTCGGCGCCGAGTTCGCCGAGCCACCGCTCTTCGCCGCGCTGGATCTCGTCTTGCACTGCGTCTTTGACACGGCGCCCCGTGTCGGTGATGGCCAGTAACCGCACCCTGCGGTCGTCCGGGTCGGGTCGGCGTTCGATATAGCCGTCGTCCTGGAGCTCGTCGAGGGTGCGGATGATCCGCGTCTTGTCGGCGCCGATCGCCGCGGCGAGGGCGGCCTGGGTCCGCATCGATGACCTGTCCAGAGCCAACAGGACGACATAGCCCCACATCGTCAGGCCGTGCGCTTCGAGAACCGGTTCCTCCGCGGCGACGAGCTCACGCAGAAGCGGCGCCAGCATCGCGGCCAGGTCGGGGCGCCGCGGATTCGACGACTTCGCTGCCACCCCGTCATGATAGGCATTGCGCTATCGTATGCGTATGCCTACTATCTACATATGCCTACTAAAGCCACCGACATCTCCCAACTACACCGAATCGCCGTGCTGAAGTCGATCGACATCGTCGACTCCGTCCGGCTGACCGATCTCGATCGGACGACGCCCTGCGACGGCTGGAATCTCGCCGCCCTCTTGGCACACATGACCGTGCAGCATCGCGGATTCGCAGCCGCTGCAAGGGGTTTGGGCGCAGATCCCGCAGTCTGGCGTGTCGATTCGGTGGTCGACGCGGTGACCGCCGACCCGCAGCGGGCCTACTCCGAGGCGGCGCACGACATGCTTGAGGCATTCGAGGACGACGGGACGGCCGACGCGCCGTTCGCATTGCCCGAGTTCGGCGAGGGTGCGGTGTTCCCCGGTGAGATGGCGATGGGATTTCACTTCGTCGACTACGTCGTGCACGGCTGGGACGTCGCCGCGTCGCTGGGTGTCCCGTTCGAACTACCCGCCGACGTCGTCGAGGCCGTGCTGCCGTTGGTACGTGCAGTGCCCGACGGCGACTTCCGAACAATGGC
This sequence comes from Mycobacterium sp., assembly GCF_032159565.1. Lineage (GTDB taxonomy): Bacteria > Actinomycetota > Actinomycetes > Mycobacteriales > Mycobacteriaceae > Mycobacterium. Next base: position 1,614 of record NZ_JAVHWR010000193.1, read on the forward strand.
CGGGGCGCCGTTCGCGCCAGCCGTCGAACAGGTCGGCACGGACGACTTCGAGCAGATACTGCGCTATCTCGGCCGCAGGCCGGACTGGCGTCAACACATGGAGTAGGCGACTACGCACGACCACCGCTGACGAAGGCGTCAAGATCACATTCATGGCGAAGACGGGTGAGCACGCGATCGTTCTCGGCGCCAGCGTGGCGGGCATGCTCGCCGCCAGAGTGCTGGCCGACTACTTCGACACCGTCACGGTGGTCGAACGCGACATCCTCGGCGACGGGCCGGACAACCGTCGCGGGGTGCCTCAGGATCGGCACCTGCACGGGTTGTTGATGCGAGGCGCGCAGGTGCTCGAGGAACTGTTCCCCGGCTTCCTCGACGAACTCGTCGCGGCAGGCTCGTCGTACTTCGACGGCAACGACCTGTCCAAGATGTACTTCTGCATGAACGGTCACCTCGGGGTTCGCTCGGGCAGTTCTCGGCATATCAAGGCCTACAGCGCCAGCCGTCCGTTTCTCGAGTACCACGTGAGGCGGCGGATGCGGGTAATTCCCAGCATCGCGGTGCTCGAGGGGTACGACTTCGTCGACCTGATCACCACCGAGAATCGCGACTGCGTCACCGGCGTCCTCATCGCACCGCACGGCGGCGGCGAGGGCGTTTCGAAACTCCCAGCGGATTTGGTCGTCGACGCCACCGGCCGCGCCGCCCGCACACCGGTAATGCTCGAGCGACTCGGCTACCCGCGGCCGGTCGAGGACAAGGTCACCGTCCATTTGAAGTACTCGAGCCAACAGTTACGGCTGCCACCCGACGCGCTGCACGAGATGGGCATGGTCGTCTCGCCGATCCCCGGCAGGCCGACGGGCGTGGGCCTCGCCCGATGCGAACACGACACATGGATGTTGCTGGCCTTCGGCATGGCGGGCAATGATCCCCCGGACACGTACGCCGAACTGTGCGATTTCGTCGAACCGTTCGCGCCGCGACACGTGGTGGCAGCGCTTCGATCGGCTACTCCGCTTGGACCGACCGCACAGCACCGCTTCCCGTCGAGCCGCTGGTATCGATATGACCGGATGCGGCGACTCCCAGACGGATTGATCGCCACCGGCGATGCGGTGTGCAGCTTCAACCCGATCTACGGACAGGGGATGACTGTGGCCGCACTCGACGCGCTGACACTGCGGGACTGCCTGGCGAAGGGAACGACAGATCTGCCGCGGCGATTTTTCCGCGCGAGCGCCAAGCCCATCCGCCAGGCATGGCAGATGGCGGCTGGCGGCGACTTGTCGTTGCCTGAGATCGAGGGCACTCCCCCGCTGTCGACGAGATTGATGAACCCCTACATGGATCGGATCATGACCGCGGCGGAATCCGACGTATCCGCTTTCGAGCAGTTCATCCGAGTGGCATGGCTGGTGGATTCGCCGGTGAACCTTATGCGGCCGTCGATCGCCGCGCGAGCGATGACGGCCAAGCGCCGCAAGCCGGCCGCTGAGCCGGAAAGAGCAGTGGTTCACCCGTAGTCCACGTCGTCACGGAATCGGCGGTGCACCGATTGCCTGGGCACGCCGAGAAGCCGGCCGATCTCGGCCCACGAGAAACCCACCGCCCGCGCAGCCCTGACGGCGTTTGCGTACCGAACCCGAGCACGATCGAGGTCCTCGCGCGCCCCGCGGAGCTCTCGCCAACACGAACCATTCATCGCTTCGTCGTGGATCGCATCGGAGTTATCTGGCGGCGTCGGTTCCCGCTCGGCGGATTCGATCCATTTCTCTACCCCCTTGCGCGCGGCGATGATCGCAGGGTGATTGGCCCACCACGGCTGGCCGGTGGCGTCCGCCGGAGCACTTTCCTTCTGCGACGCGTGATCATCTGATGACGGTTCCTGTTCAATCGTCATCATTTGATGACGGCCCGCAGAGGCCACGTGGTTCCCGTCTGTGACAGATGAGGCGGATCAAGCGGGCTTGCGATACCGGCGGTACCACCTTTAATGTCGGCAGCATGACGCAGCGCGACCCGATTCACCTCGGCTCCGGCGAGCCAATGCTTTTGCTGCACCCGTTCATCCTGTCCCAGAACGTGTGGAAACGCGTCGCTCCGCTGATAGCTGACACGGGCCGCTACGAGGTCTTCGCGCCGACCATGGTCGGCCACAACGGAGGAGCCCGCGGCAACTTCCTGCTCGACATCGCCACCCTGGCCGACGACGTAGAGCGCCGGATGGACGCGTTGGGCTGGGGGACGGCTCACATCGTCGGAAATTCGCTCGGCGGTTGGGTGTCCTTCGAACTGGAGCGGCGCGGCCGTGCCAGGACACTGACCGGTATCGCGCCAGCGGGCGGATGGAACCACTTCACGCCAGCGAAGTTCGAAATCGTCGGCAAGTTCCTCGCGGCGGCTCCGGTGTTCGCCGTCTGCAAGCTCCTCGGCAAGCGCGCGGCCAAGTTCCCGTTTGCGCGCCAGGTCGCGTACCCGGCGGTGAGCGCGACCGCCGACAGCCTCACCGAAGAAGACATCCTCGAGCTCATCGACGACGCCGGTCACTGCTCGGCGTACTACCAAATGCTGGTGAAGTCGTTGACGCTGCCCGGTCTGCTGGAGTTGGCGCAGACCCGGACGCCGACGCATCTGGTGATCTGCGAGAAGGACAGGGTGCTGCCGACGCCGCGGTACACCCGTCTGTTCACGGAGCGCCTTCCGAAGAACACGAAAGTGACGACGCTTGACGGGGTCGGACACGTGCCGATGTACGAGGCGCCGCAGCGGATCGCCGACGTGATCACCGAATTCGTCGACCAGTACGCCCATCCAAAAGCGGGCTAGCTCCGCGCAGCCTCCAGCGTCTCGTTGAGCGTCTTGCTCGGCCGCATCACTGCAGTCGTCTTCTCGCGGTCCGGATAGTAGTAGCCGCCGATGTCCACCGAATCCCCTTGCACCTCGGCAAGTTCGGAGACGATCGCGTCTTCGTTCTCCGCCAGCGACTTGGCCAGTCCGGCGAAGTGGTCGGCCAGCTCCTGGTCCTCGGTCTGCTCGGCGAGCTGCTGCGCCCAGTACATGGCGAGGTAGAACTGGCTGCCGCGGTTGTCGAGCTCACCGGTCCGGCGCGACGGGCCTTTGTTGTTCTCCAGCAGCTTGCCGATAGCAGCGTCGAGCGTCGTGCCCAACAGCGTGGCCCGCTTGTTGCCGGTTTTGGTGCCCAGGTCTTCGAAACAGGCGCCGAGAGCGAGGAACTCGCCGAGCGAATCCCAGCGCAGATGGTTCTCCTCGACGAGCTGGTGTACGTGTTTGGGCGCCGATCCGCCCGCACCGGTCTCGTACATGCCGCCGCCCGCCATCAGCGGCACGATCGACAGCATCTTGGCGCTGGTGCCCAGCTCCAGGATCGGGAAGAGGTCGGTCAGGTAGTCGCGCAGGATGTTTCCGGTCGCGGCGATGGTGTCCTGCCCGCGGAACACCCGCTCCAGCGTGTACCGCATCGCCCACACCTGCGGCATCACCTGGATGTGGAGGTCCTCGGTGTCGTGGTCCTTCAGATAGGCCTTGACCTTCTTGCGCAATTCGGCCTCGTGGGGACGTTCGGTATCCAGCCAGAACAACACGGTCATTCCGGACGCGCGCCCGCGATTGACGGCCAGCTTGACCCAGTCCCGGATCGCGGCGTCCTTGACGATCGGCATGCGCCAGATGTCGCCGGTCTCGACATCCTGGCTGAGCAGTACCTCACCGGTGTCGATGTCGACGATGTTGGCGACGCCGTCCTCCGGGATCTCGAAAGTCTTGTCGTGGCTGCCGTACTCCTCGGCCTGCTGCGCCATCAGGCCGACGTTCGGGACGGTGCCCATCGTCGTCGGGTCGAACTGGCCGTGGGTCTTACACCAGTTGATCATCTCCTGGTAAATGCGCGAGAACGTGGACTCGGGGTTGACCGCCTTGGTGTCTTTCGTCCGCCCGTCCGCGCCGTACATCTTGCCGCCGAGCCGGATCATCGCGGGCATCGACGCGTCCACGATCACGTCACTGGGTGAGTGGAAGTTGGTGATGCCGCGGGCCGAGTCGACCATGGCGAGTTCGGGGCGGTGTTCGTGTACCGCGTGGATGTCCTGGATGATCTCTTCGCGTTGTGACGCAGGCAGCGACTCGATCTTGTCGTAAAGATCGGACATCCCGTTGTTGACGTTGACGCCGAGTTCGTCGAGCACCTCCTGGTGCTTGGCGAAGGCTTCTTTGTAGAAGACCTTCACCGCGTGGCCGAAGACGATGGGATGCGACACCTTCATCATCGTTGCCTTGACGTGCAGGGAGAACATCACGCCGGTCTTGTACGCATCCTCGATCTCTGCTTCGTAGAAGGCGCACAAAGCCTTCTTGCTCATGAAGTGGCTGTCGATGATGTCGCCGTCGTTGAGCGCCACCTCCGGCTTGAGCACGATCGTTTCGCCGCGACTGGTCTCGAGCACCATCTTGACCTTGCGGTCCTTGTCCAGGGTCATCGACTTCTCGCCGTGGTAGAAGTCGCCATCCTTCATGGTCGCGACGTGGGTGCGCGACGCCTGCGACCACTCGCTCATGCTGTGCGGATGCTTCCTGGCGTACTCCTTGACCGCCTTTGGTGCCCGGCGGTCCGAGTTACCCTCGCGCAGAACCGGGTTGACGGCGCTGCCGAGAACCTTGGAGTAGCGGTCCTTGATCTCCTTCTCGTCGTCGTTCTTCGGATGGCCCGGATAGTCCGGCAAGTCGTAGCCCTTGGCCTTCAACTCCTTGATGGCGGCGAGCAACTGGGGCACCGAGGCGCTGATATTCGGCAGCTTGATGATGTTGGTGGCCGGGTCCTGTGTGAGGTCGCCCAGCCGGCCCAGGTTGTCCGGGACGCGCTGGTCTTCGGTCAAGCGGTCGGAGAACTCCGCCAGGATGCGCGCCGCGACCGAGATGTCACTGGTTTCGACGTTGATGCCTGCCGGCTCGGTGAAGGTCCGGATGATCGGCAGGAAGGCGTAGGTCGCCAGCAGTGGCGCCTCGTCCGTCAGCGTGTAGATGATCGTCGGCTGCTCGTCGCTCATGTGTGGTGTCTCCCGGCATCAGTGTCGGCTATCAGTATCGCGTCGGTTACGAACCTACGCGTGCCGAAGATGGGGGCATTTGCCCCATGCCCTGACGGAGTCAAAGCCCGCAGAATTGCGTCGTGATCATCCCACTGGCAGCGATGACCTGGGTTGCGATAGGCTTCCAAGCGGTCATGAGCGCCAGCGTCAAGCCCCGGCTTGCTGGCCGGCAACCCTCCAACCGCGGTGGGGTGCCCCGGGAGACGACCAGGTTGAGTAGCCGAACCCGGCTACGCGGCAAGCGCGGGTCCGTCGGACGGGCCCCCAGAGTAGGCAAATGGAGGTCTTTTCATGAGCACGCCAGAAGATCCGACGGTCAATTGGTCGTTCGAGACCAAGCAGGTCCACGCCGGGCAGACCCCCGACAGCGCCACCAACGCGCGGGCGCTGCCGATCTACCAGACCACCTCGTACACGTTCAACAGCACCGAGCACGCCGCCGCCCTCTTCGGTCTCGCCGAGCCCGGCAACATCTACACCCGGATCATGAACCCGACCCAGGACGTCGTCGAGCAGCGCATCGCCGCCCTCGAGGGTGGTGTCGCGGCACTGTTTCTGGCCTCGGGCCAGGCCGCCGAGACGTTCGCAATCCTCAACCTGGCGAACAACGGTGACCACATCGTGTCCAGCCCGCGGTTGTACGGCGGCACCTACAACCTGTTCCACTACACGCTGCCCAAGCTCGGCATCGACGTCAGCTTCGTCGAGGATCCCGACGACCTGGACTCCTGGCGGGCCGCCGTGCGGCCCAACACCAAGGCGTTCTTCGGTGAGACCATCTCCAACCCGCAGAACGACATCCTCGACATTCCCAATGTCGCGGCGGTCGCGCACGAGGCCGGGGTGCCGCTCATCGTCGACAACACCGTCGCCACCCCTTACCTGATCCAGCCGCTCAGCCACGGCGCCGACATCGTCGTGCATTCGGCCACCAAGTACCTGGGCGGACACGGCGCCGCGATCGCGGGCGTCATCGTCGACGGCGGCGGCTTCGACTGGACGAACGGCAAGTTCCCCGGATTCACCACGCCCGATCCCAGCTACCACGGGGTGGTATTCGCGGAGCTGGGGCCGCCCGCATACGCCCTGAAGGCCCGGGTGCAGCTGCTGCGCGACATGGGATCAGCGGCGGCGCCGTTCAACGCCTTCCTGGTCGCCCAGGGATTGGAGACGTTGAGCCTGCGCGTCGAGCGACACGTGGCCAATGCACAACGGGTTGCCGAGTTCCTCGACGCCCACCCGGACGTGACATCGGTGAACTATGCGGGTCTGCCCGGTTCACCGTGGCACGAGCTGGGCCGCAAGCTGGCGCCGAAGGGCACGGGTGCGGTACTGGCCTTCGAGCTGGCCGGGGGGATCGATGCAGGCAAGGCGTTCGTCAACGCGTTGACGCTGCACAGCCACGTCGCCAACATCGGCGATGTGCGCTCGCTGGTCATCCACCCGGCGTCGACCACGCATGCGCAGCTGACACCCGAGGAGCAGCTGGCGACCGGTGTGACGCCCGGCCTGGTGCGGCTGGCGGTCGGCATCGAGGGGATCGACGACATCATCGCCGACCTCGAGCAGGGCTTCGCCGCGGCCAAGCCGTTCCACGCCACGGCAAACGCCGATCCGGCCGCGGTTGCGTCGTTCTAAGGACTCGACGTGACAATCTTCGATGTGCCCACCGACACGCTGCCCGCCGAAGGCGAGGTCGCAGTCGTCGACATCGGGTCACTGACGCTGGAGAACGGCGCCGTCGTCGACGACGTCTCCATCGCCGTGCAGCGGTGGGGTGCGCTCTCGCCCAACCGCGACAACGTCGTGGTGGTGTTGCACGCGCTGACCGGTGACTCACACATCACCGGTCCTGCGGGTCCCGGCCACCCGACAGCAGGCTGGTGGGACGGCGTCGCGGGCCCTGGCGCACCGATCGACACCGACCAGTGGTGCGCTGTGGCCACCAACGTGCTGGGTGGCTGCCGCGGGTCGACCGGGCCGAGTTCGCTCGCGCGCGACGGAAAGCCTTGGGGCTCAAGGTTTCCGCTCGTCAGCATTCGCGACCAGGTGGAGGCCGACGTCGCCGCGCTCGCGGCGGTTGGGATCACCGAGGTGGCCGCCGTGGTCGGCGGGTCGATGGGCGGTGCCCGTGCACTCGAGTGGATGGTCTCCTATCCCGACAACGTCCGGTCGGCGCTGGTGCTCGCGGTCGGGGCCCGTGCGACCGCCGACCAGATCGGCACCCAGAGCAGCCAGGTCGCCGCGATAAAGTCCGATCCGAACTGGTGCAACGGCGATTACTACGGCACCGGCCGCTCGCCCGACGCCGGAATGGAGATCGCCCGCCGCTTCGCGCACCTGACCTACCGCGGCGAGGTCGAACTCGACAACCGCTTCCGCAACGACGGTCAGGGCAACGAGGATCCGGCGACCGGCGGCCGCTTCGCGGTGCAGAGCTACCTCGAGTACCAGGGGCGCAAGCTACTGAGCAGGTTCGATGCGGGCACCTACGTCGCGCTGACCGAGTCGTTGTCCAGCCACGACGTCGGACGCGGCCGCGGCGGCATCCGCGCGGCACTGAGCAACTGCCATGTGCCGGTGGTCGTCGGCGGCATCACCTCCGACCGGCTTTATCCGTTGCGGCTGCAGCAGGAATTAGCCGAGCTGCTTCCGGGTTGTGCGGAGTTGAAGATCGTCGACTCGATCTACGGCCACGACGGCTTCCTCGTCGAGACGGAGGCGGTCGGGGTCCTGATCCGCGAGACATTGGAGCTGGCTACAAGGTGACAGCAATGAGCCGCTCGGGCGAAGAGCCTAGGCAGCAGCGTTCCTTGTCGTTCGGCGCGGAAGCCGCGGCATACGAGCGCGGACGACCGTCGTATCCACCCGAAGCCATCGACTGGCTGCTGCCGGCCAGCGCCCGCGATGTGCTAGACCTCGGGGCGGGAACCGGGAAGCTGACTACTCGGCTCGTCGAGCGGGGGCTCGGCGTGGTTGCGGTGGACCCGATCCCGGAAATGCTTGAGCTGCTGACCAATTCGCTACCCGAGACACCCGCGCTGCTGGGCACCGCCGAAGACATCCCGCTGCCGGACGACAGCGTCGACGCGGTGCTCGTCGCACAGGCGTGGCACTGGTTCGACCCCGAACGCGCGATCAAGGAGGTCGCGCGTGTGCTGCGGCCCGGCGGACGGCTGGGCCTGGTGTGGAACACCCGCGACGAGCGGCTGGGATGGGTCAAGGACCTCGGCCGGATCATCGGGCACGAGGACGACCCGTTCAGCCAGACCGTCACGCTGTCCGAGCCGTTCGCCAACGTCGAACGCCACCATCAGGAGTGGACGAGTTATCTGACCCCGCAGGCGCTCATCGACCTCGTCGCATCGCGAAGCTACTGCATCACCTCACCGGCAGATGTCCGCACCCAAACACTGGAACGGGTGCGCGAGCTCCTGACGACGCATCCGGCGCTGGCCAACAGCAATGGGCTGGCGCTGCCCTACATCACGGTGAGTATCCGCGCCACGCTACCCTGACGCCCAAACTCACTTTTGGGCGGAAAAGTGCGAGAAGAACTCGCCAAAATGTCGATCTCGGCGCTAGCGATTGCCGAACCAACGTGCCAGCGCGCCACGCAGCCGCTCGGCGTCGTCGGGAGCGAAATCGTCTGCCGCCCAAGCGACGTAGCCGTCCGGACGGATGAGCATCGCGGCAGGCCCTTCGGCCATACCCGCGGCCACCGTGTCCACCCGCTCGGCCCAGGAGCCCGCCGCCGCCGTTGCGCCGTCGGACAGGTCGAGCAGCACCGGTCGCGCGCCGTGAAGCAGCTCGGCGACGCGGCGGCCGTCGTCGAGATCGAAATCCGGCACCATCAGGCCCGACATCGGGTGGTCGTCGCCGACGTCGTATCGGACGTCCGAGCCCGAGAGCAGGCCGGCCAGGTGCGCGGTCACCTCGCGCTGGCGCGCCAACTCGCCGAACAGCTTTCGCAACGCGTTGACTTCGGGGCCGGGAGCGGCCAGTGCCAGCTGGGCCTGCGAATGCATCATCACCCGCTCGCCCACCGGATACCGTTCCGACTCGTATGTGTCGAGCAGGCCGTCGGGCGCCCGGCCGTCCACCACGGCGGCCAGCTTCCATCCGAGGTTGACGGCGTCCTGCATGCCGAGGTTCAGGCCGGGCCCGCCCATCGGGGAATGCACATGGGCGGCGTCTCCGAGCAGGAGCACCCGGCCGTCCCGATACCGGTCGGCCTGCCGGGAGTTGATGCCGTCGACTCGACGAAGTGCGTGGCTGCCCGGCTTCTTCGGTGCCTCGAGCGGTACGTCAACCCCGATGATGCGGCGGAGGCTGTCGCGCAGTTCGTCGAGCGTCATCGGCCCGTCGGCGCTGCCGAGCGTCCAGCCGTACTCGATCGTGCCGACCATCGGGCGATCCGGCTCGAGCGAGAAGGCGATGACGGTGCCCTTCTCTAACCTGTTGTGGCCGAAGGGAAGCAGGCCGAACCCCGGGATGTCGTACCCGCGGCCTGCCACCAGAAGCTCGTCGGGCAGGTGCACGTGGGCGATTCTGCTGACGATCGGCGACGTGTGGCCGGGGAAGCCGATGCCCACACTCTTGCGCACGGTACTGCGGCCACCGTCGGCGCCGACGAGATAGCCGGCGTCCAGCCGGTATGCCCTGCCGCTGGTCGCCGCGGTCAGCGTCACGTTCGATTCACCTGCGCGCAACGCGGTGAGCTCGTGGCCCCACCGGATGTCGACCCCGAGATCGCGCGCCCGCTTCTCCAGCAGGCGCACCAACCGCGGCTGCTGGATCAGCAGGGCATACATCGGGTTGTCGTCGATGCCAAGGAAGTTCAGCGATACCCCCGCGAACATCCAGCCGTATGCGGGCTTCGGCGGCCCTTCGTCGCCGCCGAACGCGTGATAGAGACCGCGCATGTCGAGTTGCCGGATCACCTGTCCGACAAGACCGTTGGCCTTCGGTTCGTCGCTCGGTCCCGCAAGTTTGTCGAGGACGACGGGCCGGACACCTGCCAGCGCCAGTTCGCAGGCCAGCATCAGACCGTTGGGTCCTGCACCGGCGATGACGACATCGGCAGATTCGACGGTCATGGCGACCTTCTCTTGGGACTGATGGGTTCGGGCAGACCGGCCGCCACCTCGGCGAAGCCGGTCCTGATCAGCGTGGTGATCGCCACCGGCGGATCGGCCCTCACGTAGATCTCCGTCGCAGCGTCACCGACGGCACGAACGACGGCGGTCACCAGGCGTGGGTAGATGTCACGGTCAGGGTCGGTGCCGGTCCGCTCCGCGATCACCTCCAGCCACTCGTCGAACAGCTCCCTGTTCGCCGCATCGCGGATTTCCGGTCTCATCAACAGCTTTCGGATCTCGGCGAACTCGTCGCGGCTGGGTATCCTGCGTTCTTCGCTGTCGGCGTCGCGGAAATCCTCTTCGAGGGGCGCCGCGACGGCCTCGGTGATCGACGTCCACAACGGCTCGTCGGCAGGGCGCTGTCGCAGCACCGAGATGCTGCGGCGCAGGCGTTCGGTCTGGCGATAGGCCAGCGCCTCGTACTTGCCGCTGAAGTAGTTGTTGAACGTCCGCAGCGACACACCGGCCAACTCGGCGATCGCGTCGCGCGTCACCGATTCGAAGCCACCCTCGAGCACGAGCTTCAACGCCGCGTCGCTGAGCGCGCGCCGGGTGTCGAGCTTCTTGCGCTCCCGCAGACCGGTCATGAGGCCAACGTACCAAAAGTTGCACGGTGGGCAAGTTTGCCTGTCGGGCAAGCGGCTAGCTGGTGCCCAACGGGTCGATTGTCGCGGCGATGTAGAGCACGGCCGCGCTGACCGTCGCCGTGGTGACGAAGTCGATGCCCCTGCTACGCACGGCAAGCAGGCCCGCCCGGTCGTCGGTAAGCGCGATGCGCAGAGCCGCCGCGACGGCGACACCGATGCCGATCACCAACGCACCGCGCCGCCAGTACCCGGCGATCACCAGGCCGAACGCCGCCAGAAAGAAGACACCCACCAGCAGAATCGGCCACTGGCCGCGAACCACCTTGCCGGCGAACTCCCGAATGGTCACGCTGGGCCTGTCAGCCCTTCGCGCTAGCGCTAGTCGCGCGTTCGGCCAATTCGACGACGTTGGCCAAAAGGAACGCGCGCGTCAACAGACCGACACCACCGGGGTTCGGCGACACATGGCCGGCCACCTCCCACACATCGGGCGCCACGTCACCGACCAGCTTGCCGGTCTCGTCGCGGCTGACGCCGACATCGACGACCGCGGCCCCCGGTCGCACCATCTCCGCCGTCACCATGTGCGGCACGCCTGCCGCGGCGATGATGATGTCGGCCTCCCGGGTCAGTTGCGGAAGATGCCGGGTCGCGGTGTGACACAACGTCACTGTGGCATTCTCGGATCGCCGCGTGAGCAGCAGCCCGAGCGGCCTGCCGACCGTCACACCTCTGCCGATCACCACGACCTGGGCGCCCGCGATCTCCACCTCGTACCGCCGCAGCAGGTGCACGATGCCCCGCGGCGTGCACGGCAGTGGCGCGGGCTCGTTGAGCACCAACCGGCCCAGGTTCATCGGATGCAGGCCGTCGGCGTCCTTGCCGGGGTCCAGACGCTCCAGTGCGGCGTTCTCGTTGAGGTGCTTGGGCAGCGGTAACTGCACGATGTAGCCGGTGCACTCGGGGTTGGCGTTCAGCTCATCGATGGTCTCGTCGAGCTCGGCCTGGCTGATGTCTGCGGGCAGGTCGCGACGGATCGAGTTGATCCCGACCTTCGCGCAGTCGGCGTGCTTGCCGCGCACATAGGCCTGCGAGCCGGGGTCGTCGCCGACCAGAACCGTGCCGAGGCCCGGCGTGCGTCCGACGGCGGTCAGGGCGGCCACCCGCTCCTTGAGATCGACGAAGATCTCGTCGCGTGTGGCCTTACCGTCCAAAGTGATCGCACCCACGGCAGCCAGTCTGACACGGCACTGTGGCAGTCTTCTGACCCATGGACACGGCGATGAGCCCCTCGGGCGAAGAGTGGATTGCCCAGCACAACGTGTTCACCCCGGCCAAGCTCGGCCCGGTGACTCTGCGCAACCGCATCATCAAGTCGGCGACCTTCGAGGGGGCGACCCCGAACGCGCTCGCCACCGACGACCTGATCAGATATCACCAGCTGCCTGCCGCAGGCGGCGTCGGCATGACGACGGTCGCCTACTGCGCGGTCGCGGAGGCCGGCCGCACCGAGCCCACCCAGATGTGGATGCGCCCCGAGGCGGTGCCCGGTTTGCAAAAGCTCACCGAGACCATTCACGCCGAAGGCGCGGCGGTCAGTGCGCAGATCGGACACGCCGGACCGGTCAGGCATTCGCGCGTCGGCAAGACAAAGGCGCTGGCGCCGGTACGCCTCTTCAATCCCCTGGTGATGAGCTTCACCAGAAAGGCCACCCGCGACGACATCACCGAAGTCATCAACGCACACGCCAACGCCGCGCGGATCGCCATCGATTCGGGATTCGACGCCGTTGAGATTCATCTGGGACACGGCTACTTCTGCAGCTCTTTTTTGAGCCCGCTGATCAACCGTCGCGACGACGAGTTCGGCGGGTCGCTGGAGAACCGGGCGAAGGTGGCGCGCGGAGTGGTCAACGCCGTCAGGCAAGCGGTCGGCGATCAGCTCGCGGTGACGGCGAAACTCAACATGACCGATGGGGTGCGCGGCGCCATCAAGGTCGAAGAGGCTCTCCAGACGGCCAAGTGGCTGGAGGAGGACGGTGGGCTCGACGCGATCGAGTTGACGGCGGGCAGTTCGTTCATCAACCCGATGTATCTGTTCCGCGGCGACGTGCCGCTCAAGGAGTTCGCCAACGTCTTCAAGCCGCCGATCCGGTGGGGGGTGCGGCTGCTCGGCAGCAAGGTGTTCCGCGAATATCCCTACCGCGAGACGTATCTGCTGCGCGACGCCAAACTGTTCCGCGCTGAGTTGAAGATGCCGCTGATCCTGCTCGGCGGCATCACCAATCGCGAGTCGATGGACCTGGCGATGGCGGAGGGCTTCGAGTTCGTCGCGATGGGCAGGGCGTTGCTCGCCGAACCCGACCTGATCAACCGGATCCAGGCCGATGGCGACAACCATTCGGTGCGGTCTGTCTGCAACCACTGCAACGAGTGCATGCCGACAGCCCTGCGGTCGAGCGCGTCCATCCACACCCACTGCGTGGTCACCGGGTCGCCGGACCGACGTCCGACCTCCCTATCCCCGTCGTAGAACGGGCGGATACCTATAGAGTTGGTCGCGATGAGCCGACCAGCCCCGCCCGCGCTGACCGTTCGGAACGGCGGATCAGCACGCACATTCGCCGCTGGAAATGATGTCGTCATCGGTCGCGATCTTCGCGCTGATGTTCGCATCGCACACCCGTTGATCTCCCGGGCACACCTGGTGCTGCGTTTCGACCAGGGCCGGTGGATCGCCATCGACAACGGCAGCCTCAACGGCATGTACGTCAACGGACGCCGGGTGCCGACCGTCGACGTCCAGGACGGCATGCACGTCAACATCGGCAACCCCGACGGCCCCGAGCTCACCTTCGAGGTGGGCAGGCAGCAGGCTGCGGGCAGGCCACCGACATCGGCGATTCCCATCGCGAACCGCCCGAGCGGAACCTCGCCCGGGCAGCAGCCGCCGCCCACGCAGCAGCCGCCCATCTCCCGGCCGCAGCCGTACCCGTCGGGTCCGGGTCCGCAGGGCTATCCGTCGACCCAGCAGCCGCGGTATCCCGGCTCCCCGCAGCCGAGCTACGCCGGGGCGCAGGCACACCCCTCCCGCGCACCGAGTTCGGTGTCTCAACAGCTTGCACCGCCGGGGCTGTCGCAGCCTTCCCTCGAGTCGGTGACGGCGATGGGCCCGGCGGCCGCGCCCCGCTCGAGCGAGGGCAACCTCGCCACGAGCATGCTGAAGATCCTGCGACCCGGTCGGCCTGCGGACACCTCGGCGCCGGGGTCGATCAAGATCGGCCGCAACACCGACAACGACATCGTCATCCCCGACGTGTTGGCGGGCCGCCACCACGCAACCCTGGTGCCGACCGCCGCGGGCACCGAGATCCGCGACAACCGCAGCATCAACGGGACGTTCGTCAACGGCATGCGCGTCGAGAGCGCCTTGCTGAACGAGGGCGACACGGTCACCATCGGCAACATCGACCTGGTGTTCCGCGGCGGCACGCTGGTCCGCCGCACCGAGACCACCGCGGCGAGCGGCACCGGCGGCCTGGACGTGCACGGCGTCACGTGGACCATCGAGGGCAACAAAACGCTGCTGAACGACATCTCGCTGACGGCGCGGCCCGGCACGCTGACCGCCGTCATCGGCCCATCGGGCGCAGGCAAGTCCACCTTCGCGCGATTGGTGGCGGGCTATACCCACCCGACGTCGGGCACGGTGGCCTTCGAGGGACACGACATCCACGCCGAGTACGCGTCGCTGCGCTCTCGGATCGGGATGGTGCCTCAGGACGACGTGGTGCACGGCCAGCTGACCGTCAACCAGGCTCTGATGTTCGCCGCCGAACTGCGGCTGCCGCCGGACACCAACAAGGAAGACCGTGAACGGGTCGTCGCGCAGGTGCTCGAGGAACTCGAGATGACGCAGCACCGCGGAACCCGCGTCGACAAGCTGTCCGGCGGCCAGCGCAAACGCGCATCGGTGGCGATGGAGCTGCTGACGGGTCCCTCGCTGCTGATCCTCGACGAGCCGACGTCGGGGCTCGACCCCGCGCTGGACCGTCAGGTCATGACGATGCTGCGCCAGCTCGCCGACGCGGGCCGCGTCGTGCTGGTGGTCACCCACTCGCTGTCCTACCTCGACGTGTGCGATCAGGTGCTGCTGTTGGCGCCCGGCGGTAAGACCGCATTCTGCGGGGCGCCCAACCAGATCGGCGCGGCGATGGGCACCACGAACTGGGCCGACATCTTCAGCAGCGTCGCGCGCGACCCCGACGCGGCCGCCCAACGATTCATCGCCACGCACGGGCCGACGCCACCACGGCCGCCCGCGCAGACGCCTGCGGACCTCGGTAAACCGACGAAGACCAGCCTGCGGAAGCAGTTCTCGACGATCGCACGTCGCCAGATGAGGCTGATCATCTCCGACCGCGGCTACTTCATCTTCCTGGCGTTTCTGCCATTCATCATGGGTGTGCTGTCGTTGTCGGTGCCGGGTGACGTCGGTTTCGGCGTGCCCGTTCCTGCGATACAGGGCGGTGAAGCGCCGAACGAGCCGGGGCAGATCCTCGTGCTGCTCAACGTCGGCGCCATCTTCATGGGAACCGCCCTGACGATCCGCGCTCTGATCGGCGAGCGGGCCATCTTCCTGCGCGAGCAGGCCGTCGGGTTGTCCACGACCGCCTACCTTTTGGCCAAGGTCGTCGTCTTCGCCCTGTTTGCGGTGATGCAGTCGGCCATCGTCGTCGCCATCAATATCTACGGCAAGAAGTGGGGTCCGGGAGCCGTGGAGAGCGGCTCGGTCATCCCCAACCGAACCCTCGAGCTGTTCGTCGACATGGCGGCCTGCTGCGTGGCCGCGGCGATGGTCGGCCTGGCGCTCTCGGCGCTGGCCAAATCGAACGAGCAGATCATGCCGCTGCTGGTGATCGCGATCATGTCGCAGCTGGTGTTCCAGGGCGGCATGATCCCGG
Organism: Mycobacterium sp.; assembly: GCF_032159565.1. Lineage (GTDB taxonomy): Bacteria > Actinomycetota > Actinomycetes > Mycobacteriales > Mycobacteriaceae > Mycobacterium. Next base: position 17,411 of record NZ_JAVHWR010000193.1, read on the forward strand.
TGACGGGCCGAATCGGGCTCGACCAGTTGTCATGGATCACGCCTGCGCGGTGGGGATTCGCCAGCACCGCGTCGACGATCGACCTCTTGAGACTCGTACCGGGCCCGCTGACTCCGCAAGACTCACATTGGAAGCACACTCCGGGCGCGTGGTGGTTCAACATGGCCATGCTCGGATGTATCTGCATCGGCTACCTGAGCTTTGTGCGGTTCAAGATCCGGCTCAAGGGCGGTTAGTGTGCTGACCCGCCGGGCTGGCTAATCACCGGCTCGGCCTGTGACCGTCGGAAAATTGGCGTACCGGGCACTTCCAGACAGCCGCTAGGCTGGACATACGAAGCCATGCCGCTCGTGCCCGCGCCCATTCGGCGCGCCACAGGAAGGATGGACAGCTATGTCCACTCGCAGACGAACTGTTCGCTTGATCGGCGCGGCGGCGGCAGCGGGAGCGTTACTGGGAGCCACCGCCGCGCCTGCGTCCGCCTGGCCGATCCCCCTGACCTCCGAGGACGACAACTATCTCGGTGCCGTCCGCGGCAGTTGGCCGGTTGACGACGACACGCTGCTGATGGCGGGTCGCGGGGCGTGCCGCCTGCTCTACACCGGCTCAGGGACCCAGGGCGCCATCGACGGGACCGCGTCACTGTACGGCGCAAGCCCTGACCAGGCAGCCGTCGTCGTGCGGGCCGCTCGCGGCAACTTCTGCACGCAGGCGCCGGGCTAGGCCCTCACTCGCCGTGCACGTCGAGCCCGTGCGCGGCGGCGAAGGCCAGCGCCTGCTCGATGTCGATCCGGGCGCCCCGCACGGAGGCGGTGGTCCACAACGTCGGGTCGATCCGCGCGCCGCGGAGGTCGGCCTCGTCCAATCGGGTGTCCTGCGTGCGGGCCCCGCGCAGATCCGCGCGGCGCAGCACCGCCTTTCGCAGGTCCGTCTTGACCAAGCCGGCCTCGCTCAGCCTGCAGTCGGACAGGTCGACGCCGCGCAGGTCGCAGTCACCGAGAACGGCCAGCGTGAAATCCACCTCGACGAACGTCACCGGCCGCAGCCGGCATTCGGTGAACACCGAGCCCAGCATGCTGCAGTGCCGAAAGGCGCTGTGCCACAGCGTTGTGCGACGGAAGGTGCAATTGCGGAAGGCCGACCCCGCGTGTTCGGACTCGCCCATATCGACACCGCTGAAGTCGCACTCGGTGAACACCACTCGCTCGGTCCGCAGCCGGGTCAGATCATCGTCGCGAAAATCGTGCTCGACGAATTCCCGCTCTGTCCAGACGGTTTCGGCCTCCACCCGCGATCAGCCGGGCACCGACGGAAGCACGTTGAGCGCGTACTCGGTGACGGCGATCAGCGCGGCCGTCGAGGAGTGCCGATCCCTGGCGTCGACGGTGATGATGGGTACGTCATCGGAGAGCGCGAGTGCCTTGCGCACTTCGTGCGGGGCATGGCTTGCGGCGTCGTCGAATTCGTTGATTGCGATGAGGAACGGCATATGGCGGGCCTCGAAGAAGTCCACCGCCGCGAAGCTGTCCTGGAGGCGACGGGTGTCAACCAGGATGATGGCGCCGATCGCGCCAAGCACCAGGTCGTCCCACATGAACCAGAACCGGCGCTGCCCGGGAGTGCCGAACAGATACAGCACCAGGTTCTCGTCGAGGGTGATACGGCCGAAGTCCATCGCCACGGTCGTGGTCCGTTTGTCCGGCGTGGCCTCCAGCCCGTCCAGCCCGGCCGAGGCATTGGTCACCAGCGCCTCGGTGCGCAGCGGCATGATCTCGGAAACCGCTCCGACGAACGTGGTCTTACCGACGCCGAAACCGCCGGAGATGACGATCTTGGTCGACGCCTTACTACTGCCGTTTTGCTCTCCCCCTACCCTTCGGGCGGGAGGTACCCCCACGCGTGCGCGGTGACCCTCAGAGTGCTCGTAAGCCACGGAGGGTCCTTCCTATCAACTCACGTCGTTCGTCGACGCTCGACCGTTCGCTCAAGGTGGTGCGTACCCGCAGGTGACCCGACGACACCAGATCGCCGATCAGTACCCGCGCCACGCCGACCGGTAACGATAGCCGGGCGGCGATCTCGGCAACCGACGGGCTCCCTGCACACATCGCGCAAATCTGCGCCCGCACATCGTTTCCCGGCCACCGTCGCGGCTTGTCGGACAGGACCGCCTCGATCGGCGCCTCGAGTGGCAGGCTGACGCGCGAGTCCGTGCGCCCGGCGGTCAGCGTGTACGGCCGTACCAGGCTCGGCTGATCGTCGGAAGCGAAAAACTCGAGTTCGTCCACAAGCCACTCACGAGTGCTGGTGTGCTCGTCGTGACGACTGGATGACGCTGCCGACGCGCTCGACCAGCATCGCCATCTCATAGCCGATCTGGCCGATGTCGCATCCCGTGGTGGCCAGCGTCGCGAGGTTGGAGCCGTCGCCGACCCGCATCAGCAGCAGATAGCCGTTCTCCATCTCGACGACGGACTGCAGCACGTAGCCGCCGTTGAAGAGCTGCGAGGCACCGGTCGACAGGCTGGCGAGGCCCGACGCCACCGCAGCCAGCTGGTCGGCCCGTTCGATCGGCATGTGCTCACTGGCCGCCATCAGAAGGCCGTCCGCGGACACCAGAGCCGCGTGGGTGACACCGGATACTTCGCGGGCGAACTTCGAGACCAGCCAGTCGAGCGAATCGCGCTGCGTCGGACTTGGCTTGAACGAATCCCCTGTCGCTGCGCTCCTGCCCTCCGAAAAGGTCATTCGTTATCTGTTCCTCTGGTCTCCTGGGCGTGCGACCGTGCGGCGTGCACGCCGCCGAAATGGCTGCTCATGCTCGCCCGAACGGCCTCGGGATCGCGTACCGGTAAGGCGCGCGCGCCGGTGGGAAATTCGGGCGCCGACTCTACCTCGTCGTCGTCATCATGGCTGCGGTGCGCTCCACCGTTGACGGAGCCGCCGTTGGCGCCGTGGCGCGCCGCGGAACTCACCGCGCCGGGTACCAGCCGGGCACCGGGATCGCGGACGGGCAGCCCGTACTCGGTATGCGACTCCACCGGCGCGTCCTCGGCGGCCTCAGCCGCCGACCAGCCGTGGTCCCAGACCGACTCCCAGCTCAGATCGCTGCTTCTGGCCAGATCGGTGGGATCGACCAACCACTCCGACAGCATCCTCTGATAGATCGCGTCGTCGGCTCCCGACGTCCCGGAGGTCTCCGCGTCCGCGAGGGGCAACAGCTCCTCGGGCTCGTGCTCGAACTCGGGCTCGTGCTCGGCTTCGTGGACGCCGTTGGTCGACGCCTGGGCGCGGGAAGCGAAGAACGCGGAGGTGTCGACGGGCGCCTGCCACGACGCTTCTGCGGCCGGTTCCTCCCACGGCTCGGACTCGAGCTCGTATTC
>NZ_JAVHWR010000201.1:0-2914 GCF_032159565.1 Mycobacterium sp.
ACCACCAGCTTAGAGTCCATCCGCACGTCGACCTCGGTGGCGCCGACCTTCACCGCAGCTTCCAGACCCGCGATCAGACCGCGGTATTCGGCGACGTTATTGGTGGCATGGCCGATCGACTGCTTGCTCTCGGCCAGCACGGTCTCGTGGTCGGCCGTCCACACCACCGAGCCGTATCCCGCAGGACCGGGATTGCCTCGGGACCCGCCGTCGGCCTCGACGATGACCTTCACTGGCCGCCGTCTTTGACGCGCAACAGGATTGCGCCACACTCAGGGCAGCGCAGTACCTCGTCGTCGGCGGCGGCGGTGATCCGCGCGATCTCGCCGCGATCGATCTCGATGCGGCACGCACCACACCGACGGCCCTGCAGCCGCGCAGCCCCTGGGCCACCGCCCGAACGCTGGCGCTCGTAGAGCGACACCAGGTTGGGATCTAGTCCGGCGGTCAGTTCGTCTCGCCGCGAGACACCTTGGTGTCGGTTCTGTTCGATCGCCGCGAGTGCGTCGTCGCGCGCCCGCTGCGCTTCTGCGAGTTCGCTTTCCAGCGCATCGATCTTGCCGAGTTCGTCCGTCTGCTTGGTCTGCAGCTCCTCGCGACGCTCCATCACTTCGAGCAGCGAGTCCTCCAGACTCGATTGACGACGTTCCAGCGTCTCGAGTTCGTGCTGCAGATCCGCGAGCTGCTTGGCGCTGATGGCGCCCGCGTCGAGCATCTTGCGGTCGCGGTCCTCTCGGTCCCGCACCCCTTCGATCTCGGACTCGAACTTCGCGATCTGGGCATCCAAATCCTCGAGCGCCAGCCGCAGGGACGCGAGCCGGTCGTTGGCATCGCCGTGGTCGGCCTGAATCTGCTCGAAGCGCTGTTGTTCGGCCAGGTGGCTGGATCGGTGTTCGATCCGGCTCAACTCGGCGTCGAGGTCTGCCAGCTCGAGAAGCGAACGCTGTTGGATGACTTCAGCTTTCATAAACCATTTCTCTCGATGTTCCAGGGATCGGTGCGGATCGCGGACACCCGCACCGGTAGCGACTCACCGAAGTGGTCGCGCAGCAGGGTGGCCGCCTGATGGCACCACGGATATTCGCTCGCCCAGTGTGCGACGTCGATCAACGCCACGTCGGAGCGCCTGCGGTGTTCGTCGGCGGGATGGTGCCGGAGGTCGGCCGTCACATAGGCGTCAACCCCGGCACCCGCGACCACGTCCAGCAGCGAGTCGCCCGCACCGCCGCACACCGCCACCCGCGAGACCTCGGCGTCGTCCTCGCCCGACGCCCGTATCCCCCATGACGTGCCCGGGAGGGCGTCGTGAACGCGAGAGACGAACGCCGCCAACGTTTGCGGTGTCGGCAGTGACCCGGTGCGACCGAGCCCGACATCCGCGGGTACCGCTGCCATCGCGAAGATGTCGAACGCCGGCTCCTCATACGGGTGTGCGGTTCGCAGAGCGGCGAGCACATGACCGCGCAGCCGGGCGGGAGCGACCATCTCAACACGGTCCTCGGCCACCCGTTCGACGGATCCGACGCTGCCGATCGTCGGCGAAGCGCCCTCGTGCGGAAGAAACTGCCCGGTGCCGGTGACACTCCAGCTGCAATGCGAGTAGTCGCCGATGTGCCCGGCGCCTGCGGCGAACATCGCCTCGCGGACGGCATCGGCGTTCCCGGCGGGCACGTACACGACCCACTTGTCGTTGTCGGGACCGCCTGCCGCAGGAGCCAGCACCTCTTCGACAGTCAGACCCAACGCGTCGGCAAGTGCATCGGACACCCCCGGCGAGGCCGAGTCGGCGTTGGTGTGAGCGGTGAACAACGCCCGCCCGCTACGAATCATCCGATGCAGAAGCGCCCCTTTGGCCGTGTCCGCGGCAACGGTGTCGACCCCGCGCAACAGCAGCGGGTGGTGTGCGAGCAGCAGCCCGTTGTCGGGCACCTCGTCGACGACGGCCGCGGTCGCATCGACGGAGATCGTGACCGATCCGACGACGTCGCCCGGATCGCCGCAGACCAGACCGACCGAGTCCCAGTCCTGGGCCAGCGTGGGTGGGTACGCGGCGTCCAGCACGTCGATCACGTCGACCAACTTTGGACTTGCCACATCACGACAGTAATGCGCCGTCAGAGACAATGGACGCGTGACAACCCTTGATGACACCACCGCGGCCAACCGGCCGCAGTTGGTGATCTTCGACCTCGACGGCACCCTCACCGATTCGGCAAAGGGCATCGTGTCCAGCTTCCGTCACGCCTTGGGCCAGATCGGCGCCGAGGTTCCCGACGGCGACCTGGCCACTCGCATCGTCGGCCCGCCGATGCACCACACGCTGCAGGAGATGGGACTCCGGGATGCCGACGCCGCGATCGCGGCATACCGCGCCGACTACTCGACGCGTGGTTGGGCGATGAACAGCCTGTTCGACGGCATCCCGCAACTGCTGGCCGACCTGCGTGCGGCGGGCGTCCGGCTGGCCGTCGCGACGTCGAAGGCCGAGCCGACGGCGCGGCGGATCCTCGAACATTTCGGGCTGGACGGGAACTTCGAGGTCATCGCGGGTGCGAGCCTGGACGGTGTGCGCGCCGCCAAGGCAGATGTGGTGGCGCATGCACTGGCCCAGTTGGAGCCGCTGCCGGAACGCGTCGTGATGGTCGGCGACCGCGCCCACGACGTGGAGGGCGCCGCCGCGCACGGCATCGACACCGTCGTGGTCGATTGGGGCTACGGACGAGCCGACTTCGCCGCACCGCTCGCCGTCACCCCGGCGGCGCACGTGGCGACTGTTGAGGACCTGCGCGAGGTGCTCGGTGTCTAATGTCGCCGCCGAGGCGGCTCCGGTGTCTAATGCCGCCGCCGCGGCGGCTCCGGTGTCTAATGCCGCCGCCGCGGCGGCTCCGGTGTCTAATGCCGCCGCCGCGGCGGC
>NZ_JAVHWR010000211.1:0-54462 GCF_032159565.1 Mycobacterium sp.
GTGCGGCTGGTGTGCGTACTCAGCCAGTAGCGCCGACCACCGAGCGAATGACGTCCCACCCGCCGACAACGCCACCGGCTGGCCGCTGTGGTGCTGCGCCCACGCAATGTTGAGGTCTTCCAACAAGATCCGCCACGAAACGCCGTCGACTGCCAAGTGGTGAATGACCAACGCCAACTGGTTCGTTTCGGTCGCCCATACCGCCGACAGCATCGCCCCTGCCGCAGGGTTCAATCGCGACCGCGCCTCCACCAACGCCGCATCGGACAACTCGTCGACCGCGCGCAGGCACTCGTCGGCAGTCACGGAACCCGGGTCGGGCACCCACAGTGACCAGCCGCCGGGACCGTCGTCGTCGACGCGCAGCCGCAAGGTGGCGTGTCGATCCAGCAAGGCCCGCAGGATGATCGCCACATCGGCCTCGGTAACTCCCGCGGGAGCCTGAACAACCACGGTTTGGTTGAACTGGTCAACCGCGCCGCTCATGCTTCGCAGCCATTCCATGATCGGGGTGGCCAGCACCCGTCCGAGCCCCTCGTCGATCGCGCCGGCCGCACCGTCGGCCACTGTGGCCACCCGGGCCAACCGGGCCACGGTCTGCTCGACGAAAACGTCGCGCGGCCGGCACCGCACGCCTGCGGCACGAGCCCGCGCCACCACCTGCATTGACAAGATGCTGTCGCCGCCGAGCTCGAAAAATGACTCGTCGACGCCGACCCGATCCAGCCCCAGCACCTGGCTGTAGATGCCGGCGAGAATCTTCTCCACTTCGCCGGCCGGGGCACGGTAGCGATCGGCGTCCTGAAATTCCGGCGCGGGCAGGGCGCGTTTGTCGAGTTTGCCGTTGACTGTCAGCGGCAGCGACTGCAGTACCACCACAGCGACCGGAACCATGTACGCCGGTAGCTTCTCCGCCATCGCCGCTCGTATTTCGGCCGGAACGGCACGCCCGGTGACATACCCCACCAGGCGTTTGTCGCCAGGGCGGTCCTCGCGGACGATGACCGCCGCCTGATCGACTCCATCGCAGCCGGCCAGCGCCGCCTGCACCTCGCCAAGCTCGATGCGATACCCACGGATCTTGACTTGATCATCGGAGCGACCCAGATAGATCAGTTGTCCGTCGGCGCCCCACCGCACCAGATCTCCGGTGCGGTACATCCGTGCGCCTGGCGGCCCGAAAGGGCAGGCCACAAACCGCGACGCCGTAAGACCGAACCGGCCGACATACCCGTATCCCGCCCCTGAACCGGCTACATACAATTCACCGACGACCCCGGGTGACACCGGGCGCAGCCACGCATCCAGCACGAAAAATGCCAGATGCGCCAACGGCACCCCGACTGGGCTGGCTGCGGACTCGGCATCACTTTCGTCGATCTCTCGGAACGAAGCGTGCACGGTCGTCTCGGTGGTGCCATACATATTGATCAAGCGCGGCGACCGTGGATGGTTCCTCAGCCATTTCGCCAGCCGCGAGGGTTCCAATGCTTCGCCGGCGAAAATCACGGTCTCGAGCTTCAGCTGCTGTGCGAGCTCGGACTGCAGCGCGTCGACGGATTGCAACGCATAAAACGCGGACGGAGTTTGGCTGAGCACCGTCACTTGTTCGACGATCAGCAGTTCGTGGAATTCTTCGGGTGAACGCGCCATCGATTCGGGCACGACCACCAGCCGCCCACCGTATAGCAGCGCACCCCAGATTTCGCAGACCGAGACGTCGAAGGCCAGCGAGTGCCACTGTGACCAAACCTGCTGTGCTATGGCTAATCTGGCGTCGAGCGAGCGCATCAGCTCGGTGACGTTGTGATGAGTGATTGCCACGCCTTTGGGCACTCCGGTGGTACCCGAGGTGTAGATGAGGTAGGCGACATCGTCTGGTGCAGGCCCCGGCATACTCGTGCTCGGGTGGTCGCCGATGCGCGCGTCGGCGATATCGATGACCGGCAAGTCGCAACCGTTCAACCGGTCGGCCAAACCCGACGTGGTCACGGCGGCCATCGGCGCGGCGTCCCCGATCATGAACTCCATGCGCGACGCGGGCACTGCCGGGTCGATCGGCAGATAAGCTGCCCCGGTCTTGAGCACCGCCAAGATCGCCACGATCGCGTCGGCCGACCGCGAGAACAACAGCGCGACCCGCTGGCCGGGGCCCGCCCCCTGACGAACCAACATGTGCGCCAGGCGGTTAGCGGCCTCATCGAGCTCGCGGTACGTCATCGAGCGGCCGTCGAAGGTCAGCGCCAGCGCTTCGGGGGCGAGCGCAACCTGCTCGGCGAACAACGCGGGAATCGACTTCGACACTCTCGTCGGCCGAGTCAGAACAGCGCGGTTGCCCCACTCATCCAGCTGGGCGTGCTCGCCGCCATCCAGCAGGTCGATCGACAGCAACCGCCGCGCCGCGCCTGCGGTCACGACCTCGGCTCCACGTCGGCGGTCATGACATCCAGCACCCGCTGCAGCCGTGCGATGAGCGCTTCGATTCTGGCCGCGTCGAAGACATCGGTGTCGTATTCGACACGCAGGCTCAGCTCGGTGCCGGGCGTGGCCTGTACCGCGAGGGTGTAGTGGTTGTACTCGCGATTGCTGAACTGAGTCATCGCCAAGCCGTCGTCTCCCAAAGGCGCGCCGGTGTCGACCGGGTAGTTCTCGTAAACGAAGAGGGTGTCGAACAACTGCTCGTGGCCGGCGGCGCGGTGGATGTCGCGCAGCGCCAGGTGCTGGTGTTCGAGGGTGTGATTGTGGGCGCTCTGCAACTGGTCCAGCAGATCGGCGATGGTGGTTGTCGGCGTGATGTTCGCTCGCACCGGAACGGTGTTGATCAGAAGACCCACCATCGATTCCGCGCCGGGGACGTCCGTTGGCCGACCCGAGACCGTCGTGCCGAAAGCGACATCGTGCTGGGCGGTCAACCATGTCAACATCAGCGCCCAGGCACCCTGCAGCACGGTGCTGACCGTGGTCTGACATGAGCGCGCCAGCTCGCTCAGCGCCTCCGTGGTCTCTTGCTGCACCCGGAACGATTCAGCGCTTCGCTTTCCCACCTCTAACCTGTCCGGTGGGCCCACCAAAGTGGGTGCGGCGAACCCGGCAAAGGCCTGGCGCCACGCCGCACTCGCGGCATCGCGGTCTCGATCGGCCAGCCACGTGACGAACCTGCGATACGGCACGGCCGCAGGCAGCCGGTGCCCATAGTAGCCGGCGAAGATCTCCTGCAGCAGGATCGGCAGCGACCAGCCATCGACCACGATGTGGTGGAACGTGAATACGCACCGGTGCCGGTCATCCGCGGTGCGGATCAACGCCACCCGGAAAGCCGGCTGATTGTCGAGGTCGCACACCGCGGCACGTTCGGCGGCAGACAGTTGCGCCATTTGCTCCTCGACCTCGGCGACCTTTGCTCCCTGCAACTCGACATACCGCCACCCGACCACCGGATCGGCCGAAATGACCTGCACCGGCTCGTCGAACTCTGAACAGAATCGAGCCGCCAGGTTCGGATGGCGGTTGACCACGGTCTGCACCGCCTGGCGCAGCCGGAGCCGATCGAGGGCGCCGCTCAACTCGATATCCAGTTGCACCGCATACAGGTTGCTGAGATCGCCCGCGTCCCGTGCGGTGCTCGAGTGGAAGAGCAGACCCTGCTGAAGAGGTGTCAACGGAAGTACATCGACGATCTGTTGACCGCGTGAGAGCTCGTCGATCTGCTGCTGACTCAGTCGCGCGGGCGCAATATCCGACGGAGTCAACCCGCCGCCGCCTTTTCGGACGTGCGAGCAGATACCGGCCAACGCCTCGAACCACAACCGACTCAGCAGGTCGACCTGTTCCTCGTTCATCGCCGAGCGCGCCCACATCCAGTTGGCTTGCAGCCGCAAGCCCAGATCCGTCTCGACGGTTCCCGCGTTGAGTTCCACGGTGTGGGGCAACTGCAGAGGTATGGCCGCCGCGGTGGCGCCCCTTGATAACAAGCCCTCTTGGCTGATTCGCCACAGGTCATCAGAGAGCTCGGAAGCGGCACCCAAACGCCCCAGGTAGTTGAATCCGATTTGTGGGTCGAGTTTTCCGAGGTCCACGTCGGAGTTCAGATAGCGCAGGACGCCGTAGGTCAGGCCGTCGGGCAGCGCCCGCAACTGCTCCTTGGCGTCCTTGATCATCGCGCCCAGCGCCGTGTCGCCGGCAACCACCTGCTGCCACGAGACGCCACCCATTTGTAGCGCCACCGGGTATTTCGCAGTGAACCAGCCCACGGTGCGCGAGAGGTCGACATTACCGGCGAAATCCTCTGCGCGCCCGTGGCTTTCCACATCAACGCCAATCGGCGCAGCCCCCGTGCCCAAGAATTCGGCGAACGCCAATCCGAACGCAATCAACAGGATGTCCTGCGGTCCGGTGTGGAACGCCGTGGGAACCTCACCGAGCAGCATGTGCGTCGTGTCGGTATCGAGCTCCAGCGACAGATGCCCGGCGTTCGCGAATGTGTCTACCACAGGTTGCACCGCCGGCAATACCGGCGGGGTCGCAGCCACCTGCCGCCACTTATCGGCCTGAGCCACCACATCCGGATCGTGTGCATGCTCCGCAAGCAGAGTTGCCCACCGACCGAACGACGTACCGCTCGCCTGTAACGCCACCGGCTGCCCGTTGTGATGCTGTGCCCAAGCGATGTTCAAGTCTTCCAACAGGATTCGCCACGAGACACCGTCAACAGCCAGGTGGTGAACGATCAGCAGCAGCTGATGCGTATCGGTCGCCCATACCGCGCTTACCATGGCGCCTGCGGCCGGGTTCAACCGTGAACGAGCTTCCACCATCGCCGCATCAGTGAGCACTTCCACTGCGCGCAGGCAGTCTCTGACTTGTACCGCACCTGATTCGGGCACGGACAACGACCATCGGTCGCTGCTCTTGTCGTCGACGCGCGCGCGCAACATGGCATGCCGGTTCAGCAAGGCCTGCAAGACGACCACCACATCGGGCTCGGTCACCGCCACCGGAGCCTGAATCACCACCGTGTGGTTGAACTCGTCGACCGCGCCTTCCATGCCTTGCAGCCATCGCATGATCGGCGTGGCCACTACCGAACCGACACCCTCGTCGACGACGCCGACCGTCCCATCAGACACGCCGACAACTTCGGCCAGGCGAGCCACGGTCTGCTCGACGAAGATGTCGCGGGGTTTGCACAGCACCCCCGCTGCCCGCGCCCGCGCCACCACCTGCATCGACATGATGCTGTCGCCGCCGAGTTCAAAGAAGGAGTCATCGACACCGACGCGGTCGAGGCCGAGGACTTGCGCGAAGATGCCGGCCAGGATTTCCTCGACCGCATCACCGGGAGCCCGATAGCCATCGACGTCCTGGTATTCCGGTGCCGGCAGGGCACGGGTGTCGAGTTTTCCGTTGACAGTCAACGGCAACGCCTCGAGCGCCACCACAGCGGCCGGGACCATGTAGGCCGGAAGTTTCTGGCCCAAGGCTGATCGGATGACAGCCGGCTCAGCAGATCCGGTGACGTACCCCACCAGCCGTTTGTCGCCGGGACGGTCCTCGCGGGCGATCACCACCGCCTGATTCACCCCGTCGATCGCATTGAGCGCTGCTTGGATCTCCCCCAACTCGATGCGATACCCGCGGATCTTGACCTGATCGTCGGCCCGTCCGAAGTAGCGCAGCTGTCCATCGGCACCCCACGACGCAAGGTCGCCCGTGCGATACATCCGGGCCCCGGGCCCACCGAACGGGCACGCCACAAACCGCGTCGACGTCAATCCCGACCGGCCCACATATCCACACGCCAGCCCCGCGCCGGCCACATACAACTCACCGATCACCCCGGCGGGCACCTGGCGCAAAGACCCATCGAGAACAAAGAAGGCGAGATGGGCCAGCGGGACCCCGATCGGGCTGGCCGCGCTGTCGAGATCGGCCTCGACGATCTCGCGGAATGAGGCATGCACCGTGGTCTCGGTGATGCCATACATGTTGATCATGCGCGGTGATCCCGGATGACGATCGAACCACGCGCGAAGACGTTGCGGCTCGAGTGCTTCCCCGCCGAACACGACCGTCTGAAGCGTCAGCCGGCCAGCAGACTCCGGCGACAGCGCATCAGCGCTCTGCAACGCATAGAACGCCGACGGGGTCTGACTCAACACGCTGACCTGTTCAGCGATCAGCAAGGCACGCAGTTCTTCTGGCGAGCGGACCACCGCATCAGGCACGACCACCACACGCGCACCGTGCAGCAGCGCACCCCAGATCTCCCACACCGAGAAATCGAACGCCAACGAATGACACTGCGACCACACCTGCCCCGCCGAGAATTCCAGGTCCGCGTCGAGTGTCTCCAGCAGCCGCGTCACATTCCGGTGAGTGACCGCCACACCCTTGGGGGTTCCCGTGGTGCCCGATGTATAGATCAGATAAGCGACATCATCGGTCGCCGACGCCACCAACCCCGTGGACGGCTGAGCATCGATCGCAGGATCAGCCACATCAACGACCGGCACACCGCACCCCGCGAACCGTCCCGCCAACTCCTTGGTGCTCACCGCAGCAACCGGCGCAGCATCGGCGAGCAGGAACTCCATCCGTGCGGCCGGATGCGCCGGATCCATGGGCACATACGCTGCACCCGTCTTGAGCACAGCCAAGATGGCCACGATCGCCTCAGCAGAACGAGGCACCAACACCGCCACCCGGTGACCCGGACCGGCACCCCGGCCGACCAACAAGTGCGCCAACCGATTCGAGGCCTCATCGAGCTGGCGATACGTCAGCGAGCGACCCTCGAACGTCACTGCCGCAGCTTCCGGGGTGCGTGCCGCCTGGCCGGCGAACAAATCGGTAATCGACGACAAGGAGCCTAGCGGCGCAGCCAGCGCCGCCCGGTTACCCCACCCATCTAGACGGGCGTGCTCGTCCACATCCAGCACATCAATCGACGACAACTGTCGACCCGGATCAGCGATCATCGCTACCAGTACCCGGCGCAACCGCTCGACCAACAGCCCAACATCGGCCGTATCGAACACATCGGTGTCGAACTCGACACGAAGTCTGAGATCGGTGCCCGGCAAGACCTGCACCGCAAGGGGATAGTGGTTGTACTCGCGATTGCGGAACTCGGCGATCGCCAAGCCGTCGTCTCCCAACGGCGCCCCGATGTCGACAGGATAGTTCTCGTACACGAAGAGCGTGTCGAACAACTGGTCCTGACCGGTGACGCGGTGGATCTCGCTCAGGGCCAGGTGCTGATGCTCCATTGTGTCGTTGTGCGCGCTTTGCAGTTGCTCGAGCAGATCGGCGACGGTGGCCGTCGGCGTGACACTCGCGCGCACCGGCACCGTGTTGATCAGCAAGCCCACCATTGACTCCGAGCCGGCCACCTCCGTCGGCCGGCCCGAAACCGTGGCGCCGAAGGCGACATCATGCTGGCCGGTCAACCCGGACAGCAGTTGCGACCAAGCGGCCTGCAATACGGTGCTTACCGTGGTGTGGCGGGAGCGCGCCAGCTGATCGAGGGCCCGCGTCGTCTCCTCTTGCACCGCAAAGGTTTCGACGCCTCGGCGGCCGACCTCTAAGCGGCCCGCCGGGCCCACCAAAGTCGGCGTATCAAACCCCGCCAGCACTTCACGCCAAGCTGCGATCGCGGCCTCGCGGTCTCGATCGGCCAGCCAGGTGACGAACCTGCGGTATGGCACCGCCGCGGGCAGTCGGTGCCCGTAATAGCCGGCAAAAATTTCTTGCAGCATGATGGGAAGCGACCAACCATCCGCCACGATGTGGTGGATGGTCAACAGGATTCGGTGCGTATCGTCCGCGGTGCGGATCAGCGCCGCTCGGAACGCCGGCTGATCGGCCAAATCGCATACCGCAGCGCGCTCCGCCGCGCAAAACTGTTGTAACTGCTCATCGGTGGCACCGTCGTCGGCGTCCAATTCGACGTAGCGCCACCCGATTACCGGATCGACCGGGATGACCTGCACCGGTTCATCGAATTGCTCGCAAAAGCGAGCCGCCAGGTTCGGGTGCCGGTTGACAACCGCAAGCACCGCCTCACGCAGCCGGCGCCCGTCGATGGCACCGATCACGGTGAGATCCAGCTGCATGGCGTAAAGGCCGTCGCCTGAGTCTTGCGTTGTGCTGGTGTGGAACAGCAGACCCCGCTGCAGTGGAGTCAGCGGCAGCACATCGGCGACCCGATACCGCTGCTGCAGCTCATCGATCTGCTGCTGACTCACCCGTGCGGGCACCACATCGGACGGCGTCAATCCGCCCCCACCGGCTCGCACATGCGCGCAGATACCCGCCAAGGCGTCGAACCACAGCCCGCTCACCCGGTCGACCTGTTGCTCGTCGAGCGCCGAGGTCGCCCATGTCCACGTCGCGTGCAATTGCGGTCCGGTGTCGCCATCCAAGATGCCGGTATTCAGTTCCACAGTGTGCGGCAACGGCATTGGTCCCGCGCTGGCCTCCGCCGTAAGGGCTATGCCAGCTTGGTCTAGACGCCATAGATGATCGGACGAGGGGCCAGCTGCGCCGACGCGGCCGAGGTAGTTGAAGACGATGACGGAGCTGGACCCAGGCAGTTCGACATCGGAGTTCAGGTAGCGCAGCAGCCCGTATGTCACGCCATCGGGCAGCGCCCGCAGCTGTTCTTTCGCGTCCTTGATCACTACGCCAAGCGCCGCATCGCCGGCGACCACCTGCGACCAGGGCAATTCCGCTACGCTAAGCGCCACAGGGTATTTGGCAGTGAACCAGCCGACTGTGCGCGACAAATCGACATCAGCGGCCAACTCCTCGGCGCGCCCATGGCCCTCCACGTCGATACCAATCGGCGCGCCCCCAGTGTCCAAGAACTCGGCCCACGCCAATGCGAACCCGATCAACAAGATGTCCTGCAGCCCAATGTGGAACGCCGCGGGCACCTCGCCGAGCAACTCCTGGATGAGGTCGCCTTCCAGTGCCACCGACAGCTGCCCAGCTGTGGAATAGGTGTCGAGTTCAGGGCGCGGGGCGGCCAACACCGCCGGAGCCGCCGCTGCTTGCCGCCAGATATCGGCAAGGGCGACAACCTCCGGATGACGTGCGTGCTCTGCCAGCAACTTTGACCACCGGGCGAACGACGTGCCTCCCGCCGGCAGCACAATCTGCTGCCCGCTGAGATACTGCGCCCACGCGATATTGATGTCTTCCAACAGAATTCGCCACGACACCCCGTCGACCGCCAGGTGGTGGACGACCATCGCCAACTGGTTTGTCTCGGTCGCCCACACCGCCGAGACCATCACGCCCGCCGCCGGGTTCAACCGCGACCGCGCCGCGACCAACTCGACATCGGATATCGCGTCGACCGTCTGCAGGAACTTGCCCGCATCGACTGAGCCGGGCTCGGGCACCTGCAGCGCCCAGCCTCCGGCGCCGTCGTCATCAGCGCGCAACCGCAGCATTGCATGCCGATCCAGTAGCGTCTGCAACAGCAATGCCACATCGGCCTGTGTCACGTCTGCGGGCGCTTGTAGCAGCATGGTCTGGTTGAACTGATCGACGGGACCGCTGCTTTGGCGCAGCCAGGCCATGATCGGAGAGGCCATAACCGGCCCGACTCCCTCCTCGATCACGTCGACGACAGCGTCGGCCACTGCGGCCACCCGGGCTACCCCGGCCACCGTGTGCTCCACGAAAATGTCGCGCGGCCTGCACACCACTCCGGCCGCCCGCGCCCGCGCCGCCACCTGCATCGACAAGATGCTGTCGCCGCCCAGCTCGAAGAACGAGTCGTCTACTCCCACCCGTTCCACTCCGAGCACCTCGGCGTAGATCCCGGCCAGAAGTTCCTCGACTGCGGTCGCCGGAGCGCGGTAGCCGTCGGCACCCTGATACTGCGGTGCGGGCAGAGCCCGTTTGTCGAGTTTGCCGTTGACCGTCAACGGCAACGCCTCGAGCACCACCACGGCACTCGGAACCATGTACTCGGGCAGCCGCGCCGCCATTGCGCTGCGCGCTGCGGCTGGATCGACCACCCCGGCCATCGACTCGGTGATGTAACCGACCAGGCGCTTGTCTCCGGGGCGATCCTCACGCGCAATCACTGCCGCTTGATCCACTCCCTCGATGCCGGCGAGCACTGCCTGCACCTCACCCAACTCGATGCGATACCCGCGGATCTTGACCTGCTCGTCAGCACGACCCATATAGGTCAGCTCGCCGTCCGCGCTCCACCACGCCAGGTCGCCGGTGCGATACATCCGCGCCCCTGGGCGGCCGAACGCACACGCGACAAACCGCGAGGACGTCAGCCCTGAGCGGCCCATGTAGCCATAGCCCACGCCGGCACCGGCCACATACAACTCGCCGACCACTCCAGCAGGTACCGGATGCAGCCATTCATCCAGCACGAAGAAAGCGAGATGTGGCAGTGGCACGCCGATCGGGCTGGCAGCGCTGTGGATATCGGCCTCGACGATCTCCCGAAACGACGCGTGCACTGTGGTCTCTGTGGTGCCATACATATTGATCATCCGAGGCAACCCCGGATGTACGTCCAGCCAGGTTCGAAGCCGTTGCGGCTCAAGAGCTTCGCCCGCGAACACGACCATCTGCAGCTTCAGTTGATGAGCCAGCTCGGGCTGCAGCGCATCAACGGATTGCAGCGCATAGAACGCCGAAGGTGTCTGGCTCAACACGGTGACTTGTTCACTGACCAGCAGAGAATGGAATTCTTCTGGCGAACGCGCCACCGATTCAGGCACCACCACCAGCCGGCCGCCGCGAAGCAGCGCTCCCCACATCTCCCAAACCGAGACGTCGAAGGCCAGCGAATGCCACTGCGACCACGTCTGGCCCGCCAACTCCATATCGGCGTCCACAGACTCGAGCAGCTGAATGACGTTGTCGTGGGTGATGGCCACACCTTTGGGCGCACCGGTAGTGCCCGAGGTGTAGATCAGATACGCGATGTCGTCTGCCGCGGGCGCCGGCAGGCCTATGGGCGGGTAGCTCTCGGCGCCGGGATCGTCGATGTCGATGACCGTAATCTCGTGGCCATCGAGACGCGACCGCAGCCCCGCGATGCAGAGCGCCGCAATCGGTGCGGCGTCGGCGAGCATGAATTCGATGCGCGCGTCCGGGTGCGCCGGGTCAATAGGTACATAGGCCGCCCCAGCCTTGAGCACTGCCAGAATTGACACGATCGCTTCGATTGACCGGTTGGTAAGCAACGCGACCCGCTGCCCTGGCCCCGCTCCCTTGGCGACCAACAGATTTCCCAACCTGTTCGCGGCGTCATCAAGTTCGCGATAGGTCCATGAACGGTCCCCGCAAGTAATCGCCACCGACTCCGGTGCGCGAGCCACCTGCGCGGCGAACAGCACCGGAATCGACGCAGGCATCGTGGGCTGGGTCAGTACCGTCCGGTTCCCCCAGCCGTACAAGCCGGCGTATTCGTTTCGATCCAAGAGATCGATCGATGACAATGCCCGACGAGGATCTGCGGTCATCGCCGCCAACACGCGCCGCAGACGTTCCGCGATTTCGGAAGCACTGAGGTGTGATAGCGAATGCCCGGCCCCGACTGTGTTGATGAAGAGTTGGTCACCGACGCCGGAGAAGATCAGCCCGAAGCCGCCCACCACGCCGGAGTTGGTCATCGTCGCCGTTGCTGTGACACCACCGAAGTCCAATGAGAATTCAGCCGGGACGAAATCAATTGTCACCCTGTTGGCGGGCTGCACCCCCTCGCGGGAGCGGATTGAGCGCTCAAGGGCTTGAACAGGAAACCTCTGATGCTGCAGCGCTTCTCGGATCCGTGTGTCGACGTCCCGGCAAAACCCGGTGACGGTGGATGCGGGCGACACCGTCAGAACCAGCGGCACGACTCCGGCCACCATCGCCGGAAGCGTTTTGGACTCCGGTCGTACTCGCCTGCCAACAGGGAAGTCCAGCGCGACCTCTGCGCCCTCGGCGCTCCATGCGCGGACCAACAGCGCGCACGCCGCCGTGATGACGGATACCCGAGGCACGTCCCACGCATGGCACAGATCTTCAACACGGCGCAACACCGCGGGATCCAGTCGAACTGGCGTAGAGAACTGATAGGTGTCATGTTCGGTGTCTGAATCGGGCAACGGCTGATGCGAAGCGCCCTCGGACGGAAGGTTATTCGCCCAGAAAGTCCGGTCTTCAAGATATTCGCTCGACGCTTCGTATTCCGATTCGCAGTCGACCAAGTCCTGCAACGAGCCGAAGAAGGCAGGCGGAACCGGTTCACCAGCAACGATAGCGGAGTAGACGGATGCAATGCGGTTGCCGACCAACGCAATGCCCGATGCGTCGGCCACTATGTGGTGCACGCAAGCAAATAAGTAGGATTCATCGAGACTGGTCTCGAACAAAGCGAACTTGAAGAGCGGCCCACCGAACGGCAGCGCTGTGCGCTGGATCGAGCCCGCGATGGCGTGCACTTCTTGTAGAGGATCCTGCGAGTTCGTCAGATCATAAAAGTCGAGATTTACATCCGGGTAGTCGACTGCGCTCTGGAAAACATGACCTTCCGACTCGAGGCAGGCGACCCTCAGTGGTTCAGCCTCCCGCACTACTCGGTTAATCGTCCATTTGAGGGCGTCTCGTTCAACCGGGCCCGGGACCCTTACAAGCAGACCAATTTGCCATTCAGTGGTCGAGTGACCCGTTTCGTTCGCAAGCCATATATCCAGTTGCGCGCGCGTGAGCGGAAGTGCACGGTCGCCGAATTCCACCATCTACCCCAAAACTCCCCGACTCCAGGCTGGCTATTTGCCGAGCGCGCCGTCCGCTTCTAGCCTCTCACGCAGCGACTTCGGCCGAATATCAGCCCAGTTCTCTTCGATGTAATCCAGGCATGTTGGGCGGTCGCCTTCTCCGTAAACCACTCGCCAACCCGGCGGAACATCCGCGAAGCTCGGCCACAAGCTGTGTTGCTCCTCGTCGTTGACCAAAACGAAAAACGTGCCGTTATCGTCGTCGAACGGATTGATGCTCACGGTGCTCCAAACTACTGGTCGAAATTGTTGAACCGTTCCAAACATACTGGAGCCGACAGAGTCAGTCCGGGGTTTCGGCAAACTGCTTGTGTGCGCCTGAGTGGTCGAGCGTAGTGCAATATCGATATGCAACGCAAACTATAGCGGTAGTGGCTTATGCACTCTGACCAGCAGTGATGCGTCAAGACCCGCGTTGTCTCGCCCATGAACTGGCAAGACTCGATTCCGAGTGGTGAAATCTTCGTTAATTAGCGAGCCAACAGAGATGGTCCATTAGTGCTTCGTAGTCGCAGGTGCTTATTAGCTTGCCGTAACGCGTATTATTCAGCATTTCAGCAGCCTAATGGCCAATCGCGACGCCGCCTTGAAGTTGCCATGCTATCTCGCTCCCTGAATATCTTCATTAGGGCGACACGGTGCGACTGGTGCACCATCACTCGAACGAAGTTCCGCGCCCGTAACGCGGTGTTGTTGTTGCCCTCGAGCCGTTTCATTGCATGCGCGTGAACAGCGTCTTTGCAGATCATGCTTGCCCGTCTTATTGACTCTGAACGACGTCAGAACTTCCAGACCGCGCCTACTGGTTGCTTGCAACAAATATAGGACCAGCAGCGCAGCTGCATCTCAAAGTGGCAGGCGGTGTCAGAATACCGGTACGACTGCAGCCAGAGTCACCCCGCTATTAAATCAGACGCCGACAACACGTCGCGCAACGGCGCGGACTCCCGCATCCCTACTGGAAAACTTGCCCTGCCGACAACATTCGTTGGCTTCGAGCCAACTAAGGATAGTTAGTACCGGAAAGCAATAAATACTCGACGTGAGCGGATCACGTCACGACCGCCAAGAAGTCGCCACTGAGAAACTGGCGCGGCCGAGATGCATATTGCATGTCGCGAGTCCCATCGCGGATTGCTTAAGCATGGTGAGCAACCAGCTATGAGGAACGATGACCGCTTTTCTGCGCCCTAAGCAGCCAATATAAGAAGGCTCAGCAAATTCCTTCAAAATTACCAAGTCTGCAATTCTGGGCATCACTGGAGTGAATCCGGCGTCTGACTCTGGGTGATCCGGCCGGTGCACCATTCAGACTTGGCGTCGAGATCCGCTCGACGTCAACCGAATTCACTTGGGCGATGTACGCGGCTCTGCTGCGAGGAACTCCTCCAGGTATGTCGGCGGCTGCAGATTAAGCAAGCGCTGGCGGTTCGCCGCGAGATCGGCATAGTCAAGTGCGGCGATCTCCGTGGCCGAATAGGGTAACTGCGAGTCGGGCGATCCCTTCCGGACGACTCCAACGCCGAAGTCGCACTTCAGCACCGCCACTCGGAGATCATCCCGCGTGCTGCGCAGATAGACGATCGCCTTCCAGACATCGCCGCTCCAAAGAAGTTGCCACCATCGGTGCCGCGCAACGTAGTCTGCCGCCGAAAAGCCGATAGAGGCAGTGGCCGGGTTGCAGTCGTGCAAGACGATCACTCCGTCGTCGCGTAGGTAGCGAAGCGTGTTCTCGATGTCGCGCAGGACCTGGTCGTAGGTGTGGAGTCCGTCGATGAGAGCGACATCGATGCCGCACTCTTCGAGAAATGCCGCCTCACTCGCGAAGAAGTCGTCGCTGGTCGCCTCGAAGTAGTGTGTTGCGCGGGCCTTCGCCTCGGCCGACTGGCGCGTGCGCGCCGAGAGGCGAAACGCCGGATCAACGGCAATCTTCTCGTCGGCTGCGATCTTGCGGAACGCGGCGCCGCGCTTGACGCCGATCTCCAGATAGACCGGTTTTGTCCGCCCTTCAAGCGCCTGCTTTACGGCCTTGATCCGGTTCACGCGACAATCCTCCCCACGGTAGGGGCCTCTTGGAATGAGTACACCCGCACGTTTCTCCCGAAATTACAGAATAGGTCATTGGCGCCGGCGCCGACCGCGTCGTGAAATCCGAGCACTCCCTATTTCGTTCGCATTGCGAATGAATGCCGGGAAGCCTGGCCACCCAGCTCACCTGTGCTGCAACATAACCCAAACTTCCGCGCTCTCGGCTCGGAACGCACTCAGTTCGCGTACGAATCGCCGATTCGCCTCTATCGAAGATCCAAACGTTACGATCAACGCAACCGTAATCGAGGCAACGGGGTGCGGTTCGCCCATTTGCTCCGCAGATAAATCGGAGGCATCTGCTCTTGTCGACATCCGTGCTTGTCACTGGTGGAGCGGGATTCATCGGGTGCGCGCTCGCACACCGGCTGGTCAAAGCCGATTACGAGGTCGCTGTGATGGACGTCCTGCATCCGCAAGTGCACGGGGGACGTCAGCCGATCAATCTGCCGTCATCCGTGCGGTTCTTCACCGGCGATGTCACCCATGCCCCTGACTGGGACGCTGTGCTTCGGTTGTTCCGCCCTTCGCAGATCGTCCATCTGGCGGCCGAAACCGGAACAGGCCAATCGCTCTCCCAAGCGACGCGCCACGGCTCGGTGAACGTCGTCGGCACGACTCAACTTCTCGACGCGATGAGCCGCTCGTCGCTCGTGCCCGATCAGCTCGTCCTCGCGTCGTCTCGGGCCGTCTACGGCGAAGGCGCGTGGCAATGTGGGACACACACTTTCTATCCACCGCCCCGCAGCCATGCGCAGCTGCTGGCAGGTGTCTGGGATCCTCAGGGGCCCGAGAACGAATCCGCGCTACCGCTTCCGAGCCGCGCAGGCCGCACGGAGCCCCGCCCCACCAATATCTACGCCGCGACCAAACTCGCGCAGGAGAACATGTTCTCGGCCTGGGCGGCCGCTCACGACACCAGCCTGAGCATCTTGCGCCTGCAGAATGTCTATGGACCAGGCCAATCCCTGATCAACTCATATACAGGGATCGTCACTCTCTTTGCACGGTTGGCGCGTGAGCGAGCTCAGTTGGAGGTCTACGAAGACGGCCGAATCGTACGGGATTTCGTCTTCATCGACGATGTCGTCGACGCGGTGTTCGCCGCCGTCCGCACGCCCGCTAGTGAGCCGCGCTGCCTCGACATCGGGTCGGGTGCGGCGACCACGATTCATGAATTGGCTCGCACCCTCGCCGCGGCGTGCAATGCCCCGGAACCGATCGTCGTGCCCAAATTCCGCGACGGCGATGTACGCGCTGCGAGTTGCGATATCGATCCGGCGACCGACAAACTCGACTGGCTTCCGAAGTGGAAGTTACAGGACGGTTTGCATGAACTTCTTGAGTGGATCGACGAGCAGCCCCAAAGTCCTGATAGTTAAGCGATCAGCCGACGCGCTGCACACGAGCTTTGGCTTCCAGCAGATCAGCGGCGGCCGCAACGCTCTCGGCGGGCGCGGTCATCAGGTGAGCGAATTCGCGAGCCCGAGCGACGTAGTGCTGGGACAGTATCGTGCGGAGATCCTCCACCAACGTTTCCTGAGATGTACTCGAGAACCGCCGGGTGGTACCCACCTTCAGCCGTTTGACGGCGGCTCCCCATACCGTCTGGTTGACATCCATCGACAGGATCAACGACGGGACCCCGGCGCGCAGCCCGATGGCCGTGGTGCCCGCACCGCCGTGATGGACGACCGCGCGGCAGCGCGGGAAGACGGCTGCGAAATTGACCGCGCTCACGACCTTGACGTGATCCATCTGCGAGACGTCGCCGAAATCACTCCAGCCGGCGCAGATCAGTGCACGCTCCCCCAACTGCGCACACGTTGCGCTGATCATGGCAAGCGTGTCAGCCGGTGCCTCGACCGGCATGCTGCCGAACCCGAAGAAAATCGGCGGTTCTCCCGCGGCAATCCACGAGGCGACCTCCTCGTCGAAAGGCGTTGACAGCTCCATCGTCAGCGCACCGACGAAAGGCCGTTGGCCTTTCGTTCGCGCCCATTCAGCGGCCAGCCCGGGAAAACACGCGTCGTCGTAGGCCTGAATCTCCAGCGATCCACGTTCGGCAATGCGCTTCGAGGCCGGCGCTGTCGACTTCGGCAAGCCCAATTCGCGACGCTGCGCGTCCTCGAGCTTTCTGTCCATCCACCAACCCACCCAGTCGTATGCCGACATCGCGGCTCGGCCAAGAAGCCCGGGCGGAAACGGCAGCACGTGACTGTTGGCGCGCACCGGAAGGTAATGCAGCGTGGCCAACGGGAGATCGAAAGATTCGGCAACATTGGCCGCCGGCTGTTCGAAGCTGAGACCCGTGAACAACAGGTCGGCGCCATCGGCGAGTGACGTCAGCGTCGAGTTGATCTCCTGCCGGCACTGGCTGAGCGGCTGCCACAGTTCCGGCCACAACCTGCGAAGCTCCTGAATCCGCCAGACGTTCTTGAAGACAGTCGTCCAAAATTCGCGGTACGCGTCCAACCAAGCTTTTGTCTCCAGCCCATAGGCGACAGCCGCAAGCCCAGCGGCCTCGACGAAGCCGATCAGATCGGGCGGGACGGCCATCTGCACGTCGTGCCCCCGACGCTGCAATTCACAGCCGATGGCGACCGACGGCTCGATATCACCGCGCGTTCCGTAGCTGGCCAGCACAAACTTCATTGCCGAGTACCTTCGCTCTCTCAATGCGGTTGCCGTCGTGGGCGCCCGCCATTATCCCCGGGTTATCCAGAGCCGACTAAGCGTTCGGCCATTAGCTTCGGCTTTGCCGTTCGTTATGGCATGCGCGGTACTTCTCCACGCGAGCTGAGTAAGTGAAGCGGGTGGTAATTTCGTGATTCGCGAACCAGGCGAAGCGTTTACCGTCATCCACTTAGGAGCTCGATTTTGGCTATCGGCGAGCTAAGCGCACGCGAAGCGGAACGCGTTGTCTGGGACGTCATTGTAGTGGGTACCGGAATGGGCGGCGGAACGCTGGGCTACTCGCTCGCCCGTTCAGGCCGTAGGGTGCTGTTCGTCGAGAAGGGGCGCTCGACCTTACCCGGCGCGCCTGGCACGATTCGCTCGGTGCTGCCAGAAGTGGCCGAACCGATTGCGGCCCGTTCGACTGAGCACTACTACGACGTCCTGGCTAGGGCCGGCCGCTCAACTGATGAGATCGAAGACATCAGTGGGCGCTTCTCACGACGGTTCGTGCCGTTCATCGGCAGCGGTACCGGGGGATCATCGGCCATCTACGGCATGGTCTGCGAGCGGTTCTTCGTTCGCGATTTCACTCCGCGGCAGGATTTCCGCAACCCCGGTGAGTCCACCGTCCCGGAGGCCTGGCCGATCACGTACGACCAGATGCATCCGTGGTACACGGAGGCCGAGAAACTGCTCTGTGTCCACGGCCAGCCTGATCCACTGCGAAGCGAGGCGGTTCACGTCAATCTGCCTCCGGCACCCGCCTTTTCGGCGGACAACCAGCCGCTGGTCGACTACCTGACAGGGCGCGGCCTGCACCCCTATCACTTACCCATGGCCTGCGAATATCTCGATGGTTGCGCCTCCTGTCACAGCTATCTGTGTGAGCGGTCGTGCAAGGGCGACGCGGGCCGCAATTGTGTGCTGCCCGCCGTCACCGAGCACGGGGCCCAGCTTTTGCCGGAATGTCGTGCGGTGCGCCTAGAGGCGGACCGCACTGGGGTCCGGCGGGTTATTTGCGAGGACCGTTCAGGCGCGCTGGCCCTAACGGCCAAGGTGGTCGTGCTGGCGGCCGGCGCGCTGGTCACACCGATCTTGCTGCTCAACTCTCGCTCGGGCGACTGGCCAAACGGATTGGCCAACGGCTCGGACCTGGTGGGACGCAACTTGATGCGTCATCTGATCGACCTGATCGAAATCTGGCCGGACTCCGACGGCAACGCCACGACCCCGAACAAGGAGATCGGACTCAACGATTTCTACTTCTGGGACGGGCAGAAGTATGGCACGGTGCAGTCGTTCGGCTCGATGCCGC
The DNA here is from genome assembly GCF_032159565.1 of Mycobacterium sp. GTDB lineage: Bacteria > Actinomycetota > Actinomycetes > Mycobacteriales > Mycobacteriaceae > Mycobacterium. Next base: position 18,889 of record NZ_JAVHWR010000211.1, read on the forward strand.
CGATGGAGATGCTGACGAATCAACCCGGCTTGCGGCCGAAGGCGCTGCGCCTGGCCAGCCCGTTGGCGCGCCGCGTCTACGAGCGGTTCTTCAATGGCGGGCTGGTGCTGGCGCCGCTGATGGAAGATCTGCCCTATCTGGACAACCGCGTTCTGCCGGGCGATCCGGTCGGGCCGGATGGCCGTCAGCGACTGCAGATTCGATACCGTCTTCACGCCAGCGAGATCGAGCGCCGCGCAGTGTTCCTGCGGCAATTGAAAGAAGTGTTCAAGCCGTTTCGCAAGGTCACACTTCGAGGTGCCGAGGACAACGCGGCAATCGCCCATGTTTGTGGTACGTGCCGCTTCGGCGTCGATCCGAGATCCAGTGTGCTCGACCAACACAATCGGGCGCACGAAGTGGACAACCTCTACGTGGTGGACAGCTCGTTCTTTCCCTCCAGCACCGGTTTGAACCCAAGTCTGACGGTTGCCGCCAACGCATTACGGGTTGCCGATCACATCGGCAACGCACATTTCGCGAGCTGAAATCGATGTTCAGGCCGGCTTACGGAGCGGCAGACCGGCGGCGCGATAGATCGAATCGATGACTGTCATGTTCGCAACCGCGTCTTGCGGCGTCGTCTTCACCGGCTCGCCACGAAGTATCGCCGCGGCGAACGCGTCGAGCTGATAGGCGTACGAGGCGCGCCGCGGAAAGTGCTCTAAACGTTTACCTTCGGCGGATCTAATGGACAGTCGGCGAAAAGGTGCCCCGGGATTGAGCACACGCAGACGCGCTTCCCCGCGATCGCCGACCACCTTGGCGCTCAACTCGAACAATTTCGACGACCACATCGAACAGTGAATGCGCCCGGTGTGTCCGGCCGCGAAGCGCAACTCGGCGACCATAGCCCGGTCGACATCAGGATTACGCAATTTCGCCTGTGCCCATACAACTTCCGGCGTCGACCCACCGAAGGTACGAACCATGTGGACTGCGTAACATCCAACATCCATCGTCGCGCCGCCGGCAAGGGCATAGTCGTAGCGGATGTCGGAGAACTTCGGTAGCGGGAAGCAGAAGGCCGACTCCACCCGCTCCAACGTGCCCAGCTCCCCCGACGCGATGATCTGCTCAATCCGCAGGGCCAGCGGATGGTAGCGGTAGTGGAATGCCTCCATCACTATCCGGTCCGACTTCGCTGACAGGTCGGCGATCTCGCCGGCCTCGGTGGCGTTTGCGGTGAACGGCTTCTCGCACAACACATGCTTTTTCTCGGCAAGCGCTGCGCGAGTCCATCTGCCGTGCAGGCCGTTTGGCAGCGGGTTGTAGACCGCGTCCACATTCGGATCGGCGATCAGCGCCTCATAGCTGTCGTGCACGCGGGCAATGCAGTGTTTGGCGGCGAAACCCTGCGCGCGAGAGACATCGCGCGCCGCCACTGCGACCACCTCTACTTCGGCACTCTCCCTAGCCGGGTTGACGAGTGCCAAGGGTGCGATGCGCGCTGCCCCCAGGATGCCGACTCGAATAGGGCCTCCCCGCTGCTCGCTCAAGACAGGAGTCCGGTCAGCCGGCACGACGTGAGCGGGCGAAGTTTTCCACGTGGTCCGCAGCGGCCACAATGCTCTCTGCGGGCTTTGTCATCCGTGGGGCGAATTCACGCGCCCGGGTGACATAGTCGGGGGCGAGAATGGTGCGCAAGTCCGCCACGAGCGATTCCTGCGTCGTGCTCGAAAAAGGCCGGCTGGTACCAACTTTCAGCCTTCTGACCTGATCTCCCCAGAGGATCTGGTCCAGCCATGTCGAAAGGATCAACGTAGGAACGCCTGCGCGCAAGCCTGCCGCGGTGGTTCCCGTGCCACCGTGGTGCACCACCGCGCGGCAAGTCGGGAAGATCGCCGCGAAATTGACAGTGTCTACCACCTTGACATTGTTCAGGTGCTCAATCTGACCAAAATCTGTTCCAGCCGCGCACACCAAGGCACGCTCACCCAACTCTGCGCACACCGCACCGATCGTGGCGAGCGTATCGGCCGGCGTCTTCACTGGCATGCTGCCGAACCCGAAGAAGATCGGCGGTGTGCCTGCCGCGATCCACGACGCTGCCTCTTCGTCGGCGTCGGTTGGCATTTCCATTGTCAGCGCGCCGACCATGGGACGCCGGCCATCCCATTTCGCCATCTCATCGGCTAACCCCGGGAAGCAGACTTCGTCGTAGGCCTGGATTTCCAGCGGCTTGCGCTCGGCGATTCGCCGCGCCGGCGGAATTACTGCGTCCGGCAGACCGAGTTCCCTGCGCTGCGCCTCGTCCAGCCTCTTCTCCAGGCGCGAAACCAGCTGCCTGAAAATCTTCTCTGCGAGGCGAACCAGCGGCGATCGTATCGGTGCATACCGGTCGCTCGCTTGCAACGGGGACGTGTGGAGAGTCGCCAAAGGAATGTCGAAGTACTCGCCGATGTTGAAGATGGGCTGCTCGAACCCGGCGTCGGTGAACAGGAGATCGGCCTCGTGCGCAAGCGACTTCACCGTCGTGTTGGCCTCTCTCCAGAATTGACCGAACATTCGCCAATCTTCGCGCCCCAACTTGACCAGATCCCTGACCTTCCAGAAGTAGCGGAATATATGCGTCAGGAAGTCGCGGTGCAACGCGTGCCAAACCTGTGCATCCGGTCCGTATGGCACCGCCGCTAATCCCACCGATTCCGCGAAATCCACCAAGTTAGGCGAGACGGCCATACGCACGTCGTGCCCGCGCCGGAGTAACTCAGCACCCACCGCTACACAGGGTTCGATGTCGCCGCGACTCCCGTAAAACGCCAGCACAAATTTCATCGCGAAAATACTAACCTCTGATTACTTGTCGGCATCCGCCGAAGTGGCACTGTAGCCCCGTTCCCGTGTCTAATTCGCGGCTGAAGGGCCATCAGACTGGCCTATGAATGAGACGACTGATGGTACATAAGCAACGCCAGCCCTCCCTCTGTGGCAGCAAGGACAACAAAACCGACGAGCGGTTGCAGCTGCGAATAGCGCTGGCATGTCAGCGATCGGTGGCAGCAACTGTCAGCCGCGTGAATATTATCCGCGGCAAACCTTTGCAATTCGACTGCAGGGTTGCCGAACTCATTCCATAATGTGCGATGGCCCGGCCGTAGCTACCTGAAGGAAAGATGGAATGACCTCTCTCGACTCCGTCAAGGAACGTGGGCGCGGCGCCCTTGTCCGATCGATGCGAGCTTGCGTGGACCAGGACCACGTCCCGTGGATGGCCAAGGCTCTATACGTGAGCGGATGTCAGCTGCTGCTGCCGAGGCTCGGTATCGAGGAGGACGAGACTCCGGTCGAGTCGCGATACGGGACGAAGTTCGTTGCCGGGCCCGGGGGCGCCTGGCTCAACTCGATCTTGCGCTACCGCGGCGTATTCGAGCCAGTGCTTTCCGAGTTCATCTTGGAACATGTGCGCGAGGGGGATGTATGTGTCGACGCCGGCGCCAACTGTGGCTACTACTCCCTGTTGCTCGCTCAGCGGGTGGGTGCGTCAGGAAAAGTCATTGCGATCGAGGCGGCACCGGACAATGCACAGCGGTTGCGCGCCAATCTTGAACTCAACGGCGCCACCGACAACGTCGAGGTTGTCGTCGCGGCATGCGCGGGGCAGAAGGGCGAGCTCACCTTGTACCTCCATCCGCACAATGACGCGTTGTGCCGGCTGAACCCACCTGCCAAGGGAGAGCGGGACCGCAGGCAATTCGGGTCGACATGGATTCCCGTGCAGGTCCCCGCAGACACGTTGAGCTCGATCGTAGGCAGCGAGGCAGGAAACGTCTCGTTCATCAAGCTCCACATCGAGGGCGCAGAGGCGGAGGTAGCGCCGGAAATCCCCGACAAGTTCACACATCCGCAACTTGTCGTGGCCTTGCTGGCGAAAGAGCCGAATATCGAAGCCACGCTGAAGACGTTCGAGGACAGGGGTTTTCATATCTACAACCCACACGAGGACTACCGCTGGCTCTTTGAACGCAGCAAACCGACGATCAGCGCGGCGGCATACAGCGATTTCGGTAATCGCGGCACGATCTGGGTGATTGTCAGCCGCCAGCCGCTCACCCTGTCGTAGCGACGATTCTTCGATGAAATTCGTGCTGGCGTTCTATGGGAGCCGCGGCGATGTCGAGCCCGGGGTCGCTGTCGGCCGCGAGTTGCTGCGCCGCGGCCACGACGTACGCGTGGCGGTCCCGCCCGACCTGCTGGACTTCGCGGAGTCGGCGGGGCTTACGGCCCAGGCTTACGGTCTCGATACTCGGGCATGGATGGAGGTGCACCGCGACTTCTCGACGCGCTTGTTCCACAACTTCTGGAAGATCAACGAGTTGCGCAAGTTGTGGGAGGAGGTGTGGGCGCCGGTTTCCCGATGCTGGGAGGAGATCGGCACGACACTGATGTCGCTGTCGAACGACGCCGACCTGATATTCACCGGCCTGGTTTTCGAGCAGCCCGCTGCAAATGTCGCGGAATATTACGAGATTCCTTTGGCCACTTATCATTACACTCCAGCGCGAGTCAACGGCCACCTCGTGCCGTTCATACCCGCGCCGCTGATCCGTCTCGGAATATCGATGGACCACTGGCTGGGCTGGCGCAGGACGAAGAAGGTCGAGGACGCCCAGCGCCGTGAGTTGCGACTCCCCGAGGCAACCGGCCCGGCGTCGCGACGGATCACAGATCGCGGATCGCTGGAAATCCAGGCCTATGACGCGATTTGCTTTCCCGGGCTGGCCGCCGATTGGGCGAGATGGAAGAACCAACGGCCCTTCGTCGGCGCTTTGACGATGGAATTGCCGACTGACGCCGATGAGGAGGTCGCCTCCTGGGTTGCCGCCGGGTCGCCGCCGATCTTCTTCGGATTCGGCAGCATCGCAGTCGGATCGCCGGCCGACACATTGGCCATGATCACCGGGGCGTGCTCGCAACTGGGCGAGCGGGCGGTGGTCTGCGCCGGCTGGAGTGATTTCACCGATCTCCCCCATGCCGAGCACGTCAAGATAGTGAGCGCGGTGAATTATGCGGCGATCTTTCCGTCCTGTCGCGCGGTCGTGCACCACGGCGGCACAGGGAGCACGGCAGCGGGTCTGCGCGCCGGAGTGCCCACGCTGATCCTCAGGACGCTGCTCGATGACGTCGTCTGGGGAGCGGCGATTAAACGATTGAAGGTCGGTACCGCCCGGCGTTTTTCAGCCACCACCGAGCAGTCGCTGGTCGAGGATCTGCGCACCATTCTGGCCCGGGACTACGTCGACCGGGCCCGCCAAGTCGGCAGCAGGATGACCAAATCGGCCGACAGCGTTGTGGCAACGGCTGATCTCGTCGAGGAGTTCGCTCGCTTGCAGCACGTGGGCTAACTGACGGCGGGCCGTCGACAGAAACAGTTCGAATCAATCCTGCCGGCGTGCTGGGAGAACGGCGGCCCTCTCCTGCGCTCCAACCGTCGTACCACCAGCGGCCCCGCACACGTGGTCGCAGATAGTTGCGATGTCAAATTTTGCATACCCAAAGGTTGCGGTACCAACTATCCGACGCGACTATATGACCGTGCTATCGCCTGCTCTCAGAGACAGCAACCTTTCTTCCGGTCGCGCATTGACGTGCTCGTTGATTTTTGCGCAAACACCAATGACGCAAGCAGCTGCTGTAATTGCTATGAATTGGCCGCCCAAAAATTGACGAGAGACGCGAACGAAACGTAAGTCGAATTATGGCAAACATTTAAGGCGAACGGGAGGTAAGGTGAGCAAATCGCGGGACTTGTTTGCTGTACCGCCATGACGCTGAGGGAACATTATGGCTGACCTCGACTCCGTCAACGAGAATGAACACCGCGTTTTGGCCACTGCAGCATCGGTGCCGAGCGCTCAGGACGGGTGGTCTTATGCCGCCTGAGATTCCCTTTATCCGCCCGCGTTTTCCTTCAGGTAGGGAGCTTGCCGGCGAGTTCGACGAGATCGTCAACAACAATTGGTTCACGAACTTCGGCCCCAAGGAGCGAAATTTCGCCAGAGCCGCCGGTGAATACCTCGGGCCTGACATCCAAGTGGCCACGTTCGGAAATGCCACCCAGGCGCTCATTGCCGCAATTCACGCCGCCGTCGGTCCAGGAGGTCGTGACCGTTATCTGTTGATGCCGTCATTCACCTTCGTCGCCGTGGCGCACGCCGCGCTGTGGGCCGGCTATCGGCCCTGGTTCATCGACATCGACGCCGACACGTGGCAACCCAGTATCCGATCGGCGGGCGCCGTGCTGGAGCGCGCCCGCGATCAAATTGCCGGTATGTTGCACGCCAACGTATTTGGCGTGGGCAACCCCCAGATCGGTGCTTGGGAAGACCTCGCCGCCAAGTGGGACCTTCCATTGGTGATCGACTCAGCGGCCGGCTTCGGTTCGGCCTACGTGGACGGTCAGCGCCTCGGCGGACGCGGCGCCTGCGAGATCTTCTCCTTCCATGCGACCAAGCCGTTCGCCATCGGCGAGGGTGGTGCACTGGCCTCGCGTGACGCACGGTTGGTCGAGCAGGCGCGAAGATTCTCGGACTTCGGTTTTGTCGGGCGCGGGTGCACGCACCTCGGCCTCAACGGAAAGATGCAGGAACTCTGCGCCGCCATCGGCCTTCGCCAGCTCGTCGGGCTGGATCAGCGCCTGGCAAGCCGCCGCACCGTCTTCGACAACTATCGCGCCGAGCTCACGGGCATCGGTCTGCAGTTCCAGCCCAACGCTGACGCGTCTTCGATGTGCTTCGCCAGCGCGTGCTGCGAGTCCGCCGACCAGAAGGCCGCAGTGCTCGCCAGCCTGCGCCTGAACGCGATCCGGGCCCACGACTACTACAACCCGCCGCAACACCGGCAGCCCTTCTTTCTCGCCAACCCCGAGCTCGTGAGGTCGGCCGACCTCACCGATACTGACGAAATCTGCTCGCGAATCGTTTCCCTGCCGGTGCACGACCACATGGCGCCGGAGAACGTCGCACGTGTTATTGCCGCTGTGCAGGGCAACGCACGAGACGAGAAACCGCAGACCGTCGTCGCATCCTGGTCAAGGTCGCTTCGACGCCGATCCTTGATGCCGAAGCTCAGGTCCTGAGCGATCTGACCAAATCGTGCTCATCTTCGCCAGAGTGCACCAGTGCCGTCGATGTCAACGATCTCTGCCGATATCCCTTGTTTCTCACGGTAATCTGCGACAGCTTCCCGACATGCAGGGATCGCATAGTCGTCGATGATGCAGAACCCCCCGGGTGACAGTCGCGGGTAAAGCGCCTCGAGCGCTTGGATCGTTGATTCGTAGAGGTCACCGTCCAGCCGCAACACCGCGATGCTGCCGATCGGCGCATCGTGCAGGGTGTCCTTGAACCAACCCGGAAGGAAGCGGACCTGCTCGTCAAGCAACCCGTAGCGCTCGAAATTCGCTCGGACTTCCGTTTCCGGCACTCCGAGAATGCCCGAAAACAGATCCAGCCTCAGGCCTTTGTCGGCCTCGTAGTTTTCAGTGTCCGGGCGAGGCAGGCCCGCGAACGAATCGGCGAGCCACACGGAGCGAGTCTCATCGCCGTAAGCCGCCAAGACCGCACGCATCAGGATGCAAGCCCCTCCGCGCCACACCCCGCATTCGACCAGATCGCCGGGGACATCGTCCTCCAGGACCGTCTCGACGCAACGCTGCAGACTGGTCAGCCTCTGCATTCCGATCATCGTCTCTGCAGCCGCCGGCCAGTCCAAGCCCAGATCGCGCTTGCTCTGGCCGAACGGGCTCGCGCGATTGAGCATCGGCATAACAGCGTTGACGGTTTTAAGAAGGAGTCGGCGCCTCATTGGCCACTGCGCGGGCGTTCGCTCGTGCATTCCATATCTGGTCAAGTTGCGTCGGATGAGGTCGAGGTAGAGAGATCGCACATCGCGATCGGTCACCGTCAAAACTGCCCCTATCTCAGATGCCAATGCTACCGGCAATGATTCTAGACTTTCCAATACGCCGTGTCCCCCAGCTCAGCAAAATCACCCGGCACTCTCCCAACCGACCTCGAATCCAGAAGTCGGCAGGTAGCGCCCTGCACCGCTAGAATCCAAGACCGCGGTTATACGCGGGCAGATAATATTGCAAACAGGGCGAGTGTCGATCAGTTTCCTGACAGGTCGGCCGCTAAGAAACCGAACCGCCGATACTGCCTAGCGATCGATCATTCTGACACACCCCGCTGCGGGGACGGGCCTTGGCCCTGGCGCTTCCCTGACGACAACTTTCTCGTCCACCGATTGCATCCCGAAACCAAATGGCTAGATACAGAAGCGGGTTGAGCGCAACAGGCATGTACGTTCTCGATTTTTTAGCTCGCCCCGCCGGAGTGACATAAGCTGACGCTTTCGCTTCGTCACACACGACCGTCAGCCGCGCGCCATGCTGCCGGCCCGCTTGATGCTTCCGTCGGAGCATTGCGATCGGAGAGCGAAAACAATGCCGTTCGTTGGGCTTGAAGCGACGACCTGCACATCCCACAGAATGACGGGCGCACTGGACTAACCCGATGAGCGGGAATATTGGTCCGCAATGTACGCGGCTAACAATTTAAGATTGCGGTAGGGTTGCCCGCCATGGCGCCTGTCAACGATGGAGAGCAGACAATACCGCCACTGCCTCGCTGGACACAGGACGTTGAACAAGCGACCCGCGTGCATGAGGAATCGCAACTGAAAAGCGGGAAGGTTTCGAGTCGGCCGCCGCGCTGGTTCGTCGCCGCGGTTACGGCGATCGGCGGAATACAATTGCTGTCCTTGATGGACGGCACCATCGCAGTGATCGCGCTCCCGAAGATCCAAAATGAACTCGGCTTGTCGGACGCCGGGCGGAGTTGGGTGATCACGGCCTACGTGCTGACCTTCGGCGGTCTGATGCTGCTCGGCGGTCGATTGGGAGACACCATCGGGCGGAAGCGCATCTTCCTGATCGGCGTCACGCTTTTCATCATCGCCTCCGCGCTGTGCGGCATCGCCTGGGACGGTGTGGCCCTCGTGGCCGCCCGGCTTCTCCAAGGGGTAGCCGCCGCGATCATTGCACCGACCAGCATCGCGCTGATGGCGACGACGTTCCCGAAAGGCCCGTTGCGCAACGCCGCGATGGCGGTTTTCGGCGCCATGACCGGCATCGGATCGGTGATGGGTCTCGTGTTGGGTGGAGCGCTCACCGAAGTGTCTTGGCGCCTGGCATTTTTCGTGAATCTGCCACTCGGCCTGCTCGTGCTCTATCTGGCGAGCATCGGCCTGCGCGAATCCCAGCGGGAGCGGATGAAGCTCGACGCTGCAGGAGCTGTGCTGGCGACATTCATCTGTACCACTGCGGTTTTCGGCTTCACGATGGCACCGGAGAAGGGCTGGTCGTCGGCCGTGGCGATCGGTTCCGGCGTGGCGGTCCTGGCAGCGTGTGTCGCATTCGTGCTCGTGGAGCGCCGGACCGAGAATCCCATCGTGCCGTTCAGTCTGTTCTGTGACCGCAACCGACTGGCGGTTTTCGCTGCGATCTTCCTGTGCGGTGGAGTGCTCTTCGCCCTGATCGTGTTACTCGCGATCTATGTCCAGGACATCATGGGCTACAGCGCGCTGCGTGCGGGCATTGCCTTCATTCCATTCGCCATCGCGGTAGCCATCGGGACGGCCGCGTCGTCGCAACTGGTGAGGTGGTTCTCACCACGCGTGGTGATGATCGGCGGAGGCAGCCTGGTACTTGCGGCAATGTTGTACGGCTCGACCCTGACCCGTGGCGTGCTGTACTTCCCGAACTTGGTGCTGCCGCTCATCGTCGCCGCCATCGGTATCGGCATCGCCAACGTTCCGTTGTCCCTGTGCGTCATCGCCAGCGTGGGTCCCGACCGGATCGGACCGACTTCTGCGATCGCGCTGATGCTGCAGAACCTCGGCGGCCCGATTGTTCTGGCGGTCATCCAGGTCGCGATCACTTGGCGCACGCTGTCCCTTGGCGGCACCACCGGCCCAGCGAAGAATATGACCGCCACACAGTTGAACGCGCTGGATCAAGGCATCACCTACGGCCTGCTGTGGTTGGCGGGCGTCATCGTCCTGGTGGGCGGAGTGGTGTTGTTCATCGGTTACACCTCGCAACAGGTGGCGCACGCACAGCAAGTCAAGAACGCCATGGACGCCGACCAACTCTAGCCAGGAGTCAACGGCCGCAACGCTTTATGCTTTGGCGAAGCAGTACATGCGATAGGAGAACTCCCCGCTCTTCAGGTCGCGGTAAACCTTCGAACCCTGTACGAATTGACAGGTTGCGCGCATCAACTTCGAATTGTGGCGATCAAGCACCTCTTGCCAACGCTGAGAATTTCGATCCATCCCGCGCACGATGTTCGCGCTGATGTCCCTGTGCGAAAGCATCTGCAAAGGCGCATCTGCCAGCGCCGCCTCCCAGTCCGGGATGTGCGGAGCGAACCGGCCATCGGCGTAGAGCAAGTGTCCGCCGGGACGGAGGACGCGCGCCACTTCGGCGAGGAAACGGCGGAAGTCGGGATAGTGAATCGAGGATTCGACGTTGATCACCGCGTCGAACGACTGGTCGGGAAAAGGAAGATTCTGGGCGTCGCCCTCGACGAACTCCAAGGCCGACAGCTGGTGGCGTTGGCGACAGAACTCGATTCCGGTTGCGTTCAGGTCCAGTCCCGTGTACCCCGCCGGGCGCAACGTGCGCGAGAGGTAGGCGGCGCCGCCGCCATGGCCACACCCGACCTCGAGCACTCGCAAGCCGGTCAGATCACCCGACTGGGTCGCTGTGCAGTGATAAAGCTGGATGGGGAAACGGTCAAGTTCGTCGGAGGCATCCAGACGAATCGCCATTGGCGGATCCTCCTCGTAGCCGTAATTGAGGAACACCACGTCGTCGGCGCCGAATCGGCGAGTAATAGTGCGATAACTACGTTTCTGGGTCTTGTAGCCGAGGTTCCAAATGATCGGGTGGTAATTCAGGCGGTCTATAAGTCCCACGAGCTTCGCCTTTCGCCGAGAGTGCGCAATTGCGTCAGTTTAAGCCAACTTCTGCAGCGTCAGGACGACCTTTTGGCAAATTGGTTCGGCAAACGACCCTCAAGAGCGCACCGCCGACACTGGGGACGCAAATCGCTGATCAGACGGCGGTTTCAGACGTTCGCGTCAGTTCTGACATCACCGGTCACCGGGCGAGTTGACGTCCGCGCAAATCTCGGCAGGTGCAGTCTCCGCCATAGTCGGATGTCGGCCGCATGGCCGCCGAGTTTGCGTGCCGAGTCGGCTACTCTCATGTGGTGAATTGGCTCGACGTTACGAGGCCCGCGTTCTTAACGTCAGGGGCGAATCGATCCGACTTATTGGAGGCTGACCAATGGCAGTTCGGCTGCGTTCTGCACGTACATCCTCCAGCAGCGGCTCGTCGAATGGCGATGCGCAGCCCGATAATCGGCTCGCGATGCTCGACCACGCGTTTTTCAGGGGACAACGCGCCATCGAGCAAAAGCAAGTCGTGCAGGTTGTATGGGTATATGAGCACGCGGTCGATTTCGAGGGGCTCAAACGATTCAACCACAATCTCGGTCATGGGTTACTAGGACGGCGCATTGAGTGTTCGCCGCTCCCGTTCGCTCGCCACCGGTGGGTCTCGTACCGCGAGCCTGCGGACATCGATGTCGCTACGTGCGCACGTCCACGCGCTGACGTCAGTGATTGGGCCGATGAACGCTCACAGCTGCCGACTGATCCGGAATCGAGTTCGGGCTGGCATCTCGGCGTCCTTCCCCTCAGTGACGGCTCGACAGCGGTGAGCCTTGTCATCTCCCACTGCCTTCTCGACGGTCTTGGGGTCATCGCCGTGCTCATCGATGCGGTTATGGGAAACACACGCAACCTCGGTCTCCCGCCGCCGAGCTCACGCTCGCGCCTGCGCGCGGCGGCTCAGGACGTCCGCCTGACAGCGTTAGATGTGCCCGAGGCCACCCGCGCGCTTGTTGCGCTGGCCAAACTGGCCGGTCGTCACCGACACGAGCTCAGGGCGGCGGCCAAAACGGCACGTCGCCACCGTAACCAGATCGCCGAACAACCAGTACCGCGGCCCGTCGCGCTATCCGACGGTGATGGCGATGAGAGCGTCATCGTGCCGACTATCACCATGCACATCGACATCGACGAATGGAACAGCCGTGCGAAAGTCCTTGGCGGAACGAGTAACGCATTGATGGCCGCGTTGGCGGTGAAGCTTGGAGAGCATCTCGGACGCCGCCGTGCGAGTGACGGCGCGGTTACCCTGCAACTTCCGATGAGTGACCGTACGGAGGGTGATAATCGCGCGAACGCGATGTCGTTCGCACGCGTCACCGTTGACCCGGAACGCGTCACGGATTACCTGGGCGACGTTCGCGCCGCCATCAAGAAGGCGCTGATCGATATGCGGGAAATGCCAGACGGATCGACTGATCTTCTTTGGCTCACCCAGTTCGCACCGAGGCGGGCGTTGAATCGACTGTCGAGTGTAATGGTGGTCGGCGATCCGGATCTTCCCGTGTTCTGTTCGAATCTGGGCGATCTCGGGTCGGTAGTGTGCCGACTCGATGGCACCGACGCCGAGTACGCCACCGCCCGAGCGATCGGACAAAACGAAACGCGACGATCGCTAGAACAGGCTGGGGGCATGACGAGAATGCAGTGCTGGCGCCTCCGCGACAGAGTCTTCATCACCGTCGTCGCCTACCAACCAGGCGCCGAGAACACAAAGCCCGCGTTGCGCGAGGTCGCCGCGCGCACATTAGCCGACTTCGATCTCACGGGTGAGATCGAATAACGCGCCCCCTAGCCGTCGGCATCATCGACCGATGCCGCGCGATTTGATGCCACACGCCGAGAGCAGATCGACATCGAGAAGATTTCTGGTGTCCACAATGGTCTGTCCGGCCATCAAGTCGGCTACCCGCGCCCAGTCGAGTGCTCGGAAGGTCGGCCACTCGGTAAGTACGACAACGACATCCGTGCCGTGCACGGCCTGGTAGGCATCCGGCACGACGGTGATGCCGTCGGTGACTCCGGGTATATCCCGAGGCACAGCGGGATCGAATGCCATCAATTCACTTCCCTGACGGACGAGCTGATCAGCAACGCGAAGTGCCGGCGAATGCCGGAGATCGTTTGTGCCGGCCTTGAACGTCAGGCCCAGTAGCCCGATTCGCTTGCCGTCCAGAGACCCGCCGGCGGCTTCCCGGATTCGTTCGACTACGCGTAAATGCTGCTTGTCGTTGCTGTCGATGATGGCTTGCAGAAGCGGAAGCTCGAGTCCCACCTGTCTAGAGATATGCAGAACGCCCGCGGTGTCTTTCGGCAGGCACGAGCCGCCCCAACCGGGTCCCGGCCGGAGATACGAATCGCCAATCCGAGGGTCGTATCCCATCCCCTTGGTCACCGCGGCGACGTCAGCGCCGAGCTGTTCGCACAATTCGGCGATTTCGTTGACGAATGACAACTTAGCCGCGAGGAACCCATTCGCCGCATACTTGACCAGTTCCGCGCTGGCGGTGTCCATGAAAATGGTCGGAGCGGATAATGATTCGTATAGTGCGGCTACTTTCTGGGCGGGACCTGGGATGTCCGAACCGATCACTATGCGGTCCGGCTTGAGAAAATCATCGACGCAATAACCCTCGCGCAAGAATTCCGGGTTCGAGACCACGCTGATGTTCGATCGTCCCACCAGCGCAGCGACCCTCGCCGCCGTCCCGACCGGAACCGTCGACTTGTTGACGATCACGCAGCCGTCGGAAAGGGCGTCGCGCACGTCGACGACCGCCCTGTCGAACCATGTCATGTCGACGTCGCCGGCCAGGCCCATCGGGGTCGGCAGACAAAAGAACACGAATTGTGCATCGGCCACGGCCTCCGCCACTGCCCTGGTATGCACGAAATCAAGGTGTCCGGAACCAAGGCCTTCCGCGACAATCTCGGCGAGCCCGGGTTCGACGATATCCACCTCGCCACGGCTCAGACGTTGAACCTTGGGTTCGTCCAACTCAGCGCAAGTGACGCGATGTCCAAGCATCGCAAGGCATGCCGCCGACGTCAGCCCGACATAACCGGCTCCCACCACAGCGATTCGGGCGGCGTCACCACGCCTCTGCCCGTCATCATTCAGGCTGTCGGTACGCAAATGTCAACCCCCTCGCGGCGATACAGCGCGTCGCTTCTTCAATCCCCTCTGCGAACCGCGATCATATTAAGTCGCGGAACCAGCTGATCGTCGCTTTAAGTCCATCGTCCATACTTGTGGTTGGCGCCCAACCAAGAACCTCACCTGCCCTTGAGATATCAGGACAGCGCATCTTCGGATCGTCAGTCGGCAGTGGCACCAACTCGATTTGTGAACTCGAGCCAACAGCGGCTCTTATGCGTTTGGCCAATTCCATCATCGAGATTTCCTCGGGATTCCCGATATTTATCGGGCCGGGCGCATCAGATTCGATGAGGCACACCAGACCCGCCACCAGGTCGTCGACGTAGCAGACAGACCTCGTCTGCCTGCCGTCGCCGGCTACGGTCAGCGGTTCGTCATGCAGCGCCTGCCAAATAAACGTTGGAATAGCACGGCCATCGTTGGGCCGCATTCGCGGCCCATAACAATTAAAGATCCGCGCGATGCCGGTGTTTGTCCCGTGCCGACTGCGGTAGCTTGTCGTGAGGGCCTCGGCAAACCGTTTCGCCTCGTCATACATGCTGCGAGGACCGATGGGGTTTACATTGCCCCAATAGCTTTCCGGTTGGGGGTGGACGTGCGGATCGCCGTACACCTCTGAAGTTGACGCCAATACGAAACGAGCCTGCTTTTCGCGCGCAAGTTCTAGACAATTGAGCGTGCCTAAAGAACCGACCTTGAGCGTCTCGATTGATAGCCGGGCGTAATCCCGCGGAGACGCCGGGCTGGCCAAGTGCGCTACGACATCGACTGGCCCGGGTATAACGAACGGGTCCGTGACATCCACGTCGCGGTGTGTGAACGGACCAAGCCGCGACAATCGATCGATATTGCGGAGGCTACCGGTGCTGTAGTCATCCAGGCAAATAACTTCATGGCCGTCCAGAAGTAGGCGCTCACAGAGTGTCGACCCGATGAAGCCTGCTCCGCCCGCCACAACTGCTCGGCTCATGGTTGAGAAAACCTACTTCCCGATCCCCAGGTTCGTATCGCTGGCAAACTTCGCCCGGTTTACCAGTTTTTCTATATCGTTCGTTTGCCATGGCGTAGTGCGGAAACCAAAGCACCAGCTTACGGCCCTCGAATCGCCGGTAGCATAACTCGACTGCGAGGCTGTCGACCTAGAATCCGAGATTTACCAGAGGTGTCGGGCAACACCGGTTCGGCGGCGGCGTGCAAGTCACGCGAAGGTTGCGACGACCACACCGGTCAGATCGCTGCGACCGCGTGTGGCGCTTCCCTGGTTTCTGGCAGAGGACCGCCGGCAAAGTCTGGTTAACTCTTGCAGGGCCAATCGTCCGCGTCTTTCACTCGCGGCCGTATTCCGGCGCGGTCCCGTGGATTCCAGTTTAGGATGTGCGCATTATGCGATTCGGAGAACGTAGGACCAGGCCCAAAGATGCTCATGTCCAGAATCAGAAAGAAGGGTCGACCTCGTCTCCGAACCCGCTTTCGCTCGAGGACATTAAACGCTTACAGCGTGAGCTCATGCGATACCTTCTGCTCCGAGGACGCCCACCGATAGAGGGGTCGAGCACGCCGGCACAGCTGCTGTATCTCGCTTCCACCGTTCATCGCACAGGTGCCCGCCTTATCGGGGAGATAGGGTTCAATGCAGGGTTCTCCAGTTACGCATTTCTCAGTGCACACCCCGAAACCAAAGTCGTATCGTTCGATTTAGGGAAGCGCGCTTGCACGAAAGTTGCGAAGAAGCTCATCGATTTAAACTTCCCGAATCGGCATGAACTGATCTATGGCGATTCGCGCGAAACGGTCCCGGAATTCACAATCAAAAATCCAGATGTGCATTTTGACCTCGTGTTCATAGACGGCGGCCATGAATACGACGTGGCGAAGGCAGACATTGCGAATATGATGCCGCTCTGCACAGACAAGACCTTCGTCATCATGGATGACCTCATGCCTTGGCGGCATTTCGGCACGGGGCCTACTCAAGCTTGGACAGAGGCAACCCAGGTGGGCATCATCCGGCAGGACGAATTAATCAAGGATGGCAAGCCCGCCGATGTGATCGCGCCTCCCGGGAAAAGAAGCTGGGCGCTCGGACAATACATCTTCGCGTAGTCCTCGAATGAAGAATACCGATAGCAGTCGGCTCGCGGGAATGGCAGAGAAAGGCTGGGGTTCTCTGCCATGAAAATTGTGCTGGCAAGCTATGGAAGTCGCGGTGATGTCGAACCCGGCGCCGCCGTCGGCCGCGAGTTGGTGCGCCGTGGACACGACGTATGCATGGCTGTCCCACCCGACCTGGTGGACTTCGTCAAATCAGCTGGGCTTCCGGTGGTGGCTTACGGGCTGGATACGCGGGAGTGGCTGCAGGCACACCGGGAATTCTGGACCCGCTTGTCCAGCAGCTTCTGGAAGGTTCGAGACCTCGTTGAGTCGGCGCGCGAAGTGAGTTCTCCCATCGCCAAGTGTTGGGAGGAGATCAGCACGACGCTGATGTCGCTGACGGACGGCGCCGACCTACTGTTCACCGGCCAGAGTTTCGAGCAGCCCGCCGCCAATGTCGCGGAGTTCTACAACATTCCGCTGGCGACTTATCAGTACGTCCCGGCGCGGGTCAACGGACACCTCGTGCCGTTCCTGCCGGCGCCGCTGGTCCGTCTCGGGGTATCGATGGATCTCTGGCTGGGTTGGCGAATGTCGAAAAAGGTCGAGGACGCACAGCGCCGAAAGTTGGGGTTGCCGCGGGCAACCGGCCCCGCGTCGCAGCGGATCACCGAACGCGGATCGCTGGAAATCCAGGCCTACGACGCAATCTGTTTTCCCGGCCTGGCCGCCGAATGGACGAAATGGAAGGACCAACGGCCCTTTGTCGGCGCGTTGACAATGGAATTGTCCACCGACGCCGATGAGGATGTTGCGTCATGGATCGCCGCGGGAACACCGCCGATCTTCTTCGGATTCGGCAGCATCGCGATCGGATCACCGGCCGATACGTTCGAAATCATCAGCGCGGCCTGCGCGCAGCTGGGTGAGCGAGCGCTGGTTTGTGCCGGCTGGAGTGACTTCGACAACCTGCCCCATTCCGAGCACGTCAAGGTGGTGAAGGCGGTGAATCATGCGGCGATCTTTCCGACCTGCCGCGCAGTCGTGCACCACGGGGGCGCAGGCACCACGGCCGCAGGATTGCGCGCCGGCGTCCCCGCGCTGATCCTCTGGTTATTGGCCGATCAGCCGTACTGGGGGGCGGCGCTCAAACAGTTGAAGGTGGGTACCGTGCGGCGCTTTGCGGCCACTACCCAGAAGTCGCTGGTCGCAGACTTGCGCACCATTCTGGCCCCGGATTACGTCGAGCGCGCATGCCAAACCGCTGCCCAGATGACCAAACCCGCCGAAAGCGTTGCGGCTGCGGCTAATTTTCTTGAGGAATTCGCCCGCCAATGATCGACCGTTGATGGCCGTCCAGGTGCTTCACCCGATTTGCGTTAGTCCGGGAGCAAAACAGCCGTTGCCGAAAAGATTGCAGATACCCACTTCCTCTTATCTAGAATGCGCACTTCATCGTGCGCCGAGACATTAGGCGCGTCGTCTCGCACCATACTTACGCCGCGGCGGTCTCGTAATCACCCTCTGCTGCAACGTTTTCCTCCGTGTGCGTGGAAGTGCGTCCTACGTGACCACTGATGCCCGGCCGTCGAAACGCGGCTTGAGCGCCGAAGATTCATCAAAAACAGTATCTGGCAGAGAACGCTTTCAGGTGTAGATACTTGCGTTTCGCAAAAGCGCGCTCGACTGCGGCGCGCGACGCATTGCGCGCCAGCCACCTGCGCCGGTAAACTTCGGCCCTTGGCAAAGGGGGAAGTATGGAAAAATCCCAAGGGTTCTTCGCGCGAACACTTACGCGTGTCGCCACGGTAATCTTCGGTGCGCTTTACCGCCTGTACACCCGAAATTCAACGCTTGGCGACCATGAGTTCTTCGACAACAAGGACTTCCCCTGGATCGATGCGATCGAAGCCGACTGGCGCAAGGTCCGTGCCGAACTCGACGCACTCATGCCTTATGCGGCGGACATGCCGAACTTTCAGGACATTCAGAAGGACCAGGCGGCACTCTCCCAAGACGACGGCTGGAAGACCTTCTTCTTCTACGCCTACGGTATGAAGGCCTCGGCGAACTGCCGCCGTTGTCCAGAGACAACCAAGGTCCTCAAGAAGATGCCGGGCATGAAGACCGCGTTCTTCTCAATCCTCGCGCCAGGCAAGCACCTGCCGCCGCACTACGGTCTCTACAAGGGCGTGCTCCGCCTTCACCTCCCGTTGCTCGTTCCCGAGCCTGCCGAGATGTGCGCCATCCGCGTCGGTTCGGAAACCCGTCACTGGCAGGAGGGCAGGGTGATGATCTTCGACGACACCTTCGAGCATGAGGCGTGGAACCGGACGGACAACCAGCGGGTGGTTTTGTTTGTCGACATCATGCGGCCGATGAGCTTCCCGGCGAATCTGTTGAACACCGTGGCGACATGGGCGATCGCCCTCTCCCCCTTCGTGCTTGGTAGCTATGGGAGCTACGCCCGCTGGGAGAAGCGCTTCGAGGCAGCCGTCAACCAGGGCGCGGCGGCGAGCTAGCTGCGGCTAAGCGTCTTGACGGACGAACTGGCCGTGCAGATACTGCTCAACACACGCCGCCCGCCTGATTTTCCCGCTAGTAGTGATCGGAATCGAACCGGGCGCCACGAGCACCAGATCTGCGACGCCGAGCCCGTGCGAGTTCGAGATAGCGGAGGTGACATCGCGCCTGACGGCAGCGAACTTCTGCTTCACTGCCTCGTCTGAATCGCCTCGCTTCTTGGATTCGATGATGACGACGAGCTGCTCGATGCCCTCGTCCGGAACCGCCACCGCCGCGACCCGACTCCCGGTTATCTCCTGGATCGTCGCCTCGATGTCATCGGGAGAATGGTTGCGGCCGTAAACGATCAGAAGATCCTTGATACGGCCGACGATGAACAGCGCTCCTTGGGAGATGAAGCCCCTGTCCCCTGTCCTCAGCCACGGCCCCTCAGGGGCGCCGGCCGAAGGCGCGAAAAGCGTGCCGCCGAATGTGCGTTCGGTCTCTTCTGGTTTCTGCCAGTAACCGATAGCGACGTTGTCACCGTGCACCCAAATCTCGCCGGCCACACCCTCCGCGCACTCGGTCCGGGTGTCAGGATCGACGATCCGCACGATGGGCGAATCTTGAAGGGGGTAACTGATCAACGGTGTGCCGCTTCCGCTTGCACACCGCTGCGCCTCGCCGGCGGCAAGTTTGTCGGCATCGAAATCGACGATCTCCGGCGACTGACCCGCCCTGCTGGTCGCCACCCACACCGTTGCTTCGGCAAGCCCATAGGACGGCCGGACCACGGTCTCACGAAGGTTGAAACGGGCGAACCGCTCAGCAAAGCGGGTGAGCGTTGCGGGGTGTACCCGTTCGCTACCGCTCAATATGGTCTGCACGCCGCCGAGATCACGTCCGGCCATGTCGTCGTCTGACGTTTTACGTGTCGCGAGTTCGAACGCGAAGTTCGGCGCCGCCGAGAATGCGGATGAATTGGTTGCCAACAACTCCATCCACCGCGCTGGGCGCTGGAGGAACGACACGGGGCTGGTCAGCACAGCGCTGAACCCTCCCAGAATGGGAGCACAAACTCCCAGCACCAAACCCATATCGTGATAGAGCGGTAGCCACGACACGAGGGTGCTGTCCAAAGGCGCAATGCCTCCAGTGTGTGGAAAATAGCCGGACATCAATTGCTCGAAATTAGCCTGGAGGTTCGCGTAAGAAATCATTACGCCGGCCGGCTGGCGGGTCGATCCAGACGTGTATTGCAAATACGCGAAGAATCCGCAATCATCAGTGTCGACGTCGGATCTTATCGCCGCGTCCTGATCCAGCAAATCAAGCTCGATGATTGACGGAGCAGCCTTTCCCGGTTCCTGCGCGATATGCGACGCGACTGCGTTCACCGCCCCGGATGTGGTGATGACAGCCGCTGGCGACGCATCCCGCAGCACCGAAGCGACACGCTCATCACTGACGCCACCCAGGGGCACCGAAAGCGGGACCGCGACGAGCCCGGCATGTAGTACGCCCAGATAGGCAACGACATAGTCCAAGCCCTGCGGTGCCAATATCACAGCTCGGTCGCCGTTGGATGCAGTCGACCTGAGTTCTCGAGCAACGTTGAGCGCTCGGCGATTCAACTGAAACCAGTTCAGGCTTTCGGGAACGCCCGCCCAGTCCTGCTCGTAGTCGATGAACGTGAAGGCGATGTCGTCGGGCTGGAGGCTGGCGCGCTCGCGCAGCAGGTTTGGAAGTGATGTTTCGACCACCGGGTGAGGTTACCTTCATCGGCTCGAGGCATACCGGCGATCCGGCTCCATCGACACAGGAGCAAAGTAACGATTCGATAACAGACCACCGATTAGCATATGGTTTCGCCGTTGAAATCGAATTCCGCTGTCGCCCCGTAACCCAGATCACGGCGCAGGAAAGCCCTGATACGGTGGGCATCGAATAGCAGCGACGTGAATGCCTCGGGGCGGGGCAAGGCGCCATGGCGTGAGTTAGCAACGGATAAGCCAATCCGGCCGTTGCTGTGAGGAGACGGAATGGGTTCATTCGGGCCAACCGATGCTGGTATTGATCGCTCAGCCTCGACGAAGTCTTCGCCCATTATGAACACCGAATCCGTCACTCCGGTTGCTGTAATCGGCATGGCCTGTCGACTTCCCGGCGGAATCAACTCCTCAGCACAGCTCTGGGACGCGTTACTTCGCGGTGACGACTTGGTCACCGAAGTGCCGTCGGATCGTTGGGACGCCGACGAATATTACGATCCGCAGCCGGGGGTGCCCGGACGGTCGGTGTCGAAGTGGGGTGCGTTCCTCGATGACGTTTCCGGTTTCGACGCCGAATTCTTCGGACTAAGCGACCCCGAGGCAGCCGCCCTTGATCCGCAGCACCGTTTGTTGTTGGAGAACTCGTGGGAAGCGATGGAGCACGCGGGTCTGACCCCTGAACAGCTGCGCGACTCGCTCACCGGTGTGTTCGTGGGCCTCACACAATCCGACTATCAATTGAAGACGGTCGACTCGCCTGCAATGGAAGGCCCGTACGGGTTTCAGGGAAACGCATTCAGCATGGCGTCTGGGCGGATCGCTCATCTTCTGGGGCTCCGCGGTCCTGCGCTGACGCTGGACACGTCAGGTTCCTCGGGGCTGCTCGCCGTTCATCTGGCCTGTCGCAGCCTGAACGACGGCGAAAGCGATCTGGCGTTCGCAGGCGGCGCCTTCGTGATGCTGGAGCCACGAAAGTTCCTCGCAGGGACGGCGATGGGGGATCTTTCTCCCACCGGCCGCTGTCGCGCCTTTGACATAGCGGCAGACGGTTATGTGTATGGCGAGGGTAGTGCGGTGGTGTTGCTCAAGCGCTTGCCCGATGCGCTGAACGATGGTGACAGGATCTTGGCTGTTGTCCGGAGCACGGCGGCCAACCACGACGGCGGCACCCCCGACCTCTCGACGCCGTCGCTGACGTCCCGGACGGCGGTCTATCAGGCAGCGTTGGATATCGCAGCGGTCGACGCCCACAGCGTCGGGATGATCGAGACGCACGGCACGGGCACCCCCGAAGGTGACTTCGTCGAATATGCCAGCCTGGCAGAGGTTTACGGCGTCGACAGCCCTTGCGCCCTAGCCTCGATGAAGACAAATTTCGGCCATACCCAGTCGGCCTCCGGAACCCTCGGGCTGATGAAAGCGGTGCTCGCTCTGCAGCATGGCCTTATCCCTCCGAACCTGTTCTTCACCCGGCTCCCCGAAGCGCTCGCCCGCACTGACACCAAACTGTCTGTGCCACAGGAGATCACAAAGTGGCCGACGAACGGCCGGCATCCGCGCCGAGCAGCCGTGTCGTCATTCGGGCTATCGGGAACCAATGCACACGCAATCTTGGAACAAGCTCCGGACAGCCCCTCCACCGAAGGCCGTCACGACAGCGGAACGGAGGCGACGGCGCTGCTGTTCCCGCTGTCGTCCACCTCGGGGAGAGAACTGCGACGCACTGCAGGTATGTTGGCCGACTGGTTGCAGTCACATGATGAAGTGGCGTTGCCCGATCTCGCGTACACCTTGGCGCGTCGACGCGCGCACCGCCCGGTACGCACTGCCGTCGTCGCCGATGGCCGAGCGGATCTCGCTGCAGCTCTACGCACGGTCGCCGGCGGCGACTTCGCATATCGGCCGGCTATCGGGCAAGATGACCGAGGACCGGTGTGGGTCTTCTCCGACAGAGGCTCGCAGTGGGCGGCAACGGGTGCGTTGCTTCTTACGACCGAACCGGAGTTCGCCGCCACTGTCGCCCGAATCGAGCCGACGATCGCCCGCGAGTGCGGATTCTCGGTGACCGACGCCATATCGGCAGCGCAAATGATCACCGGTGTTGACCGGATTCAACCGATGCTGTTCACCGTGCAGGTCGCGCTGGCCGCGACCCTCGCCGCATACGGTGTCCACCCAGGCGCGGTCGTCGGCCATTCGCTGGGCGAGACCGCCGCGGCGGTGGTTTCTAAAGCGCTGTCGCTGGAAGACGGCTTGCGCGTCGTCTGCAGCCGCTCGCAGCTGATGTCCCGCGTCAGCGGCGACGGCGCAATGGCATCGGTGAAACTACCTGCAAAGCAGGTTCTTTCGGAATTGACGATGCGCCGCGAAAAGGACGTCGCGGTGGCAATTGTGGCCGCCCCGCAGACCACGGTTATCAGTGGCGCCGTTCAGAAAGTACACGAGCTACTCACGGCCTGGCAGCAGCGTGATGTGATGGCCGACGACATCGCCGGCGACGTCGCGGTGCATTCGCCGCAAGTTGATCCGATTCTCGAGGAGTTCGGCGAAGCTCTCGCAGGGCTCACCCCAAAGCCGCCAGAGATCCCCTTCTACTCGGCAACTCAGTTCGACCCGCGCGAAGAACCGGTTTGCGACAGCAGATATTGGGTGGACAACCTGCGCCGCACGTCGCGATTCACCGCAGCGGTCCGAGCTGCTCTGGAGGACGGCTACCAAGTTTTCGCAGAACTCGCCTCTGAGCCGCTGTTGACCGATGCTCTCGAGCAGACCGCGCATAGTCTGGACTTGTCGCTGGCGGCCCTTGCCGGCCCACTGGAAGACCAACAGGTGCACGGCTTTGTGGCAGATCTGTACAGTGCCGGCGCCGCAGTGGACTTTTCCGCGCTTTACCCGAGAGGGCGACTGGTGGACGCCCCGCTACCGACCTGGACGCATCGGCGGCTGTGGTTGAACAGCGAGGGTGAAGTAGCGCCGGCGAGCGGGGGGAGCACCGTTTCGGTGCACCCATTGTTGGGCCAGCACGTGCGATTACACGAAGTACCCGAACGCCACGTTTGGCAAGCCGAGATCGGCGCCGGCACCCAACCATGGCTGGCCGACCACCGGACCGGCGAAGCGGCAGCGCTCCCCGTCGCGGCCTACTGCGAGATGGCATTGGCTGCCGCATTTGCCGTGCTGGGCGAGGGGGCCGAGGTCCGTGACATCCGCTTCCCGCGAGCACTGTCGTTGGACGAGCAGACGACGGTCAGCACCTCGGCGACGGTAACATCGCCTCGCGTCGTCGATTTCGTCGTCGAATCAATCGACGGAGACCAGCAAGTGTGTCACGCCTCCGCGATCCTCTGTGCGCCAGTGGATGAACAGCCACCCGCCAAGGACATATCTTCGCTGCTTGCCGAGCACCCGAATCGCAAAAACGACGCCATGCGCAGCGGCGAGGGTGAGACGCTGCTCGCCGAGATAGCACTTCCGCGCCAAATGCGTTCGCAACAAGCTGCTTACGGTGTGCATCCAGCTCTGCTGGATGCCTGTTTCCAGTCGGTGATGGCGCATCACGACGCTCAACCACCGAGCGGGCCCGTACTGGCACTCCCCGTGGGTATCAGTCGCGTTCGCGCCTACGGCGATCTTCGCAGCGCGCGCTACTGCTATACGCGGGTGACCAAAGCCGACATCGCGGGGGTTGAGGCCAACCTGGAGGTACTCGACGAGGACGGAACGATCCTGCTTGCCGTGGAGTGTCTGCAATTGGGCAGCGGTGAATCTGAAGAGGAACGCAAAGAACGGGTGATGGGCGAGCGACTGCTGACCATCGAGTGGTCCGAAGACCAATTACCTGAACTGCCGCTCGCCGTCGGCGGGAACTGGCTGCTGATCACCACTGAAGCCGCCGATATGATGGCCGCCGAGTTGACCGACGGGTTGAAAACGCTCGGCGCGCGGACCACCACGATGTGCTGGCCGCCGCACGCCGAGGTCACCGCATGCGCAGCAGAGCTTGGCGGTCATCTGCGTGCGGGCGGATTCGACGGGGTCGTGGTCTTGGCAGGACCGAGAAGCGGGCATGCCGGCGGCCAGTTCACGCCGCTGGGACGCGACTACGTACAGAATCTGGTACTCATCACCCGCGCACTGTCGGACATTCCCGCTGGGACGCCCCACCTGTACGTGGTGACGCGCAACGCCCAGACCGTGGTGGCGGGTGACGTGACCAATTTGGAACACGCAGGGCTGCGCGGGCTACTCCGGGCCTTCGGCACCGAGCATCCGCACCTGCGTCCGGTCCAGATCGATGTGGACGACGCGACCGATGTCGCGAAACTCGCGTCGCAATTACTCAGTGGGTCTGAGGAAGACGAAACTGCGTGGCGAAACAACCAGTGGTACACCGCACGACTGTCCGCCGCGCCATTGCGCGCGGATGAGCGCAGAGCCACCGTCGCCGATCACCAGCGCGATGGAATGCGTCTGCAGATACGCACTCCTGGGGATTTAGATTCTCTGGAACTCGTAGCGTGCGAACGGATTTCCCCTGGGCAGGGACAGATCGAAGTCGCCGTCACGGCGTCCAGCATCAACTTCCCGGATGTAGTCCTCGCAATGGGGCGATCGCCTGCCGTGGACGGATATTTGCCACAGCTGGGCACAGATTTTGCGGGCGTGGTGACAGCTGTCGGTCCCGGAGTGGTCGATCACCGCGTCGGCGATTATGTGGGCGGCGTCGCAAACGGTTGTTGGCGGACATTCGTCACCTGCGATGCAGACCTTGCCGTCCCACTGCCCGACGGACTATCCGCTGGTCAGGCGGCCGCAGTCACGACGGCGCACGCCACCGCCCTATACGGCCTCCACTACCTGGCCAACGTATCGTCCGGCGACAAGGTGCTGATCCACTCCGGGACGGGAGGCGTGGGGCAGGCGGCGGTCGCCGTCGCGTGTGCCGCGGGCGCCGAGGTTTTCGCTACCGCGGACAGCCCGCAGCATCGACAGATGTTGCACGACACGGGCGCAGAGCACGTATACGACTCGCACGATGTCGGTTTCGCCGAGGCAATCCGCCCCGACACCTCCGGCCGCGGCGTCGACGTCGTGCTCAACTCGATGAGCGGTGCAACCCGACGTGCCGGCATCGAGTTGTTGGCCATCGGTGGACGCTTCGTCGAAATCGGTAGACATGACATCTACGACGACGCGCGACTGGAGCCGGCATCGCTCCGTCGCAATCGCAGTTTCCACGGACTCGACCTGGCTCTGATGTCTGAGACTCACCCGCGTCGCCTTCGCGATGTTCTGCAGACGATTTACCGATCGGTGGCACAAGGCGAATTGCCAACACCAGAAATTACGCCCTATCCGATCGCCGACGCGACATCCGCAATCCGGCTGATGAGCGACGCCCAGCACACCGGCAAATTGGTGCTCGACATCGCGCGCGACGGACAAAGCAACGTGGTGCTGCCACCGGCACAGGTTCAAGTTTTTCGTCGTGACGGCGCCTATATCGTCACCAACGGAGTGAACGGCCTCGGTCTTTTACTGGCCGAGAAGATGGCGAGTGCCGGCTGCGGTCGAATTGTGTTGTGCGCGCAGTCACGGCCGACGCCGAACGCGTTGCAGGCCCTCGAACGCGTCCGCGCTATGGGCGCTGACGTGGAAGTGGAGTACGGCGAAATCGCCGAGGCCGATACGGCACGGCGGTTGGTCGCAACGGCGACTGCTACCGGACTTCCGGTCCGAGGCGCGCTGCATCTGCCGGCGACGACCGCGGCAACCCGCGGACTGGACACGAGCGACACCTTCGATGAAACGGAGTGGGCAGCGAGGGTCCATGGCGCCTGGAACGTGCACACCGCTACCACCGGTCAGCCGTTGGACTGGTTCTGCACCTTCACCTCGGCGGCCGAATTGGTCGGTTCCCCTGGGCAAAGTGCGTATGGCGCGGCAGCCGACAGCTGGCTAAATGCATTCTGTTCGTGGCGCCGGAGCCAGAACCAACCGGCTATCGCGATCGCCTGGGGCAGTTGGAATATCGGGCGCGCGGCAAGCGCGGACGCCGCTGTCGACCCTGACGAGGGTCTTTATGCGCTGGAAATGCTGTTGCGGTACGACCGCGGCTTCACCGGCTATGCACCGCTGGCGGGCACACCATGGATGGCGAGCTTGGCGCGACGCACCCCCTTCGCCTCGGCGTTCCGCTCCAGGGAACAAGCCACAGCGCGCGGCCGCAACCTGCGGGCCGAGCTTCGCAACCTGCCGCCTGCTGAGTGGCCCACGAAGTTGAGACGTCTTATCTCAGAACAAGTAAGCCTCGTTCTACGTCGCACGATTGATCCCGACCGACCGCTGGCCGAGTACGGCGTCGACTCGTTGGCCGCCCTGGAACTCCTCACGCGCGTCGAGAGCGAAACGGGAGTACGCCTCACTCCAAGCGACATCGCGTCGACGTCCATCCGCGACCTGGCGGTGTTGCTGTGCGGGAGGCTGGAGCCAGTCGAAGCCCGCACGGAGCGGGCTTCGACTTAGCTCATGTCAGCCGGACCGGTCAGTACTGGTTGCAGGTCACGAAGGCCTGCTCAATCGACGGAAGGTACGGGTCGATACCCGGCGTGCTCACCAGTTGTTGAGCCATCTGGCGTCGCGCAGTAGGCCCCGACACGACGAACTGCTGCAAACCGAGTTGCAGCGCCGGATTGTCGTTGAAGACCGCGGCGGCCTCCGGACCCTGCTCGTTGAGCGCCGAGACCAATTGCGGGTAACTGCATGTCGAATTGACGGCCGGTCCTAAATCCGGACTCGCGGACGCCAATCCTGCTCCGGCAACCAAAGACACTGCGAGACCACTTAGCGTAACGGCCAATTTTGCGGGCGACAGCTTAACCATGAATGGATTCCTCCCCAATTCGTTGCACCACTTTAGACGTCCAACTGGAAGCTCGTATCGAGAATTCCTAACAAAGCCTGAGCTACCTCCATCCCGCCAGTCTTAAACTTTGACGTGATGTATCCCCTCTATCGGCGGGCCTTTCGGCAATGTTACGCCGCGCCTATCGATAATGGATTCGGCTCGAAAACCCAGCACTCCGACTAGACGGAAGACTTCGGAATCGGAGCTGTCACGGGGTCGTCATCATTGCGCCGCTCTTCGCCCAGCAGGTAATGCCGCGCCGCCCAACGGGGGCCCAGCGGCTCGAGAAGGGCGCTGGCCGGGCGCGGGCGGACTCGTTGCGGCCACCAGAACCAGCGGCCGAGCAACGCCGCGATCGACGGCGTCATGAAGGATCGCACGACCAAAGTATCGAATAAGAGGCCAAGCCCGATAGTTGTTCCGATCTGGCCGATGATCAACAAATCGCTGACAGCCATGGAGGCCATGGTCAGCGCGAACACCAAGCCTGCCGTTGTGACGACCTTGCCAGTGCCACCCATTGCTCGGATAATGCCGGTATTGATACCGGCGCCGATTTCCTCTTTCATCCTCGAGACGAGCAACAGGTTGTAATCGGATCCAACCGCCAAGAGGATGATCACCGACATTGCGAGGACCATCCAGTGCAGATTAATCCCGAGAATGTACTGCCAGAGCAGCACCGAGACGCCGAACGATGCCCCCAATGACAGTGCAACAGTCCCCACGATCACCAACGAGGCAATGAAGCTGCGAGTGATGATGAGCATGATGATGAAGACCAGGCAGAGTGCGGCAACTCCTGCGATCCACAAATCGTAGATGGAGCCGTCATGCCAATCCTTCGCCGTAGACGCCGCTCCGGCCATTGAAACCGTCGCGCCTACCAGGGGTGTCCCTTTAAGTGCCTCCTGGGCCGCCGTCTTTATTTGATCGATGCGCGCGATACCTTCGGGGGTGGCGGGCGCTCCGCGATGAGAAATGATGAACCGGGCCGCCTTGCCGTCGGGCGACAGGAAAGAATCCATCGCCCGCTTGAAATCCTCATTTTGGAAAGTTTCCGGCGGCAAAAAGAAGGAGTCGTCATTTCGGCTGTCGTCGAACGCTTGACCCATCGCGGAGACGTTCTGGCTCGTTTCGTTCATCGTGTCGATGAAGCCCGACATGGTGCTGTGCATGGTCAGAATCATTGTTCGCAAATTCTGCAGGCTGTTGATCAGCGGCGGGAACTGTGCGGTCAGCTGCGGCATGATCACGTCGATCTGATCGAGGTTGACGAGAAGTGTTTGGAACTTGTCGCTGATCAGGTCAACACCGTCGAGCGCATCGAAGATGGCTCTGAGCGAATGACATAACGGGATACCGTAGCAATGCGGTTCCCAATAGAAGTAATTGCGAATGGGCCGGAACCAGTCATCGAAGTCGGCGACTTCGTCTCGCAACTCATCAATAGTTGTTTTCAGATCATGCGTCTGCTCGACCATACGATGAGTTAGGTCATTCATCGTCTGCAGGATGCGATATTGGTCCTGCATGATCCCGATCATTTTCGACATATTGTCGGCCTGCTTGAGCAGATCGGCCATCCGCGCTTCTTGAAACTTCATCGTCTGTACCTGGTTGGCGCTCTGCAGGCTGAGGAGAAACGGAATGGAGGTATGACCGATCGGCGTTCCCTCAGGTCTCGTGATGCCCTGCACCCGAGAGATTCCTTTAACTTGGAATACCGCTTTCGCCAGCTTGTTGAGCACCAGGAAATCGGCTGGGTTACGCATGTCGCGGTCAGCTTCGACCAGGAGAATGTCCGGCATCAGCCGCGCCTGAGAGAAGTGCCGCTCGGCCGCCGAATAACCCAAATTCGCTGGAATGTCATCGGGTATGTACAGGCGATCGTTATAGCTGGTGGTGTAACCCGGCAATGTCGCTAGGCCAACCAAGGCGAGCACGAGCGAGGCAACCAGAATCGGTGCGGGCCAACGGACGATCGCCGTGCCGATCCCGCGCCACCTGTGAGCCCGCATACTACGTTTGGGTTCTAGAAGCCCAAATCGACTCGCTAAGTGGACTCCTGCCGGAACCAGCGTGACTGCGACCGCAACCGACACAAGCATGCCGATCGAGCACGGGAGCGCCATGCTGTGGAAGTACGGGAGGCGCGCAAAGCTCAGACAGAAGATCGCGCCGGCGATGGTCAAGCCGGACGCCAACACGACCGGAGCGACCCCTCGATACATGTTGTAGTAGGCCGTTTCCCGATCCTGCCCCGCCTGGCGAGCCTCTTGATAACGACCGAAGAAGAAAATGCCGTAATCGGTTCCGGCCGCAATGCTGAGGAAAACCAGCATGTTGACAGCAAATGTCGACAGCACCAGGACATCGGTGTGCCCGAGAAAGGCCACCACGCCTCGGGCGGCTGCTAATTCGACGCCCACCATCACCAGCAGGACGATCACTGTCATGATCGATCGGTATACGAGGAGCAATACCGTGAAGATGATGACAACGGTCACCGCCGTAATCTTCAGGACCGACTTATTTCCGCTGTGTTGCATGTCCGACGCAAGGGGTGCGGCGCCGGTGACATAAGCCTTGACGCCGGCCGGCGGCGGCGTTCGATCGACGATGTTCCGGACAGCCGCGACTGATTGGTCCCCTGCGGCAGTACCTTGATCGCCGACCAGATTCACTTGAACATATGTGGCCTTGCCGTCCGGGCTTTGCACGCTCGACGACGTGAGGCGATCCCCCCACATGTCCTGCACATGCTCTACGTGCTGGGAATCGTTGCGGAGGTCACGAACCAAACCGGCGTAGTACTTCTGCGCGTCCTCGCCGAGCGGCTGCTGCCCCTCCAGCACTATCATCGCGGAACTGTCCGAGTTGGATTCCTTGAACACCTGACCGAGGCGGCTCATCGCCTGTACTGACGGGGCGTCCTTGGGCATCAGGGAAACGGAGTGTTTCTCTGCGACGTGCTCCAGCGAGGGTATTGCCGAAGCCCAACTCCAGTTGACCGATGACAGCGTGGAAACAACGATCAACACCAGCCAGGCGAGAATTATCAGCAGCGATAAACTGCGTATTGTCCGCGCCACGAAAGGGTGTCGAGGGTGATCTGAGCTCATGCGGCCTGCTAGTCCCTCAGCAACAAGGAACGCACGAGCGGACGCGGCCCTGTCGACCGCAGCAGAGAGCTGGCTGGGCGTGGGCGCACGTGCTGCGGCCACCAGAACCAACGGCCCAACAATGCAGCGATCGCGGGTGTCATCAGGGCGCGCACGATCAAGGTGTCGAAAAGCAGGCCCAAACCGATGGTGGCGCCGAGTTGACCAAGACTGAGCAGGTCGCTGACCAACATCGAGGCCATCGTCGCCGCGAATACCAGACCCGCGGTGGTGACGACCCTACCGGTGCCGCCCATTGCTCGAATGATGCCCGTCTTGATACCGGCGCCTATTTCCTCTTTCATCCGCGAGACCAGGAGCAGGTTGTAGTCCGACCCGACCGCCAGCAGGATCATGACCGACATCGCCAGCACCATCCAGTGGATTTGTATGCCCAGAAGGTGTTGCCACACGAGAACCGACAGCCCGAATGACGCCCCGAGCGATAGCGCCACGGTGCCGACGATAACTAGGGCGGCGATGAAGCTTCGTGTCATGATCAGCATGACGATGAAGATGAGACACAGCGCGGAGATGCCCGCGATGAGAAGGTCGTAGGTCGATCCGTCTATCAAGTCTTTCACCGTCGCTGCACTGCCCGCGACGTAGATTCTGCTGTTTTCCAGCGGAGTGCCCTTGAGCGCTTCCTCGGTCGCATCTTTTATTGGATCGACCCGCGAGACGCCCTCAGGCGACACCGGATCGCCCCTCTGCGAGATCAACATGCGCGCGGCTTTGCCGTCCGGTGAAAGGAAGATTTTCAGGACGCGCTTGAAGTCTTCGTTGTCGAAGATCTCCGGTGGCAGGTAGAAGGATTCGTCATTGTTGGAAGCGTCGAACGCCTTCCCCATGGCCATCGCGTTATCGCTGGAATCCTCCATCGCGTTGATGGTTCCGGACATGGTGCTGTGCATCGTCAGCATCATCGTGCGGGTGCTCTCCATGGTCGCGATCATCTGCGGGAACTGCACGAGGATCTGCGGCAGGAGCGCATCCAGTTGATCGAGGTTTTTGATGAGCTCGGCCATTTTCGCGGTGAGTTCATCAACGCCGTCAAGCGCGTCGAGTAGCGCCCTGATCGAATGGCAGATGGGGATGTCGTAGCAGTGCGGCTCCCAGTAGAGGTAGTTGATGAGCGGACGCCAGAAGTCCTGGAAGTCCGCGAGATTATCTCTCAGCTGGTTGGTGACGTCCTGTAACTCGTGGGTGCTCAGCACCATGCGATGAGTCGTGTCGACCATCTGTTGCATCAAGCCGTACATGCGCTGCATGATGCCGATCGTTGTCGTCAGCTCATCGGCCTGCTTGAGCATGTCCTCCATTCGATCCTTCTGGAACGGCAGACCCAAAAGCTGTCCGGCGTTCTGTGAACTGATCATGAATGGGATCGTCGTATGTGCGATCTGGGTTCCCTGCGGACGAGTGATCGATTGCACGCTGGCGATGCCGGGAACAGCGAAGATCGCCTTGGCAAGTTTGTTCAACACCAAGAGATCGGCAGAATTGCGCATGTCGTGGTCGGACTCGATCATCAGCAGATCGGGCGCGGCCATTCGCGATTCTGGGAAATGCCGCGCCGCCGCCGTATAGCCCATATTGGCGGGGATATCTTGAGGAAGCGTCTTCTGGTCGTTGTAACTGGGGTTGTATCCCGGAAGCGTCAACAGTCCGATCAAGGAAAGGGCGATCGTGGCGATGAGTATCGGCGCGGGCCACCGGACAATCGCCGTGCCCAGGCGTCGCCACCCACGAGTGTGGATCTGACGTTTGGGGTCGAACAGGCCGAAACGGCTGCCGATAGCCACGATGGCCGGTAGCAGCGTCAGGGCCACCGCGACTGCAACCAGAATGCCCAATGCGCCTGGGACACCCAAGGGCTGGAAGAAGGGCAATCGCGTGAAAGTCATGCAGAAGATGGCGCCGGCGATGGTGACACCGGAGGCCAACACCACTTTCGCCACTCCGCGAAAGGTGGTGTAGTAAGCCGTTTCGCGGTCCTCGCCGGCCGCCCTCGCCTCTTTGTACCGCCCGAAGAAGAACACGCCGTAATCTGTTCCGGCCGCGATCCCGATTGAGACCAAGAGGTTCACAACGAAGGTAGTCAGGCCAACGACGCCGTGGAGGCCCAAGAATGCAATGATCCCCCGGGCCACTTGCAGTTCTATTCCGACCGTCAGCAAGATGACGATCGTGGTCACGACCGAACGAAAGGCCAGTAGCAGCATCACGAAAATCACCGTGAGGCTGACAACCGTGATCAAGATGACTGTTCGGTTGCCGCTTTCCCCCATGTCGGCGACGATGGGCGCAGGGCCGGTGACGTAGGCCTTGACCCCTGCAGGCGCAGGAGTGCGACCAATGACATCCTGTACGGCTTTTACTGATTCATTTCCCAACGCCTGGCCGGCTTCACCGACTAGGTCTACTTGAACATAAGTTGCTTTTCCGTCGGCGCTCTCCGCGGCGCCGGCGGTCAGTGGATCTCCCCAGAAATCCTGGATGTGTTGCACGTGCGCTGTATCTGCCCGTAGCTGGCGGATCACGTCGTCGTAGTACCTGTGAGCATCGTCTCCAAGCGGCTGCTCTCCCTCCAACACAATGACCGCCATTGCGCTGGAGGAGGTTTCATTGAAGGCTTTCCCGATTTGCTGGGCCGCCCTGAACGATGGGGCATCCGGGGCCGACAGCGCTACCGCTTTCTCTCGTTCGACCTGCTCCAAGGGCGGAACGGCGATGGTCAATACGACCGTGATCGCCACCCAACCCAGAATGATGAGGATCGAGAGACGATGGACCGCTCGAGCTATCCTCGGTCGCTCAACGCGCTGTTCGAGCATGGCCTGATCGGTCATGCGGCCTTCAGCAGACAGGACGTGAACGCGTTCGTCTGATTCGAAATCTTCTCGGCTTTGACCTCGTCGTCCACCAAGATGCGGCACCCGATGCTGTCGCTATCGCCTTGAGCCAAGATGCTTCCCGCTCCCGAGGCCTCAGAAAGTTCGAACCTCACTGTCCAAGGCAGGCTCGCGCCCTTGACGAATGTCGGTTCGGAATTTTCGTCGAAGTAGCTGATGTTGGCGACCGTGCCTGTCGGCCCGAACACTTCGTATGTCAGGTGCTTGGGATTGAAGGGCTTCGAGTCATTGACCTTGGTGTCGGCATAGGAGGGACGCTTGTCAGAGCCGAAGATGCCATGCAACCGCGACACAGTGAATGCCCCGGCGGCAACGACGACGAGCACCAGGAGCGGAATCCACAACCGTCTCAGAAGACTGAAAATTGTAGATCTCCTCCCCCTGCGTCCACGCCCGGCGACATGCTATCCGCTCGAACAAGCCCACCGCACACCGACCATTACATGCCGAACTGCGAGTGACTTCGACGTGGCGGAGCCTCGACGAGTGCAACCTGAGCCTCGAGTAAACCATGGCATCGGTCTCCATTCTCGGGTCGTTCCCAACGTGATACGTGAATGCAATGCATATCGCTTGCTGAGAGTGGCTTGTAGGCATTTTCTATTACTTAGAAAACCGACGAGTTGTGCGGCTACGCGTGGCGATAGAGCACCTCGTAGTGGCTAGAGGACGGCTGATAAAGCTGCCCTGAGCAGGGTCGATACGTGTACATTAGGCATAAGGCGTCAGAAATTCTTAACGTTCGGATTCGATGAACGCACTTTCCTTCGACCGGCCCTCAGGCCATAGTCTCCTTTGCCATGAGTAATTACCAAAGGTAATTAAATTGTCCGACGGAGTCGGCTAGAACTCGCCGCTTTGCTGGGAGGTGACCTACGTGCTCAAATTCCAAGTCAGGCGCGATTTCGGCTCCACCGAGACGGTCGCTCAAACTCAGAAACTGTGCGCAAAGAAGTCAAGGAGCGTCGAATTAACAACGTCGGGCCGTTCAAGAAATCCAAGATGGCCGGCGTCGGCAATCTCCACATACCGACCGTTTGGAAGCGCATCTGCCACCTCCGCTCCGAGGTGCGGAGGCGTCACGACGTCATCGGCGAATCCGATCACCAACACGGGTGAGGTGATCGCCCGGTAGAACGGCAGTCGGTCGTGCTGCGGCGAGACGTCGAACTGGGCGCGGATTCCAGGAGTCGACGTCGTCGGCCACATCGTGAAGGTGTCGATCCAGTCCCCAACGGCGGCATCGTCATTCAACGTCTTCGGCGAAAATGCCTCGAGCAGGCGAAGTTTGGCGTCATAGCTGGCAGGCAGCCGAACACCAGCGTTGGCAAAATCCCTCTCGGCCGTCTGAAAGAAAGCGCGTGTGCGGTCGTGGCGTCCGCGTGTGGCCATCAACGCTGCGTGGCTGACCATCTCGGGACGAGCCAGCATCAACTCTTGCGCGATGTATGAACCCATCGAGGTGGCAACGAGTCGAACAGGTGCGATATCGAGTTTCTCGATGAGGCTCTCGGTGTCAGCCACCAACGTTGCCGTCGTGAAACCGTCCTCGTGGGCCGTTGCGCCGACTCCGCGATTGTCGAACGTGACGGCGCGGTAGCCGGCCGCAAGGAACGCAGGGACCTGATGCAGCTGCCAGGTGCGTCCGACGACGCCATGGCCGGCGATGAACAGCACGGGCGGACCGTGGCCGCGGTCATCGAAGGCCAATTGCCCCACGTGGGAACCGTACTACGGCGCTGCGGGGAGACACGAAGGCTTCCAGTCCAGACCTACAGCCGCGGAAGGAGGCGTCCGCTTCAAGTTCGCTGGTCCGTCATGCACCGGCGCTGGAGTCACTCGACTGATTCAGCTTCGCCTCGATCGCGTGCTCGACACGGATACAGTGCCCTTCGTGGGCTTGGTCATTCCGGAGAACGAGTAGCTGTCGCCATCGGGATCTGAGGCGCTCACCCAGCCCTTGATGGGCCCGTTGCTCGCCGCGGGCGCACCGACCTCG
>NZ_JAVHWR010000215.1:0-10845 GCF_032159565.1 Mycobacterium sp.
GCTGCTGCTCTACGTGTTCTGGGAGCTGACCACCGTGCTGTCCTTCCTGCTGGTCGGTCACTACGCCGAGCGCGTCAGCAGTCGCAAAGCCGCCGTGCAGGCGCTCCTCGTCACCACGGCAGGCGGCCTTGCCATGCTGGTCGGCATCGTCATCCTCGGCACCATCTCGGGCACCTACCTGTTGTCCGAGCTGATAGCCGCGCCGCCGTCCGGGCTGGCGGCATCCGTCGCCATCGTGCTGGTTCTTGTTGGCGCACTTGCCAAGTCGGCGATCGTTCCGTTGCATTTCTGGCTGCCGGGCGCGATGGCCGCCCCTACGCCGGTCAGCGCCTACCTACACGCCGCGGCCATGGTCAAGGCCGGTGTCTACCTGGTCGCACGCCTGACGCCGGGCTTCGCCGACTCGCCGCCGTGGCGGCCGGTGGTGGTCACCCTCGGCGTGCTGACGGTGCTGCTCGCGGGCTGGCGCGCGGTGCGCGAATACGACCTCAAGCTGATCCTGGCGTTCGGCACAGTGAGCCAACTCGGCTTCATCACCGTGATGGTCGGCGCGGGCGGCGGCGACCTGATGCTGGCCGGGCTCGCGCTGCTGTGCGCGCACGCCATGTTCAAGGCCGCACTGTTCATGGTGGTCGGCATCATCGACCATGCGACCGGCACCCGCGACATTCGCAGGCTGGCCTGGCTCGGAGCGCGCAGTAAGCCGCTTCTCGTCATCGCCGCCGGCGCAACCGCGAGTATGGCCGCGCTGCCGCCGTTCCTCGGCTTCGTCGCCAAAGAGGCCGACTACGAAACCCTGCTACACAGTGAGTCATTGGGCCATGCCGCGCCGTTCGTGCTGGCGGCCATCGTCGCGGGCTCGGTGTTCACCACCATCTACAGCCTCCGCTTCCTCTGGGGCGCCTTCGGCAAGAAGGGCAGGCCCGAACCCAGCAAGCGAGTGGCCGAGATGTATGCCGTGCCCGCCACATTCCTCGCTCCTTCGGCGATTCTGGCCGCGGCAGGCCTGCTCTTCGGGCTGTGGCCGAGCCCGCTCGAACAGGCACTGGACCCCTACGCCGACACAGTTCCCGGCGGCGCCGACTACAAACTGGCGCTCTGGCACGGATTCAATCTGCCCCTGCTTCTTTCGGTGCTCGTGTTGGCGGTCGGCACCGTCGTCTTCTTCGCGCGGTCGCGGTTGCCGCGGACGAGGTTGGCGTATCAACCGCTGGGCAACGCCGACCGCATCTACGACGCCGTGATCCGCGGCGCCGACGTGCTTTCGGTCCGGCTGACCGGCACCACGCAGCGTGGATCGATACCCGCGACCCAGTCGGTGATCCTGTTCACGCTCGCGGTTGTGCCGGTGGTGGCGCTGACGCTCGGGGCACGCGACCGGCCCGAGCTGGCGTTGTGGGGGTCGCCTTTGCAGGTGATCGTCGGGCTGCTGACGCTGGTGGCCGCCGTGGGTGCGACGGCGATGCGCAACCGGCTCGCGGCGGTGCTGCTGGTCGGCGTGACCGGCTACGGCTGCGGCACCATCTTCGCGTTCCACGGTGCACCCGACCTGGCGTTGACCCAGTTTCTGGTGGAGACGCTGACGCTGGTCATCTTCGTGCTGGTGCTGCGGACGCTGCCCGCCGAGTCCGACCACGGCAACATCCGCAGGCACAGGCTGGCCAGGGCGGCGCTCGCGCTGGCCGTCGGTGCCAGCGTCACCACGCTGGCGGTGTTCGCGATGGCCGCCCGCACCGGCGTCCCGATCGCCGCGCTGCTGCCCGACGCCGCCTACTACCGCGGACACGGCGCCAACACCGTCAACGTGCTGCTGGTCGACATCCGCGCGTGGGACACCCTCGGCGAGATCTCGGTGCTGCTGGTGGCCGCGACCGGGGTGGCCTCAATGGTGTTCCGGCACAGGCGCTTCGGTGCCGCACCGCGTGTCGCCGACGCAGGCCGGCCCGATACCGCGCCACCTGCGGTGATCGCGACAAGCCCGGCGGCGGGCGACATCACCTGGTTGCGCGGTAGCGAGCTGCGCGATCCGCGGAACCGGTCGCTGGTGCTCGAGGTCGCGACGCGGATGATTTTCCCACTCATCATGGTGCTGTCGGCGTACTTCTTCTTCGCAGGCCACAACACACCCGGCGGCGGCTTCGCGGGCGGGCTGACCGCAGGCCTCGCGCTGGTGCTGCGGTATCTCGCGGGTGGCCGATACGAACTCGGCGAGGCGCTGCCGCTGGACGCAGGCAAGATACTGGGCGTCGGGCTGGCCCTTTCGGCGGGCACCGCGGCGGCCTCGCTGCTGCTCGGTGCGCCCGTGCTGTCGTCGGCGGTGCTTCAGTTCGACATTCCGGTTCTCGGCACCGTCAAACTCGTCACCGCGCTGTTCTTCGACCTCGGCGTATATCTGATCGTCGTCGGCCTCGTTCTCGACGTGCTGCGCAGCCTCGGCGCGCGGGTAGACGAAGACCTGGCCGAACAGCGACCCGCGGCGGTGACGCCTCGATGACCGCCTTTCTCGTTCCGCTGATACTGGTCGGTGGACTCACCAGCGTCGGGGTCTACCTACTGCTGGAACGCAACCTGACCCGAATGTTGTTGGGCCTTTTGCTCATCGGCAACGCCGTCAACCTGTTGATCCTTCTCGTCGGCGGCCCGTCGGGTAATCCGCCGGTGCGCGGCCGCATCAGCGACGGCAACACCACCACGGCAGACCCGCTGGCGCAGGGGATGATCCTCACCGCGATCGTCATCAGCATGGGCATCGCGGCGTTCGTGCTGTCGCTGATCTACCGGACCTACCGGCTGACGACCGAGGAGGAAGTCGCCAACGACCCGGAGGACACCCGCGTCTCGCAGATGTCCGACGAGGAGGCCACGGCTTTCGACGAAGGCCGCCCCGAGCCGGACACGGCGCACGACACCGACGAACCCGACGAGCTGGACGCATTGCCCGGGCTGGAGGGCTCACGATGAGCATCTCGGGGGTGTTGACCCCGCTGCCCGTGCTGATCCCCCTGCTCGGTGCGGCGGCGACGATGTTCGTCGGGCGCCGGCCACGGCTGCAGCGCGCCATCACCCTCGCCGCGCTGACGGCGGTCGTCGCGGTGTGCGCGGCGCTGCTCTACCTGACCGACCGCGACGGCACGCTCGTACTGCACGTCGGCGGCTGGTCGCAGAGTGTGCCGGGCATGGGTCCACTCGGCATCACGCTTGTGGTGGACCGGCTTTCGGCGCTGATGATGGTCGTCTCGTCGATCGTCTTGCTGGCTGTGGTGTTCTACGCCATCGGGCAGGGCATCAGGGACGGCGACGAACGCCAACCGGTGTCCATCTTCCTGCCCACCTATCTCGCCCTGGCCGCGGGCGTGTGCAACGCGTTCCTGGCAGGCGACCTGTTCAATCTGTTCGTCGGCTTCGAGGTGCTGCTGGCGGCCAGCTTCGTGCTGCTGACGATCGGCGCCAGCACCGAACGTGTGCGCGTCGGCATCTCGTATGTGATGGTGTCGATGGTGTCGTCGATGATCTTCCTGATCGGCATCGCACTGGTGTACGCGGCCACCGGCACGCTCAACATGGCCGAGCTGGCCACCCGGCTGGACGGCGTCGCCTCGGGTACCCGCAGCGCGCTGTTCGCGGTGCTGCTCGTCGCGTTCGGCATCAAGGCGGCGGTGTTCCCGTTGTCGACGTGGCTGCCCGACTCCTATCCCACCGCGCCCGCACCAGTCACGGCGGTGTTCGCCGGACTGCTGACGAAAGTCGGTGTATACGCGATCATCCGGGCGCACACGCTGCTGTTCCCCGGCGGCGGACTGGACCGGATGTTGATGGTCGCGGCGTTTCTCACCATGCTCGTCGGCATCTTCGGCGCCATTGCGCAGAGCGATATCAAGCGGCTGCTGTCGTTCACCCTCGTCAGCCACATCGGCTACATGGTGTTCGGGGTTGCGCTGTCCAGCGAGCTCGGGCTGTCCGGCGCGATCTACTATGTGGCGCATCACATTCTGGTGCAGACGACGTTGTTCCTCGTCGTCGGCCTGATCGAGCGCCAGGCGGGCGCGTCGACGCTTCAACGGCTCGGCGGACTGGCCGCCGCGAGTCCTGTTCTGGCGTTCGTCTTCGTGGTTCCCGCGCTCAATCTGGGTGGTATTCCGCCCTTTTCCGGGTTCATCGGGAAGGTCGCGCTGTTGGAGGCGGGCGCCCAGAACGGTTCGGTGCTGGCGTGGCTGCTGGTCGGTGGCAGCGTGGTGACCAGCTTGCTGACGCTGTACGTGGTGGCACGAGTGTGGACGCTGGCGTTCTGGCGGGCCCGCGCCGACGCCCCGGAGGGACATCTCGCGGCGGCCGCACCTTCGGCGTTGCTCGACGACGCCGAGGACATCGCGTTGAACGAGCGTGGCGATGTCGGGCGGATGCCGGTCGGCATGCTGGCCCCGACCGGAGCGCTGATCGTGGTCGGGCTGACGCTGACCGTGCTGGCGGGCCCGATCGTGTCCTACAGCGAACGCGCGGCCGCCGAGGTGATCGACCGCAACCAATACATTTCGGCGGTCCTCTCCGAGGTGAGGCCATGAGACGTCACGTGCTGCGAGTGTGGGTGCTGTGCTGGCTGATGCTGGTGTGGGTTCTGCTGTGGGGCAAGCTTTCCGCCGCCAACATTCTGGGTGGTCTGGCGATCGCCATGGTGATCACGGTGCTGTTGCCGCTTCCCGCGGTACCGATCGAGGGGCGGCTGCATCCGCTGTCGCTGCTGCGGTTGGTCGTCGTCGTCGCCTATCAGTTGGTGCTGTCGTCGGTGCAGGTGGCCTGGCTGGCGGTGAAGCCGGGACCGCCGCTGCTGAGCGCGGTGCTGCGCGCCCGGCTGGCGATCAAGTCGGATCTGGTGCTGGCACTGGCCGTCAACATCATGTCGCTGATACCCGGCTCGATCGTGTTGGAGGTCGACCAGGAGCGGCGACTGGTCTACGTGCACGTCATCGACGTCGGCAACGAGAAGGCCGTTGCCCGCTTCTACCGGCAGGTCGAGCAGATCGAGCGGCTGCTGGTGGCGGCGTTCGAGCGCGATGCGGACTGGCAGCCGTCGACCAACAAGGAGACCGCATGACCCCCGTCTGGATCATCGCCGCTGTCTTGCTGACCGCGGCCGCGGCGATCGTGATGTTCCGCATCCTCGCCGGGCCGAGCACGCTTGACCGCCTCGTAGCGCTGGACACCTTGGTGGCGGTGACGATGTGCGCCATCGGAACCTGGGCCGCGTTCAGCCTGGACACCACCGTCACGTACGGCCTCACCGCGCTTGCGTTGATCAGCTTCGTCGGCTCGGTCAGCGTGGCGCGGTTCCGCGTTCCCGGCGTCGGCGCGCACGCGAGGAGCAGATACAACGGTGCGCACGCGAGGAGCAGATACAGGGGCGAGAGCAGGTATCCCCGGTGAACATCCCCGACATCGTCACGGCCGTGCTCGTACTCAGCGGGTCGACGCTGGCGCTCACCGCCGCGATCGGCGTCGTCCGCTTCCCGGACACTCTGTCGCGCATGCACGCAGCCACCAAACCTCAGGTGCTCGGCCTGCTGCTGGTGCTGATCGGCGCGGCGATCCGGCTGCGTGGCAATGTGGATGTCGGCATGTTGATCCTGACCGGCATGTTCACCTTGATCACCGCGCCGGTCGTCGCCAATCGAGTCGGGCAGTTGGCATACCGCGAACAGAACGTGCACGACATGCTGACCACAGATCAGCTACACGAGTACACCGAAGGCGAGCGGGAGTGAGGACCGGAGCGAGCGGGAGCCGAGCAAAGTACACCGAAGGCGAGCGGGAGTGAGGATCGCAGCGAGGAACGAGCGAGGACCGGAGCGAGCGGGAACCGAGCAAAGTACACCGAAGGCGGAACGAATGACCAGAACTGACGACGACTCCTGGGACATCACCGAAAGTGTCGGCGCGACTGCACTCGGCGTGGCGTGGGCGCGTTCTCAAGAGTCCACGTCGCAGTGTCCGCTGTTCACCGACCCGTTCGCGGAGGTGTTCGTCGACGAGGCCATCGCGCGCGGCTGGCAGATGCCGCAGCGTCACGTGGCCGAGAGGATCCGCTCCATAGCGGGATACGCGGCGTCGCGCACGAAATGGTTCGACGAGTTCTTCATCGCGGCGGGCGCGGGCGGCATCGACCAGGCGGTGATCCTCGCCGCGGGACTCGACGCCAGGGCGTGGCGGCTGCCCTGGAACGACGGCAGCGTCGTCTACGAGATCGACCAGCCGAAGGTGCTGGCGTTCAAGACCGAGACGCTGCACAGCCGCGCCATCGAACCCGCAACCCGTTACGTGGCGGTACCCGGCGACCTTCGGCACGACTGGCCGAAGGCGTTGCGCGAGGCCGGATTCGACCCGGGCGAGCCGACGGCGTGGGCGGCCGAGGGGTTACTGCCCTACCTGCCCGCAGCCGGCCAGGATCTGCTGTTCGAGCGCATCGCCGATCTCAGCGCGCAGGGCAGCCGCGTCGCGATCGAGGCCTTCGGAGCCGGCTTCTTCGACCCGGAGTATCTGGCCGGCCGCCGGGAACGGATGCGGAAGATGCGCGAAGAGGCGGGTGTGCCCGCCGAAGCACCCGACGTTGCGGATCTGTGGTTCATCGAGG
Organism: Mycobacterium sp.; assembly: GCF_032159565.1. GTDB lineage: Bacteria > Actinomycetota > Actinomycetes > Mycobacteriales > Mycobacteriaceae > Mycobacterium. The sequence continues at coordinate 6,623 of NZ_JAVHWR010000215.1, forward strand.
ACCGCACCGAGGTCACCGACTGGTTCTCGGCGCACGGTTGGGAAGTCTCGGCGATCGATGCTGCGGATCTGATGAAGAGATTCAGCCGCACGACCGACGACGACACAACGCCGCGAACCGTTTTCGTCGAGGCGAGACTCAATGCCGCCGCCGGGCGGCTCCGATCCTGACCGGTTACTCGCCCGACAACTGAAACTCGACCAGCGCGCTGACGGTTTCGACGGCGTCGTTCAGCGCTGCCACCCGCACCGCGTTGGTCGGCGCTGCCAGCACCGAATACCTGTCGGCCTGCCCCATCGGCAGCCGGTTTGTCAACGCATACAACCACATCGCCGCGTCGGGCGCCGCGTCGGCGCCTGCCACGATATCCCGTCCGCTGACCTCGGCACCGCGGGCGCTCGCGATCCGTTCGAAGAGCGCGATCATGCGGTCCTCGACGTCGCGGATGGCGTCGGGCCCGACCGGTTCACCCGGCTCGTCGGGCCACATCTCGACCGCGGCCCGTGGATACGGGTTGTCGGGTTGCCATTCCAGCACCCTGATACGTTCGGCCATCACAGCGTTGAGCCGGTATCGGCCGTCACCGAAATCGGCGACCTCGGTGATATGCGCCAGCGTCCCGACATCGCTGCGGGCGTCGCCGCCACCCACCTCACGTCCAGCCGCGATCAGCACGACGCCGAACGCCGGGTCGTCCATCGCGAGGCAATCGGAGATCATCGCCGAGTACCGCGGTTCGAAGATCCGCAGTGGCAACTCCTCGCCCGGCAGCATGGCCCGCTCCAGCGGAAACATCGGAATGGTCGGCACGGCTAGATGTCCAGCTCACCGACCAACGCGTCGACCACCGCGCGCAGGTCGCCGTCGCTGTCTTCGGCGACGCGCCGCTGACGCTGATAGGACGCACCCAGCCGGTAGATGTCGGCGACCGAGGCCAGCTCGTCGGCACAGCCAAGGGACTTAGCCACCGGCTCGAGCCGGTTGAGCAGCGCGTCGAGGTCCTCGGTGACCAACCGCTCGTTGCTGTCGGCGTCCAGGATGATCACCGCGTCAAGGCCGTAACGCGCTGCGCGCCACTTGTTTTCCTGCACATGCCACGGCGGCATTGTGGGCAGCTGTTCACCGGCCTCCAACCGTCGATCCAGGTCGACGATCAGGCAGTGGGTCAGCGCAGTCAGCGCGCCGAGCTCGCGGAGGTTGGAGACGCCGTCGAAGATGCGGACCTCCACCGTGCCGAGGTGCGGCGAAGGCCGGATGTCCCAACGGATCTCGTTCATGTGGTCGATGATGCCGGTCTTCTTCTGGTCGTGAACGAAGCCCTCCCACTGCGCCCAGGTCTCGAAGTGAAACGGCAGGCCCGCCGTCGGCAGCTGCTGGAACATCATCGCCCGGTTGCTCGCATACCCGGTGTCCACGCCGTCCCAGTAGGGCGACGACGACGACAGCGCGAGCAGGTGCGGATATTGGTTCAGCAGCGAGGTGACGATCGGCATGACCTTGTGCGCCGACGAGACGCCGACGTGCACATGCACGCCCCAGATCAGCATCTGGCGGCCCCACCACTGTGTGCGCTTGATCAGCTCCGCGTAACGCGGAGCGTCGGTCAACTTCTGCGCCGACCACTTCGCGAACGGATGCGTGCCCGCGCAGAACAACTCCATGCCGCGGTCGTGCACAACCTGGCGCGCAGGCAGCAGGGTGGACCGCAGGTCCTCCATCGCCTGACCCGCGTTGTCGCAGATGCCGGTGACAACCTCGACGGTGTTGCGCAGCAATTCCTTGTGGACGCGCGGGTTTTCACCGATCTCGGCGATCACCGCGGCGGCCTCGTTACTGAGGTCGCGGGTTTCGGCGTCGACGAGGGCGAACTCCCACTCGACGCCGACGGTCGGCCGGGCGGACCCGGCGAAATCTATCCGACTGCTAACCGGTGCCGATAACACCGCACGCGACCCGCTTCCCGGCGTCGCCGGTAGCCAGCGTGGTTGGGTCGGGAGGCGGAGTGCCGTTGATCTGCTGGTAGCGCTCCGGCGGGATGTTGGCGAAGTTGTCGGGCTTCTCGTGGATGATGATCGCGGTCTTGGCGCCGGCGAGTAGGTCTGCGGCGGTGAATGCGTCAGTGGTCGTCACCAATGTCGCCGAGCCGTCCCCACGCACCTGCAGTGAGGTCAGGTCACCACTGGCCGGGTGCGTGGTGTGGCCGGCCACCTGGAAGTGCCCGCCCGCGGAGTTGAAGTCACCGGGAGCGCCGCCGGTCGGAGCCACCGAGTTGGGTTCACACTTGCCCGCGGCATGGACGTGCAGGCCGTGGAAACCGGGGGCCAGCTGCCCAGGTGCGGAGGTCTTCACCGTGATCGTGGCGTAGCCGCCGCTGAACTCGAAGTCGGCGGTGGCGACGGTGGTGCCGTCGGGCGACTTGAGGTCGGCGGTCAGCTTCTCGCCCGCGGGAGCGGCCTCGGTCGCGCCTTTACCTGGGGTACCCGACGGCGCCGGGGAGCCGGTCCAGACGGACGGAGTGGTGCCGGGTTGGGTGGCTACCGGCTCGTTGGGGCTGCACGCGCTCGCGACCGGAACGATGAGCGCCGCGGCAGCGAAAAGGCGAAGCGGGGCTGAGATCGGCATACCAAAAGCCTAGCCGGTGACCGCCACGATCACGCCCGGCGGTTGCTCGGCGGTTTCCGGCGTCCGCGGCTCGACCGGCGCCTGGAGCAACTTGCCCACCTCGTCGGCGGCTTCCCGCTCACCGGGGCCCTCGCCGAAGTACACCGTGGTGGCGGTGACACCCGGCAACGTCAGGTTTCCGGTTTCGGTGACGTTCCAGTGCGCGTCGCGCAGTCGGTTCGCGGTGCTCTCGGCGGCACCCGGCACCTCGGAGATGTTGAAAACCCGAACATCGGCCTTGGCGGGCGCGGCGTCACCGGATGCCGCCGCCGCGGCGGTCGTGGGGGTGGAGGTGACCGTGGTGACGCCCGTCGGCGAGCTGCTGTCGCCGTCGTCGCCCGACCCCATGGCCTGGAACCCGACCAGCAGAAACACCACCCCGAGAAAGAGCAGCACCATGACCATGGCGCGCAGAGGCAACCCGGAGGATTCTCGCTGATTCATCGAACCCACTGTATCCAGACCCGATCGTCGGCCGGCAAGGTCAGGTGACCTCGAACCCCAGCCTGCGTGCGGCGCGCGCCTTCTGCCTGCTGGCCCGCAGCCTGCGCAACCGCTTGACCAGCATCGGATCGGCCGCCAGCGCCTCCGGCCGGTCGACAAGCGCATTCAGCACCTGGTAGTAACGCGTCGCCGACATCGCGAAGAGCTCCTTGATGGCGTCCTCTTTGGAACCCGCGTACTTCCACCACTGTCGTTCGAAGGCAAGGATGTCGTGTTCGCGGCGGGTCAACCCGTCGGCGAGCTCGGAATCGTCCCCGGATCGCTCAGTCCGCGCCATGGCGCCGTCCATTTCGCTCCCTGGGCCCTCTCCGACAGTGCAAAGACATTCCGCTCGTACGGCTGACATTCAATCACGGGAGCAGGAGTTGAGCCGTGATCGTGCCCGCGAGTCGGCTGACTTAAGCTTGCCCATCGTGGCCGTCGTACCCATCCGCATCGTGGGAGATCCCGTCCTGCACACCGCGACCAGTCCCGTGCCCGTCGGCGACGACGGTTCGCTGCCGGCAGATGTGACCGACCTCATCAACGATCTCTACGACACGATGGACGCCGCGTACGGGGTCGGCTTGGCCGCCAACCAGATCGGAGTATCGCAACGGGTGTTCGTCTACGACTGCGCCGACGAGCGGGGCCGCACCACCCGCCGGCGCGGGGTCGTGGTCAACCCGGTGCTCGAGACGTCCGAGGTTCCGGAGACCATGCCCGACCCCGACGACGACGACGAGGGCTGCCTGTCGGTGCCGGGCGAGTCCTTCCCGAGGGGCCGGGCCGACTGGGCGCGCGTCACGGGCCTGGACGCCGACGGCACCCCGATCACCCTTGAGGGCAGCGGTCTGTTCGCGCGCATGTTGCAGCACGAGACCGGACATCTGGACGGGTCCCTCTACGTCGACGGCCTGATCGGCAGGCATGCGCGGGCCGCCAAGCGCAGCATCAAGTCACACGGCTGGGGTGTGCCGGGGCTGACCTGGACGCCCGGCGAGGATCCCGACCCCTTCGGTCACTAACCGGCGGGCAGGAGCGCAGCGACTTGGGGATCGAAAACGGGCCCGACCTCC
>NZ_JAVHWR010000217.1:0-16443 GCF_032159565.1 Mycobacterium sp.
GTCACTTCAATGGGATTGATCCTCGGGCCGGCGCTACGACACGTTTCGGACACCACGGCCCTGGTGTGGGTGCAGACCGAAAGCGCTTGTACCGTCGAAGTTCTCGGCTGCTCGGCACGGACCTTCGAGGTGCGGGGCTTCCATTACGCCATCGTCCTGGTGACGGGGCTGACGCCGGATACCGTGACCGAGTACCAGGTCAGCGTGGACGGCACGACGGTATGGCCCATCGACGGCGAGACGTTCTCGCTTTTCCCGCCCAGTGTCATCCGCACCCGCGGACCCGACGGCGCGCATCGACTGCGCGCCGTCTTCGGGTCATGCCGCTACCCGAAGACCGACGTCAAGAAGATCGAGAACAAACTCAAGCACGACGCGCTCGACTCGTATGCCGCGCGGATGGCCGACCGGCCCATCGACGAGTGGCCTGACGCGCTGATCCTGCTCGGCGACCAGCTCTACGCCGACGAGCTTCCGCCCGACGAGCAGCGGCGCGTCCGAGGTCGGCGGCGCAGCAGGCACGGCGACCGTCCACCCGACGAGGTGGTCAGCTTCGCCGAGTACGAACGGCTCTACCGGCACTCCTGGGGGGATCCCGAGATCCGGTGGCTGATGTCGACCGTCCCGACGGCGATGATCTTCGACGACCACGACATCCGCGACGACTGGAACACCTCGGCGTCCTGGCGCGCAGAGATGGCGAAACTGCCCTGGTGGCGCGACCGGATCCGGGCCGGGCTGGCGTCCTACTGGGTGTATCAGCACCTGGGCAACCTGAGCCCGGACGAGCTGGCAGGCAACGACGACTACCGGCGTCTCGTGTCCACCGACGGTGACACCTGGTGCCACCTCGCGGAGCTCGCCGAGCGCGCCGACCGCGAGGTGGACTGCAACAAGGGCATCCGGTTCAGCTATCGGTGGGACCTCGGGCGGACCCGGCTTATCATGATCGACTCCCGCAACGGCCGGATCCTCGAGTCCGGCGAGCGAATGATGATCGGCGACAACGAGTTCCGGTGGTTGGAGTCTCAGGCCGAAGAGCACCCGGAGACCCTCGACCATCTGCTGCTCGCGTCATCCGTGCCATGGTTGATGCCACCGGCGATCGGCGATCTCGAGACCCTCAACGAGCGCGCGGCCGACCGCACCGGCTGGCGCGGCACGCTAGGCGAGAAGCTGCGCGAGGCAGGCGATTTCGAGCACTGGCCGGCGTTCTACAAATCCTTCGTACGGCTCGGGGAGATGATCGCGCGGATCGCGAACCACCCCGATGGGCCGTCCACGATCAGCGTGCTGTCGGGCGACGTGCACCACAGCTACGCGGCGCGCGCCGAGGTCGACGGGGTGTCACCGACGGGAACGACCGTGCATCAGCTGGTGTGCTCGCCTGTGCACAACTATGTACCGCTGTTCATCAAGCCGGTGTTCAGACTCAGCTGGACCCGTCCGGCCGCCGCCGTCACCCGGTGGTGGGTGCGTCAGCGCGGAGTGCCCTCGCCCCCGATGACGTGGACCGATGTCTGCGGCCCGCTGTTCGGGAACACGATCGCCACCGTCGAGGTCAACGACCGCACAGCGGAAGTGTTCTTCGAGCAGCCGCGCAAGTCGACGACGTTGCAGGAGGCGGCCCGGGTTTCGATCAGTCGAGCTGGCTGACGTCGTGCTCCGAGACCGCACTGCCCAGTGCGGCCACCCACCCGGTCACCTGGCGTGCGATCACCTGATCGGTCAAGCCGACGTCGGCGAGCACCTCACCGCGTGACGCGTGCGCCTGGAACTCCTGCGGCACCCCGACGTCGCGGCACGGCACGTCGATCTCGGCGCGCCGCAACGCGGCCGACACGGCCGAGCCGACGCCGCCGTTGACGCCGTTGTCCTCCAAAGTGACCACCAGCTTGTGCGCCTTCGCGAGCCCGCCTATGGCGGCGGGCACCGGCAGCACCCAGCGCGGATCGATCACCGTCACACCGATGCCCTGGTTGCGCAGCCGCTCGGCGACCGACTTCGCCATCGACGCGAACGCTCCGACCGCCACCAGCAGCACATCGTCGGAAAGGCCGTCGGTCGGGACGGCGAGGATGTCGATGCCGTCTCGCCGCTTGAGCGCCGGAATGTCTTCGCCGACATCACCTTTGGGGAACCGCAAGGTGGTCGGGCCGTCGCTGACCTGCAGCGCCTCGCCGAGCTCCTCGTAGAGGCGCGCGGCGTCGCGCGGTGCCGCCACCCGCATGCCGGGGACGATGTTCAGCATCGACAGGTCCCACATGCCGTTGTGGCTGGCGCCGTCGGGCCCGGTGACACCGGAACGGTCGAGCACCAAGGTGACCGGCAGCTTGTGCAGTGCGACGTCCATCATGATCTGGTCGAACGCCCGGTTCAGGAATGTCGAGTAGATCGCCACCACCGGATGCAGCCCGCCCATCGCCAGACCGGCGGCCGAGGTCATCGCGTGTTGCTCGGCGATGCCGACGTCGAACAACCTGTCCGGAAACCTCTTGCCGAATGCGGTCAGCCCGGTCGGGCCGGCCATGGCGGCGGTGAGAGCAACGATGTCGCGGCGTTCGGCGGCGTAGGAGATCAACGCGTCCGCGAACGTGGAGGTCCAGCCGGGACCCGGCACCTTGGTGGCCAGTCCGGTCTGCGGGTCGATGACGCCCGTCGAGTGCATCTGCTCGGCCTCGTCGGCCTCGGCCGGGCCGTAGCCCATGCCCTTGCGGGTGACGACGTGCACGATCACCGGCGCGTTGAAGCCGCGGGCGTTGCGCAGCGCCACCTCGACAGCGTGCTCGTCGTGGCCGTCGATCGGTCCGACATATTTGAGGCCCAGGTCGGTGAACATCACCTGCGGGGCTATCGCGTCCTTGATGCCCGCTTTGATGCTGTGCATGCACTGGTAGCAGAACTCACCGATGACGGGCACACCGCGGACCGCCTTGCGGCCCTCCTCGAGGATCTTCTCGTAGCCGGGCTGCAGTCGCAGCGCCGCAAGGTGATCGGCGAACCCGCCGATGGTGGGCGCATAGCTGCGGCCGTTGTCGTTGACTACGATCACCACGGGGCGCCGCGCTGCGGCGATGTTGTTCAGCGCCTCCCAGCACATGCCACCGGTCAGCGCGCCGTCACCGACCACCGCGACCACGTGCCGGTTGCGGTGGCCGGTCAACTCGAACGCCTTGGCCAGCCCGTCGGCATAGGACAGCGCGGAACTGGCATGGCTGGACTCGACCCAGTCGTGCTCGCTCTCGGCACGCGACGGGTAACCCGACAGACCGTTCTTCTTGCGCAGCGTGTCGAAGTCGTGGCACCGGCCGGTCAGCATCTTGTGCACATAAGCCTGGTGACCCGTGTCGAAGACGATCGGGTCGTGCGGCGAGTCGAACACCCGGTGCAGGGCGAGCGTGACCTCGACGACGCCCAGGTTGGGGCCGAGATGTCCACCGGTTGCAGCGACCTTGTGGATCAGGAATTGACGGATCTCGTCTGCCAGATCGGTTAGCTGAGACTGGGTCAGGTGCTGCAGATCGGCGGGGCCGCGGATCTGTTCAAGCATTCGGTCAGTCTACGCATCGATATAGGCGTCAGTCGCGTCGAGTGTCATAGACATCGGGCACACCGTCGTGGTCGGCGTCGAGCGTCTCGGTGGCGTGAATCCGCCGGTAGGCGGCGTTGCGGCTGAGCAAAACGGCAGCGGCCAGCAGACCTGCGACAACGGACCCGCTCAGCACACCCATTTTGGCGTCGACGCCGGGAGCTGTGCCGTGACCGAAGGCCAGCTCACCGATCAATAACGAAACTGTGAACCCTATCCCCGCCAGCAGTGAGACACCGAACACGTCGCGCCACGCGAGATCATCGTCGAGGCTGGCGCGGGTGAACTTGGCCAGTACAAACGTGGTGCCGAACACTCCGATCGGTTTGCCAAGGACGAGGCCGGCGAGCACACCGACCGTGATCGGTTGCAGCAGCGACGCACCGAGACCGGACCACCCGCCGACCGTCACTCCCGCCGCGAAGAATGCGAACACGGGCACCACGAAGCCCGCGGATACCGGCCGCAACCGGTGCTCCAGCGACTCCGCGGTGAGTTGATCCCGCGGGCTGGAAACGGGGACGACGACACCGAGTAGGACGCCCGCGACGGTGGCGTGCACCCCGCTCGCGTGCACCAGCGCCCACGTTGCCGCGGCCAGTGGCAACAAGATCCACCAACGGCTGTACCCGCGCTGCACAGCTAACCCGAACAACGCAAGCGGAACCACCGCGAGCACCAGCGGCCGCGGCGCGAGCTCTTCGGTGTAGAACGCCGCGATGATCGTGATCGCCAGCAAGTCATCCACTACGGCCAGAGTCAGCAGGAAGGTGCGCAGCGCGCTGGGCAGGTGTGTGGACAGCACCGCCAGCACGGCCAGTGCGAATGCGATATCGGTGGCGACCGGGACGGCCCAGCCGTCGACGTTCTCCCGATGGCCGGTGCCGACATTGATTGCCACGAAGACCGCTGCGGGGACGACCATTCCGCCGACGGCAGCCGCGATCGGCAGGGCGGCGCGCGCGGGGTCGCGAAGGTCACCGGCGATGAATTCACGTTTGAGCTCCAACCCCACCACGAAGAAGAAGATCGCCAGCAGTCCGTCGGCCGCCCACTCCGCGACGCTGAGACGCAGATGCAATGACTGCGGGCCGATCCCGAAATCCGAGAGGGTGTGATAGGCGTCGGACAACGGCGAGTTCGCCCAGGCGATTGCTGCTCCTGCGGCGACGAGCAGCAGGACACCGCCGACGGTCTCCATGCGAAGGATCTCCGCGAGGCGCTTGGCCTCCGGCCACGACCCACGGGTCAGCAGCCTGCGCCGAGGCGGAACGGATTGGTCACTCATCGCGTGCTCCTCGAACGGCCGACATTGACGCCGACCAGACTTCCCGGCACACCTGAAGGTCAACGTAGCACCCCGAATCCGGTCGTGCCCGGATAGCGTCGAGGCGATGATCGTCGAGCGGCAGAGCATCGTAGGCGCACCAACGGAGCGAGTCTGGGCGCGCGTGGTGACGCCGGAGGGCATCAACGACGAACTGCGCCCGTGGATGACGATGTCGATGCCACGAGAAAGGGAATCGCTCACCGTCGACACCATCCCGGTCGGCACCCCTGTGGGTCGCTGCTGGATGCGGCTGTTCGGCGTCCTGCCGTTCGACTACGACGACCTGCTGATCGCCGAGTTATGGCCCGGTCGCGGCTTCCACGAGGAGTCCACGATGCTGTCTATGCGACTGTGGCGCCACGAGCGCACGCTCGAACGCGACCGCGACACGAAAACCGTTGTGCGCGATCGCCTCACCTTCGAGCTTCGCTGGCCGCTGCGGTTGCTAACGCCGATCGTCGCGGCAGGCATCGGCGCACTGTTCGGCCACCGGCAGCGACGGCTACAGCGGCACTTCGACGGTCGCTGAATCGGCCAGGATTCCCAGCTGCCGCGCCTTGCGAACCGCGTCACGGCGCTTGTTCACCTCCAGCTTGGCGAGGATCGCCGACACATGATGGTCGACGGTCTTCACCGACAGGTACAGCCGCTCGGCGAGTTCGACGTTGGTGAGCCCGTCATCGAGCAGCCGCAGCACCTCGACCTGACGCGCCGTCAGGCCGGCCGGGTTGGCCAGTGTCGCCGTGCGCCTGCGCGCAGGTACGGCGGATTCGCCCCTGGCGCGCAGACCGCGGCGCACCTTCGCCGCGACGGCATCGGCGCCGAGCCGGTCGAGAATGTCGAGCGCGCGTCCCGTGAGCGAGAGGTCGTCGCTGTCGAGCAGCGCCAGCGCAGCGTCGTAAGGCATCGAAAGACGGTGGAACTCTTCAGCTGCCGCCTCGTGAGAGCCCTGCAGAAGGAGCCGATAAGGCGCAGCCAGGTCCGCCGTTTCGACGGTGTCGCCGAGTCGACGCAGCCAGGCCGCCAGCTCCCCCCCGGACCACTCCAGCCCTTCGGCGGGAACGTCCGTCAGCAGTTTCCGACACTGCATCAATCGGTCATCGGGTACGCCTGTCAGCCAGCACGATTCGGCGATCGCCGCCGCGGCGGGCAACATCCGGATCGGTTCACCGAAGCGGCACGCGAGTTGCCATGCCTCATCGAGCGAGTCGGCCCCCTCCCCGCGCCGGCGCAATGCCACCAACGCCCTTATCAGCAACGGCCACGTCCTGGCCAGCGGCGCGCTCGGCGCGTCCAGGACACGATCGGCATCGGCGGTCGCGTCGTCCCACTCGCCCACCATGAGGTGCATCCTGGCGCGCGAACCCATCTGCCAGACACGGCAAATCGGTAGATCGTGTTCGAGCATCAGCGGAATGCTGACATCGAGAAGCTCGGCCGCCAGTTACCAGCCGAGGGCGGCGGCGATCACGGCCGCACCGAGCACGACCCAGAAATGGGACGGTTGGTGACTCCAGTGCCCGTCGATCGACGGTCGGGACAGCAGCAGCGCAAATCCGGCGACCGGCGTCGCCAGCGCGACTGCGACGGCTGTCGCCCGACGCCTCGACATCAGGACGCTCGGGCGCAATCCGCAGGACACCGTGGGCGCCCGGCGCGAGTGAGGATGAGCCGCATCGCGTTCATCATCGCCATTTCGCACCCCGGAAACGAGGTCTTCGCCGATTCGCCGACCTAGCGCGTCAGCACCGCGACACATTCGACGTGGTGGGTGAGCGGGAACGAGTCGAACACCTGCAGACCCTCCACCCGATAGCCATGCTTGATGTACAACCCGACGTCTCGGGCGAACGACGCGGCCTCACAACCGATGTGAACGATCCGTCGCACCTCGGCGGCGGCCAGCAGGTCGATCACCTCGCGGCCCGCACCCGAGCGCGGCGGGTCGAGCACCGCGACGTCGGCTCGCCTGCGCTCGGCAGCCAGTGCGCGGCGCACCGAGTCGGTCACCACCGAGACGCTCGTCAGATCCGCCAGTGCGGTCCGCGCCGACCGCGACGCTCCCCGCGACGTGTCCACGGTCACCACCTGCCCACGGGCGCCGACGGCCTCGCCGAGCACGGCGGCGAAGATCCCGGCGCCGCCGTACAGATCCCACGCCACCATGCCGTCGCTCAGCTGCGCCCACTCGGCCACCAGACCGCTGTACACCCGCGCCGCATCGCGGTGGGCCTGCCAGAACGCGGTCACCGGCACCCGCCACACCCGGTCGCTGACCCGCTGCGTCGCCTCGTAGGCGCCCTCGACGACACGGGTCGGCGTGCGCTTGCCGACACGCGGGCCGGATTGCACGACATGGCGCACTCCGTCGTCGTCCAGCGCGACGTGCAGATGCGCGCCCGCCGGCCAGCCGTTGCCGCTCAGACCGTCGAGCGCCGCCGCCGGCAACTGTCCGCAGTGCAGGTCGGTGACCAGCTCTGCGCTGTGGTAGCGGTGAAAACCGGCGCGGCCGTCGTCACCGGTGTCCAGCCGGACCCTGGTCCGCCAGCCCGTCGCCTCACCGCCGCCCACCTGTTCGGCGAACGCATCCTGTTCGTCGCACCAGTGGAACCCGCCCAGCTTCGACAGCTGGTTGGCCACGACGGCACCCTTGAGACGACGAGCCGCTTCTGGGGCGGCGAATGCCAGATCACAGCAGCCCGACCCGTCCACACCCGCGATCGGGCACAACGGGTCGATCCGGTCCGGCGAGGCCTCGAGCACCTCGACAACCTCGGCGTGCCAGTAGGATTCGTGATCGGCGACCACGCGCACGCGGACCCGCTCCCCAGGCAGTGCGTAGCGAACGAAAACCACGCGGCCTTCGTGGCGTGCGACGCAACTGCCCCCGTTGGCCGGCGGCCCCGCGGTCAGCGTGAGATCGTCGGTCAATCGAGGAAGCCTCGACGAGCATCACCGGGCGCGGCATGCGGTTGCAACCGCTTGAGCCGCTCCGACGAATTGAGCTGCCAGGGAACCGAAGTGACCATCACGTTCGGCATGAACAGCAGCCGGCCCTTCAGTCGCAAAGCACTTTGGTTGTGCAGAACCTGTTCCCACCAGTGACCCACGACGTACTCAGGGATGAATACCGTGACCACGGTGCGCGGCGACTCCTTGCTGATCCGCTTCACATAATCCAGCACCGGTCGGGTGATTTCCCGGTACGGGGAGGCGACCACCTTGAGCGGCACCGAGATGTCGCTGTCCTCCCATTTGTGGACCAGCTCACGCGTTTCCGCGTCGTCGACGCTGACGGTGATCGCCTCCAGCTCGTCGGGCCGGGTTGCCCGTGCGTACGCCAGTGCGCGCATCGTCGGCAGATGCAGCTTGGACACCAGCACGATCGCGTGGTTGCGGCTGGGCAGCACTATCCCGCCCTCCTCGGCGGCCTCCTGCTCTTCCAGCTCGCGCGCGACGGTGTCGTAGTGCTTGTGGATGGACTTCATGATCAGGAACAGGCCACCCATCGCCAGGATCGCAATCCACGCTCCCGCCATGAATTTCGTCAATATCACGATGATCAGCACGGTGCCGGTGCAGATGAAGCCGATCGTGTTGATCACCCGGGAGCGCATCATCCTGCGGCGAACCTCAGGATCGTTCTCGACCGTCAGCAATCGTGTCCAGTGCCGCACCATGCCGATCTGGCTGAGCGTGAACGAGACGAACACGCCGACGATGTAAAGCTGGATCAGCGCGGTGACCTGTGCCTGGAACGCGACGATGAATGCGATCGCCGCGAACGCGAGGAAAAGGATTCCGTTGGAGAAGGCGAGCCGGTCGCCGCGGGTATGCAACTGACGGGGCAGATAGCGGTCCTGGGCGAGAATCGAGGCCAGCACGGGGAAGCCGTTGAAGGCGGTGTTGGCCGCGAGGACCAGGATGAGCGCGGTGACGCCTGCGATCAAATAGAGCCCGAGCGGAAAGTCATGGAAGACCGCGTCGGCAAGTTGCGCGATCATCGTTTTCTGGTGGTAGTCGGGCGGCGCACCGATCAGCTGCTCGTGCGGTCGCTCGGCCATTTTCACGCCGGTCTCCTTGGCCAGCAGGATGATCCCGAGGAACAGGCTGACCGCGATACCGCCGAGCAGCAGCAGTGTCGTTGCGGCATTGCGGGACTTCGGCTTTCGAAAAGCCGGGACCCCGTTGCTGATAGCCTCCACACCCGTGAGTGCGGCGCAGCCGGACGAGAATGCACGCGCAACAAGGAACACCATCGCGAAGCCCGTGATGTCGCCATGCTCGGAGTGCAGCTCAAAGCCCGCCGACTCGGCGCGAAGCGGAGTGCCGAGTACATAGATCTGGAACAAGCCCCAGCCGAGCATGATGTACATCCCGATCATGAATGCGTAGGTCGGGATCGCAAACGCCGTTCCGGACTCGCGCAGACCCCGCAGGTTCGCCGAAGCGAGGAGCAGGATCGCCACGACGGCGATCAACACCTTGTGGTCGTTGATGAACGGCAACGCGGATCCGATGTTGGACATCGCCGATGCCATCGACACTGCAACCGTGAGCACGTAGTCCACCAACAGCGCGCTGGCCACAGTGAGCCCGGCAGTCGGGCCGAGGTTGGTGGTCACGACTTCGTAGTCACCGCCACCCGACGGGTAGGCGTGGACGTTCTGCCGGTAGCTGGCGATCACGATCAGCATCACCGCTCCGACGGCGACTCCGATCCATGGCGCCATCGAATACGCGGACAGGCCGGCCACCGACAGCACCAAAAAGATCTCCTCCGGCGCGTACGCGACTGACGACAACGCGTCGGAAGCGAAGACGGGCAGGGCGATCCGCTTGGGTAAAAGCGTGTTGGAAAGCCGGTCACTGCGGAAGGGCCTGCCGAGGACCAGCCGCCGGGCGGCGGTCGAAAGCTTGGACACGAGAGCCAAGACTAGGCGCAGACGAGTTTGGCGGTACCGTTCCCAGTGCGCGGAGTTGCGAACGTTAAATTCTAGATGCAGCCGAAAGGACCGCAAAGGTGCGAGTAGTGGTGATGGGATGCGGCCGGGTGGGCGCATCCCTGGCCGACGGCCTGGCGCGGATCGGCCACGATGTCGCCGTCATCGACCGTGACAGCACAGCGTTCAACCGGCTCAGCCCCGAGTTCCCTGGCGAACGTGTGCTTGGCATGGGCTTCGACCGCGACGTGCTGCTGCGGGCGGGCATCGAAGATGCCTCGGCGTTCGCGGCGGTGTCGTCCGGCGACAACTCGAACATCATCTCGGCGCGGGTGGCCCGCGAGACTTTCGGCGTGGAGCGGGTGGTCGCCCGGATCTACGACGCCAAACGCGCCAAGGTCTACGAACGGCTGGGCATCCCGACCGTGGCGACCGTGCCATGGACCACCGACCGGCTTCTCAACGTGCTGACCCGCGAAACCGAGACCACCAAGTGGCGCGACCCGTCGGGCAACGTCGGCGTGGCCGAGCTGGCGTTGCACGAAGGGTGGTTCGGCCGGCGGATGACGGATCTGGAGATCGCCACCGGGGGCCGCGTCGCCTTCCTCATCCGATTCGGCAGCGGGCTGCTGCCGGACCAGAAGACGGTGATCCAGGCCGGCGATCAGGTATACGTCGCCGCCATAGCCGGCCATATCGCAGAGGCGTTGGCCATCGCCGCCCTGCCGCCGAGCGAAGACAGCGAGCGCGCCTGATGAAGACCGCCAGCGACGACATGGAGGAGCGGCGCAGATGAAGACCGCCAGCGACGACATGGAGGAGCGGCGCAGATGAAGGTCGCCATCGCCGGAGCGGGTGCCGTCGGCCGATCCATCGCGCGGGAGCTGATCGAGAACGGGCACGAGGTCACGCTGCTCGAACGAAACCCCGCTCACGTCGACGTCGACGCCATCCCCGCCGCGCACTGGCGCCTCGGCGACGCCTGCGAGCTCAGCCTGCTCGAGTCCATCCACCTGGAGGATTTCGACGTCGTTATCGCCGCCACCGGCGACGACAAGGTCAACGTGGTGGTCAGCCTGCTCGCCAAGACGGAGTTCGCGGTGCCGCGCGTGGTGGCCCGCGCCAACGACCCTCGTAACGAGTGGCTGTTCGACGAGGCGTGGGGCGTCGACGTCGCGGTGTCGACGCCGCGGATGCTGGCCTCGCTGGTCGAGGAGGCCGTCGCGGTAGGCGATCTGGTGCACCTGATGGAGTTCCGCACCGGCCAGGCCAACCTGATCGAGATCACGCTGCCGGTCGACACGCCGTGGGGCGGCAAGCCGTTGCGCAAGCTGCAGCTCCCCCGCGATGCCGCCCTGGTGACGATCCTGCGCGGCTCACGGGTCATCGTGCCCGAGGGCGACGAGCCGCTCGAGGGCGGTGACGAGTTGCTGTTCGTGGCCGTCACCGAGGTCGAGGCCGAGCTGCGCGAGCTGCTGCTGCATCCGCAGAACCGCTAACGCTCATCGTTCGGGTAGGCCGGTGGCGGCGTCGCCCGATCGTGACATCCCGCCGCCGTCTTCGTCGACACCCGGCTGTACTCGCCCTCGCCGTTGCGGATCCCGGCCCACGAGATCAACCCGGCAATCGCGAACAGCGCAGCGACCACATACGCGCCCATCCGGAAGCCCGCAAAATCCACAGCGCTCACGGCTTTCCCGTCGCTTCGCTCGCCCGGGGAGACGATCACGCCCATGAAGGCGATCGCGATCAGCCCCGAAATACGCGATATGGCGTTGTTGATCGCCGAGCCGATTCCGCTCTGCGCCGAACTCACCGAGGCCAGGATGGCGGCCGTCAACGGCGACACCGTCATCGTCAACCCAAGGCCGAACACGAAAAGACCGGGCAGCAGCTGCGTCCAGAAGTCGAAGGGGACCCCAACGGTGGACATCAGCAGGTAGCCGGCCGCCGCGATCAGCGGTCCGAGCGCCATGAAGAGTCGGGGTCCGTACCTGCCCGCCAGCGTTCCGAACCACCGCGCCAGGAATAACGACAACACCGGGATCGGCAGCGTGGCCAGCCCGGCCTGAGTGGCCGATAACCCCGCCGCCTCCTGAAGGAACAACGCCACCAGCAGAGTGCCCAGCGACACCGCGGCATAGAAGAACACGGTAACGAGATTGCCGACGGCGAAATTGCGTGCGGCGAAGATGTGCAGCGGCATCATCGGATTCGGCGTCCTGCGCTCCCACCACGGGAACGCGGCCAGGCAGGCGGCTCCGACCACCAGACCGGTCAGCACCACCGGATGCGACAGACCTAGACGCTGCTGTTCGATGAGGGCGTACACGACGCCGGTCAGCCCGACAGCGGTCAGCAGTGCTCCGACCACGTCGATCTTCGCGTCACGTTTGGGCCGGAACTCGTCGTGCGAGAGCTTGGCCGTCAGGTACAGCGTGAGAATCAACGGCACGATGTTGACGCCGAAGATCCACCGCCAGTTCAACGCGTCGACCAGGACTCCCCCGAGCAGCGGGCCGATGACGAAAGCAGTTCCGGTCCAGGCGGTCCAGGTGCCGATCGCCCTGGCTTGCGCGGCACCCGAGAACCGGGCGTTGATCATCGCCAAGGAACTCGGCACCAGAAATGCGGCGCCGACACCCTGCAGACAGCGCGCGGCGATCAGTACCCAACCGGTGGGTGCGAACGCACACAACAGCGACGAGACCGCGAAGACGACAAGCCCCATCCGCAGCACGACCAACCGTCCGAAAGTGTCCGAGATCGCGCCCGCGACAAGTATCAGCGCACCGAGGGTGAGCAGATACCCGTCCACCACCCACTGCTGCAGCGCCAGCCCGCCGCCGAACTCACGGCTGATCGCAGGCAGCGCGAGGTTGACCACCGAGCCGTCGAGGAAGGCCACGAACGAGGCCAGGATTGCGACCGCGATGAGCGGTCGGTCGCTGCGCTCGCTCGTATCGGCCAATCAGGTTTCCTGCACAGCGTCCTCGGACTCGGGGGTGTCCTCCACTTCCGCCGAGGCGGACGCCTGCGCGTGCAGCGCCCGCTGAGCCGAGCGGATCGCCAGGTAGGTGGCCAGCGCCGCGACAGCGGTCAGCGGCCAGCCCATCGCGATGCGGGCCACCCCGAGCCAGCCCGTCTCGTCGGCGTTGTACAGGTGGCGCTGCACGAGGAAGCGGGAGGCGAACACCAGCACCCAGGTGATCGTCGCGACGTCGAACACCAGCACCGCGCGGCGCACCTTTCGCCAACCGCGATCGTGGCCGTTGACCCAACTCCAGATGTAGCCGACGAGGGGTCTGCGGATCAGCACCGAGACGAGGAACACCACGGCCCAGAACAGCGACATCCAGATGCCGTACAGGAAATAGCCCTTGGATTCGCCCATCACGTACGCGATCAGCGCGCAGAACCCGACCCCGATGAAACCGGAGATCGCCGGCTGCGCGGATTCCTTGCGCGCCAGCCGCCACACCAGGATCAGCGCGGCGATGACCAGCGCGGCGATGATGGCCGGCATCAGTCCGAACATCGAGGAGACCGGGACGAACACCAGAACGGGCAGCGACGAATAGATCAGGCCGCTGATGCCGCCCATCTGCGCAAGCAGAATTTGAGCGCCGGATTGCTTATCGGACACGAGTCAACGGTACGTGCCCGCGGCCTACTTCTGAATTTCGTAGTGCGGGTTGTAGATCGCCTTGGTGCCGTTCTCGAGCTTGCCCATTCGTCCGTGCACCCGCAGCGTGCGGCCCGACTCGATGCCAGGAATCCGGCGCTGGCCCAGCCAGACCAGGATGACCGCCTCGGTGCCGTCGAACAGTTCGGCCTTGATGCCGCCCGCACACCCCTTGCCGTTGGCTTCGACGCTGCGCAGGGTGCCGACCATCGTGACTTCCTGGCCGCGCTGACAGTCGACGGCCTTCTGGGCGCCGGTGTTGGTGGCCTCTTCGGTCAACTCCTCGGCATCCAGTTGCTCGGGATCGTCCGTGAGCCGACGAGTGAGCCGCCGCAGATACCCTTCGGCCGTAGCCATGGCCTCCCTGCCAATCTGTGACCCCACCGTGGATCCCCGACCATCGCCACGGTAGACCTGTTAGGTCAGTATTGCCACGCTGAGGGTGACCCGCCACGCCGGTGATTTAAACCACACGGCACGATCTGATAATGGCTGTCGATCTGCACGGCGTGACGACGGTTCTGCTGCCGGGCACCGGATCCGACGACGACTACGTCTACCGCGCGTTCGCAGCCGCTCTGCACGACGCCGGCGCCACCGTCGTGGCACCACCGCCGCAACCCGACCGGCTTATCGAGGGGTACATCTGCGAACTCGACAACGCGGCACGGCTGGGCGCCATCGCCGTCGGCGGTGTGTCGATCGGAGCCGCGGTGGCGGCCAATTGGGCGTTGGCCCATCCGGCCCGCGCGATCGCGGTGCTGGCGGCGCTGCCGCCCTGGACGGGCTCGCCGGAGACCGCGCCCGCCGCGCTCGCCGCCCGGCATTCGGCGGACGTCCTGCGCAGGGACGGGTTGGTGTCGGCGACGTCACAGATGCGCGCGTCGAGCCCGGCCTGGCTGGCCGACGAGCTGACCCGATCCTGGCTCGGGCAGTGGCCGTCGCTACCCGACGCGATGGATGCGGCGTCCCGGTACGCCTCGCCTACCTGCGCCGAGTTGGAGCGGCTGACGGTGCCGATGGGCGTCGCGGCGGCCACCGACGACCCTGTGCATCCGCTGGAGGTCGGGCTGGAGTGGGTGGCGGCCGCGCCGAGGGCGGCGCTGCACACCGTCACGCTCGAGGAAATGGGCGCGAACCCGTCGGTGCTCGGCACGGCGTGCGTGGCCGCCCTGCTCGACGCGTGAGCCTTGCTAGCCGCCGGTGATGGTGCGCAGCTGCTGCATCGCCGACCCATGCTCACTGCGGCGTGCGACGGGCTGGTTCTGCGGTGGCTGCTGTTGCTGCTGCGCGGCCTGGGCAGCGGCCTGCTCCGCGGCGGCGGCCTGCAGCTGTGCGGCCATCGGCTCCGGCAGCTGCACCGGGAGCGGGGTGCGCACCGGCAGCGGTGTCTCACCGCGACGGACAACGGTGTCGGCCAGTGCTTGTCGCGCCTGGTCACTGAGTTCGTCGATGGTCTGCTCCGGCCCATTGACGACGCAGCGGATCATCCACCGGTAGCCGTCGACGCCGATGAACCGGACCACGCCGGCAGGTGCCGCGCCAACGACTTCCCTGCCCCACGGGCCATCCTCGATCCGCACCTCGGTGGCGTCCTTGCGCAGCCCGTCCGCCAGCTCCGATGCGACCTCCCGCCACAGCGCCGAACTCTTCGGCGCGGCATAAGCCGCCACGGTGAACCGGCCGTTGGGGGTCACCACCCACACCGCGCTGGGCACGCCGCCCTCGGTCAGCTCCACCTGAACCTGCCCGGCCTCGGGCATCGGGATCAGCACCGAGCCCAGATCCAGCCGGGCCACCGCTGCTGCCGCGGGGTCGTCGAAGTCATCGATGTCGAATGGGCCGTCCAACTCGTCGTCACCTGCAGCTGAATCCGATTCGACATCCGATTCGACATCCGATTCGACGATGTCGCCACCGACACCGTCGTCGTCGGGTTTGGCGTGTTTTCCAAAAGCCATCACAAACTCGCATGTCCGCCGGAGGAACCGTGGCCGCCGTCGCCACGGGAGGTGCCGGTAAGACCGGCCTCATCGAACGAGGTCACCTCGATCAGCTCGGGTAACTCCACCCGCTGCACCAGCAGCTGGGCGATCCGATCGCCACGGTGCACGACGATGGGTTGCTCGGGGTCGAGGTTGATCAACGCCACCTTGACCTCGCCGCGATAGCCCGCGTCGATCGTGCCGGGGCTGTTGACAATCGAAAGTCCTGCTCGCGCAGCCAAACCCGAGCGTGGATGCACCAACCCCACCATCCCGTGCGGAATGGCCACCGCGATCCCCGTCGGCACGAGGGCACGATGACCGGGCACCAATTCGACGTCGACCGCGCTGAACAGGTCGACGCCGGCGTCGCCGTCATGAGCCCGGCTGGGCATCGGCAGGTCGCGGTCGAGGCGAACGACTGCCAGAGAGGTGGACACGAGGCATGAGATTACCCTTGGCGGCGTGTCCGACACGCGAGCAGCACCGCAAGTCGTGCGCTATTCGGAACGGCTGTGGGTGCCGTGGTGGTGGTGGCCGCCCGGCCTGGCGCTCGCCGCCCTCATTGCGCTCGAAGTCAATCAGGGCGTGCGCGCCCTGCCCAACTGGGTGCCGTTCGCCGTGCTGCTTCCCGTCGCGGCGGCAGTGCTGTTGTGGTTCAGCAAAACCGAGGTGCGGGTGATCAGCGGCGGGCCGGACAGCCCGGCGCACGAGACCGAGCTGTGGGTCGACGATGCGCACCTGCCCGTCAGCGTCGTCTCGCGGTCAGCAGAAGTGCCCCGGTCCGCTAAGTCGGCCGCCCTGGGGCGGCAGCTGGACCCGGCCGCCTATGTCGTGCATCGGGCCTGGGTCGGCCCGCTGGCGCTACTGGTGCTCGACGATCCGGACGATCCGACGCCGTACTGGCTGGT
>NZ_JAVHWR010000001.1:0-13561 GCF_032159565.1 Mycobacterium sp.
ACCACTTCTCGCCGTTGATGACCCACGCGTCGCCGTCGCGCACGGCGTGGGTCTTGAACAGGTTGGGGTCCGAACCGCCCTGCGGTTCGGTCATCGAGTACGCCGAGAACATGTCCTGGTTCAGCAGCGGTTCCAGCCAGCGCTTCTTCTGCTCCTCGGTGCCGAAGGCGGCGAGCATCTCGATGTTCCCGGTGTCGGGTGCGGCGGCGCCGAACATCTGCGGCGCCCCCGTGTAGCGGCCGATGACCTCGTTCAGCAGTCCGAGCTTGAGCTGGCCGAAGCCGGGACCGCCGAGTTCCTCGTCGAGGAAGATCGCCCACAGCCCCTGACCCTTGATCTGCTGCTGCAGCCCGCGGACGTAGGCCTTCACGCGTGGATCGGGCGAACGGACGGCATAGGGGAAGACGAACTCGAGCGGTTCGACCTCCTCCTTGCAGAACTCCTCGACCCAGTCGAGCTTCTTCTGGAAATCCGGATCAGTCGAGAAGTCCCATGCCACGTCTTAGGATTCTGCCCCACGCGCCTGAACCAGGGCGTCGACTGCCACAACGCCGTGTGAAGTCGCGATCACCGGATTGGCCTCGACCGCGTCCACCGCGTCGCGAATCTCCATCGCCATCTGCGAGAACGCCACGATGACCTGCACCAGTGCGTCGATGTCGACGGCGGGTGCGCCGCGCCACCCGGCCAGCAGCGGACGGATGCGCAGGCCGTCGAGCAGGCGCCCGGCGTCCGCGGCCGACACCGGCGGGCACGCCACCACCCGGTCGGCGAGCAACTCCACCAGAGTGCCGCCCGCCGCGACGACCAGCAGCGGCCCGAAGGCGGGGTCGCGCACAATCCCGACCGACACTTCCACGCCGGGCGAGACCATCGGCTCGACGGTCACCGCGGGCCCCAGCGCATCGGCCATCACCGCATATGCGCGTCTCAGTGACTTGCCGTCGGCGATATCGAGCACCACGCCGCCGACATCGCTCTTGTGCACGGCGGCAACGGTTTTCAGGGCGACCGGATATCCGACGGCGTCGGCCGCTTGCAACGCCGCATCGACGGAGTCGGCGGCGCGGACGTCGACCACCGGCACGCCGTAGTCGGCAAGCAGCTCGAAGGACTGCACACCGCCGGAGATTCGGGTGGCCCACCGCGCCTGTCGCACAGGGTCCACGTCGATTTCGGACTTGTCGACGGGCAGCGGCCAGCGTGCGAGGTGCGACAGCGCGGCCAGGCCGCTTCGAGCACCTTCCAAGACCGGAATCCCGCTGTTCCGCAGCCGTTCCGCGGTGGACGAATCGATCGCCGACGCCACCGATGCCATCACCGCGATCGGCGCGCCGGTGTGCTTGGCGACGTCGGTGACCGCATCGGCGTAGGCGGTGTCACCGTCGAACTCGGTGACCAGGTCGACGGCGAGCGCGGTCACCGCGACGGCCGGGTCGTCGACCATCGCGCTCAGGCAGGCACCGAAGAGGCTTCTGGTGTCGGCGCCGGTGCCCCACACGTCTAGTGGGTTGGTGGCGGCCAGCCCGTCGTCGAGCATGCCGCCGATGGTGGCCAGCGTGTCCGGGGCGAGGTCGGCGAACTCCACGCCAAGGTCGTGCGCAAGGTCGGCGACCAATGCCCGCTCGGCTCCCGAATCATGCACCGTGGCAATGCCTCCCGGCCTGGCCCGGCGGCCGGCGGAGAATAGTTCGAGCGTGTCGCTGAACTCAGCGAGGTCGCTGACGTGTACCGCGCCGGTCGCCGCGCAGAACGCGTCCCATGCGGCCCGCTCCCCGGCCAGCGCGCCCGAGTGCGCGGCCACCATGGTCCTCCCCCGCGGTGATCCACCGACGGTGAGGATCACGACGGGCACGTCCTGCTCCGCGGCGCGCAGCAGCGTCTTACGCAGTTGCGGCACGGCGCGCGGTGTTTCGAGAAGCAGTCCGACGATGCGCGTTTCGGGGTCGTCGAGCGCGTAGTCGACGTAATCGGCGGTGTCGGTGACGAGTTCCTGACCGGACGACACCGCGAGCCGGAAGCCGAATCCGCGGCGGGCCCGCAACAATGTGGAGAACGCCGAGCCCGAATGGGTGACGAGGCTGACGACACCCTCGGGCATGGGATCCGGCTCCAGGTAGCCCAGCGCCCGCACGCCGATCGCGTTGTTCACGAAGCCCATGCAGCCGGCACCGCACAGCGCCATTCCGGCGTCGGCCGCAATCGCCGTGATCTGGTCCCGCAGCCCGCCGGCGGAGCCGAAGAGCACCGCGGACTTGGCGCCCGCCGCCGCAGCAACGGCCAGCTGATCGGTTAGCGCGGCGTCGGGAACACCGAGCAGCACCACGTCGACGGGCTCGTGCACGTCGGCGATGGACGGCACGCATGCCCGCTCGCCGATGCGGTCGTAGCGAGGGTTCACCAGATAAAAGCGCGCCGAACCCCGTTGTGCCTCAATGATCATGCGGGCGCCGAAGCTGTCCGGCCGCGGGCTGGCGCCGACCAGCGCCATCGACCGCGCCCCGAGCATCGCGGCGACGGAGTTCTTGCTCATCGAGAGCGGCGGAACCGCTTAATGCCCCGCTTCTTGTCGGCGAGCACCGCGCGGGCCGCCTGCCAACCGGGGATGCCGCAGACGCCACCGCCCGCATGCGTGCCGGAGCTGCCGTTGTAGAGCCCGGCGATCGGCGTGCGGTAGTCGGCGTAACCGGGTGCGGGCCGCATGTGGAAGAGCTGCTCCAGCGACAGCTCGCCGTGGAAGATGTTGCCGCCCAACAACCCGTACTCCTGCTCCATCTCATGCGGACCGACGATGTCGCGGTGGGTGATCGACGATTTGAAGCCGGGCGCCACCTGGTCGTAGAGGTCGATGAGCCGGTCGGCGTAGGCGTCCAGCTCTTCGGTGCGCGGCGCCTGGCTCCAGTCGGCCGGAACCCATTGGGTGAACAGCGACATGATGTGCGTGCCATCGGGATTGAGCGTCTTGTCCAGCGTGGTCGGGATGACGCCGTCGCTGAACGGCAGCAGGGCCGGCTTGCCCGAACGGGCATCCTGGAAGGCCGCCTCGATGAACTCGACGCTCGGTGCCATCTCCACCGAGCCGGTGAGGTGCTCGGCCTGTCCCTCGCTGGGGTCGGCGGTGAAATTCGGCAGTTCGCCCAGCGCAAGGTTGATCTTCACGACGCCGCTGCGCGTCTTGTAATGCTCGATGTCGGTCACGAAGTCCTCGGGCAGCTCGGCTCGCGGAATCTGGTCGAGGAAGGCGGTTTTGGGATGCAGCGTGGTCACCACCAGGGGTGCGTGGATCTCGTCGCCGTTGTCCAGCACCGCGCCCTGCACGCGTCCGTTGCGCACCAGCATCCGCTTCACCCTGGCGTTCGTGCGGATCTCGGCGCCGAAACTGCGCGCCGAATTGGCGATGGCCGCCGAGACCCCGCCCATGCCGCCCTCCGGGAAACCCCAGCTGCCCAGCTGGCCATCGCCGACGTCACCGATCGAATGATGGGCCATCACATAGGCGGTGCCCGGCTCGCACGGTCCTGCCCATGTTCCGATGACGCCGTTGACCGCCAGCGCGCCTTTGATTTGCGGTGATTCGAACCAGTCGTCGAGCAGGTCGGAGATGCTCATCGTGAGCAGTCGGGTGACGTCGCCCATCATGCGGGTGGTCATTCCGCGCTGGCTCCAACCCAGTTTGGCCAGCCCGAGCAGATCGCTCGGACGGTGCGAGCCGATGTTGGGCGGTACCTGGGTCAGCAGCGGACCCATCACGTCGGCGATGCCCTCGAGCCATGCGTTCCACTTCGGCCACGTTTCGGCGTCCTTCTTCGACCATCGCGCGAGCTGTTCGTAGGTGCGCGCCGGGTCGTCGTAGATGGTCAGCGACCCGCCCTCGGGAAAGGCCTGGTAGTACGGGCCCATCGGATGCACCTTGTAGCCGTGCCGCGCCAGCTCGAGATCGTTGATGATGGTCGGCGGCATCAGGCTCATGACGTAGGACAGCCGGGTCACCCGCAGATGCGGGGCGTCCTCCCACGGCGCTTCGGTGGTGGCGGCACCGCCCAGCGAGTTGCGGGCTTCCAAGACCAGCGTCCTGGTGCCCGAGCGGGCCAGATATGCCGCGCAGACCAGCCCGTTGTGGCCGCCTCCGATGACGATGGCGTCGTAGTTGTTCGACATGGAGGGCTCCTCTTTGACGCCTCGGGCGAGCGTCTTGACTGACTGTTCAATCTAATCAAGTGTTAGGCTGGAAACAAGTGGCAACGCTGCGACTACGAGGGGGAGCACCACGCCATGGCGGAACCTGCACCGGCGACGGAGAACAACGAACGCCGTCGCATCGAAATGTTGCGCGCAGCGGCGGAGCTGATCTGCGAACGCGGCTTCGGGGACACCCGCATCGCCGACGTCGCTAAGCGCGCCGGGGTCAGCTCGGCGCTGGTCATCTACTACTTCGGCACCCGCGACCGGCTGTTGGTCGATGCGCTGCGCTACTCCGAGGAGTCGGGGTACGAAGCGATGGAGCAGAAGCTCGCCGAGATCTCGTCACTGCGTGATCGACTGTCATTGCTGATCAAGTGGACCTGCGTTCCGGAGGCGGACAACGAAATTCCGGGCGCCTGGGGTTTGTGGTTCGACCTGTGGGCGCAGGCATTTCGGCACGACGAGGTCAAGGCCGGCCGGGTCGAGCTCGATGCGCGCTGGCGGGCCATGATCGTCGGTGCGGTGAAGTCCGCCGACCTGGACACCGACATCGATGTCCGGACGTTCGCGCTGGAGTTCTCCGCGCTCCTCGACGGGTTGTCCATCCAGGTGGCGCTCGACGACCCGGAAGTCGACTCGTCGGTGGCCTATGACATCGCGATGCGGTTCGCCGAACGGGAGCTCAATCTGCCTGCCGAAGAGAAGCCTGCCGTCAAGAAACGGTAAGCGGTGCAAGGTGTTCGGCGACCGGATCGGCGATTACCGCGGCCGAGCTGCGATGCAGGACACGCACCGCATCATGTGTGCACATACAGTTCACCCGTTCACCCGGCCGGTGGCTGACCGACCCGGGCCCGGAGTGGTTCGGCACCTCCACGATGAGCGCGGTCGGCGCTCCCACGTCGACGTGCACCTGGGTGCAGTGACCGAGGTAGACGACCTGCGACACCACACCGGCAATCGCGTTGTGGCCCTGCCCGACCGGCTCGTCGGCGCCCTGTACCGAGATGCGTTCGGGCCTGATGACGATCGCGGCCTCGCCTGTTGTGGCGCCGCCCTCGACCGCCGCCCCGAGACGGGTGTCGAGCGCAGAGCACACCGCCCAACCGTTGCCCGCCTCGAGCACGTCGGCGTCGAAGATGTTGGCAGCGCCCAGGAATCCGGCGACGAACGTCGTTGCCGGTGCGGAGTAGATCTCCTGCGGCGGGCCCACCTGCTCGATGCGACCCTCGGCCAGCACGGCTATCTGGTCGCTCATGGTGAGCGCCTCTTCCTGGTCGTGGGTGACGTACACGAAGGTGATGCCGACCTCGCGCTGCACGGCGCGCAACTCCAGCTGTAACTGCTTGCGCAGCTTGGCATCCAGCGCGCCCAGCGGCTCGTCGAGAAGAAGCACCTTCGGGCGGAGCACCAGTGCCCGCGCCAGCGCGACGCGCTGCTGCTGCCCGCCGGACAGCTGGGCGGGCCGTCGCTTCGCGAACTGGTCCATCCGGGCCAGCTCGAGCGCTTCGCCGACGCGCCTCTTGGTGTCCTCCTTGGAGGTTTTCTGGTATCTGAGGCCGAACGCGACGTTGTCCCACACCGTCATGAACGGGAACAGCGCGTAGGTCTGGAAGACGGTGTTGACCGGCCGCTTGTGCGGCGGATCGCCCGCGACGTCACGGCCGTCGAGTTCGATGCGACCGGAGTCGGGCTTCTCGAAACCGGCGATCATGCGCAGGGTGGTGGTCTTGCCGCAGCCGGACGCGCCGAGCAGCGAATAGAACTGGCCGGCCGGGATGTCGAGGTCGATACCGGTGACCGCCGGCACCCCGTCGAACGACTTCACCAGCGCCTCGAGCCGGATCGCGCCGCCCTTCATCCGGGCCGGCCCGTCAAGGCGCGACCGCCACCGCGGCGTGCCGCGAAATGGAGTCGGCGAACCGGGCGAAATTGGCCGCGAACCGGTCGACATCGTCGCGGTCGTGCTGAACCGACAGCAGCCATTGCTCCACCTTGCCCCAAGGCGGCAGGAATACACCGCCATTGTGCTGCATCAGCCAGTGCAGGTGGCCCAGTCTGGCGTCGATATGCAGGAAGTCGCGGAACTCGCGCACCGGATCGCGGCGGAAGGTCACGCACCCCTTGGCGCCGGCGGTGACGACGTGCCAATCGAATCCGTGTCGCGCGATGGTCGCCTCAAGCGAGGTGCGCAGCCGGGTCGCCAGCTCGTCGAGGTGCGCATACGACTGCGGGGTGAGGACATCGTTGAGCGTCGCCCTGGTCGCCGCCATCGCCAGCGGGTTGCCGTTGAAGGTGCCCACCTGCTCGTAGCGGCCGTCGGCGATCGCCGACATCACCGTCTCGGTGCCGCCGATCGCGGCGACCGAAATACCGCCGCCGAGCGCCTTGGCCAGGCAGACCATGTCGGGCACCACGCCGCTGCGGGCGGTGATTCCGCCGGGCCCCGTGGTGAACCCCGTCTTTACCTCGTCGTAGATCAGGAACGCGCCCTCGCCGTGCAGCAGATCGCGGATGACGGCGAGGTAGCCGTCGTCGGGCGGAATGATGCCCGCGTTCATCATCACCGGCTCGAGGATCATCGCGGCCACCTGGCCGCGGTGTTCGGCGAGCGCCCGCGCCACCGCACCGGTGTCGTTGAACGGCACCACGATGACGAGGTCGCGGATCGCGGCGGGAATCCCGGAGTTCCCCGGCACCGCATTCGGCCGGTCCCGCGGCCCGACCTCGTCGGCCTCGGGCAGGACCGAGACCTGCACCGAGTCGTGGTGGCCGTGATAGCAGCCCTCGACCTTGATGATCAGGTCCCTACCGGTGAGCGCACGGGCCAGGTGGACGGCGTCCATGGTGGCTTCGGTGCCGGAGTTGGCGAATCGCCACAGCGGCAGTTCGAAGCGGCGCGCCAGTTCGCAGGCGATCCAGATGGCGTCCTCGGTCGGTTGCGCGAAATGCGTTCCGCGCCTTACCCGATCGCTTACCGCGGCGACGATGGCCGGATGCGCGTGCCCGGCGATGGCGGCCCCGTATCCGCCGTGCATGTCGACGTAGCAGGTGCCGTCGACGTCGTACACCTTCGAGCCGAGGCCGTGGCTCATCCAGACTGCCTGCGGTTCGGCGATCTGCCAGTTGGACGTGGCCCCGCCTGCGAGGTGCACGCGGGCCTCGGCGATGAGTTCGGAGCTGCGCGGCTGACGCCGCAGAAACACCTGCTCCTCGTCGGAAATCAATTGGTTAACGGTGTCAGCCGCTGTGCCCTCTTTTTCGCCCGACACCACCGACGAAGCCACGGTGAAACCTCCAGTACGGAACGGTTGACTGAGCATTCAGTCTATGCGAGAGTCCTACCAGCGACAAGCCGCGAAATCAACGGGGAGGCCGAGATGCCAGTGCCCAACGGACCACGCCGCAGCCGTCCGAATCGACGACAGTTCCTGACGCGAGCAGCGGTCCTGGCCGCGAGCGCACCGACCTTGGGCGCCTTCCTTGCGGCGTGTTCGAAGTCCGAGCAGTCTTCGTCGGCGCCGAGTATGACGCTTGCCGCGCCGGATCACCCGGTCACATGGGACATCGCCGACGACAACAAACCCATTGCCGACGGCCTCGCGCCGGAGAAGGACGCGACGCTCAAGATCTACAACTACGCCGACTATCTCAGCCCAGAAGCCGTGAAGAGCTTCGAGGACAAGTACGCGACGAAGGTCGAGATCTCCACCTTCAACGACGGCGACGAGGCGATCACCAAACTCCGCAGCGGGGTCGACTTCGACATCTACAACGCCAATTACACCGAAATCAGCCGACTGGTCAACGGTGGGTTGATCCGGCCGCTGAACCACTCCTACATCCCCGACATCAAGAACGTGTGGCCGGGCTTCACAAACCCCTGGTACGACCAGGAATGGCGCTACACCGTGCCGTACACCATCTACACGACCGGTCTGGGCTGGCGCACCGATCAGATACCCGCCGACATCGGAGCTCTGAAGAATCCCTACGACTCGCTTTGGGATCCGGCCTACAAGGGCAAGACGGCGATACTCGACGACTGGCACACCGCGATGGCCATGGTGCTTCTGCGCCAAGGCATTACGGACATCAACACCTCCTCGGAGGCCGACCTCAAGATGGTCGGCGAACAACTCAATGCGCTGGTGAAGGCCACCTCGCCGAAGGTCACCATCACAGGGTACAGCGACCTGCCCGCCGGCCAACTCGGTCTTGCGCAGATGTGGTCGGGCGACATCATCAACGCACAGTCCTACCTGCCCGAGGGCACCGGGCCCGAGATCCTGCGCTACTGGTTCCCGGCGGACGGCAAAGGCATGGTCGACAACGACATGCTGGTGACGCTGCGCGGCGGCAAGAACCCGGTGCTGGCGCACCTGTTCATCAATCACATGCTCGACTCCGACGTGGCGAAGGAGAATTTCTCGGCGATCGGTTACCAGCCGCCACAAAACAACATCACGCCGGATTCACTTGTCAAAGAGGAATTCATCCCCGAGAACCTGCGCAGCGCGATCGTCAAACCCGAGTACTTCGACACCGGCTATCGGTTGTTGGAGCTCGACGCCGCCAACGACGCCGCCTGGCACAACGTCTGGCAGACCTTCAAGGCCGGGGGATCCTAGGCGTCGATGGCTGTCCCGGTAGTCGCGGCACCTTCGCGGTCGGACCGGCTGCGGCGTGAGCGTGCCAGAGGTCCGTGGCCGGTACTGGCTGCGCCCGGAATAGTCTGGCTGGCAGCATTTTTCATCTTCCCGCTCTATGTCGTCCTGTGCATCGTGTTCGGACGGGTCGACCCGATGTTCCGCACGCCGATCCCGGTGTGGAATCCGCTGCAGTGGGATCCGACGCAGTTCAACTACGTGCTCGCTCACATCGGCGGCGCCGACGGCATCTTCGGTCCCGCACTCGTCCGCACCGCCGTGTTCGTGTTCGCTGCCAGCTCGCTGTGCCTACTGATCGCCTTCCCGGTCGCGTACTACGTCGCCCGGCTGTCCGGGAGACGCAAGGGGCTGCTGCTGGCTCTGCTGATCGCGCCGTTCTGGATCAGCTACATGATGCGAATGTTCGCCTGGGTCAACCTCCTTCAGAACGACGGCCTCGTCAACAGGGTGCTGACCTTCGGCGGCTTGTTTTCCGTCGACGTCGACTGGCTGACCGGGCAACCGGTGGTGGTGATCCTCGGCCTGGTGTACGGATACGTGCCCTACATGATCCTGCCGCTCTACGCCGGTCTGGACCGGCTCTCGCAGCCGATGCTCGAAGCGTCGCGCGATCTCGGCGCCGACCGTTTCTCGTCGTTCTGGCGGGTGACGCTGCCGCTGTGCCGGCCGACCGTTCTCGCCGCCGTACTGCTGACCTGCCTGCCGATGCTCGGCGACTACTTCACCAGCGACATGCTCTCGGCTTCGCCCAAGACCGCGATGGTCGGCAACCTGATCAACGACAGCGTGCACGCCCCGGGACGGACCGGCCAGGCGGGCGCCTTCGTCATGCTGGTGTTCCTGGTGGCGTTGCTGCCGATGCTCTACTACATCCGGGTCACGTCACGGCGTGACGAGGTGGCCTCGTGAGGAGCGCGGCCGCGTGGTGGAACGATCCGTGGCGGCCGCCGCGGTTCCTGGTCGGCATCACCGTCGGCTATCTGGTGTGGTCGCTGCTTCCCGTCCTCATCGCGGTGGCGTACTCGTTCAACAACGGCAAGTCCCGCACGACGTGGCAGGGCTTCTCGTTCCGGTGGTACTGGGGCGACGCCACGCTGTCGGTCTGGCACAACGACGCGCTGCACACCGCGCTGTTGCAGACGCTGAAACTGGGGTTGATCGCGACCCTGGTCACCATCCCGCTCGGCACGCTGTTCGCGATCGGTATCGACCGCTGGCGCGGCAGGCTGCCCTCGGGTGCGAACTTCCTGATGCTGCTCTCGTTCGTGCTGCCCGAAGTGCTGCTGGCCGTTGCGTTGCTGTTCGTGATCACCACCGTGGCCGTGCCGATCGAACTCGGAACCACCGCGCAGGTGATCGGCCTTGTCACCTTCCAGGTGTCTTACCCCGCGGTGCTGGTGCGGGCCCGGTTGGCGACGATCGGACCCCAATACGAAGAGGCGGCAATGGATTTGGGTGCCTCGCCGCTGGGCGCGCTGCGCCGGATCATCCTGCCGATGCTGATGCCTGCGATCTTCGCGAGCACGGTCCTGGTCTTCGCCGACGTCATCGACGACTTCGTGCTGGTGCGCTATCTGTCCGGCGACGCCTCGACCGAGCCGGTATCGGTGAAGATCTACAACACCGCGCGCGCCGCGCCGACCCCGGCACTCAACGCGCTGGCGAGCCTTCTTCTGGCGGCCGCCCTTGCTGCGGTCGTCATCGGATTCCTGGTCTATCGGCGCATGACACGCGGCGACGACACGGCCGACCGCGGACTCGGGGGCTTCACAGGAGAGGCGTAGTAGCGACTCACAGGGTGGATGCCTACCCTGGGCGAAGTGCCGGATATCAACCGAAGAACGTTCGTCGGTGGCTCCATCGCGGTCGGCGGGGTGGTGGCGGCGAGCCCACTGATCGCCGGCTGCAGCGAGGACGAACACAGCGACGACGCACAGTCATCGACCGTCCGACTCCGAATCAACGGCGAAGACCGCGAGATCACCGTCGACAACCGCACCTCCCTGCTGGACATGCTGCGCGAACGAGCAGGGCTGACCGGCACGAAGAAGGGCTGCGACCAGGGCGCCTGCGGAGCATGCACGATCCTGCTCGACGGCAGGCGGATCAACTCGTGCCTGACGCTCGCGGCGATGCACGACGGCGCCGAGATCATTACCATCGAAGGCCTCGAACACAACGGCCGGCTGCATCCGTTGCAGCAGGCGTTCATCGACACCGACGCGTTCCAGTGCGGGTACTGCACGTCGGGACAGATTGTCTCCGGCGTCGGCTGCATCTCCGAAGGCCACACCGGCTCACCCGCCGAGATCCGCGAGTGGATGAGCGGCAACATCTGCCGTTGCGGCGCCTACACCAACATCGTGACGGCGGTGGCCAGCGCGGCGCGGGCCACGTAGCGCATGTACCCGTTCCGGTTCACCAAGGCGTCCGACGAGGCGTCGGCATTGACGGCCGCGGTATCCGGCGGCCGCTACATCGCAGGCGGCACCACACTCGTCGACTTGATGCGCGAGACCGTCGAACGACCCGACGCGATCGTCGACATCAACGCGCTGCCCTACCGCGACATCGATTTCCAGCCGTCGCGGCTTCGCATCGGCGCACTGGCCCGGATGTCCGAGGTCGCCGCCCACCCCGTTGTGCGACAACAATTCCCGGTGATTTCGCAGGCGCTGGAGCTCTCGGCCTCGGCGCAGCTGCGCAACATGGCATCGATCGGCGGCAACCTCATGCAGCGTCCGCGCTGTTTGTACTTCCGCGATGTGACCGCGGCGTGCAATCGCCGCAGTCCCGGCGCGGGCTGCTCCGCGATCGGCGGACGCAACCGCACCCACGCCATCCTCGGCACCAGCGACGCCTGCGTAGCCACCCATCCCTCGGACTTGGCGGTCGCACTGGTCGCCCTCGACGCCACCGTGGTGACGCGGGACGGCAACGGCGAGAAGGTGACGCCGATCGCGGACTTCTTCCGTCAGCCGGGCAGTACCCCCGACAAGGAGCACAACCTGCGTACCGGCGCGCTGATCGCCGCGATCGACGTGCCCGTGCGGCCCGAGTCGCGACGGTCGGGGTATCTGAAGGTGCGCGACCGCGAGTCCTACGAGTTCGCGATCGCTTCGGCCGCCGTCGCGCTGGACATCACGGCGGGCATCGTCGCGACCGCCCGGTTGGCCGCGGGCGGCGTCGGCACCGTCCCGTGGCGACTGTCCGCCGTCGAACGCGAGTTGACAGGAAAGCCCGTAACCCCGGATCTGTGGCGAGCTGCGGCCGCCTGCGCGGCAGACGGTGCGAAGCCGCTGTCGGAGAACGGGTTCAAGGTCGAGTTGATCAAACGCACGGTGCAGCGGGCACTGGTTACCGTGGCGGGTATGCCGTGACCAGGCCGCTGCCCGCCGCCTTCGCCACCGGCCAGCCCGTCACCCGGGTCGACGGCAGGCTCAAGGTCACCGGCGCGGCCCGCTACGCCGCCGACAACCCGGTCGACAACATGGTCTACGCCGCGCTGGTGACCAGCACAGTGGCCCGCGGAGCCGTCCACGGTATCGATCCGGGCTCTGCGGCAAGGCATCCCGACGTGCTGCGCGTGCTCACCGACTTCGGCGGGCTGGCACTGCCGTACGACATCAGGGCTGTGTCCTGCTTCGGCCAGCCCGTCGCCGTGGTGGTCGCGACCAGCCTCGAGGCCGCCAACCACGGCGCCTCGCTTGTCAACGTGCGTTACCGGACCGGCCCGCAGCTGACGAATATCGATGCGCCGCAGGCACAAATGAAGCCCGGCAGCAGGACGAAGGACTACGCGCGCGGCGACGCCGACTCCGCGCTGCGCACCGCCGCCGCCGTCACAGATCTGCGCTACTCGATCGAACGCAACAACCACAACCCGATGGAGATTCCGGCCACCGTCGCGCGGTGGGACGGCGACCGGCTAACCGTATGGGACAAGGTGCAGAGCATCAGCTCGGCCCAGCAGGCCTATGCGAAAGCGTTCGGCATACCCGCCGGGAATGTCCGCGTGCTCTCCCCGTTCGTCGGCGGCGCATTCGGAAGTGCCGGGCAGACATGGCCCCACCAGCTGCTGGCCGCGTTCGCGGCCCGCCAGATGCGCAGGCCGGTAAAACTCGCGCTGACCCGGAAGCAGTACTACAGCGGCGTCGGGTTCCGACCGACGAGCAGGCAACGGATGGCCATCGGCGCGGACCGCTCGGGACGCATCGGAGCCATCGTGCACGAGGCACATACCGAGACGTCGCGCTACAACGCCTACGAGGACAACCTGATGAGCGGCGCCAGGTTCCTCTATAGCGCGCCGAACATGCGTTCGACGTATCGCGTTGTGCCGCTTGACATCAACCCGCCCACGTTTATGCGTGGCCCGGGGGCCACGTCGGGCGCCTTCGCCCTGGAATCCGCTGTCGACGACCTCGCGCACCGGCTGTCGATGGACCCGATCGACGTGCGGTTGCGCAACGAACCGCAGCGCGACGAGTCCGAGGGTCTTCCGTTCTCCACCCGCAGGCTGACGGACTGTTTCACGCAGGGCGCCGCCACGTTCGGCTGGTCGCGACGCAATCCGACGCCGCGCTCGATGCGCGACGGCGACCAACTGATCGGTATCGGCACCGCTGCGGCCGTCTACCACACCGCGCGCAGTGAGTGCGCCGCGTTGGCCCGGATCAATGCCGACGGCATCGCGGAAGTGCAGAGCG
>NZ_JAVHWR010000023.1:0-15750 GCF_032159565.1 Mycobacterium sp.
GGTTCAAGTCCCCCCTCGGACACAATTTCTTAGCTATGCAGGTAGAAAATCCCCTCCAAAATGGGTTGGAGCCGATTTTCGTGTTTGCTGATGCCGATTAGGCCTCGACAGCTGCACCGGAAGGCCAGACCGTGTTGTCCCCCGCGCCGGTCACCGTCTCGCATCAACCGTCGAGCGTGAGCTCGTTCCAGGCCGGGGTGGCGATATCGAGAGCTGCATCAGGAACACCGCGAAAACCACCGCCCATCCGGCGTGCAGCGTCGCGATGGGCGGTGAGGCTGATAAACCCCTTGACGAGATGTTGCGCGTTCGCGGCGTGGACAACCTCCGCGTGGCCGACGCCTCAGCGCTGCCCCAGATTCCCCGTGCGAACACCAACGCACCTTCGATCATGATCGGCGAGCGCTGCGCCGATTTCCTGCTGGAGGGAGTCGACGCTATAACACTCAAACGGCGCTGCCGACCATTCCCGACAGCGACGGCCGAAACCCGATCAAGGTCATGACGAGGTTGTACTGGGTCGGAGTGAAAGTGGCTCTGCAGGAACTGCCACGAGTGCGATCCAGTCCGCCTGATTGCGCCATTCGCGTTTCGTACCAGCAGCGACATCGTCGGGGTTGACCAGAACCTCGTATTCCTTCCGAAAAGACGGGCTCACCCTCCCATCCCAGGGTATCGCGGTGGGTGAGTCAGCCGTCACAGTCGTCAGCACCGTGCACGCTATAGCAAGTCCGAGCATCTGAGATCAAGGTGCCGAATCCCTTGCAGCACAAGTAAGCCATTAAAAGGCCAGTTGGAATACTAAGCGGCTGTTCGTAGTTGGTTGGTCGCCGGTTTGAGTCCCGCCCGCACCTCCACCACCGCCATTCATATCAGCCAGAATCAGAAGCTAGAAAAGCACTTTCGGCACTTGCTACCGAGGTATGGAGAGCCGCGTGGACGCATCTTTGATACACTTTCGCGAAAGTACCTGTAGGGTCACCACAACAGCCTCCAAATCGTTATCGAGCACGGGCCGTGACTTTGAGGATCGGACCCGGCAAGTCCGTCACTTCGATGTCGAATTGGGCATTGCCCAAGGGTTCTACGAGCTGGGCAGTCGCGCCTGGATGTTGCTCAAAATGCAGCGCAGCCAGGTAAGCTGGTGTGTCGCCCTGCCCAGGAATGTTAACCATTCTGCGGATAAGCAGGTAGGGCGTACCTTGGACGCCTTGGTTCCACTCAGTGCCAGTGACGTACTCCAAGTAGTAGTCCCATGCTGGGTTTGCGCGACTGTTGGTCAGGAGTATCCCAAGGTTGGCACGTGCCCACGGACTGGATATCGGTGCAAGCGCTATCGACACCCCAGTTGGAGCAGCCAACCACTGACCGTTGTCCACGTAGGTTCGGTTGGGGTACATCCAACCTTGCAGTGTTAGGTGGGGTAGGCATACTGCCGGCCCAAAAGCAACGCCCCAAGGTTGTAGGTCGAATGGACCATTCTGACTCATGATGCACGCTGGGTCGGAATAGTCGGACGCTGTTGTAAGCCCGGGGCCGACATCGTGTTGCATGCCGAACACGTGACCCATCTCGTGAGCGGTGAAGTCACCATTGAATGGCGGAGTCAGCGCCACCCCGCTCCCGCCATCGTTTCCCCCGTCGATCCAGTACTGCGACCAACCAGGCGTGCTCCAGTCCGCTCCAGCAGGGGCACCGTCCTTCGACCAGTTGCGGGTGTAAATCGCGATATGTCCGCGAAAGTCGGTCAACGGGTCGTCGTGTCGGTTCTGCAAAGCGCGGATAGCGGCAGCGATCAGGGCCATACGACCGATGCCTCCTGCCCTTGCTCGGGGGATGTCTACCTCGACCCAACCAAAAACTCTGCTGCCTCCAATGTCTACGGAACCCAGCGTCACGTCGCTCCAGTATTCGACTAGGCCGCCCGTGCCCGGGGTGAAGACCTCTCTGAAAAATGTTTCGACATTTGTTTCTCGCCCGGCATCTGGCGGATCACCTTGAAAGCGACAAAGAATGATGGCGAATGGCGTTGTCGCCGCAGGCCAGAAGGTGGTCCACACGTGGTCGTCGAATCCGATGACGAACAGGTCGAGCTTGTCCGGGCCGCGAGAGACCGCGGCGATGTGCTGCTTGTCGCGGTCGAACACGGCCTTTCCCGGCAGCGGAAACCAATCGGGGTTCCAGCTGCCGGTCTCGGTCCAGAAGGTGGTCCACACGTGGTTGTCGAATCCGATGACGAACAGGTCGAGCTTGTCCGGGCCGCGAGAGACCGCGGCGATGTGCTGCTTGTCGCGGTCGAACACGGCCTTTCCCGGCAGCGGAAACCAATTGCTCTTCCAGACCGAAATGCTCATAAGGTTCTCTCCTTGCCCCCTTTGGGCTCTGGAATCGCGCATGCCGTGCCAAGTAAATGGCTGAGATCTTCGTCGATGGCTATAAACGGATTTTCGCAGACCTTCGGATTTCTTGGTCCCGAATGTCGATCGGGGCCCTAACTTGGATCGACGCCGCGTCTAACGACTGGCAGTGTGGAGGTCAAGTGGTCGAGTGCTCTTAGCTTCACCAGGCAACATAGGCACATAGGCGCACGTATTTCGCGCCCCCGCCACGGCGAACGACCGCCAAACCATTGCCGCAGCATAGGAGCACCTGGTATCAAGAATCCGGATCGCTTTCGCAACTAGGCGACCTGGGAGGCGTAACGCGGTGACTTCGGGCAGGCACACATTGGTTCGAGCCAGTACAAGAGCAGAATCACGGTTTGTTGCTTGACCTTTGGTGTCGCCCCAGATGCGGCTGACCTTATTGCCGACAGCAATCTGATCCTCGATCAGATCGTCGAGTCGGAGATCGGTTTGGTCATGCAGATCTTCCCAAATGTGGGCGGCGAGTGGTACAGGGTCTTTCCCTGGCTTAAGTACGCGCTGGACGCCGTGCAGCGTTCGCGACAGGAAGTCTTTATAAGTGGCGTAAGTATGCCGATGGTCGAGTGCAGCATTCAGACTCTGGCAGCTGGATCGGGCTGTCTCGTGGGCGGTGCGCCGTACCGGCGGCGAACTGAGCTCCTTGCGCGTCATCGAGGGTGTCGCCTCCTACGATGCCCGCCTGGCCTCGGCGCGGTCAACCGGGCCGGATTTGAGGTCGTGGAGGCAGCTCGGATGGACACACGGGCTCATCGCGGTGCCGGCAAGTCCGATCCTTTGGACGCCCGCAGGATCGCAGCCGCGGTCTTGAACGACCATGTTCGTTTCCGCACCGACTTCGCCGGTGCCGGTCCCGCCGAACGCCGGGGCGACGTGTAAGCGGGGTGCGAGGGCGAGCCGCTAGGCCAAACACCACGTCCAACAGCGGACATTCGGGCACCCAACCAGACTCGAACCGAATTTAACTGGGAACTTGTCAGGGTGTACCACTCAGCTGAAAGGTCTCAACCCGTGTCGTAAGTGGCCAATTCCCCCCTCGGACACCCAATGTGACGTCAGACGGCCGGACGAGTCCGAAGCCTCAGTAGACGTCTCTGACGTAGCGTTTCTCGGCCACCAACTCGCGCTTGTAGTGATGCGCGGCCTCATCGGACATCCCACCGTGGGTCTTGATGATCGACGTCAGCGCGGCGTCCACGTCGCGGGCCATTCGGGCGGCGTCACCGCACACATAGAAGTGCGCCCCCTCGTCCAGCCAGCGCCACAACTCGGCGCCGTAGTCTCCCATCTTGTGCTGCACGTAGACACGGTCGGCCTGGTCGCGTGAGAATGCCAGGTCCAGCCGGCTGAGCAGGCCGTCGCGGACCATGTCCTCGAAATCGTCGCGGTAATAGTAATTTTGGCTGCGGCGTTGTTCGCCGAAGAACAGCCAGTTGCGTCCGGTGTGGCCGAGGGCGCGACGCTCCTGCAGGAAGCCGCGGAACGGCGCGATCCCCGTCCCGGGACCCACCATGATCATCGGCGCGTTGGCGTCGGTCGGCGGACGGAAATGCGGTGACCGCTGCAGAAACACCGGTACCGGCGCAGTGCCGGCGCGGTCCGCAAGATAGGTCGAGCACACCCCGCCGCGCTTTGCGCCACGACGACCCCGGTAGCGCACCACGGAAACTGTCAGCTGCACCTCGTGCGGGTTGACCAGCGGGCTCGACGAGATGGAGTAGTTCCTCGGCGTCAGCCTCACCAGCACGTCCTGCCACTGCGCCGGCTCTGCACGAACGGCGAATTCCTCGACGACGTCGAGCCCGTTCCGGCCGGCCAGCCACTTGTCGAGCCGGTCCGACGGCGCGCGCAGCACCTTGGTGGCCGCGCGGTCGGCGCAGTGCTCGGCGACGAACCGTAGCAGGTCCGGCGTGACCCGGCAGATGTCGTAGGAATCGGTCAGCGCGTCGCGGAGCACCTGCGGCGCACCGTCGACCTCGACGATCTCGTCGCCGTCGAGGCCGGTCGCGGCCAGCCATGCGTCGACGACCGGGCGGCTGTTCGTGGCGCACACACCGAGCGAATCGCCGACCGCGTACTCTATGTCGTACTCGGAGATGTCAAAACCTAACTGCCGCACCTCTTTTGACGACAGAGGTGCGGTCAGGACGGTATTCCGGCAGAGTTTCGCGAGGACCGGATCGGCGCGGGTGAACGGCTCGTCCTCATCGGTGCCGGGATGTGCGGCTTCGCCCAGCGCGGCGGCGACCTCGTCGATCCACTTCGATATCGGCGCGCTGTCGTAAGCCTCGCACTCCGCACGGTCGGCCAGCTTCGTGGCGCCAAGGGCGGCGAACCTGCCGTCGATCGACTTGGCGTGACCGCAGAAGTCGGCATAGGAGCGATCACCGATGCCGAGCACGGCGTAGCGGACGCCGTCGAGCGTCGGAGCATCCGGGGCGCCGATGCGGTCCCAGAAGCCGGTGCCGTTGTCAGGTGGGCCGCCGTCGCCGAAAGTGCTGGTGACAACCAGAACGTCGCGCGCCGCCGCCAGCCGCGACAACGGCACCTCGTCCATGTTCGCCAGCTGCGAGTCAGCCAGCCGACGTGCAAGACGGGCGGCGAAGTCCTCGGCCGTGCCGGTCTGCGACGCCCACACCACGAGGGGCCCGTTTCCTTCGGCGGCGACCGCGGTGTGTGTGGCGCGGACGGGTACGGGGCCGATCGGGCGGGCACTGACCGCACACGCCTTGAACTCGGGTTGCAGCGAGTCGGCGTCGACAGCGTCGTTGGTCAGCGCGTTGACGGTCAGATGTTCGCCGTGCTCGTCGTTCCAGTGGAACGGCGCGAAGCAGTTTCCGGGTCGCACGCGATCGGTCACCACAGCGGGCAACACGGCGCGGCCGCGGCGCGACGTGACCTCCACCGGTTGACCGTCGGCGATGCCCATCGCTGACGCGTCGTCCGGGTGCAGTTCGACGAACGGCCCGCTGTTCAGCTTGTTGAGCTTGGCCACCCTGCCGGTCTTGGTCATGGTGTGCCACTGATGCTGCAGCCGGCCGGTGTTGAGCACCAAGGGGAAGTCGTCGTCGGGCAGCTCGCGGGGATCGATGTGCGGGCGGGCGTGGAACACCGCCCGGTGCGACGGGGTGGGAAATGCGAGTCGCGGTCGGCGCCCGTCGGCGTCGATGAACAGGTCCTGGCTGACGCCGTCGTTGAGGTAGCGGATCGGGTGACGGTCACCGTCGTCGTCGGGCGGGCACGGCCACTGCAGCGGTGTCTCCCGAAGCCGCGCATAGCTGACCCCGCGCAGGTCGTATCCGGTCTTCGGGTTCGAAAACCGCCTGATCTCGTCGAAAACCTGCTCGCTGGAGGCGAATTCGAAGTGCTCACCAAAACCGAGGTGCACGGCGACCTGGCAGATCAGTTGCCAGTCGGGGCGCGCCTGACCGGCAGGCGGGATGGCAGCCTGCAACAGGGTGAGGTTGCGCTCGGAGTTGACCATGACGGCATCGGACTCCGCCCACAGCGTTGCGGGCAGCGCGATGTCGGCGTAGTGGTTCGTCGCCGTCGATTGGTATGCGTCCTGGGTGATGACGAGCTGAGCCGCTTGCAGCCCTTCGACAACGGTCTTCCGGTTCGCAACGGTGGCAACGGGATTCGTGCAGATGATCCAGCAGGCCTTGATGTCTCCGTGGGCGAGGCGCTCGAACATCGCGACGGTGCCGGGACCGACGTCGTCGCGGATGGTGCCCGCGGGCAGACCCCACTGTCTCTCGACGAAATCGCGGTCGGCCGCTGAGGCCACCGATCGCTGGCCGGGCAGTCCCGGCCCCATGTAACCCATTTCGCGGCCGCCCATCGCATTGGGTTGACCGGTGAGCGACATCGGGCCGCTGCCCGGACGGCAGATGGCACCGGTGGCCAGATGGAGGTTGCAGATCGCGTTGGTGTTCCAGGTGCCGTGAGTGCTCTGGTTCAGCCCCATCGTCCAGCAGCTCATCCACTCTTCGGCGTCGGCGATCATTCGTGCCGCCGTGCGGATGTCGGCCTCTGGGATGCCGGTGATGTCGGCGACCCGGTCCGGTGGGTAGTCCACGAGAAAGGCGGGCATGTCGGCCCAACCCTCGGTGTGTTCGGCGATGAAATCTGCGTCGATGTCGCCGTTTTCGACCAAAAGGTACAGCAGCCCGTTCAGCAGGGCGAGGTCCGTGCCGGGTTTGATCGCCAGGTAAAGATCAGCCCGCTGTGCGGTCGCGGTGCGACGAGGATCGACGACGATGAGCTTGGCGCCGGCCTTCAGCCGTTCAGCCATTCTCAGGAAGAGAATCGGGTGACAGTCGGCCATGTTGGAGCCGATCACGAAAAACAAGTCAGTGCAGTCGAAGTCGGCATACGAGCCGGGCGGCCCGTCGGCACCCAGTGACTGTTTGAACCCTGTGCCCGCACTGGCCATGCAGAGCCGGGAGTTCGACTCGATGTGCACGGTGCGCAGGAAGCCCTTGGCCAGCTTGTTGGCGAGATACTGCGCCTCGATGGACATCTGGCCGGACACGTACAGCGCGACGGAGTCGGGCCCGTGTTGGTCGACGATGGCCCGCAGCCGTCTGCCCGCCTCAGCGACTGCGTCGTCGACCGGCGTCGGCACGGGCTCATCCTGCCGAGACGTCCGCAGCAGTGCCGATTTCAGCCGCCCGTCGTCGGCGGCCATCAACTCGGCGTGCGTCGCTCCCTTCGTACACAGCCTGCCGAAGTTGGCGGGGTGCAGCTTGTCCCCCGAGACTTTCGCGATGACCCGTGCGCACGAGTCGGTCGTGACTTCGATGCCGCAGCCTACGCCGCAGTACGAACACGCCGTCCGGGTAACCGTCATCGCTCTCGTCAACCCGCGGGTGCGGGGACCGGTCCGGCGAATTCGCCTGACCTGCTCCTCGCGGGCCTCATCCGCAGAAACACCGCCCATGTCACGACGGCGCAGACCACGTAGAAGGCGAGAAACACCAGAAACGCATTGGTCGCCGACTTCGCCTCGCCCACATACGAGGCCCGCAGGACGACGTTGATGAAGACACCGCCGAGCGCACCGATCGCGCCTGCGAACCCGATCAGCGCGCCGGACATGCCGCGCGACCACGCAGCCTTCTCGTCTCGATCCCACCCGTCGCGGCTTTGCGCCTTCGCCTCGAAGATCGACGGGATCATCTTGTAGGTCGAGCCGTTTACGATAACGGAGAGGATGAACACAAGGAAGAAACCCACCACGTAGCCGGTCATTTGCGCGCCGGTGGGCGCCCCGGTCGCGCCGTCGTCGATCATGCCGGTCGCGACCAGAATCCCCGCGGCGAAGATCATCGCGATGAACGTGTACATGGTGACCTTGCCGCCGCCGATCCGGTCGGACAGCTTGCCGCCGTACGGCCGGGCGATCGATCCGAGCAGCGGCCCGATGAACGCGATCTGAGCCGCGTGCAGCGCGGCCTGGGCGGCGTTGTCGCCGCCGGCGAGGAAGTTGATCTGCAGCACCTGTCCGAACGCGAACGAGAACCCGATGAACGAGCCGAAGGTGCCGATGTAGAGGAAGCTCATCACCCAGGAATCGCGGAACCCCAGGGCTTCGGCCATCGCGCCGAGGTTGGACCTCTGATTGCGCAGGTTGTTCATGAACAGCGCGGCGCACAACGCGGCCATAGCGATGCCGACAAGATAAATGGCGCAAACGATTTCTGGTGCGGTATTGCTGACCGCGGATATCACCAACAACCCGGCCAGCTGGATCACCGGCACGCCGATGTTGCCGCCGCCGGCATTGAGGCCCAGCGCCCAGCCCTTGAGCCGCTGCGGATAGAACGCGTTGATGTTGGTCATCGACGAGGCGAAGTTCCCGCCCCCCAGCCCGGCGAAGGCCGCGACGACCATGAACGTGGCATAGGACGAGTCGGGCCGCTTCATCACCCACAGCGTCAACACGGTCGGTATCAGGAGCAGCAGCGCGCTGACGATGGTCCAGTTCCGTCCGCCGAATCTGGCCGGTGCGACGGTGTACGGAATGCGCATCGCGGCGCCGACAAGCGTGGGCAGCGCTACCAGGTAGAACTTCCCTGCGGCGTCGATGTGATAGGTCGTCTGCGGCATGAACAGCACCATCACCGACCAGATGGACCAGGTCGAGAAGCCGACATGTTCGGCGAAGATCGACCAGATCAGGTTGCGTTTGGCGACCTTCGCACCGCCCGCCTCCCAGGCGTCGACGTCTTCGGCATCCCAATGCTCGATGTTGCGGTCGCGGCTCGAAGTCTTCACAGCACTAGGTTCACGGGAACCCATTCCGCACCGATTGCCCGGTCATGTCTGGAACGTCAACACCCGCTCACTTCGCAGACGTGCCGGTGTGCGCGACGGACGAAACGCGGCCGAAACAAAGGTGACCTAAGCCACGTCAGCCTTCCTGCGGTTTGACGGCGAGCACGGGCTTCTGGCATTCCAGCAACAACTGCTGCGAGACGCTGCCGAGCAGCAGCTTGCCGACCGGGTTGCGGTGTCGGATGCCGATCACCAGCAGCTCGGCGTCGTCTCGCTCCATGGCCTTCAGCAGTTCTTGGACCACGTCGACGCCGACCGGCTGGGTGAGCTCGAATTCCACGCCGCAGTTGGCGAGGTGGTCCTCGACGTCGTGCACCTCTGTCGGCTGCGCGAACCGAGCGTCGACATAGGCGTCGCCCGCGGTCGAGTTGACCACCCGCAGCGCGCTGCCCCGCAGCTTGGCTTCGGCGATGCCGTGTTCCAAAGCCGCCCGGCCGAACGGGTCCGCGCTGTATCCGACGACGATCATGCCTGGGCCGCCTTCTCTTGCTGGTCGCGATCGTCCTCGACGATCAGGAGTGTCTCCTCGCTGCGGTGCATCAGCTTGAGCACGAGCGGCATCAGCAGCAGCGCCGCCATCAGCACGTACACGATGATCGCAACGGGCTCGGTGAACAGGCCGCTCCAGTTGCCGTCGGCGAGTTGCAGGGACTGCCTCAGCTGACGCTCGATCCGTGGACCGAGGATGACGCCGATGATCAGCGGCAGCACCGGCAACCCGAAACGCCGCATCATCAATCCCAACAGGCCGAATACCAGCAGCAGTGCCAGGTCCAACGGCTGCACGTTCACCGCGAGAGCGCCCAGCGTCGCGAAGAACAGGATGCCCGCATAAAGGTAGGGACGCGGTGTGCGCAGCAGCTTGGCCCACAGGGGCGCCAGCGGGAGGTTCAGCACCAGCAGCAGGAAATTTCCGATGAACAGGCTGGCGATCAAGGTCCAGATCAGCAGTGGCTCTTTCTCGAAAAGAGTTGGGCCTGGCTGGATTCCGTAGGAGACAAACGCGGTGAGCATCACGG
Organism: Mycobacterium sp.; assembly: GCF_032159565.1. Taxonomy (GTDB): domain Bacteria; phylum Actinomycetota; class Actinomycetes; order Mycobacteriales; family Mycobacteriaceae; genus Mycobacterium. The sequence continues at coordinate 9,782 of NZ_JAVHWR010000023.1, forward strand.
CCGCGGTGGCATTGGTGGGCAACCCCAGCGAGAGCATCGGCACCAGCGTGCCCGCAGCAGACGCGTTGTTGGCCGCCTCGGGGCCCGCGACGCCCTCGATCGCGCCCTTGCCGAACTCCTCCGGGTGCTTGGAGAGCCGCTTCTCGGTGACATACGACAGGAACGTCGGCAACTCGGCGCCCCCTGCAGGCAATGCACCGAACGGGAATCCGAACGCGGTGCCGCGCAGCCACGGCTTCCACGAGCGCTGCCAGTCTGAACGGCCCATCCACGGCCGGCCGACCGGGATGACCTCGGACGGGCGACGGCGCAGATGTGCTGCCACCCAAAGTGCTTCGCCAAGGGCGAAAATCGCCACCGCGATGATGACGATGTCGATGCCGTCGGAGAGTTGCGGAATCCCGAACGTCGCCCGCGGTTGGCCGGTGAGGAAGTCGATTCCCACCACGCCGATCGCCAGACCGAGGAACAGCGAGATCGCGCCGCGCATCTTCGACGAGCCCAGCACCGCGGTGACAGCGACGAGTGCAAACAGCATGATCGCCAGATAGGACGGGGCACCGAGGGTGACGGCGAACCGTGAGATCGCCGGCGCGAACGCGGCCAGCAGGATCGTGCCGATGGTCCCCGCGACGAATGACCCGATCGCGGCGGTGGCCAGCGCCTGGGCGGCACGCCCGGCTTTCGCCATCTTGTTGCCCTCGATCGCCGTGATCACCGAGGAGGACTCCCCCGGCGTGTTCAGCAGAATCGATGTCGTCGACCCGCCGTACATGCCGCCGTAGAAGATGCCCGCGAACATGATGAAAGCCGCGCTGGGGCTGACGTTGTAGGTGATGGGCAGCAGCAAGGCCACCGTCATGGCGGGCCCGATACCCGGCAATACGCCGACTGCCGTGCCCAGCAGGACTCCGATCACCGCGTACAGCAGGTTCATCGGGGTTGCGGCTTGCCCGAACCCCTGGATCAGCCAGTCAAGATTTTCCATGTCAGAGAATTCCGTCCAGAATGCCTGCGGGCAGCGGGATTCCGAGCCCGGAATAGAACGCATAGAAGCTTCCGACCGAAAGCACCGCCCCGATGGCGATGTTTCGGACGTAGTGCCTGCTGCCGAGGATCGTTGCCGCACCGGCGAAAAGAAGTGCCCCGGTGATGGCCCAGCCCAGCGGCTTCACCAACAGGATCGTGGCGACGAAGACACCGACGAGCATGCCAACCGTGCGCCAGTCGCTCGGCATGTTCGGGTCGACGTCCTCCCCCGCATCGGCCTCGCCCACCGATCCGCGCGGTATCGCGACCGCCAAGACGATGGCAAGCAGGATCAGAATGACGCCGATCGCGATCGGAAACATCCTTGGTCCAACGGGATCCACCTTCGCGAAGCCCGCCTCGAGCGTCACGGCGTCATAGATCAGGAAGGCGCCGACCACTACGAGAACGACGCAGACCAAATACTGCGCCTTGTCGACGGTTTTTGCGACGGCGTGTTCCTGTGGCTCTTCGGTGGTCGTCATAGCAGCCCGAGTTCGGTGAGCGTCGACGAGACCCGCTCGTCCTGGTCCTTCAGGAACTGTTCGAACTCTGCACCGGTCACGAATGCATCGGTCCAGCCGTTCTTCACCAGCGCCTCCTTCCATTGCTGTGTGCCGTGCAACTTTTCGAGCACCTTCACCATCGCGTTTCTGGAATCGTCGGAAATCCCGGGCGGCGCAAGCACTCCACGCCAGTTGGCGAATGTCATCTTGATTCCAGCCTCTTTCAGCGTCGGGGCGTCGATGCCCTCGACCCGTTCGTCGCTGGACACCGCCAGCACCCGCAGTTGACCGCCCTCGACTTGGTCGATGAGCTCACCGGGACTCGAGGTGCCGACGGTGATCTTGTTGCCGAGCAGTGCGGTCAGCAGGTCACCGCCGCCGTCGTAGGTGACGAAGTTGACCGACTTCGGGTCGACCCCGACGGCCTTGGCCAGTTCCATCGGAAAGAGGTGGTCCGGGCCGCCGGGCGACGAGCCGCCGCCGATCGTCACCTTGGACGGATCGGCCTTCCACGCGGCGACGAAGTCCTTCACCGTCTTGAACGGCGAGTCAGCCGGGACGAAGATGGCGCCGGGGTCCTCGATCAGTTTCGCAATCGCCGTCGCATCGGACGCTTTGATTTTGGAGCCGTTGGTGTAGGTGGCACCGACGACGCCGAGACCCATCGTCATCATGAGGTCGTCGTTGCCTTTTTCGTTCATCAGGCGCGCCATGGCGACCGTGCCGCCTGCACCGATGACGTTGAAGACCTCGATGCGCCCGGTGATGTCGTCGTCTTCCATGATCTTGACCGCAGTGCGCGCCGTCAGGTCATAGCCGCCGCCCGGGCTGTTCGGAACCATCATGCGCAACCGGTGAAATCCCTGTGCCTCCTCGCCACGCGTCACGCCGCAGCTGCTGAGCAGCAGCGCCGCGATCACGGCGATGATCAACATCGCCTTCTGTCGGGTTGCGTTCACGTTGTCCCCAATCACTTCAGTAGTGATGCTCAGCAATACTGGACCCCGACAGTGACCCAAGTCACTGATGAGAACGCAAAGGAAGTATTGGTCATTAAGTACATGGCCTGGTCACGGAGCCTCGGCGGCCAGTTCCTGGTTTTCCAGCTGCTGGTGGTCGTCGTTGTGCTGTTCGCCGTTGCTGCGGTCTCGGTGACCCAGTCGACCAGCGAATTCCGTGAGGTACGGGGTCAGCGGATGATCGCGGTCGCCGAGAACATGGCCTCGACGCCCGTCGTCCGAGATCGCTTCGCCGACCCGTTCGCCGCCAAGGTGCTCGCACCGGAAGTGGATCGCGGTGTGGCGCTTTCGGGTGCTGACCTGGCGGAGATTCTCGATCCGGACGGCACGATCCGGGTCTCGTCGGAACCTTCGCGCGTCGGGTCGCGGATGGACTTGGGACCCAGCCGGGCCGATGAGGGCAGGGCGTGGTTCGGCGACGACGACGTCGACGGTGTGCACAGCCTGGTCGGCCAGGTGCCCATTCTGTCGATCAACGGCGACGTCTTGGCGGTCGCATCGGTGAGCGAGGGCTATCCGTCGGTATGGGAGCTGCTGAGCGGCGCAGGTGAGCGACTGTTGTTCTACCTCGGTCTCGGTGCGGCGCTCGGCCTGCTGGCGTCGTGGCTGCTGTCCCGGCGCATCAAACGACACACCCGCGGGTTGGAGGTCGCAGAGATCGCCGGCCTCGCCGATCATCGGGAAGCGTTGCTGCACAGCATTCGTGAAGGTGTGGTCGCGGTGAACAACGAGGGCGACATCACGCTGCTCAACGACAGCGCACAGGAGCTACTCGGCGTCGGCGGCGACTCGGTCGGACGGCGCGTCGACTGTATCGGCCTGGATCCCGCGGTTGTCGAGTTCCTGCTCTCCGGAGACGACGGCCGAGACGTCGTGATCGCCACCCGCACCAGGGTATTGGCGTTGAACCGACGGTCGGCCACGAGTCAGGGCGAGGTGATCGGCACGGTGACGACGATGCGCGACAGCACCGAGCTCGCGGCGCTGCAGGGCCAACTGTCGTCGCACAAGAGCGTCACCGACACATTGCGTGCGCAGACACACGAGTTCGCCAACCAGTTGCACACCATCTCCGGGCTCGTCCAGCTCGGCGAGTACGACGCGGTCCGCGACCTCGTCGGGACGCTCACGCGGCGGCGCGCCGAGATCAATGACGCCGTCACCAGTCGAATATCCGACCCCGCGGTGGCGGCCCTGCTGATCGCGAAGACCTCACTGGCGGCCGAGAGCGGCGTCTCGCTGCAACTTGCGCCGGAGTCGCATCTGTCTGCGTTGACCCCCGCGGTGGCGACGGATGCCATCACATTGCTGGGAAACCTGATCGACAACGCGGTCGATGTGTCGGTGGGCGCGCAGCCCGCTCGGGTGACGGTGCGTATCGACGATCGGGACGGCTTGACGATTTCGGTGGCCGACTCGGGAGTCGGTGTGCCCGAACACCTTCGCGAGGAAATCTTCGCCAGGGGTGTGACGTCGAAGCCGGATGCGCCAGGGGGTCGTGGTATCGGGCTGGCATTGGTGCGACTGGTCACCGCGCAACACGGCGGCACTGTCGAGGTGAGCGACGCCCCGGCAGGCGGCGCCTTGTTCGTGGTGAGGTTGCCGGAGACGGTGACGACCAGGCAGGCCGCTCATGCGTGACGTGCTGGTCGTCGACGACGACTTCATGGTGGCCGAGATCCACCGCAGGTTCGTCGAGCAGGTCGACGGCTTCCGCGCGGTCGGCGTGGCCCGCACGGGCACAGAAGCGCTGACAGCGGCCCGCGAACTGCAACCGCAGCTGATCCTGCTCGACGTCTACCTACCGGATATGACCGGACTGGACGTGTTGCAACAGTTGCGATCCGGCGGTGACAGGGTGGGCGTCATCATGATCACCGCTGCACGCGAGTTGGACACCGTGACCGGCGCCCTAGACGGCGGTGTAGCCGACTACCTGATCAAGCCGTTCGAATTCGACCAGCTGAAAGCCAAGCTGGAGGCGTTCGCGCTGCGCGCCGACGCGCTGGAATCCGCCGATGGCGTCGACCAATCACTGATCGATTCGCTCTTCGGCAGTGCGGGAGCACCGTCACCGCAGGCGTCGCTACCCAAGGGCCTCGGTGCGGAGACCGGTCGCCTGGTGCTCGATGCCGTCACGAACGCCGGTGAGGTTTCCGCGGCGGAATGCGCGGGGCGCGTCGGTATCTCACGAGTCAGCGCGCGCCGCTACCTCGAGCACTACCTCGGCACCGGCACATTGGAGATCCGGCTGCAGTACGGCGTTGGTCGGCCAGAGCGGCGCTACCGCGTGGTGAAATGACACCTACGCGGCATCGTGGGCGACGATAGCGACACCGATGCGCGTCTCGATCTCGCTGACTTCAATAAGAATCGGCCCCGGCGCCGGTGGTGCAGTCGATCGATAGTGGTGACCCGTCGGTGTCACGAATTCCGCTGTGTGCACACCGTTGTCGTCGCTGCCGGCCGTCACTCGCCAGCCCGGTGACTCCTTGACGTAGTTGCAGTGTTCGCATTCGCCGAGCCCGTTCTCGGCGGTGGTGGGGCCGTCGCGGTGATGGGGCCGGGCGTGGTCGCAGTGCCGGATCGGCGCGTCGCAGTAGGGCGTGCGGCAGGTTTGATCGCGCAGCCCGATGAAGCGCGCCAACCCGCGCGGAAAGCACCGCGACCGCGACTCCATCGCCACCAGCTGCCCCGTCTTGGGGTGCCGGTAGAGCCGCCGCAGCGTGCACCGCGCCCGCTTGTCGGTGACCGCCCTGTGGACCAGTCCCCGCGCCACCGCAGCCGGAATCGGCCCGTACCCGGTGACCGCGGCAGCGCTGTTGTCGCCGCCCAGCAGCGTCTCGTCGGTGATCACCAGGTTGACCGCCACCGCATCAGCGACCTCGGCCGGTTGACCGGTGACCCGCTCGAAGAAGACGTCTGCCATCACCTGGCCCCGCGATCGGTCGTCGAACGTGGTGTCCGCAGCGCGCTTCAACGCCGCATACGCCCCCACCCCCTTGGCCACCGGAAGCAGCACCGTCACATAGGCCATGGTGTCGGGCGCCGGGCGGATCGTCACGGTGCGCTCGGCCTCGGCCTTGGCCGCGCGGTCCACCACCGCCTGCGCGTCGAGGCGGTAGGCGATCGCCTTGGCGTCGGCCTCGATCCGGGCGTCGCCCTTACCCTCGAGCGTGGCGACATCGGCACACATCTCGACATCCAGGCGGCGCCGGTCCTCGACATCCAGACACGCCGACTGTTTGACGATCAACGTTGCCCGCCACTCCGAGAGCGCCCCGCACTCCAACGCCGCCAACGTGTGCGGCATCTCATACACCAGCGCCTTGGCCAAACCCAGGTGCCGACCGCCGCGCGCCGGGGAATCCCGCCGCGCCAACGCCACCTCACTGGCCACCCCGCGACCCTGCCG
>NZ_JAVHWR010000038.1:0-112266 GCF_032159565.1 Mycobacterium sp.
CTCCTGATGCCTCACCGCGACAGATCCGGTCGAAAAACTCCCGCTTAACCGACTTGGAGAACGGATATCCACTCGGCATTGCAACCTCCCAAATCAATAGATGTTGCATTGACCGTATGAATCCGCCTGAGGTGCCGGCGCCGTCAGCGCAGAGTCAACTAGCGGTCGTCGACCCGGAGCTGCGCGGCGGGAACATCGTTGCACCGTCGATCGACTCGCGGATGAGATCGGCGTGCCCGGCATGACGCGCCATCTCCTCGTTGATGTTCATCAGCGCCCAGCGCGCCGTCCAGTGCGCGTTCTCGCAGACGCGCCGGATGTGATCGGGCACGACCATGGGCGCGTCGAGGTCGGTATCGGAGAACACGCGAGTTGTCTCGGCGGTCTGGCGCCAAACGCGGCGAGCAGTTCGGACAGGCTCTCGTCGTCGCGCACCTCGTGCTGTTCCTCGCGGTGCGACATCATCCCCACCAGCGACCACGGGGCATCCAGTAACTGCTCGGCTTCCATCACTACCTGCTGCGTCCACGCGTACGCGACAACCGTCACGTGTTTGATGAGTCCGCCGATGCAGAGCGTACTGACTGTCGGTGTGCTGCGGGCCTGCTCGTCTGTCAGTCCGTGCGACACCGCCAGTAATGCCGAGTGATGGAACCGCAGAAACTCGAGAAGGCTTTGGCGCTCCCCGGCGACGGGCACAGGTATGACGGACATGCGCCATATGTTTCGGGCCAAAGGCTCATCGAGATCGACGTTTTGCGCGGATCTACTCGCAAATCCCCGCCCAAACGTTGGTTTGGGCGTCAGTTGGCGGGCGTCACCCAGCAGGTGATGTCCGCATGCACCACCTCGGTGCCCACCTTGTCGTTCACGCTGACCGGGATCACCAGCTCGACGCCGTCGGTGATCGCCGCGAAGTCGGGCGGATCCAGCCTGGCCTGCGCCCGCAGCGACGTGGTGGCCTTCTCTATGTTTATCTGGACAATTTGCGATTCTTTGAAGGCCCTCGCGATCCAAAATCCGTCTGCTCGTCGGGCGTGTCGCTCATCGCGTCTCACAGTGATGGTTACTCGGTTGTCTGACGCAACGCTTCATTCCTAGCTCTCAGGCCCGGCGTGAAGCTTCCTGCGCCAACTGTAGCCGCGAAGTCAGGCCCAGCTTCGTATAGACATGCGTCAGATGCGTCTGAACCGTGCGATGCGACACGAAGAGCCGTGCGGCGATGTCCTTATTGCCCAGACCCTCACTCACCAGCCGCACCACATCCAGCTCGGTCGGGGTAAGCGACGCCCAACCACTCGGCGGACGCTTACGCTCACCTCGACCGCGTTGTGCGTATGCGATTGCGTCTTGGGTCGACAACGCCGCGCCCTCTGTCCATGCGGCATCAAAGTCATTCTCGTCCAGGCCGTTACGGATCGTCGCTACCCAGCCTTCATAGGTTGCATCGTGAATCTTGAATCGGACAGCTCCTATTCGCTGCCGAATCGCATGTGCAGCCCCCAAAAGGCGTGTCGCTTCGTGATAGCTGCGGACCTCTGCCGCGGCCGCCCCCAAACACTCGAGAATGTCTGGAATAGCGAGCTCCATCCCGAGTCCGACGGCACACGCCAGCGCGTCATGCGCGTCGCGCTCGGCCCGATCAGGCTCGCCATCTACCAATGAGATACGGGCTCGCGTGGTCAGAGCGACGATGTTGTGCCATCCGTGCGTCGCCGAGACGGCTTGATCGACATCGCCGCGTGCCGCGTCTACGTCACCAAGGGCCAGTGCGGCGTCGCCGAGCCGGAGGGCAGCCACGAGCGCAGCGCTTTGACCCGCGAGGAGCTGCGTTGCGGCCTGGCCATGGTCCTTCGCAGCAGCCGGGTCACCGGCGGCCAGCGCCGCCTCTACGGCGCCGAAATGCGCGCCCCCTTCGAAAAGCTCGCCGATCTGGCCAGCGCTCTCGATGCTGTCTTCGGCCGCAGCGCGGGCAGCGTCGACCTCACCGAGATGCGCCAGCACCTGTGCTTGCCCCGTCCGGCCGCCGGCCAGCCACATAAAGTCATGGGCTGCGTCTGCGTCCGCCAGCACGGAGCGGTATTCGGCGGCGGCGCCGGCCAAGTCACCGCAGACCATCTTTGACCAAGCCAGCCAGATCCGGCATGTCCGAGAATGGAATCCGTCGCCGATGGAGTCGGCAAGTTCCAGCCCCGCCTCCGCGGCTGTCCGGGCCGCACGCGGGTCGCCCACGATCATCGCGGCATACGCTTGCCCCGCAAGGTTCTGGGCGACGGCAACCGGGTCGTTCGCTGCGCGACTCAAGTTGATCGCCTGAACCAGATCGGGCCCAACGAGGTCAGCGTTCCACGCCCCGACGAAGGAACGAGCCGTCAACGCGCGACCGATGAGAGCCGGGTCTTCGAGCTCACGCGCTGCTGCCACCGCGAGGTCGGCGTGGGCCGCCCTATCCGGTGCGCCTGTCCATGCGGTGAGCATGGCCTTGTCCGCGAGGGCCCGCGCCCGCACCGCAGGTTCGAGATCAAAGCGATCGACGGCTTCGTCCGTGAAGACTGCGTCGAACCAGGCCAGACCTTCCTGGATCCGGCCGCGCGCAAACCACATTGGGTAGAGCGCCGATGCCAGCCGCAACGCACGGTTGCCATCAGATTCTTCGCGGCTCCACGCGAATGCGGCTCGCAGGTTATCGATCTCGTTCTCAGCCTCATCGATCAGCGCTTCATGCCCCGGTAGTCTTGGCTCATCGAGCAACGCGGCGCGCGCCGAGTAGTAGTCGCGGTGACGCGACCGGACGTCATCGGCCTCACCCGACTCGCCGAGTCTCTCCTGCGCATACTGGCGCACCGTCTCAAGCAACCGGTATCGCGTTCGCCCCCTGTCGGCTTCGGCTACCACCAATGATTTGTCGACCAAGAGCGTCAACAAGTCCAGGACTTGATAACGCTCGACATCGCCTCCGCCGGCGATGGCTTGCGCTGCGTCGAGGTCGAATCCGCCCATGAACACAGCCAATCGGCGAAACAGCACGCGCTCGGGCTCTGTCAGCAACGCGTGCGACCAGTCCACCGATGCGCGCAGTGTCTGCTGCCGACGGACCGCCGTCCGCGAACCGCCTGTCAGCAACCGGAATCGGTCATGAAGGCTGTCCAGGATCTCCGCCAACGACAAGGCACGCACCCGCGCGGCCGCAAGCTCGACGGCCAAGGGCACACCGTCCAACCGCCGACAGATCTCGATCACAGAGCCGGCGTTGTCGTCGGTCAAGCTGAAGTCCGGCCGCACCAACCGGGCACGGTCGGCGAACAAGTCGGCCGCCTCGTTTTCGGGTGACAGCGACGGCACCCGCCACGTCACCTCGCCCGGAATCCCGATCGGCTCACGGCTTGTCGTCAGCAGCGTTACGCCCTCGCTGGCATCCAGGACCGCGACGATCAGATCCGCGCAGGCGTCAAGCAGATGTTCGCAGTTGTCCAGCACGATCAGGGCGCGACGTTCATCGACGAAACGCAGCAGCGTATCCAATGCCGATCGACCAGGTTGATCCGGCAGGCCGAGTGACCGAATCACTGCAACTGGGACAACATCGGCGTCGGCGAGGGGCGCGAGGTCGACGTACCAGACCTCGTCATCCAGGCCGGCCGCTACGCGCACGGCAAGGCGTGTCTTACCGACGCCACCCGCACCGGTCAACGTCACCAGCCGGTTATCGGCTAAGAGTCGACGCACTTCTTCGATCTGCTCCACACGGCCCACAAAACTCGTCAGCTGGCTCGGAAGTCTTTGTGCACCAACCACATCAGAGGTACGCAATGGCGGGAATTCGTTTCGGATATCTGGATGGCACAACTGGACGACCCTTTCCGGCCGCGGCAGGTCACGCAGCGCGTGGGTGCCGAGGTCGGTGAGCCACGTGTCGGAAGGCAGGTGATCGATCACCATCGATTCCGTCGCACCCGACAGAACCGTCTGGCCACCATGCGCCAAGTCACGCAGCCGTGCGGTCCGGTTGATCGTCGGGCCTACGTAGTTGCCCTCGTCACGCAGCTGGATCTCGCCGGTATTCAATCCGATTCGCAGCCGTATCGGCGCCAACGGCGCCCGCTGCAACGCCAGCGCGCACGCCACCGCATCGCTGGCCCGCGCGAACGCCAACACGAAGCTGTCCCCCTCGCCCTGCTCCACCGGCCGCACACCGTTGTATAGCGTGAGCAGCTCGGCCAGCGTGCCGTCCAGCACCGCGATCGCGACCGTCATCTGATCCGGCTGCGTCTCCCACAGCCGCGTCGAGCCCTCGACGTCGGCCAGCAGCAACGTCACGGTCCCGGTAGGTAGCCCACTCACGGCAAGATCGCTCCACTCGGTTTCGCTCATGCTAGCCAGCGTGGGGGTATCCGTACCGCAAAACATCAGCGCATGCGCGTATATCTACGACCCTCCTCTGCGGCAAATACGCGATCTGGCCGATGGTCTTGCAGTGTGGCCGCCGGATAGTCGATTCAACTGAATTGGAGGAAGGCCATGGTAGAGACAATCGAAAAGGTCACCCTGAATGAGCTGCCCCTGGCGCCGGTGAACCCGTTGCCGTATCGCCAGCAGGTGATGGCGATCAGGGCTTTCCACACCGGGCTAGAAACGTTGCGCGATGCGGGTGGTCCGGTAACACGGCTCAGGCTCGGGCCTAAATGGCTGATGCCATCGGTCGTCGTGGCCACCTCACCACAAGGGGCCCGCGACATCCTTGGCCGCAGCGGGGAATATGTTGAGAGGACGCGCATGCACCACGAAATGCGCCAATTGCTCGGTCCGAACTTATTCGACCTCACCAACGAACCCTGGCTGCCGCGCCGACGGGCACTGCAACCGATCTTCACCAAGCACCACGTCCGCGAATTCGGCGGGCACATGGCGCAGGCCGCGCAAACGGTCGCCGACAATTGGGTCGACGGCACCCAGGTCGACCTCGACACCGAATGCCGCAGGCTGACGCTGCGGGCGCTCGGCCGCTCGGTGCTCGGACTCGACCTGGACAACCACTCCGACGCCATCGCCGAGCCGCTGCGGGTCACGACGAAGTACATCGCTGATCGGGCTCTGCGGCCGTTACGCGCCCCGCGATGGTTGCCGACCCCGGCGCGCCATCGTGCTCGCGCCGCTAGCGACACGCTGCACCAACTCGCGGATGAGATCCTGCAGGCGTGCCGCGCCGACCCGACCCGAGGCGCACCGCTGGCGCAAGCGCTCATCGCGGCCAGCGACCCCGCCACCGGGCGGGCACTATCCGATGACGAAATTCGTGACGAGCTCGTCGCATTCATGTCCGCCGGCCACGACACCACAGCCACCGCGCTGACCTATGCACTGTGGGCGCTGGGCCGCCACCCCGATATGCAGAACAAGGTCCGCGCCGAGGTGATCGGGATCGGGGATCGCGAGCTGACACCCGAAGACATTCCGGCCCTCAGATACACCATTCAGGTGCTGCACGAGGCGCTTCGGCTGTGCCCACCCGCGGCGGCCACAGGACGGACAGCCATGCGCGCCATCGAAGTCGGCGGCCACCGTGTCGAGGCCGGCACCATGCTGGTCGTCGGCATCTACGCGCTCCATCGCGACCCCACCCTGTGGAACGACCCGCTGTCCTTCGACCCCGACCGGTTCAGCCCACAAAACTCTGCGGGCCGCGACCGCTGGCAATACCTACCCTTCGGCGCCGGGCCGCGCTCCTGCATCGGCGACCACTTCGCCATCCTCGAAGCCACCCTCGCGCTGGCCACCATCATCCGGTGCACCGAAATCCACTCCATAGACGCGGAATTCCCGATGATCGTGCCCTTCACCACGGTCGCGGCACGGCCCATCCGCGCCCATGCGAAACCCCGGGCGTGACCATGACTTGACCACAGTCAACGTCGGTGACGGTCACAGACCGCCGCTACGGACAATCGGGTTCGGCGGGTTCGCCGAGGTCGAGGAGCAGGCTACGAATGCGATCTGCCGTACGTTCGTGACGTTCAACCTCGCGTACCCAGCCGCGGGTCTCGGCGTCGGCTGCGAGTGTCTGTTCCATGCAAAGCCGTTCGCGGAGCCGTGGGGCGTACTTCGGCGTGGTCAGGAACTTGGGACAGGTCAGGTAGATATCGCACTCGCAAGGGCCTTCCTGCGGCAGGCGCAGACAGTGGCCGAGTTCGAGTTCGGTCTTGTAGAAATTCGTCTTCAGCCAGTCCAGTGATTCCTGGTCGAGTCGGCCCGCGCGGATGATATCTGCCTGTGGCCCAGCAAGAATCGCGCCGGGCTCGAGAACGGCCTTGTAGTCGGCGAGCACGACCGGATCGGAAATGTGGGCATACGTCAGCGACATGCCAGCGCTCGCGTGTCCGAGGATTTTCATGATTGTCAAGGTCTTGGCGCCCTTTCCGGCGAGCTCTGTGCCGAGCGTGTGTCGGAACCGGTGTGCGTGTACCGCGGCCTTGCCGTCGTCTTTGAGCAGGCCGAGCTCCGTGCACACGCGTTGCAGCGGGAATGCGAAGAGGTAATCCGAGCTGGCGAGGCGACCGTTGTGCAGGAACAACCGACGAACCGGTCTACCGAGCTCAGGATCAAAGACCGCGCGGTCGACTTGCCGGCGTCGGATCGCAGCTAGCTCCTCGATCGCGGCCGCGGCCTCGGGATGAATCGGGACGATACGTTCCTTGCGAGATTTACCTGCAGCCAAGCGGATTCGGTGGGTGCCGTCGGGGTAGGTATCGAGACAGTCGAGATGCAGCTTGCGGATCTCGGTGCGTCGGGCTCCACTCCAGCGGGCGATCAGCAACGCACACCGCTGCAGCGGTCATTCCAGCGCACGGATACCGTCCATCAGCGGTTCGAGCTCGTGCTCGGGGATGTAACGCGGCACCTTCTGCACGCCCCGAGGGATGTCGGCCGTCGACAGCGGAGGGCGGGCGGGCATGTCCTCCCACTCGGCGTTGAAGCCGTAGCGAAAGAAAGCATTGATCTGCCAGGCAACCATCTTGCGATACGAAACCGACAGTTCTTGGTCTGGGTGCTTGAGCTTGCGTTGGTTCGTCATCCACGTGAGGAAGTCCAGCAGGTCCGGGCGCGTGAGCTCCGCAAGGCTTTCCACGGTGGGACGTTCCTCAGCCAGCCACCTCGACAGCCGATGCAACGCCGCGCGAGTCTGGTCCACCGACGACTTCGCGTCGATCAGCGACCGTTCTGCCACATAGCGATTCATCACCCCAGCGATACGCGGCACGGTGCTCAACGGCACGCGTGGCCGCGTCACCTCACGCTTGGGGAGTTCGTCAATCACGCCCGCGTGGTAGAGCGCGACGCCGGTCGCGAATGCTCGGTGACTCCACTGAAGCCGGGTTGTATCGAGCCTCGCCCCGAGCACCTCTGGGATGCCGGGGATCGTCGCCGCGCTGCGGATAGCCTCGCGCAGACCTTCGACGTCGCCGATGGTGAGTGTGGACAGGTCAGGGTCGGCGCGGTGGAGGACCAACCGCGCCACGCCCCAGTGCACCCCGTGCCGACACGGCTTGGTGGCGAGCCCGAGTTCGCGATGCCTGGCGGCGAGAGCGTCTGCCTGCTCGAACAACGGAAGCTTGAGGCTCTCAGCGACCGTCCAGGGCTTCAGCACCCCGATGCCAAGCAGCCAGCCCCAGTCCAGACGAAGCCGTCCCGTAAGCGACAGATAGAACAGGTAGTGCCGGGCATTGAAGTTGACCCAGTCGGTGGCGACATCGCTCCTGGTCATATCGCGGGTGCGGCGGGACTGGGTCTCGTTGTTGCGCCAGCCCAACCGAACTTGCAGCGGCAGCTCCATCCACGCGTCAAGATCCGGGTAGGCCTTGGCGAACCGGCGTTGCTTGCCCAGGAGTCGGCGACGACGGTCTTCACGCCAAACACTGTTGGCGAGGAACTCTTCGTACTCTCCGGGTTCGCAATGCCGACAACGCCTTCCGGGATCAGAGTCCGGTGATGGCAGCGCAGCAACCGTATTCACGCGTCCCTCGCTTCCAGAGCCTGGCGGTAGTCCTCCGCGACCTCGTGGTCGCTGATGCGGGTGTAGATCTTGGTGGAATCCGGACTCGCGTGTCCAAGACGGGCCATCAGAGTCAGCTCGCGCATTCCGCCCTCGAACATGCGGGTCGCGTGCGTGTGACGCAGGGCATGGGGAGTAAGCCACGGATCTCGGACGCCAGCGCGGTCCGCGGCGCGGGCGAACATCCGCACCATGCCGTCGTAGCTGAGCGGATGGTCGCGTCGCTTGCCCCGGCCACCCACGAGGAACACCAGGCTTGTGTCCGCATCTTGCGGCCGCTCGCGCAGCACATAGTCGTTGATCGCTGGCAATGCCCGGCCCTCCAGCAGGTCGACCACTCGTTCTCGGCGGGATTTCTGCCGCACTCCGTTCGGGTGGCCGTCCCGGAATCGGACGGTGACCCGTCGGCGTCCATAAGAAATGTCTTCCAGATGAAGGCCGAGCGCCTCACCGGGACGCAGTCCGCCTTCGTGCATGAGTTCCAGCAGGGCGCGGTCGCGCTTGGTGCGCATGACCGAGATCAACGCTCGATACGTCTCGTCGGAGATCGGTCGGGGCAGCGCCTCGACGGTCTTGACCCGTAGCGTGCGGCGCACCGGGACCTGCCTACTCGAGTTCATCAGTGGTGGACGCCATCGTGCGACGGCGCGCCTCGCAGCCGGATCCGCCTGCTTCTGAATGGGATTCGCTCGACCGCCATAGCGTTCGCAGGTGATCAGGAACTCGTAGAACGACGAGACCGCCGCGAGTATCCGATTGCAGGTCCGCGCGGACAACAACCGGCCACCGTCCACCGTCGCGGCCAGGTCCAGCCGCTGAGCACGCCGGTTCGACGGCATGTGGCGCAACGTCGCCAGGAAATCCACTGCGCGCGCCGGAGTGAAATCCTGCAGCGTCAGCCCACGTTCGTCGAGGAACAGCATCAGCTTCCGCAGGTCGTGCGCATACGCCCGCACCGTGTTGGGAGAGAACCGGCGAACCGTCAGCAGACGCAAGAACGCTGCGACGTCCTCTACGACCTCGCCATTACCGTCGACCAGCTGCACCGCCGGCTCATCGACACCAGGATCCGCTACGCGAACGACCCGCATGATCGGAAAGTAGCCGATCTGATGCCCGATTTCGGGGAGCCAGTTTCGGTGTTCACCAGCAAGAAGCTAGGCAATTGTCCAGATAACACCGTAGCGCACCGCCATCGCTTTCGGGATCCAGCGGTGGCTGGTCGGCGCTGTGGCCTCCATCATCATGCCCATCGCCATTTCCGCGGCATTGCAGGACGCGATCGCGTGCACGGTGTGCAGATGGTTGTAGACGAAGAACCATTTCGGCACCGTCACCTCGGCGAAGCCCGGCTCCATCCGGACGACGTGCGGGACGATCGATGCGAAATAAGGCACCCGCGCCATCGCGGCCGTCGAGAACAGGCGGGTGCCGCCGGGACGTCCGGCGAGGCGTTTCCATATCTTGTACGTGGTGGTCACAGGTGCCATGGCGGGCTACCTTACTCGGGAGTAAGAAGGCTCGGCCGCTACGGTGGTGTGAGGGCCGCCTGCCAGGGCGGCAACCCCATGGCCAGGGATTTGGAGCAACCCGCGAGATAGGGCATACTGGTCGGGTTGCTCTGCGCCGGGTTTGCGCCTGGCCGGGCACACAACCGGCGCCCAAACGGGCGCATCCGGTGCCAACTTCGACAATGGCGGATTTCCGTCGAGGCGGAGTGTGCGTGCGGGCGACACACCCGAGCGCGGGGACCGGTGAACTTCAGACAGGTAAACAGCGGCGGCAACACCAGCGCTGTGACCGTGTGGCTAGCCACGCGGACGAAGCGCTGGGACCAGGTCCTCAACGGGCCGGCCGAAGTACGAAGCAGGAGCGAGGTAGGAGAAGCGTGGCGGGACAAAAGATCCGCATCAGGCTGAAGGCCTACGACCACGAGGCGATCGACGCCTCTGCGCGCAAAATCGTGGAAACGGTCACCCGTACCGGCGCAAGTGTGGTGGGTCCAGTGCCGCTGCCGACCGAGAAGAACGTGTATTGCGTCATCCGGTCCCCGCATAAGTACAAGGACTCGCGGGAGCACTTCGAGATGCGCACCCACAAGCGGCTGATCGACATCCTCGACCCGACGCCGAAGACCGTTGACGCTCTCATGCGCATCGATCTGCCGGCCAGTGTCGACGTCAATATCCAGTAGGAGACCCAAGAGAAATGGCTAGAAAGAGCATTCTGGGCACCAAGCTGGGCATGACGCAGGTGTTCGACGAGAACAACAAGGTCGTGCCCGTGACGGTCGTCAAGGCCGGCCCCAACGTCGTCACGATGATCCGTACACCGGAACGCGACGGCTACAGCGCGGTGCAGCTCGCCTACGGCGAGATCAGCCCGCGCAAGGTGAACAAGCCCCTGTCCGGGCAGTACGCCGCGGCGGGTGTCAACCCGCGCCGTCATATCGCCGAGTTCCGGCTCGACGACGAGACCGCCGCAGCGGAGTACGAGGTCGGCCAGGAGTTGACCGCCGAGATCTTCAGCGACGGCGCCTTTGTCGACGTGACGGGCACCTCCAAGGGCAAGGGCTTCGCGGGCACCATGAAGCGCCACGGCTTCAAGGGCCAGGGCGCGAGCCACGGCGCCCAGGCGGTTCATCGCCGTCCCGGTTCGATCGGCGGCTGCGCCACCCCGGGCCGTGTCTTCAAGGGCACCCGCATGTCGGGCCGGATGGGCAGCGACCGCATCACGACGCAGAACCTGTTGGTGCACAAGGTCGATGCCGAGAACGGCGTGCTGTTGATCAAGGGCGCCATCCCCGGTCGCAACGGCGGACTGGTGACTGTCCGCAGCGCAATCAAAAGGAGCGAGAAGTGACCGCGGACGCGAGCAGCAAGTCTGGCGGAGCGACCAAGACCGTCAAGATTGACGTCCATACACCGGCTGGCAAGACGGACGGCTCCGTCGAGCTGCCTGCCGAGCTTTTCGACGTCGAGCCGAACATCGCGCTGATGCATCAGGTGGTGACGGCGCAGCTGGCGGCGGCCCGACAGGGCACGCACTCCACCAAGACCCGCGGCGACGTCCGCGGCGGCGGGCGGAAGCCCTATCGGCAGAAGGGAACCGGTCGCGCCCGTCAGGGTTCGACGCGGGCGCCTCAGTTCACCGGTGGCGGCGTCGTGCACGGCCCGAAGCCGCGCGACTACAGCGAGCGGACCCCGAAGAAGATGATCCGCGCCGCCTTGCTCGGCGCACTGTCCGACCGGGCGCGCAACGGCCGCATCCACGCGGTGACCGAGTTCATCGAGGGTCAGACACCGTCGACGAAGAGCGCCAAGGCGTTCCTTGCCACGCTTGTCGAGGGCAAGCAGGTACTGCTCGTCATCGGCCGCAGCGACGAAGCCGGCGCCAAGAGCGTGCGAAATCTGCCCGGCGTTCACGTGCTTTCGCCGGACCAGCTCAACACATACGACGTGCTGCACGCCGACGATGTGGTGTTCAGCGTTGAGGCACTGGATTCCTACATCAGCGCCAACACCAAGACTGCCGAGGAGGTTTCGGCCTGATGGCGACCATCACCGATCCGCGCGACATCATCCTGTCGCCGGTCATCTCCGAGAAGTCCTACGGCCTGATCGAGGACAACGTCTACACGTTCGTCGTTCACCCTGGCTCGAACAAGACCCAGATCAAGATCGCCATCGAGAAGATCTTCAAGGTCAAGGTCGCGTCGGTGAACACCGCCAACCGCCAGGGCAAGCGCAAGCGGAGCCGTGCCGGTTACGGGACGCGGAAGAGCACCAAGCGCGCCATAGTCACCCTGGCCGCCGGCAGTAAGCCGATCGACCTATTCGGGCAGCAACCGGCCTAGCGAGAGAAGCTGAGAGACAAGAGTTATGGGAATTCGCAAGTACAAGCCGACGACCCCCGGTCGCCGCGGTGCAAGCGTCTCCGACTTCGTCGAGATCACTCGCACGGAGCCGGAGAAGTCGCTGGTGCGTCCGCTGCACGGCAAGGGCGGTCGTAACGCGCACGGTCGAATCACCACCCGGCACAAGGGCGGTGGACACAAGCGCGCGTACCGCGTGATCGACTTCCGTCGGCACGACAAGGACGGCGTCGATGCCAAGGTCGCTCACATCGAGTACGACCCGAACCGCACCGCCAACATCGCGCTGCTGCACTACCTGGACGGCGAGAAGCGCTACATCATCGCCCCCGAGGGTCTGCGCCAGGGGCATGTCGTGGAGGCCGGCCCGAACGCCGACATCAAGCCGGGAAACAACCTGCCGCTGCGCAACATCCCCGCAGGTACCGTCATCCACGCAGTCGAGTTGCGGCCCGGCGGTGGCGCCAAGCTGGCCCGGTCCGCAGGCGCGGGCATCCAGCTCCTGGGTAAGGAAGGCGCCTACGCCTCGCTGCGTATGCCCAGCGGTGAGATCCGCCGCGTCGACGTGCGCTGCCGCGCCACCGTCGGTGAGGTCGGCAACGCCGAGCAGGCGAACATCAACTGGGGCAAGGCAGGCCGCATGCGGTGGAAGGGCAAGCGCCCCACCGTTCGTGGTGTCGTGATGAACCCGGTTGACCACCCGCACGGCGGTGGCGAGGGTAAGACCTCCGGCGGCCGTCACCCTGTCAGCCCGTGGGGCAAGCCCGAGGGCCGTACCCGTAAACGCAATAAGCAGAGTGACCAACTCATCGTCCGACGCCGGCGCACCGGCAAGAAGCACCACCGGTAGGAGTAGCCGATGCCACGCAGCCTGAAGAAAGGTCCGTTCGTCGACGACCATCTCTTGAAGAAGGTCGACGTACAGAACGAGAAGAACACCAAGCAGGTCATCAAGACCTGGTCGCGCCGGTCGACCATCATCCCCGACTTCATCGGGCACACCTTCGCGGTGCACGACGGCCGCAAGCATGTCCCGGTGTTCGTCACCGAGGCGATGGTCGGACACAAGCTCGGCGAGTTCGCACCCACCCGCACGTTCAAGGGTCACATCAAGGATGACCGGAAGGCCAAGCGCCGGTGAACGCAGTGAACGGCGCATCCAGGAGAAGCCGATGACCACCACAGAACTCGAATACCCGACCGCGACGGCGAAGGCCCGCTTCGTCCGCGTTTCGGCGTCCAAGGCGCGCCGGGTCATCGACCTGGTGCGCGGCAAGCCCGTGTCCGAAGCGCTGGACATCTTGCGCTGGGCGCCACAGGCCGCGAGCGAGCCGGTCGCCAAGGTGATCGCGAGCGCCGCCGCCAACGCGCAAAACAATGACGGGCTGGATCCCTCGACGCTCGTGGTCGCCACCGTCTATGCCGACGAGGGCCCGACGGCCAAGCGCATCCGGCCACGCGCGCAGGGGCGTGCGTTCCGAATCCGCAAGCGCACCAGCCACATCACGGTGATTGTCGAAAGCCGCCCACCGCGTGGCGAGCGCGGCGGCGGTCAATCGGCCAGCTCAACGCGTTCGCGTCGCGCGCAGGGCAGCAAGGCCGCGGCGACGAAGGCGCCCGCAACCAAGGCTCCGGCGAAGAAAGCGACGGCTGAAAAGGCTCCGGCCAAGAAGGCTGTGGCTAACAAGGCGACGGCTGAGAAAGCGACCGCTGAGAAGGCGACGGCTGAAAAGGCTGCTGCCAAGAAGGCTCCGGCGAAAAAGGCTTCTGACGAAGCGAAGGGAGGCTCGCACTAGTGGGCCAGAAAATCAATCCCCACGGCTTCCGGCTCGGTATCACCACCGACTGGAAGTCCCGGTGGTATGCCGACAAGCAGTACAAGGACTACGTCAAGGAAGACGTTGCGATCCGCCGGCTGCTGGCCACCGGTCTCGAGCGCGCCGGCATCGCCGACGTGGAAATCGAACGCACCCGCGATCGGGTCCGCGTCGACATCCACACCGCCCGGCCGGGCATCGTCATCGGTCGCCGCGGCACCGAGGCCGATCGCATTCGCGCCGACCTGGAGAAGCTGACCAAGAAGCAGGTGCAGCTGAACATCCTCGAGGTGAAGAACCCGGAGTCGGTGGCACAGCTGGTGGCGCAGGGCGTCGCCGAGCAACTGAGCAACCGTGTGGCATTCCGTCGCGCGATGCGCAAGGCCATCCAGTCGGCGATGCGTCAGCCCAACGTCAAGGGCATCCGGGTGCAGTGCTCCGGCCGCCTCGGCGGCGCCGAGATGAGCCGCTCGGAGTTCTACCGCGAGGGTCGCGTCCCGCTGCACACGCTGCGCGCCGACATCGACTACGGCCTGTACGAGGCGAAGACGACCTTCGGCCGCATCGGTGTGAAGGTGTGGATCTACAAGGGCGACATCGTCGGTGGCAAGCGCGAGCTGACCGCCGCCGTTCCCTCAGGCGCCGATCGTCCGCGCCGCGAGCGCCCGTCGGGCACCCGTCCGCGTCGCAGTGGCGCATCGGGTACGACCGCGACGAGCACCGAGGCCGGTCGCGCCGCGTCGGGTGCCGAAGAGGCGCCCGCTGTCGCGGAGGCGACGACGGGAACCGAGGCCGCGGCCGGTGCCGCAGCTGAGGCGACCCCGCCGACCACGGAAAGCACGGAGAGCTGAACCATGTTGATTCCCCGTAAGGTCAAGCACCGCAAGCAGCATCACCCGCGGCAACGCGGCATCGCCAGCGGCGGTACTTCGGTGAGCTTCGGCGACTACGGCATCCAGGCACTGGAGCACGCCTACGTCACCAACCGGCAGATCGAGTCCGCCCGTATTGCGATCAACCGGCACATCAAGCGTGGCGGCAAGGTGTGGATCAACATCTTCCCCGACCGTCCGCTGACCAAGAAGCCGGCCGAAACCCGCATGGGCTCCGGCAAGGGTTCGCCGGAGTGGTGGATCTCCAACGTCAAGCCGGGCCGGGTCTTGTTCGAGTTGAGCTACCCGGACGAGAAGGTCGCCAGGGAAGCTCTGACCCGTGCGATCCACAAGCTGCCGATCAAGGCACGCATCGTTACCCGAGAGGAGCAGTTCTGATGGCAGTGGGAGTGACGCCGGGCGAGCTGCGTGAGCTGACCGACGACGACCTGAAGGACAAGCTGCGCGAGTCCAAGGAAGAGTTGTTCAATCTGCGCTTCCAGATGGCGACCGGCCAGCTGGCCAACAACCGCCGGCTGCGGGTCGTCCGTCAAGAGATCGCGCGCGTGTACACCGTGCTGCGCGAACGTGAGCTGGGTCTGGCTTCCGGACCCGTTGGTGAGGAATCGTAATGGCAGACAAGGCAACAAAGGGTCCGGCGTACACGCCGCGCACCGAGAAGCCGCGCGCGCGTCGCAAGACCCGCATCGGCTACGTGGTGAGCGACAAGATGCAGAAGACCATCGTGGTCGAGCTCGAGGACCGGGTGAAGCACCCGCTCTACGGCAAGATCATCCGCACCACCACCAAGGTGAAGGCGCACGACGAGAACGGCATTGCCGGCATCGGCGACCGGGTGTCTCTGATGGAGACGCGTCCGCTGTCGGCCACCAAGCGCTGGCGGCTCGTCGAGATCCTCGAGAAGGCCAAGTAGTAGCTATCTGCGCGAGCAGACTGACAATCCCCCGACACGTCTGGTGTTCGGGGGATTGTTATTTATAGAGCAAGCACGCGCCGGCAAATCCCTTCAATGGGGAAGACCTTTCACGGACTGACAAACCAGCCCGACGCCGACGCGGACGGCCAATCCGACGCGGAGAAATGACGACGCGGAGAAATGACGACGCCGATGTCTGACCACCGCACGCCCTCGCAGCGGTTCTGCGTCCGAACCAGAATGCGCTGAGCGATCGCAGTGCGGTCGAGCGCAGCATTGCGGCCACCTTCTCCACCGAACGCAAGATCGCCCGGTATCTCGACGGCCTCGACCTGCCGGAGAGCTCTGTGATCGTCGACACCGTGTACGGCTTCGCCGTTGTGGCCGCCTCGACCAAGCCGAAAACCTTTGTGGTGCCGTCGGACTCAGACTTCACGGCGTTGCTCAACGATCCCACCGAGACCGGTGTCGAATACCTGTTGGCCGTGCCACCGAAGGGATGGGGCGTTTCGGATGCGCTCAACGTGCGCTATCCGACGTTGTTCGACACGGGCGCCGACATCGCCACACTGGAACTCGAGATCCCCAACGACGGAGACAGCCAGCCGACGTGGCGCCTGTACCGGGTGGCGGAACCGGTGGCGGGAGAAATCGGCTCACCCTGATTGCAAGAGGCTGAAGGTGAGCGATAAGTGGGAAACGCCATTTGCCCCAGCGAGTTTCGCCGGATCGTTCTCCTGGCTTGTTGACGCTCGACGCGACGGTCGAAGCGCGGAATTGCACGACATGTGCTAATAGCGCGCGCGAACCCGATTCTGCAACAACGTATTCCATCGGTCTTCGTTCGATTCAGCGCGAGCCAAACAATTAACGGCCGCGCTCACGGCGCCTACCATTCCCCTTTGGTCTGCCCGCCGCCGATGAACAAGGAGACTCGATGGCCCCCGTTCCGCGCGGCTATACCCAGAGCGAGATCAAGGTAGGCGCCCAGGATGTGCACCGCTGGATCCAGGACATGGGGTGGGAGGTTCCGGGGGGTCGGTCGAAGTATCCGACGAAGTACCAGTTCGACGGAGGTACCAGGGAGCAGTTCAAGCTGATCGTCGGCGAGTACTGTCGGATGGAGACGGAGAAGGACGACCGCCAGTACGGCTCCCTGCTCGACAGTCTCGCTCGGCTTCAGGCCGGCAGCCGGATCGAACCGCGGTGGGCCGAGTCGATGAAGTTCGTCAGTTCTTTCCTCGAGCTGGGGGAGTACGCGTCGATCGGCGGCTCGGCCGTGCTGCTGGACGCCGTGAAATCACCCGAGCAACGCAATGGGTACCTCGCGCAGGTCGAGGACGAAGTGCGCCACACGAACCAGCTTGGCTATCTGAAGAAGTACTTCGCTTCCCAGTACTACGATCCGGCCGGATTCACCGGTGCCCGCGGTCACCGTCATGGCAACCCGCTGTTCGGAAACAACCGCCAACAGGCATGCGAGACCTTCGTTTCCGGCGATCCGGTGCTGATCTCGCTCAACCTCCAGATGGTTGCCGAGGCGTGCTTCACGAACCCGCTCGTGGTCGCAATGACCGAGTGGGCCGCCGCGAACGGTGATGAGGTCACCCCGACCGTGTTTCTCTCGATTCAGTCCGACGAGCTGCGTCACATGGCCAATGGCTACCAGACGATCGTCTCGGTCATCGAGAACGACCACAACATGCAGTACCTGCAGACCGACCTCGAGAACGCCTTCTGGATCCAGCACCGCGGATTCAGTTCGATGGTCGGACGGGCCTTCGAGTATGGCGCG
The DNA here is from genome assembly GCF_032159565.1 of Mycobacterium sp. Lineage (GTDB taxonomy): Bacteria > Actinomycetota > Actinomycetes > Mycobacteriales > Mycobacteriaceae > Mycobacterium. The sequence continues at coordinate 17,343 of NZ_JAVHWR010000038.1, forward strand.
GTCAACCGCGCCGAACCGTGGGCGCAGACCTGGAACGACTGGGTAATCGAGGACTGGGGCGGCATCTGGATGGGCAGGTTCTCGAAGTTCGGTTTGGACTCACCGAGAAACCTGGCCGATGCGAGCCGCGACGCGTATTGGGCCCACCACGACTCCTTCGGCATCGCCTATGCCCTGTGGCCGTTCCTCGGCTACCGCCTCGAGCTGCCGAACGACACCGACAAGGAATGGTTCGAGAGGCACTACCCGGGCTGGTACACCTCGATCGGATCCACCTTCGACAGGTGGCGGGAGATCGGTGTCGAGGATCCGGGCAATCGCACGAGCCCGGTTGAGCACCTCATCGAGCTCGGCAAGGTCCTGCATATCTGCCGTGTCTGTCAGTCGCCGCTCTTGAGCCTGCGCAAAACCGAAGAGCATGACGTGCAGCGGAACTCGTCCATCACCACTCGAATCATCTCCTACGGCGGTCGCAAGCACGCATTGTGCTCGGACTGGTGCGAGCGGATGTATCTGCAGGAGCCGGAACGCTACACCGGTCAGAACTTCCTGGAGATCTTCGACGGGTGGGAATTGTCCGAAATCGTCCGCGCCACAGGTGGTGTGCGCAGCGACGGGAAAACCCTGGTATCGCAACCCCATTTGAACAGCGAACGACTCTGGACGCTTGACGATCTCGCCGGCTGCGGCGTGACGGTTCGTGATCCGCATGTCGCAGGCGTCAGCTTCGAGAAGGTCTGAGACACCGACGTGTCCACTTCCTACCGTCGAAGTCTGCTGAACCCGGAGCACGACCAAGAGCGTGAACCGCTCGAAACTCAGCGCACCGCCGTTCATTTCGCCAACCCGTACCGCAGAAGAATCTCGGAATACGAGCAGGTGCTGCTCTACGCCCAGCCCAACCCCGACTGGATCCGTGGCGGCATCGGCGTAGGAGGGTGGACCACTCGATTTCCCGGTGGACGGGGCGCGTGGGAGAACTACTTCACCGAAGCCCGATGCACCGACTGGTTCGCCTTCAGGGATCCTGAGGGTCGCTGGCAGAGGCCGTATGTCGCCGAGAAGGCCGATCAGTGGCGCACCACCGGCCGGCTGTTCTCCACCTTCTCCAGCCACGCCCTGCACCGGGGCGCCGACTCCACCTGGATAGAAACCGTCATCGGTGAGCAGCTTGGTGCACTCGTGCTGCATGACTACGGACTCTTCATGGCGCTGACCTCTCCGGTGCGTGACAGCCTCGTCGACACCCTGCGGGTGGCGATCGTCAACTGGGCGTTGGATTACCTTGACAGCGCCCAGCAGATCCAGGCCGAGAAGGTATTCCTGGGCCAGGTCGTCTCCGAGTCGCTCGCCCTGCTGGATCCGGCGAAGCAGCGATGGCTCAACGATCCGGCGTTCGCAGGCGCCAGAGGATTCGTCGAGCATCTCTGGCGCGACGGCTATGACCACATCGAAGTAGTCTTCGCCCTCGCGTTGATCTATGAACCGCTCTTCGGACGCTTTGTTCGCCAGGAGTACTTCTACCGGCTTGCGCCGCTGCACGGTGACCACCTAACCCAACAGATTCTTTGGCCGTCACTACGCTCCGCCGAAGCCGCCAACACCTGGACGCGTGAACTTTTCGACCGGATCCTCGGCGCGGATGCCGAATTCGGCACCTACAACCACCAACTGATGGCGTGGTGGTCCCATCGATGGCTGCCTCGCGCAGTCGACGCGATCGCAGACATCTCGGCGCTGTTCGCGTCGACAGAGCTGTTGCGAAAGAGCCAGACGGAAACGCCTCGACAGCTCTTCGGAGAACTGGCGAACGACTGGGTCCGCGACGTCGCTCCCATATGGGGATCGGACTTCACGACGGAAAGCCTTCTCCGTCTCTATGACAACCGCCTATCCCGCGGAGGCTTGGGATGACGGAAATCCCTGTCACCGCCCAGAACTCACACCAGGCGGACGTGGACCGACGTATCTCGCGGGTGGACGCGCAGCAGTCGCGCGCCAACCTGTTCAGTGAGAACGGCGTGGTCGAGAGCCGTCGCGTGGTGCTGACCCTCACCAAGGCCGATGAGATCGAGGCGACCGTGGAGTGGCTCGCCGAACGGTACGCCGACGAGCCGAGTTTCACGATCCAGGACAGCGGAACCTACTACCGGATCGACTGCCTCGAAGGTTTCGAGATCGACGCCGAGGAGATAGCGGAACTCCTTGGCCGGCCCTTCTCCGTCTACGACCTCTTGGTGAACGTTTCCACCACGATCGGCCGGGCCTATGTGAACGGCGAGATATTCGCCATCACCACCGATCTCATCGGCTGGGAGCGCGAGGTGCCCCGATGACCGAGTACAAGGTCGCGCTGACATTCGAGGGAGCCGACCGCGTCGACATCGCCTGCCGAGGTGACGAGGACGTCATCACTGCCGCTCTGAGACAGGGGTACCTACTCCTGAGCGACTGCCGCGAGGGCAGTTGTTCCACGTGCCGCGGGTTCCTGGTGGACGGCGACTATGACCAGTTGCTCACCCACAGCCCCCACGCCCTCACCGAAGCCGAGGAGGACGACGGCCTGATCCTCGCCTGCCGCCTTCAGCCGGCGAGCGACCTGGAGATCGACTTCGACTACCCAGCCGACCGCGTCGGGCGTTACGAGGAGGGCACGCGAACCGGGCAGATCGTGGAGGCCGAGCGCCTGTCGGAAACCGTCGCCCGGATCGTCGTTCGCACCAACGCGGCTCAGGATCCACTCGATTGGGATCCCGGCCAATACGTTCAGGTCACTTTGCCTGCGCTCGGGGTCACCCGCGCCTACTCGATGTCAAAACCCGCAGACGGAAGCCGTCAACTGGAGTTCTTGATCCGACTACTGGCGGATGGCAAGTTCTCCGGTCATGTCGCCGCCGGGCTGGCGAAGGGTGAGCCGGTCCGGGTGCGAGGACCTCACGGTCAGTTCATCTTTCGCGGCGATCCGAAACCGGTGTTCATCGCCGGCGGGACGGGCGTCGCGCCGATCCTCGCGATTCTGCGGTCGTTGGCGCAGACCGCGCCCGACACCGAGGCAGGGGTGGTTTTCGGCGTTGGTACCGAAGCCGAACTGTTCGGCGTAGACGAGCTCTCCGAGCTGAGGCGTGTCCTGCCGAATCTCGACGTGGTGATCACCGTTGAGCGCCCGACATCGTCCTGGTCGGGTGCCGTCGGGCGAGTGACCGATCACCTCGGCGCCGACGACCCCGCTAAGTCTTATTACCTCTGCGGGCCATCGGGGATGGCCAGCGCCGCCGAGGAACTCCTCGCAGCCGACGGAGTGGCCCGTGACCGCATCCATATCGAACGGTTTCTCGAGACCGGAGAAGACCAGTCATGACGCGAAATAGCAACGCCTCCGCGGGTGCAACGCCGCGGACCGAATACCCGCCGTTCGGAAACCAGGCGTTGCGCCACGAGTGGACCGATCGCCTGGCACAGCTCTCGACACTCGATTCGGCACTCGCGCTTCTGCTCGATTGGCGACGCAGCCGTGAAGTCAACGTCCTCGAAGAGGCGGACTTCCTGTGGATCGAGGCGCGCATCGAAGACCGGGTCGCAGTCCTCCGATTCGCCGAACTGTCAGGCGAGTACATCGATACGACGGCACTCACCGGCGTTCCGATCTCGCAGGTCTGCGACACTGCACTGGCCGACGCGAGGGCGGCCGCCGACGTCCCGACACTCGAGACGGTCGTGAACGCCTTCCGTCGCAACTTCAAGCCGCCGGTGATTCCCACTGTGCCGTTCATGCGCACCGAGACCGAGCTTGCCGAACTGCTGATGCTGCGCCGCTCCAAAGGGTGGTACGACGAGCCGCTTGACGAATTGCGACGCCGCCGCGCGGCCGTCCTGGTCCTCGAAGGAGCAGCAGGCGAACACGACAAGTAGACCCGGAACCAACCCACTTCCTCACTCGTACCAAGGAGACCGATCATGCCCAACCTCGAATTCATCCAGCAATCAGGCGCATTGGGATATGCGCTTCTCTTCGGCCCGGGAATCGTGCTGCTGCTCATCGCCCTTGCCGTCAAGGGAGCCGTCAAGACGACGCACAACTTCGTGATCTCCGGGCGGCTTCTCGGCTTCGGATTCGGTGTCGCGTCGCTCATCTCGGTGTGGACGTGGTCGATGGCGGTGATGCTGTCGTCCGCGCAGGCCTACACCTGGGGCACTTCAGGACTGGTCTGGTTCATCGTGCCCAACGGGCTCGCCGTGATCATCATGGTGCCGTTCGCCCTCAAACTTCGCCAGAAGATGCCTTCCGGCTATACCCTCGCGGAGTTCATTCGCGCACGGTTCCGGAACGGAATCAGCAGTGTGGCGACGCTGATCTTTCTGATCGGTGCTCTGCTCGGCGTCATCATGATCAACCTCGCCGGACTGGTACTGGTCATGAACAAGATCTTCGGCCTCACCCCGGTCAGCATCGTCATCACCGGCATCATCGTCGTCACCGTGTATTCCTACTTCGGTGGGCTGACCACATCCGCCGTGACCGGAACCTTGAACACTCTCCTTCTCGGTGTCGGGTCCTCGGTGGTCGTGCTCTACGCCTTGGCCAAGGCGGGCGGCGCAGAACTGGTGTTCAATGAGGTCCACGCTCTCGGTGACCAGCACCTGAACCCCTTCAACCCGGTCACCGCCGCGAGCTTCGGCCTCGCGTTGGCTCTCGGACTACTCACGAATGTCATTGCCGACCAGTCATTCTGGCAGCGCGTATGGGCAATCAGGCCCAAGGATCTCGGCCGCAGCTTCCTGTGGGCAGGCGTGTGGTTCTACCCGATTCCTCTGGCGCTGGGCCTGCTTGGCTTCATCGGTGTCGCCTACGGCGTGACGCCCGAACAGCTGGGTTCGCTGGGGGCAGGTGCGATCGGCCCACACGTCATCGCCAGCCTCGGCCTGCCGATATTCATCATCGCCCTTTACACCCTTGTGGTCGTCAACGCGTGCTTCGCGGCCATCGACGGGGCACTGTCCGGCGTGACCTCGCTGGTCGCTGTCGACATCGTCCATCGCTACTGGCCTCAGGTGTCTGAGCGCAAGCTGCTCACCATCACCAAGACCAGCATGATCGTCGCGGCCGTAGTCGCCGGTGGTGTGGTGCTGACAGGTATCGACTACGTGAATCTCGTTACGACGGTGTACTTCTACGGCACAAGCCTTCTGATTCCGGTGACGCTCAGCATCTTCTGGTCGCGGATGACCGGAACAGGGTACGTCGCGGGTGTGCTCGCGGGCATAGTCGTCGGTGGTCCTCTGCGCGAGACGCTCGGGCCCACGTACGGACCGCTCTTCGGAATCATCGGGTTGATCGCTGCGTCGGCAATCGTCTCGGTGGTCGTCAGCCTGCGCGCCGACACCCAGTTCGACTTCGGCAGCTTGGCGGAAGGCAAGGCGGCGCTTCTGGAACGTGGAAACGGTGCGGCGCCGAAGAAACAAGCCGCGACGCCCGAGGCACTCGATGCCGACGACGCACGCAGCGAGCCCGCCGGACAGCAGTAATACCCAGAACAGTAGAAAGGCACTCTCGTGGTCATCTTTTACATCGGCGCAACCATCGGCTTGGTTCTCGCCGTCCTCTATCTGATCGTCGGCGCCCTCAGCTTTCTCCGGATCCGGCGAGAGTTGGTGGCAGGCAACAGTGTGGTTCTGGGGGAAGAGACAGACTCCTCCGAGATCGCCCTTGTGCCCGGCTTCACATGGAAGGCGACCTTGGCCGTCCTGACGTCGTTCGTCTTACTGGTCATCGCTTCCTACAGCGGCGTGTTCTGGTACGTGCTCGCGTTGAGCGGACTCGGTACAGCAGCGGCGGTAATCGTTGCCTTCGTTCTCGAGCTGCGTGGCGACCGCACCGGGACCGCCGCGTGACCAAGAAAAAGGCGCACCTTCTGGGTTTCGTTCAGCACGGTGTGATGAACCACGCGTCGACGATGTGGGCGCATCCGCGCGACAAGGTCGGCTATCACTGGTCGCGGCCGGAGTATTGGCGCGATCTCGGCGGGATCATGGAGCGTGGCCTGTTCGACGCGATGTTCATCGCCGACGAGTTGGCCCCGTACACCACCTATAAGGGCAACTCGGATCCGGTCGTGAAGTATGCCGGACAGTGTCCGGTGCACGAGCCCGCAACTCTGGTGCCGATCATCGGGGCGTTCACCAAACACCTCGGGATCGGCATCACGCTGTCGACATCGTTTGTGCCGCCGTACATGATGGCCCGCCACCTGTCCTCGCTCGACCACCTGACCAACGGCCGGGTCGGCTGGAACATTGTGACGTCGTACTCCAAGAGCGAGTTCCAGGCGATGGGCAAGGACAACCTCACGCCTCGGGACAAGCGTTACGAAGTGGTCGAGGAGTACATGCAACTGCTGTACCAGCTGTGGGACTCCTGGGATGACGACGCGATCGTCTACGACCGCGAGAATGGGATCTTCGCCGATCCCTCGAAGGTGCGCGAAGTCGACTTCCAAGGCGAGTTCTTCAAGTCGAAGGGGCGCCACTTCGTCGCACCGTCACCGCAGAAGCGGCCGGTGCTGTGGCAGGCCGGCTCCTCGGATCAGGGCCGCGATTTCGCCTCCAAACACGCGGAATCCGTGTTCGGCATCTTCCCTACCCCCAAGAGCATGCGGGCCTATGCCGACGACATCCGCACCCGAGCCGACGACCACGGACGCGATCCCGATTCGGTGAAGCTGATCTACGGTCTGCAGACCATCATCGATCGGGACAAATCCCGCGCGAACGACAAGTACGCCGAGTTCGTCGAGAAGGTGCAGATCGAGAGCGCACTGGGAATCCTTTCTGGCCATACGGGATTCGACTTCTCCACACTCGGCCTAGACGACAACGTCGTCGATGCGGACGTGCAGGGTATCCGCGGTCTGTTCGACGCCATCCTGGAGGCCAAGGACGGCGCACCGGTGACCGTCCGTGAGGCCGCGCAGATCTATGGAGTCTCGATGGGCGCGCCGGTCGCGGTTGGCACACCCTTGGACGTCGCCGACCAGATGGAGCAGTACCTCGACGACGGCGGCTGCAACGGCTTCATGTTGCTTGCCACCGATACGCCCGGCTGCTTCAACGACGTGACCGAGCTGCTGGTGCCCGAACTTCAGCGGCGCGGACGGTACCGGACGCGCTATCCCGGAACGACTTTGCGGGAAAGCCTGCAGGAGTATTAGCAGTCGTCGTGTCTGGCTTCGCGCCAGGCCCGCTCGAACGGCAGCCGCCATGCGTTGGGCGCGATCAGCTGGTGAATCGCGTTGGGCCCCCACGTGCCCTGCGGGTACGACTTGACCGCCGGCGGGTCGGACAGCAGGCTCTCCGAACGCTCCCACAGCGACTCGATGCCCTCCGCGGTGGTGAACAGTGTGTGATCGCCGCGCATCGCGTCGAGGATCAGGCGCTCGTAGGCCTCGAGCACGTCGTTCATGGTGTCGGTCTCTTGAGTCGAGAACTGCATCGAGAGCTTGTCGAGCTTCATCCCGGGTCCTGGGCGCTTGCCGTAGAAGGACAGCGACACCTTGGAGTTGTCGGCGAGATCGAAGGTGAGGTGGTCGGGGCCTTGGGAACCGACGCCCGAGCCCGACGGGAACATGGACCGCGGCGCCTCTTTGAACGCAATGGAGATGACGCGAATGCCCTCGGCCATACGCTTTCCCGTGCGGAGGTAGATCGGTACCCCGGCCCAACGCCAGTTGTCGATACCCACCTTGAGCGCGATGAACGTCTCGGTATCGGAATCGCGGGCGACACCTTTATTCTTGCGGTACCCCACGTACTGCCCTCGGACAACTTTGGCCGGGTCGACAGGCAACATCGAGCGGAACACCTTGTTCTTCTCTTCGCTGATGGCGCGGGGTTCGAGTGCCGTCGGCGGCTCCATCACGACGAACGCCATCACCTGGAAAAGGTGGGTGACCACCATGTCCTTGTAGGCGCCGGTGCTCTCGTAGAAGTTGGCCCGTTCGTCCAGCCCCAGGGTCTCCGGGATGTCGATCTGGATATGGTCGATGAAGTTGCGGTTCCAGATCGGCTCGAACAGACCGTTGGCGAACCTGAAGGCCAGGATGTTCTGCGCGGCCTCCTTGCCGAGAAAGTGGTCGATGCGGAAGATCTGACTTTCGTCAAACGTCTCGTGGACGAAGTCGTTGAGTTCGACGGCGCTCTCCAAGTCGGTGCCGAACGGCTTCTCCATGACGACCCGCGATCGCTCCACCAGCTTCGCGTCACGCAGCATGGTGATGACCGCGCGGGCGGCTTTCGGCGGTACCGACAGATAGTGGAGACGGCGGACGTCCGGCCCCAGCTTTTCCTCGGCTTCCTCGACGGCGGCTGCAAGTGCCTCGGGACCCGTGCTCTGAGGGACGTAGGTGACCCTCTCGGCGAACCGGGCCCACTGTTCCTCGGTGAGCTTGTGCGTTCCGAAGTCGTCGATTGCCTCTTTGGCGACTTCGAGGAACTCGTCTCGGGAAATCTCCTCCAGCGACGTCGCGACGATCTCGATGTTGGGTGCGAGTTCGGACTGGCCGAGATAGGCGAGCCCGGGAATCAATTTCCGTCTCGCAAGGTCACCGGTCGCGCCGAACAACACGACGACGTGCGGATCGACCGCGAAGTCGTCGTTACGGCGTGCGCGCGCGCCCGGCCCCGGGTAGGAGATCGTCTGCGGTTTGCTTGTCGCCACGCTCGGCATCCTTCCACCGCCGGATTCTTCACGCACGCTTTGCCGCCCTCCGCCACCGCGCAGTCACAAGCCAGACAACCTATCGTTACCCCTGATCGGCGCCGGCCAATCGTCTCGTGCCTGGTACTGCCACCGCCGTCAATTTCTCAGCAACCCAATATGCAACCGGTGTACTCTCCGGGCGGTTGGGGACCACGCGGCGACGCACCTACCGGGACGAGGCTGTGCCATGGCAACCGAATTCAACGGCAAAATCGAGCTGGACATCCGCGATTCCGAGCCGGACTGGGGGCCCTACGCCGCACCCACCGCACCCGAAGGCTCGCCCAACATCCTCTATCTCGTGTGGGACGACACCGGCATCGCGACCTGGGATTGCTTCGGTGGCCTGGTGGAGATGCCGACGATGAGCCGCATCGCTGAACGCGGTGTGCGGCTCTCGCAGTTCCACACCACTGCGCTGTGCTCGCCGACGCGCGCCTCGCTGCTGACCGGACGCAACGCCACCACCGTCGGCATGGCCACCATCGAGGAGTTCACCGACGGGTTCCCCAACTGTAACGGCCGCATCCCGGCGGACACCGCGCTGCTGTCAGAGGTGTTGAACGAGCGGGGCTACAACACCTACTGCGTCGGCAAATGGCATCTGACACCGTTGGAAGAGTCGAATCTCGCTGCCACCCGGCGTCATTGGCCGCTGTCTCGCGGGTTCGAGAGGTTCTACGGCTTCATGGGCGGCGAGACCGACCAGTGGTACCCGGACCTGGTATACGACAACCATCAGGTCGCACCGCCGGCGACGCCGGAAGAGGGCTATCACCTGTCGAAGGACCTCGCCGACAAGACAATCGAGTTCATCCGCGACGCCAAGGTGATCGCCCCCGACAAGCCGTGGTTCAGCTATGTCTGTCCCGGTGCCGGGCATGCCCCACACCACGTCTTCAAGGAGTGGGCGGACAAGTACGCAGGCAAGTTCGACATGGGTTACGAGCGCTACCGCGAGATCGTGCTCGAGAACCAGAAGAAGCTCGGCATCGTGCCGCCCGACACCGAATTGTCGCCTGTCAACCCGTATCTCGACGTCAAGGGTCCCAATGGAGAAGCGTGGCCATATCAGGACACGGTGCGGCCGTGGGAGGGACTCAACGACGAGGAGAAGCGCCTCTTCAGCCGGATGGCAGAGGTGTTCGCCGGATTCCTGTCCTACACCGACGCCCAGATCGGGCGCGTCCTGGACTATCTCGAGGAGTCCGGGCAATTGGACGACACGATCATCGTGGTGATCTCCGACAACGGCGCCAGCGGTGAGGGCGGCCCGAACGGGTCGGTCAACGAGGTGAAGTTCTTCAACGGCTACATCGACACGGCCGAGGACGGCATGGCCTACATCGACCACCTCGGCGGACCGGAGACCTACAACCACTATCCGATCGGCTGGGCGATGGCGTTCAACACGCCCTACAAGCTGTTCAAGCGCTACGCCTCGCATGAGGGCGGCATCGCCGACACCGCAATCGTCAGCTGGCCCAACGGAATCAAGGCGCACGGCGAGGTACGCGACAATTACGTCAACGTCTGCGACATCACCCCGACAGTTTACGACCTGCTCGGTATCACCCCGCCCGCAGAAGTCGGCGGTATCGCACAGAAGCCGCTCGACGGCGTGAGTTTCAAAGCCGCCCTGGACAATCCGTCCGTCGAGACCGGCAAAGACACCCAGTTCTACACGATGCTCGGCACCCGGGGCATCTGGCACAAGGGCTGGTTCGCCAACACCGTTCACGCCGCCACCCCGGCGGGCTGGTCTCACTTCGAGCAGGACCGGTGGGAGCTGTACAACATCGAGGCGGACCGCAGTCAGTGTCATGACCTCGCCGCCGACGAACCGGACAAACTCGACGAGATGAAGAAGCTCTGGTTCGACGAGGCCGCGAAGTACAACGGGCTTCCGCTGGCCGATCTCAACATCTTCGAGACGATGACGCGCTTTCGGCCGTATCTCGTCGCCGACCGGAAGAACTTCACGTACTACCCGGACAACTCCGACGTCGGCCTCGGCGCGGCACCGGAGCTGCGAGGCCAGTCGTTCTCCGTGCTGGCCGAGGTCACCGTCGACACGCCCGGCGCGGAGGGAGTGCTCTACAAGCAGGGCGCGGGGCACGGCGGCCACGTGTTGTTCGTCCAGGACGGCCGGTTGCACTACATCTACAACTTCATGGGGGAGGACGAGCAGAAGTTGTCCGCGCCTGACCCGCTGCCGTTGGGCGATCATGTCTTCGGTGTGCGCTATGACCGCACCGGCACGGTTGAAGGCAGTCATACGCCGCTGGGCGACGTCTCGCTCTACGTCGACGGTGCCCCGGTGGCGACGATGCCGGGAGTGCGCACCCACCCCGCGAGCTTCGGCCTTTCGGGCGGCGGCGTGGCCGTCGGACGCAACACCGGCCAGGCAGTGTCGAGCAGCTACAAAGCCCCATACCCGTTTACCGGTGGGACCATCGCCAAGGTCGTCGTCGACATCTCGGGCACGCCCTACCTGGACGTCGAACGGGAATTGGCGCAAGCCTTCTCAAAAGACTGATGATGTTCCGGTGAAGCGGTTCGGTCGCGCGACGTGGGTCCTGCTGACTCTGGTCGCTGTGCTGGTCTCGGCGTGCGTGCGGACCGACGAAGGCGTGGCGATCCGTGGCGAGGATGCCGCGACGTCCACCAGCGCGCGACCTCAACCCACAAAGCCGACGGAGGATGCCGGGCCTCCGGCACCCGGCGTCGTTGTCACAACGCAAACGCCGATTCCGGCGAACACCGTCAGCTGCCCGGAACCGGTCAAACCTGCCGTCTCGGCCGTCGCGCAGGTCACCGATCCGGCCGCTCCCAAGATCACCGTGGCTGTCCCCGACGGCTGGTCGGTGCGGCCGGGCTCCGGTGACGTCGGCCTCCGCATGCAGGGACCCGACGGCATGTTCGCGACGGTGACCATCGGGCAGACGAAGCTCGATCCCGCTGCGGCGTTCATGGAATACGCCGACAAGGTGATGGCCGTGTCCGCGGTCAGCAGCGTGAGCGTGCTGCCCGCCGAACTGTGCGGGTACAGCGGACAAAAGCTGATGGGCGCGTGGTCGGACACGCCGCAACAGTCGGTCGAGTTCCTCGATCGGATTGCACACATACCGACGAACTCGAACAACTATCTGGTCGCCATCCACGTGCAGGCACCGGCCGCCACCGACGGATTCGAAGCAGCATCAACGGTGCTCATCGAGGACTTCGCCGTCGGCATACCCTGAAGTCATGCTCACTGAGCTCGTCGAGGTGCCCGGCGGGTCGTTTCGGATGGGCTCGACGAGCTTCTATCCGGAAGAGGCGCCGATACACACGGTGCAGATGGCCGGGTTCGCGATCGAACGGCATCCGGTCACCAACGCGCAGTTCGCCGAGTTCGTCGACGAGACGGGCCATGTCACCGTCGCCGAGCGCGACATCGATCCGGTGTTGTATCCGGAGGCGAATCCGGCCGATCTGGTGCCGGGCGCACTGGTGTTCTCGCCGACGTCCGGGCCGGTGGATCTGCGGGACTGGCGGCAGTGGTGGGAATGGACACCCGGCGCCAGTTGGCGTCATCCCTTCGGTCCCGACAGTGGCATCGAAACCCTTGCCGATCATCCGGTCGTGCAGGTGGCCTATCCCGACGCGGCCGCTTACGCGCGCTGGGCGGGGCGCCACCTGCCGAGCGAGGCCGAATGGGAGTACGCGGCGCGCGGCGGCAGCAGTGCGACGTACGCGTGGGGCGCCGAGGCGGCGCCGGACGGGCGGCTGATGGCCAACACCTGGCAGGGCCGGTTCCCGTACCGGAATCTCGGTGCACTGGGGTGGACGGGCACGTCGCCGGTCGGGACGTTTCCGCCGAACGGCTACGGCCTCGCCGACATGATCGGCAACGTCTGGGAGTGGACGACGACGGAATTCGCCGGCCACCACCGGCTGGATGCTCCGGCCCATGGATGTTGTCCGGCGAGTGATGAGGGCGACCCCTCGGTCAGCCAGGCGCTCAAGGGGGGCTCACATCTGTGCGCGCCGGAATACTGCCACCGCTACCGGCCGGCTGCACGCTCGCCGCAGTCACAGGACAGCGCGACCACGCATATCGGATTCCGTTGCGTGGCTGATATCGCCTGACGGCAGACGCGCATCGTCGATCGGCGCCGAGCGTGCACGCAACGACGACTTCCTGCGGCGTGTCGTGTACAGACACGCCCCCTCGCGAGGGGGAGGTGGCCCAGTTCGGGGAGTGGGGTGACTGCTGACCAGGGGTGATTTGGCGCATCGCCGGTCGTCGCCTAGAATTCACTGGTTGCCTTGGGCAGACCTCGGCCAGCCGTCCCGGCAGGCCCTGCGTGCTCTTCGGTGACGCAAGACCGCGCACGTCAGGTCGGTATCTGCCGTGCAAACATAAACCAGGTCGAGGAGATCGAGTGATTCAGCAGGAATCGCGGGTGAAGGTCGCCGACAACACGGGCGCCAAGGAGATCTTGTGCATCCGTGTGCTCGGTGGCTCGGCGCGGCGCTATGCCGGCATCGGCGACATCATCGTCGCCACCGTGAAGGACGCCATCCCCGGCGGCAACATCAAGCGCGGCGAGGTGGTCAAGGCCGTCATCGTGCGCACCGTCAAGGAGCGCCGTCGCGCTGATGGCAGCTACATCAAGTTCGACGAGAACGCCGCTGTCATCATCAAGCCGGACAACGATCCGCGCGGCACGCGCATCTTCGGCCCGGTCGGCCGCGAACTGCGCGAGAAGCGCTTCATGAAAATCGTTTCGCTCGCTCCGGAGGTGTTGTAGATGAAGGTCCACAAGGGCGACACGGTGCTAGTCGTCTCCGGCAAGGACAAGGGCGCGAAAGGCAAGGTGCTGCAGGCCTTTCCGACCCGCAACAAGATCCTCGTCGAAGGCGTCAACCGCATCAAGAAGCACACCCCGATATCCCGCACCGAGCGCGGTGCGTCCTCGGGCGGCATCGTCACCCAGGAAGCGGCGATTCACGTGTCCAACGTGATGGTGGTCGACTCCGACGGCAAGCCGACCCGCATCGGCTACCGGAAAGACGAAGAGAGCGGCAAGAACGTCCGCATCGCCAAGACCAACGGCAAGGACATCTGAGATGACCACGGCTGAGAAGACAGAAAAGACGCTGCCCCGCCTGAAGCAGCGCTACCGCGAGGAAATTCGCGAAGCGCTGCAGAAGGAATTCAGCTACGCCAACGTGATGCAGATTCCGGGCGTGGTGAAGGTCGTCGTGAACATGGGCGTCGGCGACGCCGCCCGTGACGCCAAGCTGATCAACGGCGCCGTCAACGATCTGGCGCTGATCACCGGCCAGAAGCCCGAGGTGCGCAAGGCGACGAAGTCGATCGCTCAGTTCAAGCTGCGCGAGGGCATGCCGATCGGCGCCCGCGTGACGCTGCGGGGCGACCGCATGTGGGAGTTCCTGGACCGGCTGATCTCGATTGCGCTGCCGCGTATCCGTGACTTCCGCGGACTGGGGCCCAAGCAATTCGACGGCCGCGGCAACTACACCTTCGGGCTGTCCGAGCAATCGGTGTTCCACGAGATCGACGTGGACTCCATCGACCGGCCCCGTGGCATGGACATCACCGTCGTCACCACGGCGACGAACGACGACGAAGGACGAGCGCTGTTGCGGGCCCTCGGCTTTCCGTTCAAGGAGAACTGAACAGATGGCAAAGAAGGCTCTGGTCAACAAGGCCAATAAGAAGCCCAAGTTCAAGGTGCGCGGCTACACCCGCTGCCAAAGGTGCGGTCGTCCGCATGCGGTCTTCCGCAAGTTCGGCCTCTGCCGCATCTGCCTGCGCGAAATGGCACACGCCGGCGAACTGCCGGGTGTGCAGAAGTCCAGCTGGTAGCAGCGAAATAGACCACAACATCGGAACAGGTTGCGGCAGGCCCACTCCAAAATCTTTGGGGCTGGGAACCGCCGCGAGGAAGGTGAACCGGCTGTCATGACCATGACGGACCCGATCGCAGACTTCTTGACACGTCTGCGCAACGCCAATTCGGCGTACCACGACGAGGTGTCCCTGCCGCACAGCAAGATCAAGGCGAACATCGCCTCGATCCTCAAGGCGGAGGGCTACATCACCGATTTCCGCACCGAGGATGCTCGGGTGGGCAAGTCGCTGGTCGTCGAACTGAAATACGGCCCCAGCCGCGAGCGAAGCATCGCGGGCCTGCGCCGGGTGTCGAAGCCCGGTCTGCGGGTGTACGCGAAATCCACCAATCTGCCGCGGGTGCTCGGCGGCCTCGGCGTGGCGATCATCTCCACGTCCGGAGGGCTGCTCACCGACCGTCAGGCAGCACGACAAGGCGTGGGCGGCGAAGTCCTCGCGTATGTCTGGTGAGGGGGATTAGCCATGTCGCGCATTGGTAAGCAGCCGGTTCCGGTACCCACCGGAGTCGACGTGACGATCGACGGCCAGCACGTCTCGGTCACGGGGCCCAAGGGCAGCCTGAACCTGGCGGTCGCCGAGCCGATCAAGGTGGCCCGCGATGACGACGGCGCCATCGTGGTGACCCGGCCCGACGACGAGCGGCGCAACCGCTCACTGCACGGGCTGTCGCGCACCCTGGTGGCCAACCTCGTCACCGGCGTCACCGATGGTTACACCGTCAAGATGGAGATCTTCGGCGTCGGCTACCGCGTGGTGGCCAGAGGCAGCGACCTCGAATTCGCCCTGGGTTACAGCCACCCGGTGCTGATCACCGCCCCGGAGGGCGTCACCTTCGCGGTGGAGACACCGACGAAGTTCTCGATCACCGGTATCGACAAGCAGAAGGTCGGCCAGATTGCGGCCAACATCCGTCGTCTGCGGAAGAGCGACCCCTATAAGGGCAAGGGCATCCGCTACGAAGGTGAGCAGATCCGCCGCAAGGTCGGAAAGACAGGTAAGTAGCAATGGCTCAAGCCCAGAAAGCAACAGGCGCACCGAAGCAGGCCGGGCAGAGCGTGTCGGCGGCCCGCCGCACTTCGCGGCTGCGCAGGCACGCCCGGCTGCGCAAGAAGATCGAGGGGACGGCCGAGCGGCCGCGCCTGGTGGTCAACCGCTCCGCGCGGCACATCCACGTCCAGCTGGTCGACGACCTGAACGGCACAACGCTGGCCGCCGCGTCGTCCATCGAAGCCGATGTGCGCGGGGTGGACGGCGACAAGAAGGCCCACAGCACGCGGGTCGGTCAGCTGATCGCCGAGCGAGCCAAGGCCGCCGGGATCGAGACCGTCGTGTTCGACCGGGGTGGCTACACCTACGGCGGACGGCTCGCTGCGCTGGCCGACGCGGCACGCGAAGGTGGGCTGAAGTTCTAATGACGAATGACCTCAAAACAATCGGAAGGACTGCGTAATGGCCGAGCAGGCAGCAGGAGCCGCCGGGCCTTCGAGTTCGGACGGAAGGCCGGCCCGCGGTGACCGCGAGGGCCGGGGCCGTCGTGACGATCGTGGCGGTCGTCGCGACCGCGACGGCGGTGAGAAGAGTAACTACCTCGAGCGTGTCGTCACGATCAACCGCGTTTCCAAGGTGGTCAAGGGGGGGCGGCGCTTCAGCTTCACCGCGCTGGTCATCGTCGGCGACGGCAACGGCATGGTCGGTGTCGGCTACGGCAAGGCCAAGGAAGTTCCGGCCGCGATCGCCAAGGGCGTCGAGGAGGCACGCAAGGGCTTCTTCCGCGTTCCGCTGATCGGCCGCACCATCACGCACCCGGTGCAGGGTGAGGCGGCCGCTGGTGTGGTCATGCTGCGCCCGGCCAGCCCCGGCACCGGTGTGATCGCCGGTGGCGCGGCGCGTGCGGTGCTGGAATGCGCCGGCGTGCACGACATCCTGGCCAAGTCGCTGGGCAGTGACAACGCGATCAACGTGGTGCACGCCACCGTTGCCGCGCTGAAGCTGCTGCAGCGTCCCGAAGAGGTCGCGGCCCGCCGTGGCCTGCCCATCGAGGACGTGGCGCCTGCCCGCATGCTCAGGGCCCGCCGTGAGGCCGACGCGTTGGCCGCAACCGCCAACGCCGCCGCACGCGAAGGATCGGCATAGCCATGGCAGAGCTGAAGATCACCCAGGTACGCAGCACGATCGGTGCCCGGTGGAAGCAGAGGGAAAGCCTGCGTTCGTTGGGACTGCGCAAGATCCGTCAGTCGGTCGTCCGTGAGGACAACGCGCAGACCCGCGGGCTCATCAACACGGTGCACCACCTCATCAAAGTAGAAGCGGTTGAAGGCGACTAAATCATGACGATCAAACTGCACGACCTGCGCCCGGCGCCGGGGTCGAAGACCGCCAAGACCCGCGTGGGCCGCGGCGAGGGCTCCAAGGGCAAGACCGCCGGTCGCGGTACGAAGGGTACCAAGGCCCGCAAGAACGTCCCCGCGACGTTCGAGGGTGGCCAGATGCCCATTCACATGCGGCTGCCGAAGCTCAAGGGCTTCCGCAACCGGTTCCGCACCTCCTACGAGGTTGTCAATGTGGGCGACCTGAACAGGCTGTTCCCCAAGGGCGGCGACGTCGGTGTCGACGAACTGGTGGCCGCCGGTGCGGTCCGGAAGAACTCGCTGGTCAAGGTGCTCGGCGACGGCAAGCTGACCGTGAAGGTCAACGTCACCGCGCACAAGTTCAGTGGCAGCGCGAAGGAAAAGATCTCGGCCGCAGGCGGTTCGGCGACCGAGGCCTCCTAACTCCCCCGACAAGACGCAGAAGCCCCCGACACGCTAGCCGTGCGGGGGCTTTCGCGATTTCACTGCAGTTGCGGGATCACTTCGGCGGCAAGCCGTTCCATCTGCTCGCGGTCTTCGGCAACGGCAGCGCCGACCGGATTCAGCAGCACCATCTCCGCGCCCGCGTCGATCACCTCGCGAACCCCGCGCACGACGTCGTCGGGCGTACCCGAGACGGGAACATCCTCGATCCCCGGCATGTCTCCGTAGATGCGGTGCAGTCCGGCGACGACGCGCTCGCGGGCCCGTCGAGCGTCGTCATCGACGGTCAGATAGACGCGCTTGGCGATGGTGAATCGCGTTGCGTCTTTGCCTTGTATATCGAGTTCGCGACGGACGATCTTGACGGCTTCGGCGAAGGTCGCGGTCGTCGACGAGCCTGCTCCCAGAAAGTGGTCGGCGATCCGTACGCCGCGCGCAAGAGCCTTCGGCGCGGTGCCGCCGATCCACAGCGGAGGGTGTGGACGCTGTACCGGCTTGGGTTGGATCGGCAGGCCGTCGACGTCGCGGAATCGGCCGTGGAACGTCACCGTCGGCTCGTCGGACCATGCCGCCTTCATCAGCTCGATGCCCTCGGTGAAATAGCTGACAAAGGTCTCCTTCTGCACGCCGAAGGCCGCGAACGGCCTGCGTTTGCCGCCATGGCCGACGCCGACATCCAGCCGGCCGTGGCTCAGGCGGTCGACCGCGGCGATGGCCCACGCCAGCTGCAGCGGGTCATGCAGCGACGTGATGAGCACCGCTACCCCGAGGCGCAAGCGGGTCGTACACGCCGCGGCGTAGGCGAGCATGGCCAGTGGTGCGATCTGCGGCGAGTCGCCGACGACCTGCTCCATCGTCCAGCCGCCTTCGAAGCCGAGTTCTTCGGCGCGCGCGAGATAGTCCTTCACTCCGGCGTCGTCGAAGCCGTCGTAGTCCAACTGAGGGATCGATATCGAGAACCGCACACAACCACGTTAGGCGTCGAATGCAGACGTGGTGTGATTGGCCGATGGCAGGCATCGTGGAGCGCTATCTCGATGCAATCGTCTCGCACGATTGGGATGTGGTGGGCGAGTGCGTCGCCGACGACATCATCCGCGTCGGCCCGTACGGCGATCGGTTCGACGGGAAGGACGACTACCTCGCCTACATCTCCGACACGATGCCCAAGCTCGAGGGCTACTCGATGCAGCTTCACCGGGTGACCTACGTCGACGACGGGGTGGCCTTCGCCGAACTCAGCGAGACGGTTGCTGTCGGAGGCAACCCGATGCGCACGCCGGAGGTGCTCGTTTTCGAATTCGACGGTGAGCGGCGCATCTCCCGGGTCGACATCTTCATTCAGACTCTGCCGCGGTAACGCTCAGCGCGGCGGGGTGGGTTCAATGAAGAGCAGTTCTACACAGGAATTATCGGCGTCGTCAATTGTCCATTAGTGACCGCAAGCGAATCGTCTGGTGAGGCCCGCTGCTCGGTAGGCTCGAATTATGTTCAGTTTCTTGCCCGGCATCCCCGGCGCCGACGATCTGCGGGGTCTAGCCCGCAAAGTGGATACCGCCCGCCATCACGGTGTGCCCCACGGCTGTGTGCTCGAGCTCGATCTACTGACGGCGCCGCCCGAGACCACGGGCTTCAACCCGATGGCGATCATCAGCGGCAACAGGCCGCTGGTGCTACGCGAGGCCGTTGCGGCAATTCACCGGGCCGCCGAGGACAAGCGCGTCGCAGGCCTGATCGCGCGGGTGCAGATTCCTGCCGCGGCGCCCGGGCCTGTTCAGGAACTGCGGGACGCGATCGCCGCCTTCAGTGACGTCAAGCCGTCGCTGGCGTGGGCCGAGACCTATCCCGGCACGCTGTCGTACTACCTGGCTTCGGCATTCCGTGAGATTTGGATGCAGCCGTCCGGAACGGTCGGGCTGGTCGGCTTCGCGACCAACGCGCTGTTCCTCCGCGACGCGCTCGACAAGGCCGGCGTAGAGCCGCAATACATCACTCGCGGCGAATACAAGGTCGCCACGAATCGTTTCACGCAGACCCGGTATACCGATGCCCACCGCGAGGCGGACAACCGCCTGCTGGAAAGCCTGCACGATCAGGTGTGGCGGGCAATCGCGACGTGCAGGCAAATCGATTCGGCCGCCATCGACGAGATGGCGAATCGGGCACCGCTGCTGCGCGACGAGGCTGTGGCCGGACGCCTGATCGACCGGATCGGGTTCCGCGACGAGGCGTACGCGCGTATCGGCGAACTCGTTGGATCACCGGGTAATTCACCGAATATCGGTGACGCCGATAATGATCCCGACGCACCGCCGCGGCTCTACTTGTCGCGTTATGCCAAGGCCAGCGCGAGCCGGCCAGGTCCGCAGCTGCCGTCGATCCCCGGCCGCAAGTCCGATCCGACGATTGCCGTCGTCACCGTGGACGGCATGATCGTCAGTGGCCGCGGCGGCCCCCAGGTGTTGCCGCTCGGAAACTCGAGCGCAGGCGGGGATACCATCGCCGCCGCCCTCCGCGAGGCGGCCGCCGACGACTCCGTGTCGGCAATCGTGCTGAGGGTCGACAGCCCCGGCGGCTCTGTCACCGGATCGGAAACCATTTGGCGGGAAGTGAATCGGATTCGAACCAGCGACACGCCGATTGTTGCATCGATGGGTGCGGTGGCCGCCTCCGGCGGCTACTACGTCTCGATGTGCGCCGATGCGATCGTCGCCAATGCCGGCACGATCACAGGATCCATCGGAGTACTGACCGGCAAGATGATAGCCCGTGAGCTCAAAGAGCGGCTTGGTGTCAGCTCAGATTCGTTGCGCACCAACGACAACGCAGACGTGTGGTCGATCGACAAGCCGTTCACCGATGAGCAGCGCGCTCGTATCGAGGCAGAGGCCGACCTCAGCTATCGGGACTTCATCGAGCGCGTCGCCGCGGGCCGCGAGCTCAGCTTCGAGGATGTCGAGGAGGTTGCCCGCGGCAGGGTGTGGACCGGTGCCGACGCGCTCGAGCGGGGCCTTGTCGACGAACTCGGCGGCCTGCGGACCGCGATCGACCGGGCCAAGGTGCTGGCCGGTCACGAGAAAGACGCCGACGTCCGCATTGTCAGCTTCCCCGGCTCTTCGTTCCT
This sequence comes from Mycobacterium sp., assembly GCF_032159565.1. Taxonomy (GTDB): domain Bacteria; phylum Actinomycetota; class Actinomycetes; order Mycobacteriales; family Mycobacteriaceae; genus Mycobacterium. The sequence goes on from NZ_JAVHWR010000038.1 coordinate 37,937, forward strand.
GGACTTCCTCCGACCCAAGCCTTCATCGCAGCCGGCTGCGGCATCGCTGCCCGAGGCCGTCGGCGCATTGCTCGGCCGATCGGTCAAGGAGGTGTTCGTCCAGGCCGAGCGGTCGTTGACCGGCGTCAGCGCGTTGTGGCTGGGCGACTACCGCTTCTAGCACCCCAGGCTCCCGTTTGGCGTCCAGCTGAGCTGGGTAGTTCATCGTCGTCATCTCTTGATGTTCATGATCGACTTTGACTAGTGTCGGATTGTCAACAAAACTACGACCTGACCCCGAGGCCGTGCACAACCTGCCCGTCGTGAGTGTGGGAGCCGGCCCGGGGAAGTGTCCGACAGTGTCATTGACACGAGGAGGCTCCCGATGGGCAGCCCTGATCAACCTCCACACTCGACCGTCAGCACCGAAGACGTACCGCCCGATGTGCTGAAGAAGGCCGTCGCGGCCTCGGCCATCGGCAACGCGACGGAATGGTTCGACTACGGGATCTACGCATACGGCGTCACCTACATATCGGCGGCGATTTTCCCCGGGGACACCGAGAGCGCCACGTTGTTGGCGTTGATGACGTTCGCGGTGTCGTTCCTCGTCAGGCCTATCGGCGGGCTGGTATGGGGTCCGCTCGGCGACCGGATCGGGCGTCGGTCGGTGCTGGCCATCACGATCCTGATGATGTCCGGCGCCACGCTGTGCGTTGGTCTCATCCCGTCCTACGCGATGATCGGGTTCTGGGCGCCGGTGCTGATGGTGCTGCTGCGCATGATCCAGGGCTTCTCGACCGGCGGCGAGTACGGCGGTGCCGCCACCTTCATGGCGGAATACGCTCCGCCCCGCAGGCGCGGATTCTTCGGCAGCTTCCTGGAGTTCGGCACGCTGGCGGGGTTCTCGCTCGGTGCACTGCTGATGCTCGGTTTCTCGTTGGTGCTCAACGACGATCAGATGAGCACCTGGGGGTGGCGGCTGCCCTTCCTCGTTGCAGCCCCTCTCGGCCTGGTCGGTGTCTACCTGCGGTCGCGGCTGGAGGACACACCGATCTTCCGCGAACTGGCAGAGTCCGGTGAAACGGAGGAGCGCACCGCCACCCAGTTCAAGGATCTGCTCAGCCGTTACTGGGGGCCGATCCTGCGGTTGGGCGGCGTTGTCGTCGCACTCAACGTGGTGAACTACACCCTGCTGAGCTATATGCCGACCTACCTCGAGCAGTCGATAGGCCTGTCCGCCACCATGTCATTGTTGGTGCCGATCATCGGCATGCTCGCGATGATGGTGTTCCTGCCGATCGCAGGCGGCCTATCGGATCGCGTTGGGCGCAAACCGATGTGGTGGTTCTCGTTGATCGGCCTCTTCATCGCAGGCATCCCAATGTTCATGTTGATGGGCACCAACGTGGTGGGCGCGGTGATCGGTTTCGCGGTCCTCGGCCTGCTGTACGTGCCGCAACTAGCCACGATTTCGGCCATGTTCCCGGCCATGTTCCCCACCCATGTGCGCTACGCCGGATTCGCCATCGCGTACAACGTGTCGACGTCGATCTTCGGCGGCACCGCGCCTGCGGTGAACGAATGGCTCGTCAACAAGACCGGCGACAATCTGGTGCCCGCCTATTACATGATGGCCGCGTGCGTCATCGGTGCGATCGCCCTGATCAAGGTGCCCGAGACGACACGCTGCCCGATGAACGGAACGGAGATGCCTGGCACCCCGGAGGCGCCGCCGCAGCTGGAATACGAGAAGCAGCCCGGCGCCGTCTGAGAAGTTCCCGCGAACGTTCCGTACCGGTTCAGATTTTCGGCGAACTATCGCGGGTTGAGGAACGTTCGCGCGGGCTCGGGCTCACCCCGGGACGACGGCGCCGACGGCGTCGGCCCAGATGCTCGCGGCTTCGTCGACCTGATCACCGGTCACCACCAGTGCCGGGATGAAGCGCACGACCTGGCCCCACGCGCCACAGGTCAGCAACAGCAGGCCGCGGCGAGCCGCCTCCTGCTGGGCGGCGGCGGCGGTGACCGGATCGGGCTTTCCGTCGGCGTCACGGAACTCGTTGCCGATCATCAGCCCGAGGCCGCGTACGTCGGCGATCTGGTCGTGCTTGTCGGCCACCATTTGCAGCGCCTCCTTCAGCTGCGCCCCACGCTGCGCTGAGTTGTCGACGAGCCCTTCATCGCGGATTACGTCGAGGGTCGCCAGCGCGGCAGCACAGGCAACCGCGTTGGCGCCGTACGTGCCGCCCTGGGATCCCGGCCATGCCTTGGCCATCAGCTCAGACGACGCGGCGATTGCCGACAGCGGGAATCCGGAGGCAAGGCCCTTGGCGGTGATGAGGACGTCGGGTTCGGCGTTGAAATGCTCACCGCCCCAGAACTTTCCGGTTCGTCCGAAGCCGGTCTGCACCTCGTCGACCACCAGCAGGATGCCGTGCTGGTCGGCGCGTTCCCGCAGTCCGGCGAAGAACCGGTCGTTGGCGGGCACATAGCCGCCCTCGCCGAGTACCGGCTCGACGAGGAACGCGGCGGTGTCGGCGGGCGATGTCAGCGTCTGCAGGATGTAGTCGAGCTGGCCGAGCGCGAAATCGGTGGCCTGCTCGACCGGCCAGCCGAAGTGGGTGGGATCGGGGAACGGTGCGACGTGGACGCCTGCCATCAACGGAGAGAAGCCGGAACGGAACTTCGTTCCGGACGTGGTCAGTGAAGCGGCCGCCACCGTGCGACCGTGGAAGCCGCCGTGGAAGACGATGACATTCGGCCGTCCGGTCGCCTGCCGGCTCAATCGCAGCGCCGCTTCGACGGCCTCACTGCCCGAGTTCGCGAAGAAGATGCGGTCCAAGCCCTGCGGCAGCACTTCGCCCAGCCGGTCAACGAGCGCCAGCAGCGGGCGGTGCATGACGGTGGTGTACTGGCCGTGGATGAGCGTGCCGACCTGGCGTTGTGCGGCCTCGACCACTCGAGGGTGACAGTGCCCGGTACTGGTCACGCCGATGCCCGCGGTGAAGTCGAGGTATCTGCGGTCGTCTTCGTCGTACAGCAGCACACCCTCTCCGCGGGCAGCGATGACGCCGGTCGCTTGTTTGAGGACCTGTGAGAGCTGTGCGGACGCGGCCACGCTTCTTTCCCTTGCCTGTTGATTGGTAGATTGTCGACAATCAGCGTATCGGACGGACCGGCGTACGGCGAAGGGGTAGCGGTGAGCGAGCACGACGAGGCGAGGGTCGTCCAGACCGTCGAGAAGCGACTGTTCATCGACGGCAAGTGGCTCGACGCATCCGAGGGACGGACCTTCGACGTCGTCGATCCCGCCACCGGAAGGACCCTCTGTTCGGTCGCCGAGGCGTCCCCGGCAGACGGCAGGGCCGCACTCGACGCGGCCGTCGCCGCCCAGCCGGACTTCGCGGCGGTTTCACCACGCGAGCGCGCAAACATACTGACCCGCTCTTACGAGCTGCTGCACGAGCGGATCGACAACCTTGCGCTGTTGATGACGTTGGAGATGGGCAAACCGGTCGCCGAAGCACGAGGGGAGATCGCCTATGCCGCAGAATTCTTCCGCCACTTCGCCGAAGAGGCCGTGCGCATCGACGGCGGTTACCAGACGGCGCCTGCAGGCGGAGCGCGCTTCCTGATCGCGCGCCAACCCGTCGGCCCGTGCCTGCTGATCACGCCGTGGAATTTCCCGATGGCGATGGGCACCCGCAAGCTGGGCCCGGCCATCGCCGCCGGGTGCACCAGTGTGATCAAGCCCGCTCCTCAGACACCGCTGTCGATGCTGGCGCTGATGGACATCCTGGCCGAGGCCGGGCTGCCCGCGGGCGTCGTCAACTGCATCACCGTCACGGAAGCCGGCCCGGTCATGGAGCCGCTGATCCGGTCGGGCCTGGCCCGGAAACTCTCCTTCACCGGCTCCACCCAGGTCGGTCGGCTGCTGTTGGAACAGTGCGCCGAGAAGGTCCTGCGGACCTCGATGGAACTCGGCGGGAACGCGCCGTTCATCGTGTTCGACGACGCCGACCTCGACGAGGCCGTCGAGGGTGCGATCGCGGCCAAGATGCGCAACATGGGGGAGGCGTGCACCGCGGCCAACAGGATGTATGTGCAATCCTCGGTCATCGATGAATTCGGACGCCGGCTGGCCGCGCGGATGGCTTCGTTGTCGGTGGGCCGTGGCACCAACGATGGTGTCGCCGTCGGTCCCCTCATCGATAAGGCCGCGCTCAACAAGGTCGAGACGCTCGTCGCCGATGCCGTCGGGCGCGGCGCGACCGTCCTCACCGGGGGATCGGCGCCCGGTGGCGATGGCTTCTTCTATCCGCCCACCGTGCTCACCGGTGTGCCACGCGACGCCGAGATGTGCGATCAGGAGATCTTCGGTCCGGTGGCGCCGCTGACGGCCTTCGAGACGGAGGCCGAGGCGGTCGCGGCCGCCAACGACACCGAATACGGCCTTGTCTCCTACGTTTTCACCAACGACCTGAGGCGTGCATTGCGGGTTGCGGAAGCCCTGGAGAGCGGCATGGTCGGGCTCAACCAGGGCGTGGTGTCAAATCCGGCAGCGCCGTTCGGCGGCATCAAGCAGTCGGGTCTGGGCCGCGAAGGTGGCTTGGTCGGAATCGACGAGTTCCTCGAGACCAAATACATCGGCATAGCGATGCGGTGACGCCCCTAGATGCCGACGTGTTCGGCTCCGTCGACTGTCTTTTCGAGCGTGAGCCGATTGACGGCATCGTCCATGTGGGCGGCCAGCAACCGGTCGACGAGTTCGCGGTCGCCTTTGCGGATCGCGTTCGCCAGCGCCCGGTGCTCCTTGTCGCGAACCTCGGATCTGGCGTAGGTCTCGTCGAGGGCATGGATGCACATCCGGGTTTCGGTGATGAAGGTCTGGTGCATCCGGGAGAGCCGCGGGCTCTTGGCGAGCTTCAACAGCCGCTCATGGAAGGCGATATCCAGCTCGCTGACATCGGCGGGAGTCTCTGCTTCGGCCATCTGGTCGACGATCCCCAGCAGCTCCTTGCCCGCCGTCCGGTGGTCACCGTCGAGGATTCTGCGGGCGGCCGCTCGTTCGATCGCTTCGCGCGCGCTGTACATGTCGCGGACGTCGTCGGGGGTCATGTCGATCACGAACAACCCGCGGTTGCGGATCGACACCAGGAGTCCCTCCTGGGTGAGGCGCTGCATGCCCTCCCGCAATGGGCCGCGGCTGACTCCGAGCTTGCGCGCCAACTCGGCTTCGCCCAACTGTGCGCCGGGCTTCAGCTCGCCGTGAGCGATCGCCTGGCGCAGCTTCTCGGCGATGATGCTGGGCGTCGACTCCTGAACGAGCGGCCCGATGAAGCTGCTCATCGGCGCGCCTCGAACACCGCGCCCAGCCCGGGAAGCACCGGTGGGGAGCCGAGCAGTTCGAGTCCTTTCCACACGGTGACTTGGTTCGCCGTGAGCACGGGCTTGCCGACGGCCGCTTCCAGCTTGTCGACGATCGCCAGCGTGTGCATCGCGGTGTCCGGGACGAGCACTGCCTCGGCCCTCGGATGATCGGCGGCAGCCACCATCGCGAGCACCTGCTCGGGGCGAAGAGTGCCCACCTCGGCTGCGGTGTAAATGCCGTGGCTACCCATCGAGACAACCTCGGCGCCCCCTGCGGTCAGGAAGGCGACGAAGTGCTGCGCTACGTCGTCGGGGTAGGACGCCGCCACCGCGACCCGGCTGATGCCGAGATGCCGCAGCGCGTCGACGAAGGCGATCGAGGTCGACGACGCGGGGACCCCTGCCGCGGCCTCGACGGCCGACGCCTGCGCCGACGCGCCCTGCGGACCGAACACGAAGCTGCCCGAGGTGCACGCCCACATCACGGCGTCCGGCTTCTCGACGGCCAACAGGGCCGCGCCGTCGGCGAGCCGTGCTTGGCTGCCGAGGTCGAGCAGGGCATCGACACGATGTGCGTCCTCGCCGACCGACGTGATCGCCACCGGCAAACGCACGGCGCCGTCGATGCGCGCCTCGAGGGCGGGAAAGTCGTCCTCGGCACTGTGGCCGGGGTAGAGCAGGCCAACCGTTGGCATGTCATCTCCCTTGGATCACGCTGACCGGAATAGGTAGATTGTTGACAATGTTAGCCCGCGCGAGCTACGACGCGGGACACCTCGCCGAACTGCTCGCCGACGCTTCATCTCGGTAACCCCCTCCCGCCGTTCACGCGGACTTGTCAGGGGCCAACAGTCGTAGCGCCGTCAGCGTGTAGGTCCTGGCCGCAACGATCAATTCCTCGAGCGCCACTGACTCGTCGGGACGGTGCGCCTGCTCCGCGACCGATCCAGGCCCGAGGACGACCACCGGCACGTCGAGGTCGCGGGCGACGAACCCGCCGTCACACGCAGCGGTCCAACCGCCGGGCGCCAAGGTGGGCCCTCCCGCATCGGCGACTGCCGCGCCGACGGTGCGCGCCAGCGGCGACTCCGACGGCGTCTCGAAGGCCGGCATCTCCATCGGCATCGAGACCTCCACGGTCAGGCCGCGGTCGGCCAGACGCAGCGCCTCGATCCGCGCACGCAGGTCGTCGAGCACAGTCGCGGCCGACTCGCCCGGCAGGATCCGGCGATCGGCGACCACGGCGCATTCGGCAGGCACCACGCTGCCGCTGTTCCCACCCTTGATCTGGCCGACGCTCCACGTCGCGGGACCCAGCAAGGGGTGGGGACGGTCCGCCAGTTGGGCGTGCATGCGTTCGATCTCGGCCACCACGGCGGCCGCGCCGTAGATTGCGTTGGCGCCATCGCCGGGATTGCCTGCGTGACAAGCAGTTCCGTGAACATGCACCCGCAGGTACGAGGCTCCGCGCGCGCCGACGATGGTCTGCAGGTCGGTGGGCTCGGCGGTGATGCATCCGGCGAACGACGCCTGTACCGAGGACACATAGGCGCGGATACCGGTCCCGTTCTCCTCTTCATCCACCAGTGCAGCCAGTTCGACGGGACCGCTCAAACCGGCGCCGCGAAGTGCCGCCATCGCCGAAACGCACGCTGCCAAACCACCTTTCATATCGGCGGCACCACGCCCGTATATGCGGCCGCCCTCGACGGCAGCGCCGAACGGGTCCTTCGTCCAGCCCTCGCCGACGGGAACGACGTCGGTGTGGCCGAGCAGCAGAAAACCAGGGCCCTCGCCTGGTGGCCCCGCCTGTCCCGCTCCTCGCGTGCGCCCTGCCTGTCCCGCTCCTCGCGTGCGCCCTGCCTGTCCCGCTCCTCGCGTGCGCAGTGTGACGCGCAGGTTGTTGCGGCCCGGCGTCACCGGCTCCTCATGAACGGCGAGCCCGAGTTCCGCGGCGGCTGCGGCGAGTACGGCGACCGTGGCCGCCTCCTCCCCGGGCGGGTTCTGCCCGTCGGCCCGCACCAACGACCGGGTCAGCTCGATCAGATGGTGCTCGTCGATCTTGTCCAGCACAGACCGTTCGGCGGCGGACACGCCCATGCCGGTCAGCCCTTTGCGAGCAGATCGACGGCGCGGCGCAGCCGGGCGACCCCCTGGTGGATCCGGTCGGGCGGCGTCGAGGCGAAACACAGCCGCAGCGCATCACCGAACCGGCCGGACGGTGAGAACGCCGAGCCGGGGATGAACGCGACACCTTCGGCAAGGGCAGGCTCGAAAAGCGCTGCGCTGTCGACATTGTCGAGAGTGACCCAGCAGAAGAAGCCGCCTTGGGGATCAGTCCACCGGGCGCGGTCGCTGAAGTGTTCGCGTAACGCCGCGTGCATCGCCTCCTTGCGCCGCCGGTATTCGGCGCGCTGGGTCACCAGATGGTGGTCGAGATGTCCGCCGGTGAGAAAGCCCGCGAGCAGGCGTTGCGCAGGCAGGTTCGTGCACGTGTCCATCGCCTGCTTGGCGTTGATCAGCAGCGGCTGCAGCTCGGGAACGGTGTCGACCCAGCCGACCCGCAGCCCCGGCGCGACGATCTTCGAGAAGGTGCGGACCGCGAACACCAGCGGGTCGCCACCTCCGAGTTCGCGCAGCGTCGGCAGCGGCTCGCCCGCAAACCGCAACAAACCGTAGGGGTCGTCGTCGATCACCATCGACCCCCATTCACGGGCAAGCTCGAGGAGCCGCAGCCGGCGCTCCAACGACAGCGTCACCCCCGAAGGGTTCTGGAAGGTCGGGATCGTATAGATCGCCTTGGGGGTGCGCCCGGCTTCGCCGACCAGGCGCTCGAGCTCGACGATGTCCATCCCGTCGTCGTCGACCGGGACCTCCAGCAGTGTCGCCCCGTAGGACAGAGCGGTCGCGCTGCCGTTGGTGTAGGTGGGCGATTCGACGGTGACGAGATCGCCTGGGTCGACGAAGATCTTGCAGAACAGATCGAGACCCTGCATGCCGCCCGCCGTGATCGTCAGGCGCTCGGCAGTGGTCTCATCGCTGGTTCCGCGCAGCATCTCCAGCAGCGCGGCGTGCAGCGGCGGATCGCCTTCCGTCGCGGCATAGTCATAGGCGTCGGGGGAACTCAGTTCGACGGCCGCGATGCCGGCCAGGATCTCCGACGGCACGGCCTCGGCCGCCGGACTGCCCATCGCGAGCCGGACCACGTCGTGCGATTGCTTCTGCAGCAGTGACGTGCTCGAGTCGATGACCGATCCGACCAGCCCGGCGGCGCGGGCGGCGAACGGAAGTGTGGATGTGGTCACGGGTTACCTCCAGACCGTGAGTTCCTGTGGCAGACCTGTCAGGCGCTCGGCGCCTGCGTCGGTGACCACCACCGGCTCGGACAATTCGTAGCCCCAGTCGTCGTTCCAGATACCGAGAATGACGTGAAACGCCATGCCTGCGACGAGTTCGGTGGTCTCACCTGGGCGCAGGCTCACGGTTCGCTCACCCCAATCGGGCGGATACCCGATGCCGATCGAATAGCCGATCCGGGACTCCTTCTGCAGCCCATGGGGTTTGATCACCCGGTCGAACGCCCGATGCACGGCGCTGCCGTCCGCGCCGGGCCGGATGGCCGTCAGCGTGGCTTCCATGGCATCGGCGACCACCTTCGCGGTGTCGGTGAGCCGGGACGGCGGTTCACCGAGCATCACTGTTCGCGCCAGCGGCGCGTGGTAGCGGCCGAACACTCCGGCCAGCTCGATCGTGGTGGCTTCGCCGAGTTGAAAGGTGTGTTCGGACCAGGTCAGATGAGGGGTGCCTGCGGCCTTTCCGGTCGGCAGCATCGGAACAACCGCCGGGTAGTCACCGCCGTGCTCGGCTGTGCCGCAGGCCTGCGCCGCCATGATCTCGGCGACGACATCGCATTGCCGCCTGCCTGGGCGTACCCCCTCGCACGCGGCGCGCATCGCCTTTTCGGCAATCGTGCCCGCTATACGCAACTGCTGTATCTCGAAGGCGGACTTGACGACTCGTACCCAGTTGACCAACTCGCCTGCGTCGACCAGCCGGTTTGAGTGCAGTCCGTGCTCCAACGCCTGATACCCGCGTGGAGAGAAGAAGTGCGAGTCGGCTTCGACGCCGACTGCTTCGCCCGCGGGTACGAGCCCGCGTACCTCTTCGGCGATCCAGTCGAACGGATGCACATCCCGCCGGTGCACCAACTCTTCGGGGTATCCGTGGATGTGGTCATCGTGGAGGTTGGCGGTGAAGCCCGCGCCTGCGGCGTCCATCGCCCTGGTGAACAGATGCGGCGGGCCGTCGGCGCCGACCAGCAAGCACTGCGGCGTGTAGAACGACCATGCGTTGTAGCCGGTGAGATAGAACAGATTCGCCGGATCGCACACGATCAGAGCGGCAAAGTCCTTCTGCGCCATGGCTTCCCGCACACACCCCAACCGGTCGGTGTACTCCACGTTGATCGCACCGTCCGGCATCTTCACCGCTCCAGCAGCTGCTGGCCGGGGCCGACCGCCTTGCGCCCGAGGACGCGTAGCGCCGACCACACGGTCACCTGGTTGGCGGTCAGCACCGGTTTGCCCAGCTCGCGTTCCAGCGTCGCGATGACGTCATAGGTCGGCAGATTGGTGCAGCTGATGAAGACGGCCTGCGCATCGGCGTTGTCGGTGTCGCGCACGAGCCCGGCGGTGACGTCGTAGGGCACCGTCCAGATGTCGGAGGTCAATCCCAGTCCTGCGGCGGCGACCACCTCGATCCCGGCTTCGGCCAGGTAGGCGGTCAGGCCCACGGTCAGCTCGGCGATGTAGGGCGTGACGGTGGCGATGTGGGCGATGTCGAGGTGGTGCAGCGCCTCCAGCAGCGCGCCGCTGGTTGTCACGGCTGCGGGCGCACCGGCCTCCGTCATGGCGGCCACCAATGCGGCCTGACCCTCGAGGCCGCCGATGAAGCTGCCCGATGTGCACGCATACGCCATCACCAGCGGCGAGACCGCGCGAACGTCGTCGAACCCCTTGGCGACCAGGGCCGGGTCGGAGATGTGCACAGCCATTTCGAGCGTCGCAGGCATCGGCGCATACGCCATGCGGGTGATGTGCAGGCTGACGTCGTCGGGCATCCATCGCCAGAGCTCCCTGTCGAGCGCGAAGTCGAACGGTGTGACGACTCCTATCCCGGCTTGCTCGACCGACGGGGAATGGCCCATGGCCCCAGTCTGGGGGGACGGTGTGGCGACCGCAAGCCGATTGTTGACAATCGTACGGTTTCGTTCCTAGCCTCGGACCCGTGCCTCGAACACGACCGGTTGTCGCGGTCCTGTGCGAGAAGGCGACCGACCGTCCACCCGGTCTCGACGGCCTCGAGGTGGAGTTCCGCTACTGCGCGGCCGACGGCTTGGCAGACGCTGTCCACGGGGCGCAGGCACTCTTGCTCTGGGACTTCTTCTCGAAGGCCGTGAGCGACGTCTGGGCCGAGGCCGACCAGCTCGAGTGGATCCACATCACCGCCGCGGGCGTTGACACCCTTCTGTTCGATGAGCTACGGAACTCCGACGTCGTGGTGACCAACGCGCGCGGAATATTCGACCGGCCGCTGGCCGAATACGTGCTCGGCGCCGTGATCGCCAACGCCAAGGACAGCTTGACGAGCTTCGACCTGCAGCGCCGCCATGAGTGGCGGCACCGCGAAACCCGCAGCATCACCGGCGCCACTGCTCTGGTGGTGGGTACTGGCGGCATCGGGCGCGAAATCGCGAAGCTGCTGCGGGCGGCAGGCATGGTCGTTCGGGGCGCAGGCCGCCGTGCCGTCGCAGACGACCCCGACTTCGGCGAGATCGTCGACAGCGCCGACCTGGCGGCGGAAGCGGGCTGGTGCGATCACCTGATCCTGGCCGCGCCGCTGACCGCAGCGACGCGTGGCCTCGTCGACGCGCGCGTTCTATCTGCCATGAAGCCCGACGCGCATCTGGTCAACATCGCCAGGGGGCCGATGGTCGACGAGGTCGCTTTGCTGGACGCGCTGACACAGGGAAGCATCGGCGGGGCGACCCTCGACGTGTTCGACACCGAACCGCTGCCTGCCGGTCACCCGTTGTGGGACGCGCCGAATGTGACGGTCACCGCGCACATGTCGGCCGACGCCGTCGGCTGGCGCGAGACCCTCGCCAGCCAGTTCGCGACGAACGTCCGGCACTGGCTGGCCGGCGAGCCGATGATCAATGTGGTGGACAAGAAGCTCGGGTACGTGTCCGGAGCCGGAGGGCCGGCGACATCAAGACCCGGAGCCGGAGGGCCGGCGACATCAGGACCCGGAGCCGCGCGATGATCGCGTCGGCGACGGAACTGGTCGAGGGCTACCGGAAAAAGACGATCTCGCCCGTCGAGGCGGCGGAGGCCGCGCTGAAGGCCATCGACACCTACGACGGCCGGGTGAACGCCTTCGTCCTGGTCGATCGCGACGGCGCACTGGCCGCCGCGAAGGATTCGGAGGAGCGTTGGCAGTCCGGGGAGCCGCTTGGACCCGGCGACGGTGTGCCGACCTCGATCAAGGACGCGTTGTGGACGCGCGGATGGCCGACGCTGCGCGGCAGCGAACTGATCGATGCGGCGGGACCGTGGGACGAGGATGCGCCGTGTGTGGCGCGGCTGCGCGAGACGGGCGCCGTCATCCTCGGCAAGACCACGACGCCGGAGTACTCGTGGAAGGGAGTCACCGACTCCCGACGACACGGCGTAACGGGTAACCCGTGGGATCCGGCGATGACGTCAGGTGGATCCAGCGGAGGCAGCGCTACGGCGGTGGGGCTTGGCATGGGCCCGTGGTCGGTCGGTACGGACGGCGGCGGGTCGGTTCGCATCCCTGCGGGGTTCACCGGAACGGTCGCGCTGAAGCCGACATACGGCCTGATTCCGTTTTATCCGCCGAGCCCGTTCGGCACGCTGTCGCACGCCGGGCCGATGACCCGGACCGTGCGGGACGCCGCCGCTCTGATGGACGTGATCACCGGATTCGACGCGCGCGACTGGGCGGCCATGCCGACGCCGGTGACATCGTTCCTGTCTGGACTCGACGACGGGGTGGCCGGACTGCGCGTCGGTTACTCATCCGATCTCGGCTTCGTCCGAAACGATCCTGAGGTCGATGTCGCCGTCCGCGCAGCCGTCGACGTCCTGGCGAGCGCCGGGGCCGAGGTGGAGGAGGTCGACCCGGGGTTCAGCGACCCGGTGGATGCCTTCCACGTCCTGTGGTTCGCCGGCGAGGCCAAGGTGTTGTCGTCCTACGGGGCCATCGACGACCTCGCCGACCGGATCGATACCGGACTGCACCGCACCGCGCTGATCGGATTGCGCTACTCGGCGTCGGACTATTTGGACGCCATGGCGGTCCGGATGTCGCTGGGCGGGCTGATGGGGCGGTTCCACCAGCGCTACGACGTGCTCGTGACGCCGACGCTGCCGCTGCCCGCGTTCCCCGTCGGCATAGATGTGCCGGGTGGGTCGGTGTCGCCGGACTGGACGAGTTGGACGCCGTACACCTACCCCTTCAACCTGACACAGCAGCCCGCGCTCAGCGTGCCGTGCGGGTTCACCGGCGCCGGATTGCCGATCGGATTGCAGATCGTCGGCGCCCGGCACACCGACGCACTGGTGTTGCGTGTTGGCCAGGCCTACCAGTCAGCGACCGACTGGCACCAGCGCACACCGGCACTTCTGGCCGAGGAGGTTTGAGATGAGCAGGTTGATCACGGTGTCGCTGGACAAGCGCGGAGTGAGTTGCGTTGCCCGGATGCTCGACGACGAGGCACCCCGGACCAGCGCCGCGGTGTGGGACGCGCTTCCGCTGTCGGCGCCGGTGTTTCACGGCAAGTACGCCAGAAACGAGATCTACACGCTGCTGCCTGCGTTCGCGGCCGCCGACCCCGGGAAGGAGAACACCACGATCACGCCGATTCCGGGCGACCTGTGCTGGTTCTCGTTCGACTCCGATGTCCTCGGCAATCCGGCGTACGGCTACGAAAACACCACCGGCACAGGGACAACCGGTGCCATCGTCGACCTTGCGTTGTTTTACGGGCGGAACAACCTATTGATCAACGGGGACCAGGGCTGGGTGCCTGGCAATGTCTTCGGCGCGGTGGTCGAGGGACTCGACGAGATGGCTGAGGCGTGCCAGGACCTGTGGATGGGCGGCGCACGCGGCGAGACACTGAGCTTTCAGCGCCGCGACTGACGGCGGGGGCCACGTGCTGCTTCCGGCTATGACCTGCTTACCCGCCTCTTCGTCGCCGCGCGAGCGTGCGCAATTGCACGAAATGTGACGGCGAGTCGCGTGCAGACACGCCCGCTCGCGGTGCGAGGTTACAGCGGGTTTTCGGGGGCGGGGGAAATCCCTAGCGCTTGATCGCGCTCAGGTAGCTCATTTCGGTGAAGAAGCCGATGGCTCCGTCCTCGGGAAACTCGAAACCGTTGTCGGCATATGCATCCGCCATCTTTCGCGCCGACACATCCCAGCCGTGACCCTTGAGGTACTCGATGACGTCATTGCGTTTCTCGTGATAGATGAGGTCGCCCATCTCGAAGTCGTGGCCGTACTGCTTCAGCCGATCCGAGATCAGCTGCGACCGCTCGTCGGAGAACATGCTGACATCGGGGATGTGCTCGGTGGCCAGCCGACTGCCCGGCGCACTGAGCTCGTCGATCCTGTCGAACAACAGGTCCTGGGCCTCCGACGGAAGATAGATGAGCAGGCCCTCGGCAATCCATGCGGTGGGCTGCGACGGGTCGAAGCCGTTGTCCCGCAATGCTTTCGGCCAGTCGTCGCGAAGGTCGATCGCGACGGTGCGTCGGTCGGCCGTTGGCTGCGCGCCGAGGTCGGCGAGCGTCGTGGACTTGAAGTCGATCACCTCCGGTTGATCGACCTCGAACACTGTCGTTTCGTCCGGCCACGGCAATCGATAGGCCCGAGCGTCCAAGCCCGCCGCCAGAATCACCGCCTGACGTACCCCTGCAGCCGCCGCATCGGTGAACAACCTGTCGAAATGGCGGGTGCGGACCGCCATGCCCTCTGCGGCGCGCTGAATGTTGAATCGCGGATCGATGTCCTCCAGCGTGATCTCGCCGTCAAGCGCCTTAGTGAAGACGTCCAGGCCGACCGCACGCACTAACGGCTCGGCGTACGGATCGTCGATCAACCCCTCGCGATCGGCCAGCACGCGCTGCGCGGCCACCATCGTGGCGGTGGCGCCGACGCTGGACGCGAGATCCCACGAGTCGTTGTCGGTGCGGGCCATCATGCTCCTTACAGGGTTGCCGTGAGGTAGCCGGAGTCGCCGATGAACCTGATGAGCTCGTCGTCCGGCACCTCGAAACCGTTGGCGGCGAACGCCTCCGCGGTTGAGATAGTAGACACTTGCCAGCGGTGCGAGGACAGGTATTCACGGGCCGTATTGCGGTCGCCTGAGTAGAACAACTCCGACAACTTGATGTCCGAGCCGGCCCGACGCGATCGTTCGTCCAGCTTTTCTGTCCAGTCAGCCGGCATGGACGTCATGTCCATGTGTTCGGTGGCCAACCGACTGCCAGGGGCGGACAGCGCGGTGACGTTGTCCAGGAGACAATCCTGCGCATCCGGTGGCAGATAGACCAAAAGGCCCTCGGCGATCCACGCGGTGGGCCGGGTCGGGTCGAAGCCCGCCTCGCGTAATGCGGCCGGCCAATCGTCGCGCAGGTCGATGGCGACCGTCTTGCGGGTGGCTCTCGGAAGCGCACCGAGGCCGTCGAGCGTCGTTGTCTTGAACTCGATGACTTGCGGTTGATCGACTTCGAAGACCACCGTGCCCGCCGGCCATGGAAGCCGGTAGCCGCGGGTGTCCAGTCCCGCCGCCAGAATCACCGCCTGCCGAATCCCGGCTTCGGAAGCGGCAAGGAAGAAGTCATCGAAAAACCGTGTCCTGACCGCGATCTGCTCACTCATCGCCTTGCGGTTCATCACCGGGTTGCCGTTGAACGCCTCGCCGTCGACGATCCTGATGAAACTGTCCACGCCGACCGCGCGGACCAGCGGCTCGGCGAACGGATCGTCGAGTAGCGGGTCGGGCCCCCGAGAGGCCACCGCTCGAGAGGCCGCCACAGCGGTGGCGGTAGCGCCAACGCTCGAGGCCAGGTCCCAGGTGTCGTTGTCTGTTCGTGCCATCGAATGCCTACTGTCGTGTCGCGGTGACGGCCAGCGAATCTCGCATCGGTGCGAGGTCGTCGCCGTCGGGGAATTTACGGCCGTACGTCTCGAACATCTCGGGCCGGGCGCGCGCAGTCACCTGCCACCCTTGTCCGGCCAGGTAATCGACGACCGGATTGCGCTCGCCCGGGTAGAAGAGGTCGGCGAGGTTGATGTCGAACCCGTGTTTTTTCCACCGCTCGCCGATCGCCTGTGCGCGCTCACCGATGCTCGCCCCCGGATTGGGGTGATACTCGGTGGCCAGCCTGCTGCCCGGGGCGCTGAGCGCGGTGATGTCGTCGAACAGCCGGTCCTGAGCCTCCGGAGGCAGGTACACCAGAAGCCCTTCGGCGATCCATGCCGTCGGCCGAGTGTCGTCGAATCCGTTGCGCCGCAATGCGGCAGGCCAATCGTCGCGTAGATCGATGCTCACGGTGCGGCGCTCCGCGGTGGGCGCCGCACCGATCGACGACATCGTCGCGTTCTTGAACTCGATCACCTTCGGCTGGTCGATCTCGTAGACGACGGTGCCTGCGGGCCAGTCCAGGCGGTATGCGCGGGCATCGAGGCCCGACGCGAGGATCACCGCCTGGCTCGGGCCGGCGGATGCCGTGCCTGATGTCGCCGCCGGAGCGGCTCCGGGGCCTGATGCCGCCGCCGGAGCGGCTCCGGGGCCTGATGTCGCCGCCGGAGCGGCTCTGGGGCCTGATGCCGCCGCCGGAGCGGCTCCGGTGAAGAAGTCGTCGAAGAACCGGGTCCGCACCGCCATCACGTCGACCATCAGCCGGGTCGCGTCAGCGCCTTCGCCCTCGACCAAACCGATCTCGCCGTCGAGCAGACGGTTGAAGAAGTCTAATCCGACGGCGCGCACCAACGGCTCAGCGAACGGGTCATCGATGATCGCGTGCGGTTCCTTGCTGGCGATCGCCCGCGCCGCGGCGACCATCGTGGCGGTCGCGCCGACGCTGGACGCGATGTCCCAGCTGTCGGCGTCGGCTCGTGTCATGGTTTCATTCCTCGGCTCCCGCTCGCTCCGGTCCTCGCTTCGCCGCGATCCTCACTCGCACTCCCTTTCAGTGATTGCCGAAGGTGCCGCTGATGTAACGCAAATCGGCGAACGGGGTGTCGCCGTCGAACGGCGGAAAGCCGTTGGCGGTCAGCAGCTCATTGACGTTGCTGCCGTCGGTGTTCCAGCCGCGCTCGGTGAGATAGGCGGCCGGCTCGTTGCGGTCGCCGAGGTAGACGAGGTTGGCCCAGTCGAGGTCATAGCCGTGCTCCCGCCACCGCTCGGCAGCCGTCTGCATCTTCTTCATCGCCTCGTCGGCGTCGTCCTGATTGATAGGTGGTGTGCTTTCGGTGGCCAACCAGCTTCCCGGCGCACTCAACTCGGTCATGGTGTCCAGCAGTCGGTCCTGGGCATCGGGAGGCAGATAACCGAGGAGTCCTTCAGCGCTCCACGCCGTCGGCTGGTCGGGGTCGAATCCGGCCTCCTTGAGCGCGGCAGGCCAGTCGAAGCGCAGATCGATCGCCACGACCCGGCGGTCGCAGGTCGGCTCGGCGCCGATCTCGGCGAGCGCCCGCGTCTTGAACGCGATCACCTCGGGCTGGTCCACCTCGTAGACGACGGTGCCCGCGGGCCACTGCAACCGGTACGCGCGCGAATCCAGGCCGGACGCGAGGATCACCACCTGCCGGACGCCCGCCACCGTCGCGTCGGTGAAGAAGTCGTCGAAGAACTTCGTCCGGACCGCCATGTTGTCGACCATGCGATCCATCCCGGCGTTCGTGTCGTCATCGATGTTGAACACCGAGGGGTCCAGCTCGCCAGTGGCCAGCCGGGTGAACACGTCGACGCCGACGGCCCGCACCAGGGGTTCGGCGTAGGGGTCGCTGATCAACGCGCCGTCGATCCTGGTCCCCATCGCGCGGGCGGCCGCCACCATCGTCGCCGTCGCTCCCACGCTGGAGGCCAGATCCCAGGTGTCGTTGTCTGTCCGTGCCATGAAGAAAACCCCTGTCGTTAGGCTATCCGTCAATTACTTAGCTGATGTAACGAGCTGTCACCGACTCTACGCTTTTATCCTGAAAAGTCGTCTGACCTCAGTGCCTGCACCAGCGGATGCGGAGTAGACAACCACCAACTGTTACTCTCGTAGACTGCGTGACTCCACAGGCTGGGAGCAGGTCAGATGGCCTGGGCCGACAAGCACCCAGGCTGCCCGGGGCACTCGCACACGACTTAACCGACGCTGGTAGAGACCAGCCCCATTTGGCACGCCGCGATATGAGCCCGGCTGCGCAGGAGGAAGAGTGCTCTCGGCTTTCATCTCATCGCTGCGGACGGCTGATCT
The DNA here is from genome assembly GCF_032159565.1 of Mycobacterium sp. Taxonomy (GTDB): domain Bacteria; phylum Actinomycetota; class Actinomycetes; order Mycobacteriales; family Mycobacteriaceae; genus Mycobacterium. The sequence goes on from NZ_JAVHWR010000038.1 coordinate 55,852, forward strand.
ACGGCGCAAGATTCTCTTCACTCTGGCCATCCTGATCCTGTACCGGGTCGGCGCCTCGATCCCGTCGCCCGGTGTCAACTACGGCAACGTCGAGAAGTGCCTCACACAGCTCAGCGGTGGCGACTCGGCGCAGATCTACTCGCTGATCAACCTGTTTTCCGGCGGCGCTCTGCTGAAGCTGGCAGTGTTCGCGATCGGCATCATGCCTTACATCACCGCGAGCATCATCGTGCAGCTGCTCGGGGTGGTCATTCCGCGCTTCGAAGAGCTGCGCAAAGAGGGGCAAGCGGGTCAGGCCAAACTCACCCAGTACACCCGCTACCTGTCGGTCGCGCTGGCGCTCCTGCAGGCCACCAGCATCGTGGCGCTGGCCTCCAATGGCGGGCTGCTGCAGGGCTGCAGCCTCGACATCATCCAGAGCACGTCGATCTTCTCGCTGGCCGTCATCGTGCTCGTGATGACCGCGGGCGCGACGCTGGTGATGTGGATGGGCGAGCTGATTCAGGAACGTGGCATCGGCAACGGCATGTCGCTGATGATCTTCGCCAGCATTGCCGCCCGCATCCCGTCCGAGGGCAAGAGCATCCTCGACAGCCGCGGCCCGGTCGTCTTCACCGCGGTCTGCTTCGCCGCCCTGGTGATCATCGTCGGCGTGGTGTTCGTCGAGCAGGGCCAGCGCCGTATCCCGGTGCAGTACGCCAAGCGAATGGTCGGCCGCAAGATGTACGGCGGCACGTCGACCTATCTGCCACTGAAGGTCAACCAGGCCGGTGTCATCCCGGTGATCTTCGCGTCGTCGCTGATCTATATCCCGCACCTGATCACCCAGCTGATCCAGAGCGGGCAGGCCACCCCAGGAAACGGGTGGTGGGACAAGCTCGTCGCGAACTATCTCACCAACCCGGCCAGCCTCTCCTACATCGCGATCTACTTCGGCCTGATCGTCTTCTTCACCTATTTCTACGTCTCGGTGCAGTTCAACGTCGATGAGCGCGCCGACGAGATGAAGAAGTACGGCGGCTTCATCCCCGGTATCCGTCCGGGCAAGCCGACCGCCGACTACCTGCGCTTCGTGCTCAACAGGATCACCCTTCCCGGCTCGATCTACCTCGGCGTCATCGCCGTCCTGCCGAACCTGTTCCTCGAGATCGGCAACTCCGGAGGTGTGCAGAACTTGCCGTTCGGCGGGACAGCGGTTCTCATCATGGTTGGCGTCGGTTTGGATACGGTCAAACAGATCGAGAGCCAGCTGATGCAGCGCAACTACGAAGGGTTCCTGAAGTGAGAGTCGTTCTGCTGGGCCCGCCGGGGGCGGGCAAGGGGACACAGGCCCAGAAGCTCTCCGAGAAGCTCGGCATTCCGCAGATCTCCACCGGGGACCTCTTCCGCGAGAACATCAGCTCCGGCACACCGCTGGGCCTCGAGGCCAAGCGCTACCTGGACGCAGGCGACCTGGTGCCCTCGGAGCTGACGAACAAATTGGTCGAGGACCGCATCGAGCAGTCGGACGCCGCCGACGGGTTCATCCTGGACGGCTACCCGCGATCGGTGGCGCAGGCCGAGGCGCTCGACGAGATGCTCAAGAACCACAACACCAAGCTCGACGCGGTGCTGGAGTTCGCGGTCTCCGAAGAGGAGCTGTTCTCGCGCCTCAAGGCCCGCGGCCGCGCCGATGACACCGAAGACGTCATCCACAACCGGATGAAGGTTTACTCCGACGAGACCAGACCCCTGCTCGAGTACTACAGCCACAACAACCTGCAGACGGTCGACGCGGTCGGCGGTCTCGACGAGGTCTTCGCCCGCGCGCTCCGCTCCCTCGGCAAGTAGCCGATGATCACCGTCCCGGGGCTGCGCACCCGCAAGGTCGTCGATCCGCGCACGCCAGCTGAACTCGACGCGATGGCCGCCGCAGGCGCGCTGGTCGCCGCCGCGCTGCATGCGGTGCGCAAGGCCGCCGCGCCCGGCGTATCCACGCTCGAACTCGACAACGTCGCCGAATCGGTGATCCGCGATGCCGGCGGCACCCCGTCCTTCCTGGGCTATCACGGCTTTCCCGCGAGCATCTGCTCGTCGGTGAACGACCGCGTCGTCCACGGAATCCCGGTTGCCACCGAGGTCCTCGCGGCCGGTGACCTGGTGTCCATCGACTGCGGTGCCATCCTCGACGGCTGGCACGGCGATTCGGCGATCACCTTCGGGATCGGGGCGCTCATCGGAGTCGACGAGGCGCTGTCGGCGGCCACCAGGGAGTCGATGGAGGCGGGCATCGCCGCGATGGTGCCCGGAAACCGGCTCACCGATGTCTCGCACGCCATCGAGACCGCCACCCGGGCAGCCGAGAGGCGCTACGACCGCAGATTCGCTATCGTCGCGGGCTACGGCGGCCACGGCATAGGCAGGCGCATGCATATGGACCCGTTTCTGCCGAACGAGGGCCAGCCGGGACGAGGGCCGCACCTGGTTGCCGGCTCCGTGCTGGCGATCGAACCGATGCTTACCCTCGGCACCTCGAAGACCGTCGTTCTCGCGGACGAGTGGACCGTTGTGACCGAAGACGGGTCGCGCGCCGCGCATTGGGAGCACACTGTTGCTGTCACCGACGGCGGACCCCGGATTCTGACGGCCTGAATCGCCCGACTGCCCAGTTGGTCGGGCAGAACAGGTGAACCCGATCGGCCTCGGCCTCGTATTAACGAGGGAGGTTGTAGTGGACGATCCGGAAGTCGCGCTAATGCGAGTGCTCTACCAAGAACACGGCCCAGCATTATGGCGCTATGCTGTGCGGCTTACCGGTGACCCGGCACGAGCAGAGGATGTAGTGCAAGAAACGTTGCTGCGGGCGTGGCAGCATCCAGAAGTGACCGACGGTGACCGTCCGGCGAGAGCTTGGTTGTTCACAGTCGCGCGCAATATGATCATCGACGAGCGGCGCAGCGCCAGGTTTCGAAACGAGGCCGGAACCCCGGACCCGGAAAAGACCTACGACCGCGCCGGACCGGATGAGGTGGATTCCGCCTTGGACCGAATGTTGTTGAGCGGGGCCCTGGCACAGTTATCCGCAGAACACCGAGCGGTGGTCAAGCGGTCGTATTACCAGGGCTGGACGACCGCCCAGATCGCTGCCGATCTTGACATTGCCGAAGGCACAGTTAAATCGAGGCTGCATTACGCTGTGCGCGCACTGCGCCTCACACTGCAGGAAATGGGGGTGACCCGATGACGCAACCGGCGAGACGCGATGACGATCTGCGCGGCGACGACCCGTACGCGACGTGGGATGCCGCCTACGTCCTCGGTTCACTATCGGGGGCCGAACGGCGGGAGTTCGAAGCGCACCTCGCATCCTGCCCGCGGTGCAGCGCGACCGTCGCCGAACTGAGCGGCATCCCTGCGTTGTTGGCTCAGTTGTCCGCCGAAGAAGTGGAAGCACTCGACGACCCGACGACGGCGGAAACACCGCCGCTGCGTACCGAGGTCCTCGACTCGCTGCTGCAGAAGGTCCAGTGGCGACGTCGCCGCACCCGCAGGCTCAGTGTGATCACGTTGGCCGCCGCCGCCGCGGTGTTGGCCGTCGCGCTGGTCGTCGGGATCCTGCCCGGTATCCGCGGGCATGGCGACGATACCGAGATGGCGTCCGCGGTAACGATGAGCAAGGTCGCGCAGACACCGATCAACGCCGCCGTCACGATGACGGGATTCGGCTGGGGCACCCGGATCGACATGGTCTGCACCTATGGCGACTATGCGAGCCGCGGCGATGCGACGACGGAGAATCTGTCGATGGTTCTGTTGGACCACAACGGAACTCAGAGCGAGATCGCGACGTGGGTGGGCGTGAACGGCGCCACCGCGTTGCCGAGCGGGAACACGACGATGCAGAAGGACCAGATCAAGTCCGTGCAACTCGTCGATGCCAACACACGAGCGGTGCTGTTGCAAACAGATTTGTGAGTCCGGTCACGGATTGAACCGTGGTCGCCCGAGGGTCGTGTCATCTGCAGGGTTGAGAGCAGGTGAATGAATGGCCAGAACGCATCGGGTGGTGGACCACATTGTCGCCTATCTGGCGGCGTGCGGAGTCGAGTACGTCTTCGGCGTCGACGGCGCGAACATCGAGGATGTCTACGACGCCGCGCACTTCTGTGACGGCATCACCGCTGTACTGGCCAAACATGAGTTCTCCGCGGCGACCATGGCCGACGGGTTCAGCCGCAGCGGTGCCGGACTCGGCGTGGTGGCCGCAACCTCCGGTGGCGGCTGCCTGAACACAGTTGCCGGGCTTGGTGAGGCGCTGGCCAGCCGGGTGCCGGTGCTGGCGCTCATCGGCCAACCCCCAACGACTCTCGACGGCCGCGGCGCCTTCCAGGACACCAGCGGCCGAAACGGTGCGCTCAACGGTGAGGCCCTGTTCTCCGCGGTTTCGGTGTTCTGCCGTCGGATTTCGGCGCCCGAGGAGATCGCAACGGCGCTGCCGCAGGCCATCGCGGCCGCCAGACGAGGGGGACCGGCCGTACTGCTTCTGCCGAAGGACATTCAGCAGGCCGCCCTTGAACTTCGTAATTCGGTGAATAGAGCCACCAACGGTGTCGCGGTTGGAAGTCAACTAGGCGATCCGCAGGTGCTCGCACGGGCGCTGAGGCGCGCCGACGGTCCGATCACGATCATCGCCGGTGAGCAGGTTGCCCGCGACGATGCACGCGCCGAACTCGCGCAGCTGCGTTCCGTGCTGCGCGCCCGAGTTTCCACCGTTCCCGATGCGAAGGATGTCGCGGGCACGCCCGGGCTGGGCTCGTCCTCGGCACTGGGGGTGAGCGGCGTGATGGGACATCCCGCTGTCGCGACGGCGATCGCAGGCAGCGCGCTGTGCCTGGTGGTCGGCACGCAGCTGAGCGTCACCGCACGCGCGGGACTGGACGACGTGCTGGCGTCGGTGCCGACGTACTCGATCGGCTCCGCGGTGCCGTTCGTGGCGTGCACGCACGTCCATACCGAGGACCTTCGTGGGTCGCTGAAGCTGCTGACGCAGGAATTGAACGGCGATGGCCGTCCGACCGGTATGCGTGTGCCGGACGAGGTGTCGAGGACCGAGCTGCAGCCGCCACCGCACGACGGCCCTGGTGTGCGGTACCGCGAGGCGATGGCGGTGCTGGACGCCGCGCTGCCCGATGGCGTCGACATCGTGGTCGACGCGGGGAACATCGGCGCATCGGCGATCCATTACCTTCCTGCTCGCAGGGACGGGCGGTTCGTCGTCGCTCTCGGCATGGGCGGCATGGGATACAGCTTCGGCGCCGCGCTGGGAATCGCCTTCGGGCGTAACCGCCGGACCGTGGTCATCGCGGGCGACGGCTCATTCTTCATGCACGGTATGGAGATTCACACCGCCCTGCAGTACGGCCTGCCCGTCACGTTCCTGCTCTTCGACAACCACGCGCACGCGATGTGCGTGACCCGCGAACAGCATTTCTACAACGATGTGTACAGCTACAACCGGTTCGGCCCGAGCCGGCTGGGCGCGGGCCTGGCGGCCATGTTCCCCGGTCTGTCGGCGGTCGACGTGGACACCATCGACGATCTGCCGACGGCGTTGCGGGCCGCCCTCGATGTCGACGGGCCGTCGGTCATCGCCGTCGAGTGCTCCGCCGACGAAATCCCGCCGTTCGCGGCCTTTCTCGGCAACGCGGCCGTGAAGAAACCTGTTATCGCAGAGGAGAGCAGTCCCCATGTCGTTGCCAGCGCTTGATGACATCACCGTCCACCGAGGCACAGCCGACCCGATCGACGGAGTGATTCGCGTCGAGACGTCGCCGAGGGAGAAGGCCACACCGATCATCATGGAGATGATGCGGTCGGTCTACCCGCATTACGAGGTCTTCGGAACATATTGCACCGTAAACGATTACATCGACTGTCCGCCCGATGAGCTGTTCGACTACATGGCTGACACCCGTTGCCTGGAGGAGTGGACATACAGCCTGCGCGGGTTCGCGCCGACGGAAGAGCCGGGTCTGTGGGTGGCCTACGACAAGCTCGGCGGCGACAAGGGAAGCCCCATCTTCACCCGCACGGTGGCCAACAAGGAGGCCCGCACGGTCGACTATCACTGCGCGTGGGACCAGGGCAAACATCTGTGGATGATCTACGTGATGCGCATCATCGACGCGCAGGTGGTTTTCGACAAGCCCGGCTCCGTCGTGCTGTGGACGAACTGTCACCACCCGTTCTACGACGAGAATCCGTATCCCGAGACTGCGCCGCCACAGCGTCCTGTGTGGGTCGGAGACTTCTGGGACATGTTCGGACCCGGACACCTGCTGGAACTGAAGAACCTGAAGGCGATCGTCGAATACCGGCGCCGCAATGGCCTGCCGGTCACACCGGCCTGGATGAAGTGAGGACCCACCATGACGACTGCGCACGCGAGGAGCGAAAATGACCGTTAGCCTGCTTGACATCTCCACGTACCTGCCCGGGGAACCGGTCAGCGCCGAGTACTACGTCGGGTTCGCCGAAACAGACGAGTTGCGCGAGAACCTGATGTTCCGGGCGCCGAAGTTCCGCCATCACGTGGCCAAGGACGAGACGGCCATCGACATGGTGGAGCGGGCGGCCGCCGGCCTCGTCGAACGCCACGGCCAGGACACCATCGCCAACGCCGATGTATTGATCACCCACGTTCAGCTGCCGGACATGCCCTTCTACGGCAGCGGTGGCGGCATCGCGCATCGCCTTGGCATGAAACCGAATTGGGTGCTCGACCTGCACAACGGCGGGTGTGCCGCGTTCGTGCTGGCGATGAAAGTGGCTCGCTCCCTGATTGATTCGGGGCAGGCGGAGACGGCGCTGATCGCGGTCGCACAGAACGCGGCGGGCACCATATTCGACCAGGAGACCATCCGCTCCAAGGCGCAGTCGTCGGTGCCCGGCGACGGAGCCGCAGTGGGCCTGCTTGCACGGTCGGACAAGTCGCCGATCCTCGACATCGAATGCCGCACCTACGGCGAGTACGCCGGTGACATGACCATCGCCGTCGACCCGGCTCGCAAATGGTGGGAGGCCGGCACCGGAGAAGGCTGCATCGGGTTCACCGAAAGCAAGATCACCAAGGTGCTGGCGCGCGGCAACCGCCAGGTGCCCGAGGTGTCGTACGCGGTCTGCGACCGGATCGGCATCAAGCCGGCGGATCTCGACCTTCTGGTGACCAACCAGCCGAACCGGGCGTTCCTGCGGAACTGGCGCGACGCGCTGGAACTGCCGAAGGAGAAGCATCGCGACACTTTCGAGCAATGCGGCAATCTGTTCGCCGCAGGTATTCCGGTCAATCTCGAGCGGGCCATCTCCGACGGCCAACTCAAGAAGGGCGATACGGCGCTGATGGCCGCCTTCGCGCATGCGGGCGACTTCGCAGGCGCCGCCGTGCTCAAGTGGGGCGGCCGGGAGTGATAGGAACAGCGAGGAGCGGTAAAACATCAGCGAGAGCGGACCTGGCAGAGGCGGTGTCCGCGCTGCCGAGCGCGGTGAACCCGTTGGCCTTGTCGCTCAACGAGAATCCTTTCCCGCCGCTGCCCGGAGTGCGGTCTGCGCTGAGGGAGTCCGTCGATGTGGCGAACCGGTATCCGGAGTTTCTGCCCGAGCGGCTGCGCGCTTTGATCGCGGGCCATGTCGGGGTCCGCGAGGACCAGGTGGTGATCGGCGCCGGGGCCACCGGAGTGATCATGCAGGTGTTGAGCGCAGTGACCAGTCCGGGGGACCGGATGGTGATGACGTCGCCGACGTTCGACGGCTATCCGATCTTCGCGCACATGGCCCGCCTGCTTTCGGTCACCGTGGCGCTGGACGAGCACGGCCACCACGACCTCGATGCCATGGCTGAGGCGGCCGGCCATGCACGGGTCGTGGTGGTGTGCCGTCCGCACAATCCGACCGGCACCGTCGAGCCTGCCGCGGACATCGAGTTGTTCCTGCAGCGGGTGCCGTCGGACACCGTGGTCCTGCTGGATGAGGCCTATGTCGAATTCCTTGCTCCCGAACATCGGCTCGATGCACTCTCGCTGGTCGAGCGGTTCCCCAATGTGGTCATACTGCGCACATTTTCGAAGGCCTACGGGTTGGCCGGCCTGCGCATCGGATACGGCTTCTGCGCACCCGATCTGGCCAGGAGACTGTGGACCATGCAGTTGCCGTTCGGTATCGGCATCACCGGTCTGGTGGCGGTCGCGGCGTCCTACGATGCAGAAAGTCAGCTGCAGCAACGGATTCGGATGATCGCATCGGAGCGACGGTATCTGCGGATGCGGCTGCATTCGATGGGGGTGTACAGCACTGACAGCCATGCGAACTTCGTGTATCTGCCTACCAACAGTCGGCCGTGGAGCCAGTTCTTCGACGACACCGGTCTGCGAATCCGCGACTACGCCAATGGCAGCGTCCGGATAACCGTCGGCAATCGTCAGTCGACCAGGGCGGTGCTGAACGCACTGGAGCCATTCGCGTCGCGCTGAAATTCGTTCACCTCGGGCGTGGGCTGCGGTATGAAGAGTCGTGGACTCAGAATCGCCCACGGATCCGCACAAGCGGGATCCCATCGAGCTAGCGCGTGTCAACTGGGAACGCGCCGGCTGGGGTGACGTCTCGGACGGGATGGTCGCGGTCACGTCGGTGATGCGGGCCCACCAGATCCTGCTGGCCCGCGTCGAGAACGCGTTGCGGCCGTATGACCTCAGCTTCGCACGTTACGAGCTGCTACGGCTGCTGGCGTTCAGTCGCAACGGCGCGCTGCCGATCACCAAGGCGTCCGACCGGCTGCAGGTGCACGTCACCAGCGTGACGCATGCGATCCGTCGGCTGGAAGCACACGGGCTGGTGGAGCGGCTGCCCCACCCCACCGACGGCCGCACCACGCTGGTGCAGATCACCAAGCTCGGACGTTCCACCGTCGAGGACGCGACCGTGACGCTCAACAAGGAGGTCTTCGCCGACATCGGCCTCTCCGACGACGAATCGCGGGCGCTGGCGGCATCGATCGAAACGCTACGGCGCAACGCCGGCGACTTCTCCTAGTCCGCGACGTTGGGCAGCGGGATCGTCGCCGTGACGGCCGTCCCCGCGCCGGGTCGCGATCTGATGTTGAGCCTGCCGCCGACGATCTCGGCGCGTTCGGCCATCGACAGCAAGCCGTAGCCGCCCATCTCGTCGCTGCCCAGGGGGTGCTCGAATGTGTCGAAGCCGACCCCGTCGTCGACGATCTCCAGTCGCGCCGTGTCGTCGTCGACCGCGAACATCAGCCGCGCCGTCGACGCACCGGCGTGTTTGACGACGTTTTGCAGGCATTCCTGCGCGATGCGATACAGCGCGAGTTCGACGTGGTCGGGCAACCGCTTCTCAGCGAGTTCGACCTTGACTTCGATCTGCCCTATCGAGCGCGCCAGGCTGGCCAGCCCACCCGCCAGGCCGAGGTCGTCGAGCACCGGCGGCCGCAGGCCGCTGATCGCCGCGCGCGCTTCCTGCAGTGTCAGATCGACGAGTTCCCTTGCGATGTCCAGCTGTTCAGCCATCGCCGTAGAGTCGGTTTGCGCGACGCGCGAAGCCGCGTCGAGCCGATAGGACAGGGTGATCAGCCGCTGCGAGATGCCATCGTGGATGTCGGCCGCCAAGCGGCGACGCTCGAGCTCCTGGGCCTCGATGACCTGCTCGACGAAATTCTCGTGCGCGCGTTCGCGAGCGACCAGTTGCCGGTGCAGGCGCGCCTGGTGCAGCGCTCCGGCGATCAACCGACCGATCACCAACAGCAATTCCACATCGCCGGAGGTGAACTCGCGCCGCGCGACGGTGTGCACGTTGAGCACACCGACCAGACCGCCGGGATCGGTTTCCATCGGCACCGACACCATCGACGTGAAATCTGAACCGCGAAGCGACTGGAACGGCATGTACCGCGGATCGGATTCCTTGTCGTGGGTGATGACGACCGGCTCCCGATGGCTGGCCACCCAGCCGGAGACACCCGAACCGAGCGGAAGCCGGATCTTGCCGACCTCGCTGTCGAACGGCGGCGTCGCCCCGGCAAGGGTCAGCGACCGGTCGCTGTCGTCGAGGACGTGCACAAAGCAGACGTCGGTGGCGGTGGCCGCGGTGATCATCTTGGCGGCTGCCGCGGCGAGCGGTTCGACGCCGGGGCCGCTGGACGCCGCCTGGATCAGTTCACGCAACAGCGCGAGCTCGCGGTCGGCGTCGACGAGATCGCGAACCGCGTTCGGCCGCAACGGGCCTCCACCAACTGGAGTCATTGGAAGATTCCCTCGCGCAGTGCGGTGGCGACGGCGCCGGTGCGGTCACTGACGCCGAGCTTGCGGTAGATCGACCGCAGGTGCGTCTTCACTGTCTCGTCGCCGATGACCAGCTTGCCTGCGATGCCCCGGTTGGACAGGCCGTTGACGACGAGCGAAAGAATCTCGCTCTCGCGCTGGGTGAGCCCTTGCCGTGCCCCCGGCCAGAACTCGTCGCGCTGCATCCTGGCCGCCGTGTCGGCTGCCCTGGCGGCCATGCCCGGATCGATGGCGGTCGCGCCCCGGTGCGCGAATTCGAGCTGGCGCACCAGTTCGTCGCTGCTGATGCTCTTCAAGAGGTATCCCGCTGCGCCGACCCGCAAAGCCTGAAAGAGGTATTGCTCGTCGTCGTAGACCGACAACATGACGACCTTTCGATCCGATCGGCGCTCGCGCAGCGTCTGACACAGGTCAAGGCCGCTTGAACCCTGCATTCGAACGTCGGACAGCACGATGTCGGGATCGAGTTCGTCGACCACGCTGAGCGCTCGCTCAGCGCCGATGGCCTGCCCTACCACCGCCACCCGGTCGGAGAACGCAGCGAGCATCGCCTTGAGACCCTCGATGACCATTTCATGGTCGTCCACCAAGACGATTCGTACTGGTCTGGAGGCGAGCGGGTTGTCGGACGCCATGGCAATACCTTAGAGCCGGGGTAGGAAGGCGCTCCGCAACTTGGCCTGGCCAATCCCCCTAATGGGGGAGGCTTGACACCTGTGGTCTGGGCCACTCTTTGAACGTGCCTACGACACAGCAAAAGACTTGGCGTGCGGGTCGGTTCTGGTGGGACTGCGCCTCACCACTCGGCGCCAACGTGGATTCCCTCCGTGCACTGGTGTTTGACCTCGACGCGCTGGCCGACGTCGAATGCGGGGGGCATCGCGTTGCCTATAACGCCGCCTTCGCCGCTCACGGCATGAGCTTCGAGTGGTCCGTCGCGCGGTACCGGCAACTGCTGGCACTCTCCGATGAGCGTCAGCGAGTCTCGGCCGAACTGCGCAAGCGCAGCGTCTCCACCGAGTCCGATGTGCTGACCCGGTTGCTCGCCGACGACATCTATACGACCAAGACGATGGTGCTGGACGAGATGATCCTCGACGCCGACCTGACGCCGCGGCCGGGACTGGTCGACCTCGTCATGGAGGCCTTCACCGCAGGCGTCGCGGTAGCCGTGGTCACAGGTGGCCAGCGAAGCTGGGCCGAGCCGTTGGTGCGTCAACTGATCGGCGACGGGATCGTCGAGACGGTGGTGACCGCCGACGACGTCAAGAAGCCCATGCCGGATCCCGAAGCTTTCCGGACCGCACTGTGGGAGCTCGGGATACCCGCGGAGAATGCGCTCGCCGTCACGGGTTCCGCTTCGGGACTGCGCGCGGCTACCTCCACGGGTCTGGCCACCGCGGTCATCACCGGCGACGGTGCGCCCGAAATCCCCGCCGCGGTATCGGTCAGGCCCGACTATGCAGGCAGCGAGCCGATGCGGATTGCGGATTGCCAACGGCTGCATCGCCGTTTCTGGGCCGGGCAGAAAGTGTCAGCGGCGTAAATCCGGCGACGTTCTGGTGGCGTCGCCTGTGGGCGGAACAGCATAGCTGACGCCGCGCTGCCGGGTGCCACTTTCAGCGAACATGTAGGAAACTGTGCACATCTCTACAGATTTCGCCCTACACTGTGCCAGATCGAATTTGCTCTAGTGTCACTTTGTCGGGGGCCATATTCGCCAATGCACACACAGGCAACCCGGGGAGGGGTCTCATGACCAAAAAGCGATTTGCGCGCATCGCGACCCTGGTGGCTGGCTGCGCGCTGACCCTGACATTGACGGCGCCGGTGGCGCACGCCGACGACCTCGCCAACCTTAGAGGGATCGTCAACCGCGACCGCGCCACAACGACTTGTCAGGCATTGAAATACAACCAGACACTCCAGGACATCGGTTTCGCAATGGGCCAGTTCATCCCCGAGCCCCAAGCGTCGATTGATCAGAAGAAGGCCCAGTACGGCGGTGATGTACTGCCTTTCATCGGTGTGGGTGATCCCATCGCCGCCGCAACAACCGATGCCTACAAGAGAGGCGCGGGACCCGCGTTGAGCGATTGCTACTGGACCGAGTTCGGCGTGAGCTTCACCCGCTACGAAACGACCGAGACCGACTGGGTCGGCATCATATTCGGCAGGCCCGCGACGGTCACACCGCCCGTGGGTCCGGGTGTGCCGGGGGGCGCGGGCACCCCGCCCGCGGAGGAGAAAAAGGCGCTACCGCCAGTGGAGCCGAACGTAGTTTGTCCACCAGGTGGGCCGCAAAAGGAAGTTCCCCCCGGCCAAACCTGTCCGCCACCGACGAACGCCGTCACGGTGTCCTTCAATAAGCCGACATTCGGGAACTGGACCGTGACTGTCAAGAACAACGCGGGCATCGGCGGTAGCTGCACGTACGACGCAACCCCTGTTGGCTTTGGGTTGTCAGTCCACGAGGACTTCGACATCGGACCCAACACCAGCCACAGTTTCACTGTTCTAAACCCCGGGGTCCTCAAATACGACACGGTGACGGTTTGCACCGGTACATATGACGGCAAGCAGGTTGAGTTCGGTCGCGTCAACCAAGGGGTGTAACAAGTAATTCCCCGTCCCCGTCTGCCACGGCCCGGCATTGAACGGGCCGTGGCAGTGGCGCTCGGCCGTCGGAAAATCAGTTACCGCGTAGCAGTTCGATCACCGCGCTGAAGTCCTTGTCGGCGTGGTCGGCGTTGAACTTTGCATAGATGTCGGCTGCGTGGGTGCCCAGCGGTGCGGCTGAGCCGGTCGAGTTGACCGCGTCCATCGCCAGACCGAGATCCTTGTTCATCAGCGCCGTCGCGAAGCCCGGTTTGAAGTCGTTGTTGGCGGGCGATGTCGGCACCGGGCCGGGGACCGGGCAGTTGGTGTGCACCGACCAGCAGTTGCCGGTGGCGCCTGTCATCACATCGAAGAGCGACTGCGCGGACAGGCCGAGCTTCTCGGCCAGCACGAAAGCCTCTCCGACCGCGATCTGCTGAACCGCGAGCACCATGTTGTTGCACAGTTTGGCGCTTTGGCCATTGCCGGGGCCTCCGCAGTGAATGATTTTGCCCGCCAACGGCTCCAGTACCGGCCGCGCGCGTCCGACGGCTTCATCCTCACCGCCGACCATGAACGCAAGCGTGCCCGCGGTGGCGCCCTTGACGCCACCGGATACCGGAGCGTCGAGTTGCGCGAAACCGCGGTCCACCGCTTGCTGGTGGATTTCGCGGGCGTCGGCGACCGATATGGTAGACGTGTCGATGAACAGGGCACCGTCCTTCGCCGCGGGCAGCACCTCGTCATAGCAGGCCATGACGACCGCGCCGTTCGGCAGTGACGTGATCACGACGTCGGCGTCAGCGACCGCCGTCGCGCCGGTGTCGAACACCGTGACACCCTTCTCCTCTGCCGCCGACTTCAGCGCAGGCACCGGGTCGTAACCGTGCACGGTGTGGCCGGCGGCGGCGAGGTTGGCCGCCATCGGTCCGCCCATGTTGCCAAGTCCCAAGAACGCGATGCTGGTCATTGACCCTCCCGGTTAAGAGGCGCGGGCACGGGCGGCTGCTGCTGAATCGCGGGCTCGGCCCGCCGCAGCCCGACCGATGACCACGCGCATGATTTCGTTGGTTCCTTCAAGGATTCGATGCACCCGCAGATCGCGGACGATCTTCTCGAGTCCGTACTCGGTGAGATAGCCATAGCCGCCATGCATTTGCAACGCCTGATCGGCGACGTCGAAGCAGGTGTCGGTGACGTACCGCTTGGCCATCGCGCACAGTTCCACCTTGTCGTGGTGGTTGCTGTCAAGCGCGGTTGCCGCACGCCACAAGATTGTTCGCGACGTCTCCAGTGCGGTGGCCATGTCGGCCAGCGTGAACCGGATCGTCGGCTCGTCCAGCAGCGGACCACCGAATGCCTGCCGGTCGGCCAGGTAGCCGGCCGCCTTGTCGTAGGCGGCCTGGGCACCGCCGAGCGAGCACGCCGCAATGTTGATTCGGCCGCCGTTGAGTCCGTTCATCGCGATCGAGAAGCCGGTGCCTTCACCCTCGGCACCGCCGAGCATCGCATCTGCCGGGATCCGGGCGCCCTCGAAGACGACCTGCGCGGTCGGCTGGGCGTGCCAGCCCATCTTCTCCTCGTCGGCGCCGAAACTGAGCCCGGGAGTGCCCTTTTCGACGATGAAAGCCGAGATGCCGCGTGGGCCCGGCTTGGTCTCGGGGTCGCCGGTTCTGGCCATCACGATGTACACGTCGGACGCGCCGGCCCCGGAGATGAACTGCTTGACGCCGTCGAGCACGTAATGGTCGCCGTCACGTACGGCCTTCGTGCGCAGCGCGCCGGCGTCCGATCCGGCGCCGGGTTCGGTCAGGCAGTAGCTGGCGATGGCTTCCATCGACGCGAGCTTCGGCACCCACGATTTGCGTTGTTCGTGTGTGCCGTAGGTGTCCACCATCCACGCGCACATGTTGTGGATCGACAGGAACGCCGCGACGGTGGGATCGGCGGCGGCCAGTTGCTCGAAGATCCGGACGGCGTCGATGCGACGCAGACCGCTGCCGCCGGCGTCTTCGCCGCAGTAGATCGCCGCCATGCCCAGCTCCGCAGCCTCACGGAGCTCCTCGACCGGGAAGTGATGCGACTTGTCCCACTGCAACGCATTTGGGGCAAGACGCTTCTCGGCGAACGCCGCCGCCGTCTCGGCGATGACGCGTTCGTCGTCGTCCAGACCGAAGAAATCCATGTGGACTACTTCAGCTCTATTTCATGGTCGGGATGACGAACTCGGCGCCATCCTTGATGCCGGAGGGCCACCGCTCGGTCACCGTCTTCACCTTCGTGTAGAAGATGATCGATGCGGGCCCGTGTTGGTTCAGGTCTCCGAAGCCGGACCGCTTCCAGCCGCCGAACGTGTGGTAGGCCACCGGAACGGGGATCGGGACGTTGACGCCGACCATGCCGACCTGCACCCGCGACACGAAGTCACGCGCGGTGTCGCCGTCGCGGGTGAAAACCGCGACGCCGTTGCCGTACTCATGTTCGGAGGGGAGGCGCAGGGCTTCGTCGTAGTCTTTGGCGCGCACCATGCACAACACCGGCCCGAAGATCTCGTCGGTGTAGATCGACATGTCGGAGGTGACGTGATCGAACAGCGTTGGCCCGATGAAGTAACCCTTCGACAGGTCGGCTTCATCGAAAGTCAGCTCGTCAGTGGCGCGTTCGCGTCCGTCGACCACGGCCTCCGCGCCGGCTTCCACGCCCTGGGCGATGTAGTCGCGCACGCGCTTGAGGGCCGCTTCGGTGACCAGGGGACCGTAATCTGCCTTTGGGTCAAGGCTGTGGCCGACACGCAGCGCATTGATGCGTTCGACGAGCCTGGCGCGCAACCGGTTTGCCGTCTCTTCGCCCACGGGCACCGCGACGCTGATGGCCATGCACCGCTCGCCGGCACTGCCGTAGCCGGCACCGATCAGCGCATCGACGGCCTGATCGAGGTCGGCGTCGGGCATCACGATCATGTGGTTCTTCGCACCGCCGAAGCACTGTGCGCGTTTTCCGTTCGCCGCGGCGTTCGAGTAGATGTACTGCGCGATGTCGGAGCTGCCGACGAAGCCGACGGCCTGGATGTCGGGATGCTCGAGTATCGCGTCGACGGCTTCCTTATCGCCCTGCACCACCTGGAACACTCCTGGCGGCAGACCGGCCTCGACGAAGAGTTCCGCGAGCCGTAGCGGGACGGACGGGTCGCGCTCGGACGGCTTGAGGATGAACGCGTTGCCGCATGCGAGGGCGGGCCCGGCCTTCCACAGCGGAATCATCGCGGGGAAGTTGAACGGGGTAATGCCGGCGACCACCCCGAGCGGCTGGCGGAGCGAGTACACGTTGATGCCGGTGCCGGCGCCCTCGGTGAACTCGCCCTTCAGCAGGTGCGGGATGCCGATCGCGAACTCGATGACCTCGATACCGCGCTGGATGTCGCCCTTGGAGTCGGGAACCGTTTTGCCGTGCTCCATTGAGAGCAGTTCGGCCAGCTCGTCGACATTGGTGTTGACCAGCTCGACGAACTTCATCATCACGCGTGCCCGGCGCTGGGGATTCCAGGCGCCCCATTTCTTTTGAGCCTCGACGGCCGAGGCCACCGCGGTGTCGACGTCGGCGGCCGACGCCAGGAGCACCTGAGCCTGTACTTCGCCGGTGCTTGGGTTCATCACGTCGGCGGTTCGGGTCGACGCCAGGTTGCTGCGTCGCCCCTCGATGAAGTGTGGAATCTGTGTGGTCATGACCGTGCCCTCCGGCAAGAAATTCGAATACTAGGATATCCTAGTAACGCCGAGGGGTGCTGCGCAAGGGCCCGCCGATAAAGCCGTTACCCGAGCCCGACGAGCTGCTGGAAGGCGGGCGCCATGCCGTCGATCCAGGCAGCCGGGGAGCCGCTGGTCGTCATCGTGATCGCGGTCTGCACTCCCAGTTTCGCGTAGTCGGCCATCTGAGCGACGAATGCGTCGCGCGTCTCGGGAGTATGCCGAGGATTGTTGGCCATCACCGTCTTGCGGATTTCGGCGTAATCGCGGCCGACGTCGTCGCAGTGCCGCCGCAGAACGTTGAGCTTGTGCTCAACCTCCTCGGGCGAGCTGGCGAACAGATTGCACGCATCGCCATACTGGGCCACCAGCCGCAGCGTCTTGCGCTCACCGCTGCCGCCGATCATCACCTTGGGTCGATTGATCGGCTGCGGCGAACACAGCGTCTCCGCCAATTGATAGTGCCGGCCGGTGTAGGGGCCGTTGTTGTTCGGATCCCACATCTGATCGCAGATCTGCAGCGCCTCTTCGAGCCGTTCGAAGCGTTCGGCCAACGGCGGGTACGGCACGCCGAGCCCGCGGTGCTCACGCTCGAACCATGCGGCGCCGAGGCCAAGGACCGCGCGACCGCCCGACAGCACGTCCAAGGTGGTGACCGTCTTGGCGAGGATGCCGGGATGGCGGTAGGTCACGCCGGTGACCAGCAAGCCGAGGCTGACGGTCGAAGTATGAGCGGCGAGGAATCCCAGCGTCGTGTAGCCCTCGAGCATGTTCGACTCTGCGGGCAGACCCGTCGGCTCGATTTGAAAGAAGTGGTCCATGAAGGACAGCCAGTTGGCACCGGAGGCCTCGACGGCGGCGCCGACCCTGGCAAGTTCACCGGCGATGGATGTGGTGCCGCCGTCGATATCGAAGATTGGCACGTGAATGCCGACGTCCATAGGAGGCTCCTGGTTGAAAGGGCACGACAGGCCTGACGGCCCGCACACTCCTACAAGTTGAATGTCCTCGGTTGAATTCCGAGTCGCAGAGTTTTCCTCGGAATCGGCACGGTGGACTCGGCGAACTGCGACGGGAGCGATCTGTGCAGTCTCGGCGCTCAGGAGTCGCGGCGGCGGAGCTCCTCGACAAACGCCCGAGTGTCGTCCCACGTCGGGAGGAGGCCCGCGGCCTTGACCTCTTCGAGCGTCGGCGCCTCGGCGTCTCGGTCCGACAGCACATTGCCCGTGCCGGGCCAGTCAATGGCAAGGGCGGGGTCGGTAGCCCGGATGGTGTGCTCGCGGTCCGGGTCGTATCCGGCTGAGCACATGTACATCACCGTCGAGTCGTCCTGCAGGGCAAGAAAACCGTGCGCCAGGCCCTCGCTGAGGTAAATCGAGCGGCGGTCGCGGTCGTCGAGCAGCACTGAGTCCCACTGCCCGAAAGTGGGTGAGCCGACACGAATGTCGACAGCGACGTCGAACACCGCTCCGCGTACGCAGGTGACGTACTTGGCCTGGCTCGGGGGCAACTGCGCGAAGTGTAGACCACGGAGCACGCCGGCCGCCGAGACCGAGCAATTGGCCTGACGCAGATCCAGGCGATGTCCGGCGAATGCGCGAAATCCGGTATCGGTGAACCACTCGAAGAAGACGCCGCGATCGTCGGTGTGCTGCTTCGGCGTGATCTCCCATGCGCCGGGAACGGCGAGCTCGCGTGCCTCCACGTTACTGACCACGGTTCTGATATGTGTCCTCGACGCCGTCTTTTATTGGCCGCCACCAGGATTCGTTGTCGCGATACCACTCGATGGTCGCGCGCAAGCCGTCTTCGAATTCGGTGTGCTTGGGCTCCCACCCGAGTTCGTCGCGCAGCGCCGACGGATCGATCGCGTACCGCAAGTCGTGGCCGACGCGGTCGACGACGTGGTCGAAGTCGTCGGGATCACGGTCCATCAACGCCAGAATCGTTCGCATCACCGACAAGTTGTCCCGTTCGCCCTCGGATCCGATCAGGTACGTGCGACCTATTTGGCCATCCTGCAGGACCCTCCACACCGCGCCGTTGTGGTCGTCGACGTGAATCCAGTCACGTACGTTGTGGCCGTTGCCGTACAGCTTGGGTCGCCTGCCGGTCAGCACGTTGGTGATCTGCCGCGGAATGAACTTCTCGACGTGCTGATAGGGGCCGTAATTGTTGGAGCAGTTGGAGATCGTCGCCCGTACACCGTAGGAGCGCACCCACGCTCGCACCAGCATGTCGGCGGCTGCCTTGGTCGACGAGTACGGGCTGGACGGGTTGTACGGCGTGCCTTCGGTGAAGCGGCGAGGTTCGTCCAGTTCGAGATCCCCGTAGACCTCGTCGGTCGAGATGTGATGCAGCCGCACCCCGTGCCGGCGCACCGCCTCCAAAACCGTGTAGGTGCCGATCACATTGGAATGCAGAAACGGCGCAGGGTCGGCCAGCGAGTTGTCGACGTGGGTCTCGGCTGCGAAGTGCACGACGGCATCGGTCTGCGCGACGAGCTTCGTCATCAACTCGGCGTCGGCGATGTCGCCCTGAATCAGTTCGATGTCGTCCTCGACTGGCGCCAGCGACTCGCGGCTGCCGGAATACGTCAGTGCGTCGAGCACCGTCACCGCGTGCTCACCCGCCACGCTGTGCACGAAATTGGCGCCAATGAACCCCGCGCCTCCGGTGACCAGCAACCGCATGGAACTACCGTAACGGTCCGCGAAGTTCTAGCCCTTCAGCCCCAGCGGCCCGGCCAGCTCCTTCAGTGTCGGCAGCAGCTTGTCCCAGCCGCCGAGCACCTGGATCGTCACGTGGTCGGCCCCTGCCTCCAAGTGCTCGTTGAGACGCTTGGCGATGTCGTCGGCACTGCCGTAGGCGACCACCGAGTCGATCAGCCGGTCGCTGCCGGGCTTCGCCACATCCTTGTCGGTGAAGCCGAGCCGCTTCCAGTTGTTGAGGTAGTTGCTCAGGTTCAGGTAAAAATCGACGGCCTGCCGGCCGACCTCGCGTCCCTCGTCCGCATCGTTGGTCAGCACGACCTTGTGCTCGGGCGCCAAAAACACGGTGGGACCGACCAATTCGCGGGCCGAACCGGTGTGCTCCGGTGTCGTCAGATATGGGTGGGCACCTGCGCTGCGCTGCGCCGCCAGCTTGAGCACCTTCGGCCCCAGGGCCGCCACCACGCGTCTGCTGGTCGGCACCTTGGCGGCGTCCAGCGCGTCAAGGTATTCCACCAGCACGTCGTAGGGCTTGCGGTACTCGTCGGTGTGCTCGGGGTGGCCGATGCCGACACCCAGCAAGAACCGGCCAGGGTAGGCGTTCTCGATCCGGTGGTACGCCTCTGCGACTTCACCCGCGGGCGCCGTCCAGACGTTGACGATGCCGGTCGCCACCTGCAGCGTCTCTGTCTGCTCGAGAATCGGCTCGACGTACTCGAGATTGCCCGCGGGGGAGCCGCCGATCCAGAGGGCGCCGTACCCGAGCTTTTCGACCTCGACGGCCTGTTCGGGTTTAGGGGTCCCGAAGGTCCACACTCCGTATCGGCCGAGATCTGGCTTGAGTGAAACAGCGTCGGTCATTGCGGGTCCCCCTGTGTGTCGACTAACGAAAGGCCGAGCGGCCCGGCGAGTTCGGCGAGCGCAGGGACCAGCTTGTCAGGTCCGGTCAGCACCTGCACCGCCACATGGTCTGCGCCGGCAGTGATGTGCTCCTTCAGCCGCGCGGCGATCTCGTCGGGGGTGCCGTAGGCGACGAGGGCGTCGACCAGCCGATCGCTTCCGGGCTTCGCCACGTCTTCATCGGTGAACCCCAGCCGCTTCCAGCTGTTCAAGTAGTTGGCCAGGTTGAGGTAGATCTCGAGCGCCTTGCGTCCGACGGCGCGGGCCTTCTCCGGGTCGGTGGTCAGCACCGCCTTGTGCTCGGGCGCGAGGAGCGCCTCTGCCCCGATCAGCCCGCGCGCTTCGGCGGTGTGTTCCGGTGTCGTGAGATAGGGATGCGCTCCCGCGGCGCGTTCCGCCGACAGCTTCAACACCTTGGGGCCGAGCGCGGCCACCACGCGGCTGTTCTTGGGCACGCCGTACTCGTCGAGCTTGTCCAGATAATCGGTGAGTGCATCGATCGGTTTGCGGTACTGCTGATGCGCCTCGGGATGCCCGACACCGATGCCGAGCAGGAAGCGCCCAGGGTGGGCCTTCTCGATGCGGTGGAACGACTCCGCGACCGGCCCCGCTTCAGCGGTCCAGATGTTGACGATCCCGGTGGCCAGCTTCAGGTTGTCGGTCTGATCGAGGATGGGATCGACCCACGACAGTTCCGCCGCCGGTGAGCCACCCGCCCAGATGGCCCCGTAGCCGAGAGCCTCGATTTCTCGCAGTTGCTCAGGACTCAGTTGCTGCCACATCGAATGGTGACCGAACGCGCCGAACGTGCCGAGATTTGGAGTCGTCATGGTTTCTCCAACCTACGACGCGGCGCAAGCTATTCCGTGCCGGCCTTCGAGAGCTCACCGGGTGTCGGTGTCATCGGCGCCGGCGCCACCAAGGGCAGGCACACGATGAACCGCGTGTCGCCCGGCTTCGATTGCACGGAGATGTTCCCGCCGTGCTTCTCGACGACGATGCGCCACGCCAAATCCAACCCGAGTCCGGTGCCCTTGCCGAACGGCTTGGTGGTGAAGAACGGAGTGAAGATTCGGTCGATGACGTCTTCGGGGATACCGGGGCCGTCGTCGCAGATCTCGACGCGAATCATTTGATCGTTCTCGCGCGCGGTGCGAATGGTCAGGGTGCCGCGACCGTCCATCGCCTGAATCGCGTTTTCCATGATGTTGGTCCACACCTGGTTGAGATCGCCGGGGTAGCACTGCAATTCAGGCAATGTCTTGTCCATGTCCTTGACCAGCGTGACGGGCCTGCCCTTGCCCTCCATCCCGATCTTGTCGCCGAACATCATGATCGTGCTGCGCAGCAGTTCGTGGACATCGGCGCTCCCGTAGGCGCCGCGGTCCATCTGCGAATACTGCTTGGCGCCGGCGAGCAGCGCCGAGATGCGCTTGCTGGCCTCGGCGATCTCGTTCATTCGAAGCTCGTTGTCGATGGTGTACTTCAGCCACCCGATCGCACCCTGCAGTGAGGCCGTCGCGTCGACGTCGTCGACCAACGACGAGACGCGCTCCAGCCAGTCGGTGTCCAGCCCGGCCTCCACGAACGTCGGCGCATAGTCCCAGGCGCCCGCGATCCCGTGGTCCTCGAGCCAGTCACCGATCTGGTCCTCGCGGTCGGACGCCTCGAGAGCGGTGAGTTCCACGTCCGTGTTCTTGGCCACCTGTTCAGCGACCTGGTCCTGGATGTTCACCAGAACGCGCAGTGCCTCGGGCGTGAACTTGGCCTCGGCCACCATCGCCAGCTTGTGCCGCATGTGGCCGACACCCTCGCGGAGATCGGCCACCGCGCGCGCAGTCGCAGCAGCGGGATTGTTGAGCTGATGGGTCAGCCCGGCGGTGATGGTGCCCAGAGCCAGCAGCTTCTCGCGCTGGCCGATGATCTGGCTCTGCCGCCTGCCGCCCACCTTGTGGCCCTCGAGCAGGTGCACGGCCATGGGGAACTGCGACTGCATGAACCGCGCGAAGGCGTCGGCGTCGAGGACAAAGCAGCGAGATGGCTTCGTCAGGCGTACGGAGGCCTCGTAGATGTGCTCTTCGCCGGGGACGTATGCCGACCAGGCGCCGAAATACACGCCGCGCTGCGACGTGCGACCGGTCTGGATGTCCACGCCGCCGGAGCGCTTCGACATGATCAGTTCGCCGTCGATCATCACATAGAAGCAGCTCGCAGGCTCGCCCTCGAGGCACAGCGGACCGGCGGGGAACGTCTCGATATGACCGTAAGCGCACAGCATGTCGAGCTGCTCGTCGGACAAGTCCTCGAACAGGAACAAGGTCCGAAGCTCGTCGCGGACGCATTCGTCGCCCATGGTGGTCCTCTCTAGGCTTCCGCCAGATACCTGTGCACCAGCATCACTGCCATCGACCCTTCGCCGACGGCGGCCGCCACCCTCTTCGCGGACTCCGAGCGCACATCTCCTGCAACAAACACACCCGGCACACTTGTTTCCAGGTGGTGAGGCGGGCGGTCCAGCATCCATCCGCTGACCTTCATCACGTCCGGACCGGACAGGATGAAGCCGTAGTCGTCGCGGGCTACTCCCGCTTCCTCCAACCAGTCGGTGCGCGGCGTCGCGCCGATGAAGCAGCACATCCGGTCGCATGACACCGTCTCTGTTTCATCCGTCCGCTTGTCGAGGAGGACCAAACCGGACAGGTGGCCGTCCGCCGCGACGGTGTCGACGACTTCGGTGCAGGTCCGGACCGTGATGTTCGGAGTCTTGAGGATGCGATCGACCAGGTACTGCGACATGCCGGCCTCCAGCGACGGGCCGCGGATCAGCATCGTGACCGACTTGGCGGTCTGCGACATGTACATGGCGGCCTGACCCGCCGAGTTCGCACCACCGACGATGTAGACGTCCTCGCCGGCGCATTCGGTGTTGTCCGACACCGACGCCCCGTAATAAACGCCGCGGCCGATGTAGTTGCACGCCGAGTCGTCGGGATCGTCCCAGCATCCGGTGATCTGGAGCTGGCGGTACTCGACGCCGGTGGCAAGGATGACGGCGCGCGCGCCGATGGTTTTGTCGTCGTTGAGGCGGATCGAATGGGCGGCGCCGACGCCGTTCACCTCGAGCTTGCCCGCCTCCTGAGTGGTGATGACCTCGGCGCCGAACTTCTCGGCCTGGCGGCGCGCCGACGTGGTCAGCTCGGCGCCGGAGACGCCCAACGGGAAGCCGAGGTAGTTCTCGATCTTCGAACTGCGCCCCGCCTGCCCGCCGGTGGAGGTCCGCTCGATCAGCACCGTCTCGAGTCCCTCCGATGCGCCGTACACCGCCGCGGCGAGCCCGGCCGGACCGCCGCCGATCACCGCGAGGTCGTACATCTGCAATTGCGGGCTGGTCGACAGGCCGAGCAGCGTTGCCAGCTCGACGTCCGTCGGATCGACCAGAGTCTCGCCCTTCTCGGTGATGACGACCGGAAGCCTGCTGCCGTCGATTCCTGCGGCCTCGAGCAGTTGCTGCCCCTTCGGCTCGTCGGCATTGACTGCACGGAAGGAGTACTCGTTGCGCGCCAGAAACTGCCGCACCTCCCATGACCGGTCGTTGTACCGGTGACCGATGACCTTGGTGTACGGCATCCCGCGATCGCCCACCGCGCGCCAATCCTCGAGGAGGGCGTCGATCACCGGATAGAGCTTCTCCTCCGGCGGGTCCCACGGCTTGAGCAGGTAGTGGTCGAGGTCGACGACGTTGATGGCATCGATGGCGGCGTGGGTGTCCGCGTAGGCGGTCAGCAGCACCCGCCGCGCCAGCGGGAAGAAGTCCATCGCCTTCTCGAGAAACTCGATGCCGCTCATCTGGGGCATGCGGTAATCGGCGACGAAGACAGCCACAGTGTCACCGCGCAGCTTGAGTTCCTTCAGCGTGTCGATCGCGTCGGCCCCGGACTCGGCGCGCACTATGCGGTACCGCTCGCCGTAGTGTCGGCGGAGGTCGCGGGCGACCGCCCGCGATACTGCGGGGTCGTCATCGACGGTGAGGACGGCAGGTTTACGTGGCTCCACACTGGATCGCGTCATCGCGATCAATTATGCGCCGGTTGTCCAGGTAATATGAGGTCGACAAGACAGCGCTGAGGTGGCCGTTCGGCGATTTTGGGGCACGCCGTCGAGCAGGTAGTATGGACCAACGGTGCGGTATACGCGCCGGCTCTTGCGTGCCCCAGTTCTGGAATTTCTAGCTACCGGCTCACGTTTTGTAGTCGGAACGAATTCTGCGCCGCCAGGCGCCAAAGAACCAGAAGGACACGGAGGATCTCCGAACAACAATGGCCAAGAAAGACGGTGCCATCGAGGTCGAGGGCCGCGTGGTCGAACCCCTGCCCAATGCGATGTTCCGCATTGAGCTGGAGAACGGACACAAGGTGCTCGCCCACATCAGCGGCAAGATGCGGCAGCACTACATCCGCATCCTGCCCGAGGACCGCGTGGTGGTGGAGTTGTCTCCCTACGACCTGTCCCGGGGCCGCATCGTTTATCGGTACAAGTAGTCAGCCCGACATCACTTAAGACAAGAACAGGATCGACAAGCCGTGAAGGTGAACCCGAGCGTCAAGCCCATTTGCGATAAGTGCAGGGTGATCCGTCGGCATGGGCGGGTCATGGTGATCTGCTCCGATCCGCGTCACAAGCAGCGACAGGGCTGAGCGCCACCGGCGCTTGCGCGAGGAGCAACTCGCCGAAGCCCCGCACCACAACTGAATGATGACCTCCCAGCACCACTGAGCGGATAGGCCGCTCGTCAGCGATGAGCGCTCACGCGAAGAGCATCATCCAACGCCCGGCACGGAGGCCGGACCCTGCGACATAGATGTCGGCTCCACGCCGAGGCCTGGTCGGAGGAACGGACTGGGAACAGACCTCCGCATAGAGAAGGAACACTGCCTAATGGCTCGACTTTTAGGCGTCGACCTCCCGCGCGACAAGCGCATGGAGATCGCGCTGACGTACATCTACGGCATTGGCCGTACGCGCTCCCAGGAGATCCTGGAAGCCACCGGCATCAGCCGGGAGCTGCGCACCAAGGACCTGTCCGACGATCAGGTGACCCAGCTGCGCGACTACATCGAGGGCAACCTCAAGGTGGAGGGCGATCTGCGCCGCGAGGTGCAGGCCGATATCCGCCGCAAGATCGAGATCGGCTGCTACCAGGGCATACGGCATCGCCGGGGCCTGCCGGTGCGTGGCCAGCGGACCAAGACCAATGCGCGCACCCGCAAGGGCCCCAAGCGCACCATCGCCGGCAAGAAGAAGGCCAGGTAAGTAAATGCCACCCGCTAAAAAGGCAGCCCAGGGCGCATCGTCTCGTAAGGGTCAGAAGACCCGTCGCAGGGAAAAGAAGAACGTCCCGCACGGCGCAGCGCACATCAAGAGCACTTTCAACAACACGATCGTGTCGATCACCGATCCGCAGGGCAACGTCATCGCCTGGGCGTCATCGGGCCATGTCGGTTTCAAGGGGTCGCGTAAGTCGACACCGTTCGCCGCGCAGCTGGCCGCCGAGAACGCGGCGCGCAAGGCGCAGGAACACGGCGTCAAGAAGGTCGACGTGTTCGTCAAGGGCCCGGGTTCGGGCCGCGAGACCGCGATCCGGTCACTGCAGGCCGCCGGCCTCGAGGTCGGCGCCATTTCCGATGTCACCCCGCAGCCGCACAACGGCTGCCGTCCGCCCAAGCGGCGCCGGGTCTAGGGAGGATAAGTACTCATGGCTCGTTACACCGGACCCGCAACCCGCAAGTCGCGCCGCCTCGGCGTCGACCTGGTCGGCGGCGATCAAGCGTTCGAAAAGCGCCCCTACCCGCCCGGCCAGCACGGCCGTGCGCGGATCAAGGAGAGCGAATACCGCCAGCAGCTGCAGGAGAAGCAGAAGGCCCGCTTCTCCTACGGCGTGATGGAGAAGCAGTTCCGCCGCTACTACGAGGAGGCGAACCGCCTGCCGGGCAAGACCGGTGACAACCTGCTGCGCATCCTGGAGAGCCGGCTCGACAACGTTGTGTACCGCGCCGGCCTGGCGCGTACCCGCCGGATGGCCCGCCAGCTGGTCAGCCACGGTCACTTCACCGTCAACGGTGTCAAGGTCGACGTCCCGAGCTTCCGGGTGTCGCAGTACGACATCATCGACGTCAAGGACAAGTCGATCAACACGCTGCCGTTCGAGATCTCTCGTCAGACCGCGGGTGAGCGCCCGATTCCGGGCTGGCTGCAGGTCGTCGGCGAGCGTCAGCGCATCCTGGTGCATCAGCTGCCGGAGCGTGCACAGATCGACGTCCCGCTCACCGAGCAGCTGATCGTCGAGCTCTACTCGAAGTAAAGACTTTCCAGCCGCCCGGATGGCGGTTGGGATACGCGACATCAAATAGAGGTTGTCGCGAAGGAGGAAAGAAATACCATGCTGATTTCTCAGCGACCCACACTGTCCGAAGAGGTCCTTGCCGAGGATCGCTCTCAGTTCGTCATCGAGCCGTTGGAGCCCGGATTCGGCTACACCCTTGGCAATTCGCTTCGGCGCACGCTGCTGTCGTCGATTCCCGGCGCAGCGGTCACCAGCATCCGCATCGACGGCGTGCTGCACGAGTTCACCACCGTTCCCGGGGTGAAGGAAGACGTCACCGACATCATCCTGAACCTCAAGGGTCTGGTTGTGTCCTCCGAGGAGGACGAGCCGGTCACCATGTACCTGCGCAAGCAGGGCCCCGGTGCGGTCACCGCGGGTGACATCGTGCCGCCGGCCGGCGTGACGGTGCACAACCCCGAGATGCACATCGCTACCCTCAACGACAAGGGCAAGCTGGAGGTCGAGCTCGTCGTCGAGCGCGGCCGCGGCTACGTCCCCGCCGTGCAGAACAAGGCGTCGGGCGCCGAAATCGGCCGCATCCCGGTCGATTCCATCTACTCGCCGGTGCTGAAGGTCACCTACAAGGTGGAGGCCACCCGCGTCGAGCAGCGCACCGACTTCGACAAGCTCATTCTGGACGTCGAGACCAAGAGTTCGATCACCGCTCGTGACGCGCTGGCGTCGGCGGGCAAGACGCTGGTCGAATTGTTCGGTCTGGCACACGAACTCAACGTCGAGGCCGAGGGCATCGAGATCGGCCCATCGCCCGCCGAGGCGGACCACATCGCATCGTTCGCACTGCCGATCGACGACCTGGACCTCACGGTCCGGTCGTACAACTGCCTCAAGCGCGAGGGTGTGCACACGGTGGGCGAGCTCGTCGCCCGCACGGAGTCCGATCTGCTGGACATCCGCAACTTCGGCCAGAAGTCCATCGACGAGGTGAAGATCAAGCTGCACCAGCTCGGTCTCTCGCTGAAGGACAGCCCGGCCACGTTCGATCCGTCCGAGGTCGCAGGCTACGACGTCGCCACCGGCACGTGGAACAGCGACGCCAGCTACGAGCTGGACAACGATCAGGACTTCGCCGAAACCGAACAGCTCTAGACCGAGTTAGCCAACTCGGCCGTAATACAAGGAGTCACCAATGCCCAAGCCCACCAAGGGCCGTCGCCTCGGCGGGTCGTCCTCGCACCAGAAGGCGCTGCTGGCCAACCTGGCCACATCGCTTTTCGAGCACGGCAGGATCAAGACCACCGAGCCAAAGGCGCGGGCGCTGCGGCCGTACGCGGAGAAGCTGATCACCCACGCCAAGAAGGGCACGCTGCACAACCGGCGTGAGGTGCTCAAGAAGATCCGGGACAAGGATGTGGTGCACACCCTGTTCGCCGAGATCGGGCCGTTCTATGCCGACCGCGCCGGCGGCTACACCCGCATCATCAAGGTGGAGGCACGTCAGGGCGACAACGCCCCGATGGCCGTCATCGAGCTGGTGCGGGAGAAGACGGTGACGTCCGAGGCCAACCGTGCGCGTCGCGCGGGTGCGGCGAAGAAGGCTGCGCCCGTTGCGGCCGCCGCGGCGCCGCAAGCGGCGGTTGAGCCCGAGGAAGCTGTCGGACCGGACGCCGAGGAATCGGTCGAGGGGGCAGAGGCTTCCGACGAGACCTCGGTCGAGGAGGCGAAGGCTTCCGACGAGACCTCGGTCGAGGAGGCGAAGGCCGAGGACGAGGCGATCGCCGACGCTCAGACGGCAGAGGCGACCGACGCTGACGCCGACGAGGCTGACTCCGAGGATGCCGACAAGTCCTAGTGACATGACGAATGAGCCCGCCATCGATTCCGGTGGCGGGCTTGTTCGTATCTCGTCGCGTCCGGTGATTCGTCTTCGCCTCGACATCGCCTATGACGGAACAGAGTTCGCCGGCTGGGCGGTGCAGGCGGGACAGCGCACCGTGGCCGGTGTGCTCGACGAGGCGCTGACGACGGTGTTCCGCACCCCTGTGCAGCTGCGCGCAGCCGGACGTACCGACACCGGCGTGCACGCGACTGCGCAGGTGGCCCACGTCGATGTGCCTGCCGACGCGATCCCGCACGCCTACCCGCGGGGGAAGAAGGATCCCGACGCCCGAGCGAATGTCGCCGCCGAAGCGGTTCCGGAGTTCTTACCGTTGGTCCGACGGCTGTCGCGGCTACTGCCGCCCGATGTCAGGGTGACCGATATCGTCCGGGCGCCAAAGGGTTTCGACGCCCGGTTCTCGGCCCTGCGACGTCATTACGAGTACCGGTTGTCCACCGCCCCCTACGGCGTCGATCCGCAGGATGCCCGGTATGTGACCGCGTGGCCGCGTCCGCTGGACGTCGAGGCGATGACGGTCGCTTCGCGGGAACTCATCGGGCTGCACGACTTCGCGGCGTTCTGCCGATACCGCGAGGGAGCCACCACGATCCGGGACCTGCAACGGCTGGACTGGTCGAAGTCCGGCGATCTCGTCACCGCCCATGTCACCGCCGACGCGTTCTGCTGGTCGATGGTGCGCTCGCTCGTCGGCGCCCTACTCGCAGTGGGTGAGGGCCGTCGCGAACCGGCTTGGTGTGCAGGCTTGTTGGACGCGTCACGTCGCTCCAGCGATTTCGCAGCCGCACCGGCGCGAGGCCTGACGCTCGTCGGCGTCGACTATCCGCCCGACCACCAACTCGAGGCGCGCATCGCGGTGACCCGCGACGTGCGCCGCTTCGACTAGTTCAGCCGGCCTGCGACGAAGTCGGCGGCCTGGTTCACCATGCCGGCGTCTATGTATGCCTTCGCCGCATGGTCAACCCAGTTCTGCTCCCACGTATTGGGATCCGCCGGGTTGCAGATCGGATCGGCACCGTGGCACAACTCGATGGTTCGCTCGGAGTAGGTCGGGTTGAAATTCGTGATCGGCCCCGCCCAGGCCGAGCCGTTGCCGAAGAGAGCGACGGCAGCGATCTTCGGCTCCATATCCGCCGGCAAGGGATTGTCGAAGCCGAAGAACGCGAACGGAAGCGCAAGGACCACGTCGGTGACCGCGGCACCCAGAGAGTAACCGCCGAGTACCAGGCGGGTGTCGGGGCAGGTGTTGGCGATGCTCTGGATGTGCGCGCTCATATCGTTGGCGCCGACGTCGATCTCGTTGTCGGCGGGATAGCGCACCGCATACACATCGATGTTCTTGTTCACCTTTTTGCGGAGCGCGCTGACGAACGCATTTCCGAGCACCCCGACGCCGGGTGACTCCAGACGGCCGCGGGCAAAGACCACCTGGACCTGGGGACAGGCGGCCGACGCCGTCGGGATGGCCTTGTCGCCAGCCAGGACTGATGGTCCTACCAGCAGACCAGCCGCTAGGAGACTCGCGGAGACTGCGGCCAGTAAGCCGCGCCGAATCCGTTGACCCATGCAGTTGCGTTCGACATGAATGACCACCACGCCGATGTTAGCCGACGAGTTGACGCGCCCGTTCTGACGCACGGTGTGAGCTACACGCGGCCCGCGACGAAGTCGGCGGCGGTGTCGACCGGTCCGCCGGTGTAGGCGCGGTGGGCGGGAACGCTTTCGCCATTGGTCTGGCAGATCGGATCGTCTGGGTTGCACAGGTCGATGGCCCGTCCACCCCACACCGGGCTCATCGTCAACGGGAGGCCGAGCTTGGCCGATGGATTACCGAAAACGGCGATCGCCGGTACGAAGTCGGGGGCGTTGGGCGGCAGAGGGTTATCGAAACCGATCGCGGGAATGGGCACTGCGGCGATGACGTCCATCACCGCGGCGCCTTGCGAGTAGCCGCCGAGCACCAACTTGGTGTTCGGGCAGGCGCCCATCATGTACTGGATGTGCGCGCTGGCGTCATTGGCGCCGCTGGCGGCGGCGAGGAAGTCGTAGCTTGCCGGATAGTTCACGGCGTAGGCGCCGACCGATCGGCCGCCGACCTTGCCGCGCAACGAATCAACGAACCCACCACCGATGCGCCCGAGACCGGCGCCTTCGTCAGTGCCGCGGGCGAAGACCACTTCGATGTCGGGACAGTCGGCAGAAGCCACCGGAGCGAACGCGATCGACGGCGTGATGGCCGCGGCGGCTCCGACGAGTAGGGCAGCTGTTGTCTCAACTACGCGCATTTCTCTATACCCTTCCGGCTGCAAAGCTGGCCCCTTGTTGGGCCATTGCGTCCTCATAACCTCTGTGGGCGAGGGGATTTCGGCCATCAGAACAAATCGGATCGCCGTCCTTGCAGAGATCGATGGCGCGATCGGCGAACATGCCTACCGACGATAGCGGGTTACCGAACTTCGTTGCGGGGTTTCCGAATGCCGCGACGGCTGCCACGGTCACCGCGGCGGTGGGCGACAGTGGTGGCGCCGAGCCGACCTCGCCGATCTTGTTGCCCAGTGGCGGAACTCCGGCCAGCATGTCCATCACCGCCGCGCCCTGCGAGTAGCCACCCAGGACAATCTTCGTCGACGGGCACGACAGGGCCATGGACGAGATGTGGTTCGTCGCGTCCGCCGCTCCGTCTGCGGTGGTGAGGAAGTCATAGCCCGCCGGATAGTTCACCGCGTAGGAACCGACGGTACGACCGCCGACCTGGGTGCTCAACGCGTCGGTGAAGGACTGACCGACCCTTCCGATGCCTGCGGGTTCGGCGGTGCCGCGCGCGAACACAACCTCGATGTCCGGGCACGGCGCGGCCGTCGCAGTCGGGGCGACGATCACGGCGGTGGCGGCGGCGCCGACGGCGGAAAGGACGGCGGCCCCCCGGGCCAAGCTACGTGGCAAAGTCACCCGGCCATATTTCCACACCCGGGTAACGGGAACCTAACTGTTTGCCCTGTTGCACGGGGTCAGGTCCCCGACGGCACCGGCGTCTGGCCAGGTGGCGGCCGCCACCTCGCCACGGTCGCCCTGGCGCGCCAGCGCCAACCCGACCAGTACGACCGCGCCGCCGACGGCCTGCGTCAATGTCATCGCCTCGCCGACAAGCAGCCACGCGGCCAGCACGGCGAACATCACCTCGGACAGCCCGAGCAGGGACGCGAACCGGGGCCGCAGCCGGGCGATGCCCATGATGCCGAGCGTGTAGGCGATTGCGGTGGTGATCACGCCGAGCGCGATGACGGGCACCAACCATGACATCGTCAACCCCGCAACGACGGTGTCATTGGTTGCGAAAGTCATCGGCATCACGCCCAGCACGCCGAGCGCGGTGGTCGTGGCGGCGCCGACGACCAGGCCACCTGCGGCGAGCGTGATGGAGTTCAGCCCGCTGCCGTCGGCGGCGACTTCGTCAGACATCATGAAATAACTCGCCGCGCACACGGCCGCGGCAAGACCCCAAGCCACCCCGGCCGCGTTGATATGCGCACCGGCGAAAACGTTGAGCACCAACATGATTCCGGCCACCGCCAGTGCGACGCCTGCCAGCGTGAGGTTGGTGGGCCTACGTCGCGTGGTGACCCACAGCCAACCCACGACGAGGACGGGCGCTGTGTACTCCAAGAGCAGCGCGACACCGACGGACAGGTGCGCGACGGCGTTGTAGTAGCACAGCTGGGCGCCGGCGATCGGGAAGATGCCGTAGGCGATCACGATCTTGCGGTGTGCGATGGCCTCGCGAACCCAGTCGCGCTTCACGATCGTGGCAAAGCCGGCCATCGCGAACGCGCCGACGGCCATGCGTGCGGTTACTGCACAGGTCGGGCTCCATCCGGCGTCCATCAGTGCCTTCGCCAGCGGCCCGGACATGCCGAAGCTCAGGGCAGAGCCGATGGCGAACAGCAGGCCGAGCCGGAAGTGGTCAGCGCCCTTGGTCAGCTGGGTCGCTGTCATGTGGCACCTCCGGCATGTCATGAGTAAAGTGAGATTTGGTAATGACGTTAGCCGGGGTGGAGGTCATGAGTCAAATGAATTTCACTTATGACACTGAGCTCACACTGAAGGCTGCGCGTGTGCTGATCAACTCCGAGCGCGTCAACGGTGAGCAGCTCGGCGACCTCGAGGCGCTCGATGCCTACTTGGACAGCTTCGGCTGGACCGGCAGACGCGATCATGACAGCGCCGAGCTGGAATCGGTGCACCGGTTGCGCGAGCGACTGGGCACTATCTGGGGGGCTGCCGATGACGAGGACACCGCCGTCGCCCATGTCAACGCGCTCTTGAGCGACACCAAGGCACAGCCCTGGCTGACGCGGCACCCGGAGATGCCGGAGTGGCACCTACATCTGGCGTCGGTGCACGATCCGTTGTGGCAACGCATGGGTGCGGAGATGGCGATGGCGCTGGCCGACCTGATCCGCGGAGGCGAATTGCGCCGGCTGAAGATCTGCGCGGCGTCCGACTGCGAAGCAGTACTGGTTGACATGTCGCGCAACCGATCCGGCAAGTTCTGCGACACCGGCAATTGCGGCAACCGCCAACACGTCGCGGCTTATCGCGAACGGCGTGCGCAGGAGAGCTGACGGCTACTGCCTGCCGCCCAAATCTGTCGGTCGGATATTCACGAGTCTCGTCGGGTCGCGCTGCTCCTTGATGCCGGGGCGCTGTCCCTGGCCGGCGAGCCACCACCGGGACGTGGCAGGCGGGGCGGCGTGACGGGGATCCATGCCGGCCCCCGTAACGGTCGTCGACACCGTTGGCGACGGCGTGGTTGCGGCGCGACCGTAGAGCGACGCGCCCTGTACGGGCGAGGTCGTTGCCTCTGGAGCCAACTTCTTGGCGAACGCCGAGCGAACACCGGGATCTGAACTGCCCCGTGTGAATTCAGCCCGGTTGGGTTGTTCCCCCCATCCGCTGAGGTTGAAGCCGGAGATCGTCCCGTACGGATCTTTGGGGCGTAGGACAACTCTGTTCTCGTTCTTCGGCGCAAACGACGTCTGCGAACCCGAAGATTGCGTGCCCGACGCCCCCGAGCCCGTGTCGCCGGTGGCCTGTGAGCCGGTCGACGACGAATCCGTCGGCTCGGAGGCCGACGACTGCGATCCAGCCGATTGCGAGCCCGTTGGCTGTCCGTTCGGGTAGGAGCCGGGGTATGAGCCCATCGGCTGCAGGGGTTGGATGGAGCCCGACGCGTTGCTCGTCGCGTGCTCGAGGTACTGCCGCCACGTCTGCAGGTAGCCGAACAGTTGCTGCGAGTAGTCGGCCGGCGGGCTCGCGCCGGGGGGAGCTGTGCCGGGGGCGGTCATCGGCGGCATGAACGGCATCGGCGGCATCGATGGCATCGGTGGCATGCCCATCGGACTTGGGCCCATCGGCATCCCGGACGTCAGCGCCGCGGAGGCCTCCAAGAGTTGTCGCCACGCTTGGAGATAGTTCAGCAGTTGCTGGTTGTAGTTCATCGGGTTCGTCATCAGTGATCCTCCGGCCATTCGGGTTGCAGGGGTACAGGGGTGCCGCCGTCGTGATACTTCGCGTCGAGGTTGCGAAGTGTTCGGGTGTCGAGTGGCTCGCGGTTCTCGAGATCCATGACATAGCAGTAATCGCCTGCCGGCGAAGGCATCCGAACCGGAGTCGTCAGGCCTTGGTCGATGAAGCCGTACGGAGTTCGCCAGTCAAGCGCTGTCTCGCCGCGCCGGTCCGTGCCACCGGACTCGACCCAGATGTAGTGATCGAGGATGGCGTTCACCGCGTGACGTCCCGACTCACATGCCGCCTCCATAGAAGTCATGCGAGTGAACGTCTTGGTCCACGTGCCTGCAAACACGACCGAGTTGTTGTGAACTTGATAGCCGCCGTGACGGGCCTGCCAGACATCGCGCTGCTGTAGATCTTCGAGCCAGTCGTCCTCGCCTGGCACAGTGGACCAGGAGTTGCCCGTCGGGTTCCAGGGTTCGGCGCAAGGCCGATTGGGCCAGTCCCCGACGATGGGCACGAGGTACGGCGTCTCGTTCCTGATCGGAACGCCCGACCCCTGACCGGGACCACCTTCCATCATGATGCCGCGGTCGATGGCGTACCACGCGGGCCAAGGAAGCAGCGACTCGGCGACGTTGGGTGAGGTGCTGGTGAGGGCTTTGACGATCTGGTGCCACACTTCCGTGGCGATTTCGTCGGCCGTGCAATGGCGGGCGGCCTTGCCGTTTCCGGACGAGGGCGTGTTGAAATCGCCGATGTCGACCGAGAGCACCGAGACGTGGCCGTCGCGATTCAGGATCGGTTTCTTCTCCCATAGGCCGTGCTGGTTGATCGACGACAGCGCCCACGCAGTACCCGAGTAGTACATGTGTCCTCGAAGGAGTTGGAACTCCGTGTCGAAGTAGTACTGAATGCCACCGAGCGTTTGGAACCGGTCCCAGGCCTTGAGCCCCATGGAGTCCATCGCATAGGGATCACGCCGATCGACCGGCCGGGTCGAATCGGGCTGCAGCGGGCCGTCGGGAGGGGGCACGAGGGTGGTGAATCCGTCCAACCCGGCTACGGTCCCGCCGATGCCTGCCGCGCGCAGCGACGCGGTGATGCGTTCGGCCACCGGCGCGTCGACAGCGACCACCGTGTAATCGGGGGCCACTCGCGTCCCGTCGGCGAACGTGACCTGCGCGCGTGGTCTGAGGTGCGCCGGTTGCAGTGGGTCGAACGCCGATGCCTCGATATTGGCGGCTTCACCGTGGACGAAGCTGACTCCCAGTTCGACGAGGTGGCGGTACCAGTGGTCGAACCACGCCTCGGTGGTGGGGCCGTTGAGCACCCCGTCGGCCTTGTTGTCGCGCCGGTCCATCTGCAGCTGAAGCTGAAGATAGGTGGACACATTGGTGCGGGCGTCACCCCAGCGGGTATCGAACGCAGCCAGCACTCTAGGCATCTCCAGCAGAACCGCGTTGAACTGTTGCGAGTACGAGTACCGCGGAGGATCCCCGGGGGCCGTGCGGCCGATGAAATAGTCATAAGCCGACAGGTTCTGCAGTTCTGATGCGCGGCGCTTGGGGCTGGTGACGAGGAAGTCGATCAGCCGGCTCACGAAGGTATGCACATCCAGTGGGGTGAAGCCCAGCTGGGTGAGCTGGCTTGCGGTGGTGAGAAATTCGGCCGGGCTGCGTGGCGCCTCGCGGGGAAAAACCAGCGACGGCTTGCCTTCCAACGTGGTGCCCTGGGTGACCACCCGCCTGAGGTTGTCCATGATCGTTCGCGAGGTCGCCTGCCATTGGACCTGGCCGTAACCAGTTTCTGTGCGCTGATAGACCGGAATCCGTTGAAACAGGTCCCAAATGTGGATGTAGTAGGCGGGAAAGAAGCGGAAGCCGTGCTCGCCTGCGACCGCGGTCGCAGGATTGCGCGGATGGCCGCGTCGACCCGGGAAGGGGCGCAACTGGGCCAGGCTTCCGCCGTAAGGGCCGACCGTTGAATACTGCGAAGCGGCGAGACCACCAAGCTTCACCGGCGGGTAGGTGCCCGCCGGCGTGTTGCCCAAGCCGTGGCGTTCGTCTGATCGGAATTCATACACGGTGACGTCGAAGCCGCGCTCGGCCAGTTCCTGAGCAGCGGTGAGCCCGGCGATGCCGCCGCCGAGGACTGCGACCGTGCGGCGCCGATTGCACGAGCCGGGGGTGGCGATCGCTTCGGTCATCACTGTTCCGCCCGTAGTGCCACCAGTAGGCCGGGCTGCGACGGTGCCCGGATCGCAGCGTGCACGTAGGCGAGCATGGTGTCGTGTGCGCGCTGAACGTCGTCGAGTGAACCGAGCACGGCGACGGCGCCGGCTTCCACGGCTTCGGCGAGCCCCATTCTGGCGTCGAGCACGTCGAGGATCGCCGCCCGCGAGGTGGCTATCCGAGTACCTGCAGTTTCCGCCGCGCCGTCGGACACGTGCAGTCGCTGGCCGCCGCGCAACGAGAAGAGCTCACCGTCTATTTCCAGCTCGACCACCATCGGCCCGAGTCGATCGAGCA
Source organism: Mycobacterium sp. (assembly GCF_032159565.1). Classification (GTDB taxonomy): domain Bacteria; phylum Actinomycetota; class Actinomycetes; order Mycobacteriales; family Mycobacteriaceae; genus Mycobacterium. The sequence goes on from NZ_JAVHWR010000038.1 coordinate 92,411, forward strand.
CCAGGCGGTAGCTGTCGGGCACCTCATCGGCGAGGTGCTCAACCGACTGCCGAAGCAATGACGAAACTCGTTCAGCCATAGAGAAACTCGAATACACCCGTGCCGGCGAAGCCGAAATCCTCGCCATTGATCGAACCACTCACCTTGGCCGTACCGCTGGTCTCGCAGAGCACGGTCGACCGATCCAAGCTGAGCTCGCTCGGTTGAGCCAGTCGCGCGTAGGAGTGCGGGCGGAACTCGGCGTACACCGAGTCGCCTGCACGCGTCGCGTCGATCTCGACTCGTTGAGGGACATCCGAGACCTCGCCGTCGAGCAGGAGTCGCATAGGGGCGGGCAGCGTGCAATCCGCGACGCGACCGAGTAGACCGTGATGGCGCGTTCGCAGCGCGGCGTGCCGGAAGATCGCGGCGGGCTCATCGTGATGCCACACGTAGAGCGCCTGCGACAGGCAGCGCAACCTGCGTCTGTCGGTCATCTGCAAGAAGACGAGCGACCAAGGGTTTCCCGGTGTTTGCGAAAGCATTGTGCCCCAGGTCCACCCGAAGTCGTCGCCCCACCAGAAGCGACCCCAGTTGTGATCGTGATAGGCCAACTCGCTGTCAATGCGATGCTCTTGGCCACCGATGCGAAGCCACCCGTCGGCGCGCAGCTTAGGCACGAACAGCCAACACATGCGGCCTTCACCGAGCGGCTGATTGTTGACGACGAAAGGTCGACTGACGGAGGTGAATTGAAGCTCGCCGTGAATGCTTTGCTTCGGAAGATCGATGACCACCTGGTATCCATCGGGCTGGACGACCACTCGGTTTCCCCCGATGGTGATTGTGCCGAGATCTGCTGAAATGTCCAGCTCGGACTCGTCGAACCGCTCGATCGCTCCCGTCCACTGCTTGTCGTGGTCGATGACGATGACACGTGGTGCGAGCAGGTGGCCGGTGCGTGACGGTTCACTCGTCAGGTTGAAGTTGATCAATAGCCGTCGACCCGCGCCGTGGATCACGAAGTGGTGCCACTCTTTGAATCCCTCCGGCTGGGCGGCGGCAAGGAGGGGGGTGCGGACGAAGTCGCTGCCTGCGAGCACGGCGGTCATCGCAACCACCGCGTGTACGCTGAGTCAATGGCCGAATCATCTGCTTCACAAGGGCTTTCACTTCGGCTGGTCTGGGCCAGTCGCTCGATAGAGGCACCGAGGCCTACGATGCCGAGGAGCAGGTGGACGAAGTCGTCGGCGTCGCAGGGCCTAGTGGCTTGGTCATCGTCGGCGACAAGCGCCCGTACGACCTGACCGAGACTGGCCAGCCCCATCAGATAGCCGATGAAGGTGCTCTGCTCGGCGAGTGCCTCGCGCGGATCCATGAGCGTCATGCGAAGCCCTCCGGACGGAGGCGGCCCAGGATGGAATCGTCAAGCCCGTGCCCGATGACTGCGTCGGCGACCAGATCGGCCCATGCGGTCGGTGCCGTGTTGGGCGCGGCAGGGCCGTCAAGGACGTTGAGGCTGATTGTTTCCCAGACGCGACGAAGATTCTCGACGGCCTCCGAATTGATCAGCGCATCGCGTAGCTCCGCGCCTTCGGGTGTGTCCGCGTAGCGGCGACCCTCGGCGACGAGCATGTCGTGCAGGTGCCGTGCCCCGGCAGGATTTCCGAGCACCGCGCGCCGAGCACCGATGAGTAGGTCGAACATCGATCGCTCCGGTCCCGCGCAGTCATCAGGCGGTGGTGGAAGCAGCCGCGGGGCGTTGCGCTCGACGAGATCGAGCGTGAGCTCGCGGATCCGTTCCAGCTCCGCGAGCATGCCCATCAACTGTTCAGGGCTCATCGTGTGCGCCCATGTACGTATTCGACGAGAGAGGCCAGCGCGTCGCGATGCTTGCTCGCCGGCAACCAGTCGAGGCCGGCCAGTATGGCGGCTGCATCCCGAGTGTGTCCGGCAGCCACCTGCTTTGCGTGCTTGAACGAGCCGACCCGTTGCATCAGCCCATATAGCCACCGGATGTCGTCGAGGCTCTTCGAGTCCAAGTTGCGTTGTCCCTTGACCTGAGCGGCGATCTCGTTCCGTCCCGCCTGGGACAGATCTCCGCGGTCGAAGAGCCGATCGAGAAGGTCGTCCAATTTGAGTTCGTCGTCGGCGCTCGGTCGGCGCTTGGCCAAGATCTGCACGGCACGTTCTTGGTCATCGGGGGTGGCATTTCTCATGGCGTGCAACAACATCAGGGTGCGCTTGCCCTCCCAGAGGTCACCGCCGATCTCCTTGCCGTAATCCTCTGGGTCCGCACGCAGGTTCAGAAGGTCGTCGGTGATCTGGAAGGCGGCGCCGAGGTGCCTGCCGAGTGCCTCGAGCGGTTCGAGCTGATCAGGTTTGGCGCCTGCGGCAACCGCGCCGACTTGCAGCGGCGTGATGAACGAGTACCAACTCGTCTTCAGCTCGACCATTTTCAGGTAGTCGGCGTCGTCGAGTTTCCACGTGTTGTTGCGGACCCAGTCGAGTTCGAGCGCCTGGCCCTCTACGGTTCGCTGCGTCATATGCGCGACGGCGCGCAGGATGCGCAGTGCCGGGCCGAGTCCGACGCGCTCGACGTTGTCGAGTAGGGGTCGTAGTGAGAGCGAGAGCATGGCATCGCCGACATTGACGGCGATCGGGATGCCGTGATCGATGTGCAGTGTGGGTTTGCCGCGGCGCGTCCAGGATTCGTCTTCGATGTCGTCGTGGATGAGAAATGCGTTGTGGTAGAGCTCGAGGGTTGCCGCGGTCGGTAGGACGGCCTCGAGATGACCGCCGAGTCCGAGGCAGGTCGCGATGCTCAGGGCCGGTCGTAGCGCCTTCCCGCCGCGGAGGGGGTAGTCGAGGATCAGGTCGTAGAGGCTGTTCTGTCTGCCCTCTCCGGGACCGTAGAGCCGACTGATCTCGCTGTCGCAGGCTTCCTTGCACGTGGCGAGGTAGTCCTCGAGCACGTCCGATACCTTTGGGGGCAAACGCAGTTCACTTCGTATGGACGATGGCGACGCCGCGTGCATCTTTTACCCTTACAGCGTAGCGGGTGCGGACGGCGAGTTCGATGTTGCCACTCGCGGCCTCGCCAACGACCTCGACGCTTGGCAAGACGCTGAAGGCAATGTCTACTGGCTCCTCCCCGGCCGACGCCGACGCGGCCCCCCCGTGTGGGATCAGTTGGCGCCGACCCAGCATGAGCGCGTACAACTTTGTCGGAGGAATCGCTGGGTCCAGCGCGTCCACTCGGAACAGTGAATTGACATTCGCCGCGGTGAGCAGCGGTTCGAGGACGGAATATCCGCCGTCCAGTGTGTTGAGCGCTGTTAGGGCAGCGGTGCTGACCAACAGACAGCCTGGTGCCCGGTAGCCGATGTTCTCAAGCGACACACGGGCGATGATGAGTTGCGCCAGGATGTCCTCGGTCTTTGGGCCGATGTTCTGTATCTTCCCGGCGGTGTAGAGCTTAGGAATGACAAATGCGTCGACCGCCGTAGCAAGTTCCACCGTCTTTGAGATCACGACTGCGAGAAGCGCGTCGGGCGCAGCTACAGTTGCCTGCGCCAGCGACACGTTGAATGACTTGCTCTCTTCTTTGACCGTCAGTGAGGCGCCTACCCATGGAGGGGCAGTAGTCGCCCACATGAGATCCTGACGGATCTTGGTCTGACCGGGGTCGCCGGTGTCCCAGTGCGGGATTGCCTGCCAGGCCACGCTTGCCTGCGCGAACGTCTCTTGAACTTGCTGGTTGGCAAGGGCGATGAGCTCGGCGCTCAGGTACATGCTGAGACCCCCCTGGTGGAATGTGTCTCGAATCATCGCAGACAAGGTCAGCCTGTGTCGGTAGTTAGCAACAGTTCATTCAACTGGAGTAGTGGAGTACTCAGCACTACTTCTGCGAAAGCGCGACATCCTGGCCAGGAGTCATCTCGCCACGCTCCATCGCGTCGCAGTGCGCGAGGTGCAGCGGGGCGACGGGGTCGTCGGGCAGTAGATGCTCGCATTGTTCGAAAGCGGCGCGCGCGCCGTCGACGTCACCGGCGTCGAACAGCTTGAAAGCCTCGTCGAAGGCGGGCTGAGCGGACCGCTTGGCGGCACGCAGTTCTTCGGGGTCGTCGTCGTAGACCTCGTAGATTGTCACCGGCTTGCGTCGGTTGACCACCATCACACGCTCCATGCGACGAATGTCGAACTCGTCCGGGGTCTCAAGGCCCCGGTAGGTCTTGTCGGAGATCAGCAAGCCGGAGCCGTAGCGCTTGTTGGTGCTTTCGACGCGAGCGGCCAGGTTCACCGCATCGCCGATGATGGTCAGCACCATGCGGTTAACTCCACCGACGAGGCCAATCCCCAAGGCCCCGCTGTTCAGGCCGATTCCCGCCTGAAGCTCTTCGGAGCCGTGCGCCACCCTTTCGCTGTTGTGCTCTCGCAGCGACCGCAGCATGCCGAGTCCCGCTCGGACGGCATCCGCTTCCTTTTCGAAGACGGCGACGATCTCGTCCCCCCGAACGTCCTGAATCATGCCGTTCGAGCTCACGATTGGGACTTCGACAGCCCGCAGAAATCCCATCGCCAAATCGCTCGCCTCGGACACGTTCATATCCTCGAGCATCGTGGTGTAACCGCGAATGTCGCTGATAAGCACGGTCATTTGACGCTCTACGCGGTATCCACTGCGAACACGGCGAATGTCATCGAACTCAAGGATGCGGAGAAGTTCGGTGGGCACAAATTTCGATTGGACGTCGATCAGGGATCGGCGATACTCGTCGGCATCCCGCAGCCGTGCTTCGAGTTGAAGGTTCCACAACGGAGCGGCCGCCTGAGCGCAGAGGAACGCTACGGCCTCCTGATGGGCGGCGGTGAAGCGCTTTCCCGGCTCGTGATGTTCGGCATAGATGACGCCGATTGTCTTGTCCTGCACGCGAACCGGAACCGCAAGGGTGGATTGGAGAGACGGGTCGTGCAAGGCCTGCCTACTCAAAGCCCCACCGACACCCGCGGGATTTGCCGCGACGATCAGTGGCGAGCCACTGTCGACCACGCGACGAACGATCTGACGGTCATACGGTACGTCGGTCCACGGCCCGTCGACAGTTGTGGTCTTGCCGTTCTCGTAGACGGCTCGAACGCTGAGCTGCTCATCTTCGCCGGTGAGTCCGACGACACGGCTCGCGCCGGTCGTGTCCGCGACGGAGCCGAGCGCGATATTGGCCAGGCTTTCCGGCGTCCGCGCTGCTGACAGTGCGCGGAACAGCTGATGTGCCTCGGCGGGGTCGAGTCCTGAGCCCGCCGGTGCGAGGTCGCGGCTGATCAGCCACGGATGCTCCCGTGCAAGCCGGTCTGTGCGCAGTGTCATTCCCTGCCGTTGGAAGCGGCTATATGCCGAACGGAGCATGTGCTGGTGAAGTCCCGGCCGCCCCGTCTTCGCGTACAACTCCGCGGCTTCCTCGTGGGCGACCGCGGCTATCAACGGCAATTGGTGTTCCTCGGCTAAATCGATTGCGCGGTGAAGGTGACGCTCCGCCTTGCCGTGGTGACCGCGCGCGCTTGCCCACACTCCCTGTATCAACGCATAGGGTGCCGCGTAATTGGCCGGGGCCTCCGCTGCCCACCTCCGGTGCAGAGCCAGCGCTCGTTTCACCGCCTGCTTCGTCGACCGTTCTGTCGGCGCGCCGTGAATCCTGCTGAGGGCGTTGGTCAAGTAGATGATTTGCATGAACGCAGTCCCGGCCATGCCGTCGATGTGCTCCATGGCGTCATCTGCCACACCGCCGACAGCGCCTGCGTAGTCACCCGACCAGTAATGCAGGCCGAGTTTCTGCGTGGCGATCGAGCTGATAGTGACCAGGTCGCCCTCGGCGCGCGCCGCGGGCAGCGTTTCCCGCTCGTCGTAGCCGCTTTCACCCGCGACCAGGTAGGGGTTCTTGCTCCGGGCCTGCATGTTAAGGCTGAATTGCTGAAGGGCCTGGCAGATCGTCGTGGGTCCGGGTTGTGACTGGATCTCTGGGACAAGCGATCTGGCGAGGGTGTCGAGTTCACCCATCGGGCGGCCAACCCAAAAAGACTGCCCGAGCAGCGTGGCGGTGAGCCACCCGGCGTATTCCTGGTCGCCTTGGTCGAGCGCCTCGTTGATGGCTTGCCGAAGCGGACCCAGGCTTTCTCGGATGGGGTGGCGCCAGTGGTCGATGAAGTCGAAGTGCAAGAACAGTACTTGGGGTCGGGCTTCCTTGAATTCTGGGCGTTCGGCGAGCTGCCTGGCGACCTCGCCGAAGCGCTGCGCGCCGTTGCGGTCACCGGCGATGACCAGCACTGCCCCGTAGCTAGCGAGCACCAAGGGAAAACTCGGAGTGTGGCCGTGTGCCAGCGCAAGGTCGAGCTGCTTGCGCACGATCAGTGGGAAGAGATTCGTCCGGCCGATGTAGGAGAGGCTGTGCATTTCGGCGAGGATCCGCTGGAGCTCGATGACCCGGGGATCGTCGCAGTCGGGGAGGGCGAGCAGCCGCTCGTTGCTCCAGCCGCTCATCTTCAGCTTCATCTGGACCAGCGCGACGCCCAACCGCGGTTTGCCCGGATTGTGGGGCAGCGGCTCGCCGAGTTCGTCGAGTGCGTTCAGCCCGGTTTCGATCGCATCCTGAATCCGGTTTTGTGATACCCGCTCTTTGACCCTGAGGTAAGCAAGGCGGGCGCGGTCGGCCGGTTCGGGGAGGAATTGGTCGGCCTCGTCCAGCAATTCATGCAGGGCTGCCACATCGCCGACCAGTACGGCGGCCTCGGCTGCACTGAGCTGCAATTCGCGCGACAGCGAAAAGGCTGTGTCCCAACGCCTTCCGCCTAGAAGTCGCAGGCCGGTGCTGGAATACTCAAGAGCCAGGGGGAACGATGCCTGCGCTCGCGCCTTGCGCGCCGCCTTATGGAGCACCTGAACAAAGTCAACGCGTTCGTCTTCGGTCAAGCCCTTACCGCCGGCGCTGATGTGGCGGGCGGCCTCGAACAGTCGGCCGTCACCCAGCTTGACGAGCCGGCGGGCGATTCGCAGGTGTATTTCGCGCTGGGCGTCGTCGGGCAGGTCGGCCCGCGCGGCCTCGGCCACTCGGTCGTGAGTGAACCGGTAGTGCGCGTCGTGGCTGATGGCGTTGGCGATGCGCCGACCACCGCTGTCAACGGCTTCGATCAGCCGAAACTCAAGACCCGCCCAGAGTGCCATGGCGACCACGTCCGCCAGTTTCCCGGCCGCTGACGTCGCGTCGTGGAGGTCGAATTCTCCACCGATGCACGCTAACGAGCTCAATACCTCACGGTCGATGGGCCGCAGTTGCTCGAGGTAACGGCCGAGGAACTCGGCGGAGGTGGCGGTGACCTCGATAGAAGAAAGAACGCGCAGGTCCCAATTCGACTGCCCGCCCGACTCTGCAGGTGTGAGTGCGCCTTCGCGTTGCGCGCGGTACAGCAGCTGACGGATCTGCAGGGGATTGCCCCCGGTCCGATGCTGGAACTCCGTGGTCACGTGGCTCAGTTCGACGCTTCGGCCGCAGACCGAAGCAAGCAGTTCCTCCACATCCTTGTCCGCCAGAGGGCTGAGTTCGATACTGTGCACGCTCGACGACGTGAGACCCGCTGCAGCCGCGTCGAATTCGCCTGCACGATGCGCACCGAGAACCAGCACATTGCGAGGCGACACCGTCAAAAGTTCGGACAACAGCAGCAGTGTGTCTCGATCGGCCCATTGCAGGTCGTCGACCGCCAAGACCACCGGCCGGTAGGCCGCAGTATCGGAGATCAGGCGAATGACCGCGCGGTGAAGTCGGCGGCGGGCGTCGGCCGCGCCGAGGTCTGCCGGCTGCGGTGTTTCGCCGAATACTTCGACCAATTCGGGAACGAGATCCCCGAGGATGCCTGTCAATGCCGACGTTGCACTCAGAAGATCTGAGCGCCAACGGTCGCGCTCGGCCGGACCCGTCGACTCCATCCCGCGAACGATCGCCCTGAGCGCTTCTCCCAAAGCCGTATACGGAGCAGGCGCGCCCTCCCTGCACCTGCCGTAGGCGAAGACGCAGTTGCGTCCTGTGATTTCGAAGCCGAAGGCTTGCATCAGCGCCGACTTGCCGACGCCAGGAGCACCGCTCAGCAGGACACATCCTCCGCCGGTGCGTCCGGCCGCATCAACGGCATCTCGGAGGTCGGTCCGCTCATCGTCGCGGTCGACCATGTGGCCGTCGAGATCGAGTAACGCGGCCGTCATCGTTCGGGACGCACTTCGACTCGCGCCGTTTGTCCTGCGGCGCCGCTATCGAACCGGATCTGCTCGTTCAACTGCAACATCTCGTCTACGACGTCGTCCTCACTATGCGCCGAGTGCGTACTCGGGTTGCTGAAACTGCAATACCTCGCGTCTTCGTTGAGGGCAAGACCTCCGTTGTTCCTTCATTCTCTGTAGCACGCGAAGGCTTGTGGCGCCCGACGCCATGTAAGCACGGGAAAAAACTCTGACGAAATTCGCTGATGGCCCTCGCGCGACTCGCGCTGTCGTCAGCGCCCGTAGCGGCTTCCATCATCAACAGCCCCCCACCACTCGAGACGGTATCGAGTGCTGATAATTTTCGCACGCAATAATTTGCTCGTTGGGACCTTCGACGTTCGACTACTGCGCTGTGCGCGGCGCCGTCGATCGCGCCGAGACAGTGGATTCGCTGCGCGAAGGGTGCATTGATTGCTCCAGTGCGCCGAGTATCTCCGCCTCGCCTGTGCTTCGAAGGCGACGTCCCGGTACAGCGCAGGGCGGTTTCGAAGGCGCGCCGCCTTAAGGCCTTGATATCCAGCCCATCAGACACCTACTACCTACGCGGTCGTCGGACTCGACGCGAACCGACCGTGCAATAAGCGGAGTTATGCCAGTTTGCTCGATATCGTCGCGCAAACCGCGCTCCGGTGCGAGGATCCCTCGGGAACAGAACAGCGAGGAGAGGTGTACATGGGCATGTCGGCTCAATCAGTGGTGAAGACGGCGGTCGTCGCGATCTTGACCGCACTGGCCGCCTTGATCATCGGCGTGATGCAGTCGCTGACGACGGCAGCCACGGCATCCCTCGGATTGACGGCATTCCAAGCTTTGATCGTGCCCGGTACCGGCACGCCGCATGCAGCTGACGACTACGTCAACAACGTGCTCAACTACTACGTCGTCCCCGGCGCTGACCCCGCTTGTAGCGTGACGGCTCCGGCTGGCCCGTGTCCGACCACGCAGCATCGACTACTTCGCGACCTTTTGGCCAATACCGCTGCCGGGATGGGGCGGCCTATCAGGTCAGAAGTGGAACGTGTCGGTCGCAAGCGGGGTGACTGGCCTCACCACGGCATATGAAGCGCTCCCGAGTGATAGCGACGTACTGATCTTCGGGTACTCGCAGGGTGCCACCGTCGCCAGCAATTTCAAAAAGGCGCACCCGCAGGACGGCGTGGAACCGGGCGACCCCACAACCGACTACTTCTTCATCGGCAACCCGCAAAAACCTAACGGCGGATTCTTCGAACGGTTCGCCTTCTTAGGCAACGTTCCCATATTGGATGCGCAATTCGGCGACCCATCGCCGACGGACACCTGCAACGGCGGCGATCGGGTCTGCACGACGGACTTCGCGCTGCAATACGACGGTGTCGTCGACTTCCCACAGTGGCTGGCCAATCCCGTGGCCGATCTCAATGCGGTCGCCGGCTTCGCTTACGTACATGGCACGTATCTTGCGCCCAACGGCGACGATCCGGTTACCGAGACGCCGTATGGCTACAGCGTCAAGGAGGTGCAGGACGCGGTCACGGCTGCGCAGGCCAACTGCAGCGTAGAGACGTACTGCCAGCACGTTGACGGTAGCGACACCATCTACGTGGTGTTGCCGGCCAGATATCTGCCGATCTATCAGCCTTTCATTGACTTGGGAGACGCGACTGGCACCTCAGCGCTGGTGGTTCCCGTCACCGATTTTCTTTCACCCTTTACCCGGACGATTATCGAAACGGGTTATGACCGAACGGATTACAGCAAACCGACACCGGGCACACTGCTCCCGCCTGCCAATTTCAACCCGGTCCAGACAGCAGTCGACCTCGTCCATGACGTCCCGGAGGGCATCAACATGGCGTTGACGCCCGGCCGCACACCGCTGCCGGGATCGCCCCCGGTGACAAGTGCGAGCACTCTGTCGGACACGGGCGGCAATGAGCTCGTCGCCAACACGACGACGCCGAGGCCCGTCGATGGCACGCCGCTGGTTCGGTCGGGGCTGTTCGCCAAACCCGGTGGGGGCGTCACGGCCGCCGGTGCGAACGGACCGAACGCCAATCGCCCGCTGAGCAACGCGCTGAAAGATTTCCATCCGGTGCGCGACGTCGTTAAGGCGGTTTCGAGCGAGGTGAAGAAGGCGCTCGGCAAGGACGACAGCTCTGCCGCCGGCGATAACGCCGAGGCCAATTAGTCGCGCGGCCGGGGTCAGATTGGTGAAAGGTCATACCCCCGAGCGCCATTAGGCTGGGCGCCGGGGGAATATGGCTCGTCAACCGACGACCCGGCTGCAAGTCAGCGGGTACCGATTTCTGCTGCGGCGGATGGAACACGCACTGCTGCGTGGTGACATCCGCATGCTTGACGACCCGATGCGGACACAGTCGCTTTCGTTGATCGCAGGCTGCGTGCTTGCCGTTGTCGTTGTCGCCGTGTGCGCGGTCCTGGCGTTTCTTCGGCCCAACGCAGGCCTGGGCGATGCCGCGATCGTCATGTCCCGCGACTCGGGAGCGCTGTATGTCCGCATCGGCGACACGCTGCACCCCGTCTTGAATCTGGCTTCCGCGCGCTTGGCCACCGGCAACGGTGATAGTCCGCGAAGCGTCAAAGCGGCCGACATCGACAACTCGAAGCGCGGTCCGCTACTTGGCATCCCCGGTGCGCCCTTCGCCATCGGCCGGCCATTGTCCACCCGAGAATCCGCCTGGACGGTCTGCGACGAAAGGACGACGACGGTGATCGCCGGCCCCACAGATCTGAATCCACACGACCACCAACCGAATGTCCTGGTCAGTCCGCGAACGGAGAGCGCGGCCGTAACGTACCTGCTGTACGACGGCCGGCGTGCGGAAGTCGATCTCCGTAACCCCAGTGTTCTATGGGCCTTACGGCTCGACGGTGTTGAGCCGCGACCTGTGTCGCGGGCGCTCCTCGACGCTGTTCCCGAAGCGCCGCCGATCACTCCGCCACATATCCCCGGCGCCGATTCTCCTGGCGCCATCCCCGGCCTGCCGGTCGGGACAGTTGTTCGGGTGACACGAGTCGACGGCGTCGACTACTTCGTCGTGCTGGCCGACGGCGTCCAGCGCATCGGCGAAGTCGCGGCGAACTTGATTCGCACCATCGACGCGCGGGGAAGCCGTGAGATGGCCACCGTCTCACCCGACGCCATCGGCGATGTACCGGTCGTCGACTCGCTGCCAGTGTCCAGTTTTCCCACCCGAGCGGGCGTGACCATAGGTGCCGGCGACAGCGGTGTGATATGTGCCCAGACGGTGCCGTACAGGCCGGAAACCGTTCTGTGGCAGGGTGACTCGCTGCCCGTCGAACCGAGCCCGGTTGACCTGGCGCAGCGCGATGGCGAGGGACCGAACATCGACACCGTCGTGCTGCCCTCGGGGCGAAGCGCTTACGTGCGATCGGCTGCCCTCACCGGCGAAGGCGGCGCTGCCGGACCGCTGTACTTGGTGACGGACACCGGCGTGCTCTTCGGCCTTCGTGACGAGAACACGGCCAAGCTCCTCGGCGTCAGGGGCAATCCCGTCGCGGCTCCGTGGCCGGTGCTGTCCCGGCTACCGCGCGGGCCCGAACTGAGCAGAGACGGTGCACTAGTCGCGCGCGACAGTCTTGCCTTGCCGCCGTAACCGGCTGAGCGATGCCGTCATCGCCACCGCTCCAGATATCACCGCGACGCAAATCCCGGCACCGCCGAAAGCGATCTTCCGGCCACTTTGATCCGGTGTGATTTCGCTTTCCGGCAGCGACACCGAACGAACACCGTCAGCGCTCGACTCACTCCCACGAATAGTCATGTCCGTGGTGGCGCTGCCGCCGCTGACCGCGGCAAGCGCATCGACGACGCCATGACCGACGAAGGGATCCCAGCCCGCGGGCGGCCGATGCGCAGTGTCCTTGATCCGCTGCATCACCTGTCGGGCGGTCAGCTGAGGCGATCGTGCGCGAACGAGCGCGGCGATTCCGCTCACTACCGGCGCCGCATAACTCGTCCCCATGATCGGCATCGCATCGCCGAGCACGGGCAGCGAATTGACGAGACCCTCTCCGTCCGCGTCCAGCGAAACGACGGACTCGCCCGGCGCCGCGACGTCCACCCATGGCCCTGCGAGAGTGAACCGCGATGGCGCACCCTCGAGATCGACGGAGCCCACCGTCAGCACGTAGTCGTCGTACCAGGCCGGGCTCACAACAACTTTCACCGACTCCCAGTCTGGCTTGCCGGGCCGAGCGGGATCCGCCGGTGGGTTCTGATCGGGGCACTGCCCGAGTCCGCCGACATTTCCCGCTGCCGCGACGACAACGACGTTCTTGACATCCACGGCATATGCCAACGCTGCACCCAGCGACCGGTCGTCAAGCGCCGCGGCGGCTGCAACGCAGGCAATGGATGACACATTGATCACCGTGGCGCCCATGTCAGCCGCGGTCCGTACCGCCATCGCCAACGTGTCCACATCACCGAATCCCGGAGCCGATTGGCCGGCCGGCGCGAACTTGACGCTGGACTGCCGAATGCCGATGATCGTCGCGTCGGGTGCGACACCGCTGAATCCACCGTGCTCCGTTGCTTGTTCGGTTGCACCGACGATTCCGGCGACAATCGTTCCGTGCCCGTCGCAGTCATCGGTGCCGTCGCCGGTGAACACGTAGTCGCCTCCGGGAACAAGATGAGGGAGCAGGCGATGCCGCGCAACCCCTGTGTCGACGACGGCGACGGTCTGACCGGCGCCGCGACTGAGCTGCCGGACCGCCGGGAGATTCAGACCTTTGAGCTGGCCTCTGGCTGCCCTTGGATCGCCCACCGTAACGGCAGCCGAAACGACGCACTGTTGGCGCTGCTCGGTGGCCTCCGGCGGTGCGGGTGGTCGCGGTTCGGGCAGTAGCGAGTTATCAACCGCGGGCGGCATCACCGCTGCAGCAACGGGTGAAGACCACACCGGGATGGACACCAGCATGATGGCTGTGGTGAGTCGCGCCAGCCGAGAGGTCATGTCAGGCTCAAGCCGCGGATGAAGCCGAAGACACCAGCGACCCAACAAGCCAACGGTACGGCCGCCGCGATCGCGAGGTAATCCACCACCTCGAGGCTGCGACGCGCCGGCGGGCTCAACGATGATCCGAGGTCTGCACGCACAGACCACAGGCCGACGAAACCGAAGGCGACTGCGATGAGAGACACCAAGATGCGATGCTGCGGCGCCGCCAGCGCGGTCAATACCAAAGCCGCGGTGGTGCTGGCCAGTCCAGCCGCAAGCACGGCCGCGGACCGGACTGCTCCCCGCTGTTGAGCTGCCCGAAACATCAGCACCACGGAGGCGGCGGCCGTAAGCGCAACACCACTCCACGTGTTCGGACGGTGATGGTCCATGGCGACCAACACAGTGCCCAGTGCCGCCGACAACGAGAAGCCGGCGAGAAGTCCCGTCAACGCGTTGTGGCCGCGGTCCGCGCAACACGCACCGACGTCGACCGGAATGGCCACTTCATCGTGTGCATGGTTTGTACCCGGCATCCGCGGCGCCAGACCGACCAGGAAAATCGACAGCTTCGCCGCGACACCCATCATCGCCAGAGATGCGGCGGTCAGCACGGCGCCCACGGTCGCAGTCGGGGCCGGCCAAATCGCCACCACCGCTGCGGCAACCGCCGTCAAGGCTGAGATCACCGTGATGGGGACGAAGAACGTCGTTCCGCTTGACGTAAGACGAAGCAACAGCGTCGATACCGTTGCGCAGACCGCAGCCGCCAGAAAGAACTTCGGTGGTGTGGGACCGCCGGGCACCAACAGAAATCCGGATACCGCGCCGAACACGACAGCCGTCGCGCCCAGGCTCAATGTCGGCGACTGTTCAGCATCGACTCGGCTCGAGATGACGGCTGCAACGGTCGTCGCGACGGCCACGATCGCCGCGACGACGCCTCGGATGTCTGGTGCCCCAGGACCGGGAAAGGCAAGTGTCGTCGCACTGAAACTCGCCGACCACAAGAACGCAACTGCACCCATCCGTCGGGTCCAGCCGGTATCGCGATCGGCCGAAGCCGAAGCATCGACGACGTAGTGGCTCATATCGCTGTAACGGGCAGCGAGCACCGACGTCTCAGCGGAGAGCAGCAGCACGTCACCATCGTCAACACCGCTCTCCTGTAACGTCATCGACTCATCGAGCAGCGTTCCGTCGATCCGTGACAGGCTCCATCGCTCACCGGCATGAGGCGGATTGACGACGAGGTCGACGATGTCCGGTAGCAATTGGCCGAGTTCGAGCCGAGTGGGCAGAGTGAGATCCACCGCCACTACAGTCTCCGGTCGAAGCGTTCGCACCGTTACTCGACACAGATCAACAACCGTCATGTGACCCCCCGCCGATCACGGTAACCGCGTCCGCAGGCGACATGTGGCGGCAATTTCTCTGCTGTGGAAGGGGAACGAGACAGGGTGCCGCCTCGTCTATTGCTCGGTGGAGTTCTTGATCACGCCGCGCGTCGCGACGCCACCCATGGCGACCGAAGAAGTCGCCGTGCAGGCCCCGCCGGACATTCCGCGCGATATGCCGGGTAATCCCCTGTCCAGGTTGCTCCCCGTGGCGATGGTGGTCGCCACGGTAGGGATGATGGCCTTCTACTTCACCTCGGGCGCTTCGGCGATGCGCAGCCCGATGTTCATGTTCTTTCCGGTGATGATGCTCATCTCCCTCGTCGGCACGGTGGCATCTGGGTCGCGCGGAGGCAGTCGAATCCACGAGATCAACAGAGACCGTCGCGACTATCTGCATTACCTTTCGCTTCTTGACGCGAAGCTCGCGAAGACCGTTGAGGAGCAACGTCGTTCGTCGTGGTGGAAGCACCCCGACCCGGGATCGCTCTGGGCATTGGTCGGCGGTAGGCGAATGTGGGAGCGCAAGCCCGGCGACACCGATTTCGGGCACGTCCGCCTCGGGCTGGGCATTCGGCCCTTGTCGACGCCTTTGGTCACCCCAGAGCTCGGACCGCCGGACGATCTCGATCCCGTCACATCGATGGAGTTGCGGCGGCTGCTGCGCGACCGCTCGATGGTGCCCGATTTACCCGTCGCGTTCGCGTTGAAGGACTTCGCCGCCGTCACCGTCAACGGCGACACATCCGCAGCCCGGAGTCTGCTTCGTGCGGTGGCATGTCAGTTGGCGGCGATGCACAGCCCACAGGATCTACGCATTGCCGTCGCCGTCGATCCCATCACCGCAAGGGACTGGGATTGGTTGAAATGGCTGCCGCACCATCAGCATCCCTATGGCGTCGACGACGGCGGGTCGGCGCGGTTGACGTACGGCAGTCTCTCGTCTGCTGAGGCCGCACTGTCGGGCTGCCGCCGAGCTCATGGCGTGCTGCTGGTCGACGGCGGCCTGATTACCGGTACAGAGGGCCTCTTCACCCGGCGGAGTGCAGACAGGATGACGGTTCTCGAACTGGGCACGGCGTGTGACGACGTCGCCGGCCTGCACCTCGTCTTCAGCGGCGATGATCTGGTCGCACACAGTGAGACCGGTGACGACGTCGTTGCCCGCCCCGACGGAATGACGCCAGGACAGGCGGTGGCATGCGCCCGCCGAATGTCTCGGTTCCGGCCCGCGGCCACGACGACCGTCGGCCCGGTGTGCATTTCACCATCGCTCGGATGGTCGGAGTTGATGGGCATCGCCGATGTCGGTGAAGTCGATCCCACAACGCTCTGGCGTGCCACCCGTCGGCCGGAAAACATGCTGAGTGTCCCGATCGGCGTAACCGAGGTCGGCGAGGCGGTCGAGCTCGACATCAAGGAGGCGGCGGCGAATGGCATGGGGCCGCACGGCTTGTGCATCGGTGCGACGGGCTCCGGCAAGTCGGAGTTTCTCCGCACTCTGACGCTGGGCATGATCACCGCGCATCCGCCCGACGCGCTGAACCTGGTCCTCGTCGACTTCAAGGGAGGTGCCACCTTTCTCGGGTTGGAGCGCGCACCCCATACCTCCGCGGTGATCACCAACCTGGCGGACGAAGCGCACCTCGTCGCGCGCATGAGGGACGCGTTGGCCGGTGAAATGACCAGGCGCCAAGAGCTATTGAGGGCGGCGGGCAACTTCGCGAATGTGGCGGACTACGCCCGGGCGCGCAAGCGGAATGCTGGCCTGGCTCCATTACCGGCGCTGTTCATCGTCGTCGACGAGTTCTCGGAGCTACTCAGCCAGCAGCCGGATTTCATCGACTTGTTCATCGCGATAGGCAGGCTCGGCCGTTCGCTGGGCATGCACCTCCTGCTCGCGAGTCAGCGCATAGACGAGGGCAGGCTGCGCGGGTTGGAATCCCACTTGTCCTATCGGGTATGTCTGAAGACATTCTCTGCGAGTGAATCTCGTTCGGTTCTCGGGGTCGCCGACGCCTACAACTTGCCCAGAACACCGGGTGCTGCGTACCTGAAGACCGGTGCGGCTGAGCCCGTGCGCTTCCAGACGGCGTTCGTCTCTGGACCCTACGAGAGCAGGCCATCGAAGTCCGCCGAGTCGACAGCCACGCCGGTGCCACGGGTGTTCACCGCGGCACCGATGGGCCGCATTGCGTTCGGAACCGATCACCGCACCGGAGGTCCGCCCGCTTCCGCCCGCACGGTTCTCGACACGGTCGTCGATCGACTCGAGGGCCGCGGATCGCCGGCGCACCGAGTATGGCTACCGCCGCTGGCGACATCGCCCGATCTCGATGTCCTGCTGCAGCAGGCCGGGGCGCGTGTTGCACTGACTGTGCCGATCGGCCTCGTCGATCGCCCCTTCGAGCAGCGCCGGGATCTGTTTGTCGCGCAACTCGACGGCCGGGGCGGAAATGTCGCCGTCGTGGGCGGGCCGCGGGCCGGCAAGTCCACGGCGCTGCGGACGATGGTGCTGGCGCTGGCCGAGACTCACGACCCCCGCGATGTGCAGATCTACTGTCTGGACTTCGGCGGCGGTGCGCTGTCCTCGGTACGACAACTGCCGCACGTCGGTTCGGTGGCAAGTAGGCGCGACGTCGACCTGATTCGCCGAACTGTCGCCCAACTCGAATCACTGCTGCGAGCGAGAGAGGCGCAGCGCAATTCCGGCGATTCGGACACACCGGGCGACCCGTACGGCGAGGTGTTCCTCGTCATCGACGGCTGGGCCACCATCCGGCAGGAGTTCGACGCTTTGGAGGCGCGGGTCACTTCGATTGCGGCGCAGGGTCTTTCATACGGCATCCATGTGGTCGTCTCGGCGGCGCGATGGGCCGAGATCCGGTCCGCGCTGAAGGATCAGCTCGGTACCCGCATCGAGCTGCGGCTGGGCGACCCGGCGGAATCCGAGATGGACCGGAAGCGCGCACGGCAGTTGATGAAGAGCCCGCCCGGTCGCGGCATCACCCGCGACGGCCACGAGTTCGTCATCGCGCTGCCTCGGTTCGGTGCTGCCATCGCTGACAGGTTGAGGACGCGATACGGAGGGCGCGCTGCACCACTCATCCAGGTTCTGCCGGCACGCGTCGGCTACGAGGCAGTGGTCGCACGATCGCAAGACCCGTGTTCCGCCATGCGGATCGTGGTGGGTATCAGTGAGTCCGAATTGCAATCAGTCGCACTTGATTTCGCTGCTGAGTCACATCTGATCATCCTCGGCGAGGCGGAGTGCGGCAAGACGGCCACCCTGCGGACGGTCTGCCGCGGGATCGTCAGGACGAACGCGTCAGACGCCGCTCAACTGTTCATCGTCGATTTTCGTCGGACACTGCTCGGTGTTGTCGAGTCCGACCATCTCGCGGGGTACACACCGTCCGCGTCGGCGCTGACGTCGCAGTTGGTCGGCCTGATGGAACGTCTACAGGCGCGCATGCCCGGTGCGGACGTCAGCCAGCAGCAGTTGCGAGCGCGGTCCTGGTGGTCGGGTCCGGAAATCTACGTTGTCATCGACGACTACGACCTGATCGCCCCTGCGGCCGGCGTCAACCCGCTGGCGCCGCTTGTCGACTTTCTGCCGCACGCCAAGGATCTCGGTTTGCATGTCGTGGTGGCGAGGCGCTCCGGCGGTGCGGCGCGGGCGATGTTCGATCCAGTTCTGGCTCGGCTGCGGGACCTTGGATGCATGGGCCTGATGATGAGTGCCAGCCCGGACGAGGGCGTGCTGATCGGTTCCGTCCGGCCGTCGCAGCTGCCGCCAGGTCGGGCAACACTCGTCACCCGTGCGCACCCCGACCGGCTCCTCCAAATCGCGTGGAGCGATCCGGCGTGACGGAGTGTGTCGTCGAGGTGGGGCCGGGCACGGTCCGCGGACCATGCCATGCGGCGCCGATTCTGGTGTCAACAGCGCTCGACTGCATCGACGATGACATCGCCATCCTCGATGAACAGCCCGTTGCCGTCACCGCCGTATGGCGTGACGTTTTCCGAACTGTTTTGCCTGAGCCCGTCGAGACCGCCGTGCTGGTCTGCCCGACGTGGTGGCCGCCGCCGTGGCTCGATCGCGTGGCGGAGGCCGCGGCCACTCGATCGTCGAGAGCCGATGTGCGACATCGTGCCGACGTCCTCGCCGGCGGCGTGCCCGGCATAGCGACGATCGTCGAGATCGCACCGGACTTCGTCGCTGTATGCCGGGCAGGCGAGGTGATCACAGCCGACCCGCGGCTCGGCGAGGCTGCGGACGTCGCCAACTCAGTGGCGAACAGCGTCGGCCCGGCGACCTCGGTGCTGGTGGACGCACCGGTCGGTATCGCAGGAGCAGTCGAACTGGCCCGTGCGATCTGCGAGCGCCTTCGGATTACAGGCGTCGCGGCGACGACGGTGCACCCCGACCGGGTACTGGCTGCCACGCGGGAAGGGCCGCGGGAAGCGAACGAATCGAAGCCACTTCGACGGAGAAGACACAGGTTCGCAGCGCCCGCCGCTTCCGCGGCAGCGGTCGTTCTGCTCTGCGCCGGCTTGAGTCTCCCGCCAGGCGCGGACGAACACGATCTGGGCGCCGCGCCGATGACACTTCTGGTCGAAGGACGAGTCGCGCTGAAGGTTCCGGCGTTGTGGGCGGTGCAGCGCATCACATCGGGAGCGGGCTCGGCGCGGGTGGAAGTGAGAGCGCCGGACAACGCGACGGCCGTACTGGTGACCCAGTCGCGGGTGCCCGAAGGCGAGACGCTGTCTGCGACCTCAGCGATGTTGCGGAGGGCGCTCGAGGACCAGCAGACGGGTGTATTCAGTCAGTTCAACCCCGACGATCGTCGCGCGGATCGAACTGCTGTCACGTACCGGGAACTCCGTGAGGGACGGCAGATCGACTGGGCGGTGTTCGTCGACGACACCGTGCGGATCGGCGTCGGCTGCCAGAGCGCGCCGGGCGGCGAACCCGCCGTCCGTTACGCCTGCGAGGAAGCCATCCGGTCGGCACATGCACTCATCTGATTCGGGGGAACCAACTGCGCTCTGGGTCCGTCGAAATCACATCGCGATCGAAAAGCACGGAAAGGACTTTGATGACGACACCCGCAGGCGGCTCGCTCAACACCGACTTCGAGTTGATGACAGCCGTCGCCGCCAAGATCGACACCGGCAATGACGAGATCCGGGCCATGT
>NZ_JAVHWR010000039.1:0-21095 GCF_032159565.1 Mycobacterium sp.
CTCCTGATGCCTCACCGCGACAGATCCGGTCGAAAAACTCCCGCTTAACCGACTTGGAGAACGGATATCCACTCGGCATTGCAACCTCCCAAATCAATAGATGTTGCATTGACCGTATGAATCCGCCCATCAATATCGCGATCTGTCCGCAGTTTCGAGGGGTGAATCAGTAGCGGTAGTGCTCCGGCTTGTACGGGCCCTCGACGTCGACGTTGATGTATTCCGCCTGCTCCTTGGTGAGCTTGGTCAGCGAGCCGCCGAGCGCCTCCACGTGGATGCGCGCCACCTTCTCGTCGAGGTGCTTGGCCAGCCGGTACACCTCGTTGTCGTACTCGTCGTTCTTGGTCCACAGCTCGATTTGCGCGATCACCTGGTTGGAGAAGCTGTTGCTCATCACGAACGACGGGTGACCCGTCGCGTTGCCAAGGTTCAGCAGCCGGCCCTCGGACAGCACGATGATCGACTTGCCATTGTCGAAGATCCATTGGTCGACCTGTGGCTTGATGTTGAGCCGCTTGGCGCCGGACCGCTCCAGCTTGGCTATCTGGATCTCGTCGTCGAAGTGGCCGATGTTTCCCAGGATCGCCTGGTCCTTCATCGCCTTCATGTGCTCGAGGGTGATGATGTCCTTGTTGCCCGTCGCGGTGATGACGATGTCGGCTTCGCCGATCGCCTCTTCGACCGTGCGGACATCGAACCCGTCCATCAGGGCCTGCAGCGCGTTGATCGGGTCGATCTCGGTGACCGACACCCGGGCGCCCTGGCCTGCCAGCGACTCCGCGCAGCCCTTGCCAACGTCGCCGTAGCCGCAGATCAGCACCTTCTTGCCGCCGATCAGCACGTCGGTGCCGCGGTTGATGCCGTCGATCAGCGAGTGCCGGGTGCCGTACTTGTTGTCGAACTTGCTCTTGGTGACCGAGTCGTTGACGTTGATAGCCGGGAAGGCCAACGTGCCCGCGGCGGCGAACTGGTAGAGCCGCAGCACACCGGTGGTGGTCTCCTCGGTGACACCCTGGACCGACTCCGCGATCGTCGACCATTTGGTCTTGTCGGTCTCGAAGCGCTCACGCAGCAGCGACAGGAAGACCTTCCACTCGGCGGAGTCGTCTTCCTCCTCCGGCGGCACGACGCCGGCTTTCTCGAATTCCGCTCCGCGCAATACCAGCATGGTGGCGTCACCACCGTCGTCGAGGATCATGTTGGCCGGCTCGTTCGGCCAGGTCAGCATCTGCTCGGCGGCCCACCAGTACTCCTCGAGTGTCTCGCCCTTCCAGGCGAACACCGGCACGCCCTTCGGCTCCTCGGGCGTTCCGTTCGGGCCGATGACGACCGCGGCGGCGGCGTGGTCCTGAGTGGAGAAGATGTTGCACGACGCCCACCGCACCTCGGCGCCCAGCGAGACGAGCGTCTCGATCAGCACCGCGGTCTGAATGGTCATGTGCAGCGAGCCGGAGACGCGGGCGCCCTTGAGCGGCTGCACGTCGTGATACTCCCGGCGCAGGGACATCAGCCCGGGCATCTCGTGCTCGGCGAGCCGGATCTCCTTGCGGCCGTACTCGGCCAGGGACAGGTCTGCCACCTTGTAGTCGATGCCGTTGCGGACATCTGCGGTGAGCCGCTGCTCAGTCGTCGTCATGGTCGTCCTTACCTCGCGCGCAATTAGTTAGCCTATTTACACATTAGCCCTCGCGGCGATGGCGCGGCTAATCCGATTCGACAACACCGTACCGTTCGGCGAACGGAGTCATGAGACGTGCCAGGTCTCGAGCCACATCGTGATCAGCCTCCGGCGGCATCGAGACGTAGCTCATGGCCAGCCGGACGACGGCACGCGCCAGCACCCCGGCGTCCTCCTCGCTGGCGCGCACCCAGCTCTGCGTGAACGTCGTCGTGAGCCGCGCGGAGCAGTGCGCGATGATCGGCCCGCTGTCGGTGGTGACGAGGGCGAGCAGGTCGGGCTTGGTACCGCCGGTCAGCATCGAGATCACCAGCGGGTCGGCTGCGGACTCGGCGAAGAAGTCCCCGAAGCCCTCGAGGAACGCCGCGTAGATGTCGCCGACGTTGCCGGTGATCGCCTTCTCGACCGCGTCGACGAGCCGATCGGCCAGCCGCATCGCGTAGCCCTGGGCCAGGCCCTGCCGCGAGCCGAACTCGTTGTAGATGGTCTGACGGCTGATGCCCGCCGCGGTCGCGACATGCGACAGCGTGATCGACGACCAGTCCCGGGTGAGCAGCAGATCACGCATCCCGTCCAGAATCGAATCGCGCAGCAGCACCCGCGACGCCTCGGCGTACGGGATGCGCTCGCTCACACGCGCGAGAGTAGCCGTCACCTACGGGCTACCTCCACCATCTCGAAATCCGACTTGGCCGCGCCGCAGTCCGGGCAGCTCCAGTCGTCTGGGATGTCGTCCCACCTGGTGCCGGGGGCGATACCGTCCTCCGGCCAGCCCGTGGCTTCGTCGTAGGTGAAACCGCACTGCACACACAGGAAGAGCTTGTAGTCGTTCATTGTTTCCCTTTCTCTGTTGACTCTGCGCCCAGGGTTGTTTCAAGCCGGCCCGTAGCGCGCCAGCACCTTGTCGCGCACCCGCGGGTGGATGTTCACCTTGCTGATGTCGCCGCCGTAGTGCTCGAGCACCCGGTGGTCCATCACCTTGCGCCACAGCGCCGGCACGTAGGTCAGCGCGATCATCGACGCGTAGCCGCTCGGCAGGTTCGGCGCGCCTTCCATGCTGCGCAGCGTCTGGTAGCGGCGCGTCGGGTTGGCGTGGTGATCGCTGTGCCGCTGCAGGTGATACAGAAACAGGTTCGTCACGATGTGGTCGGAGTTCCAGCTGTGCACCGGCGTACAGCGCTCGTAGCGCCCATTCGTCAGCTTCTGCCGCAGCAGCCCGTAGTGCTCCAGATAGTTGACTGTCTCCAGCAGCGTGAAACCGAACACCGCGGAGATGACGACGTACGGGATGAGCGCAACGCCGAACACCGCGATCAGCACGCCGTAGAGCGCCACCGACATCGCCCACGCGTTGAGCACGTCGTTGGTCCAGTACGTTCTTGGATCCCAAGGGCTGCGCCCGCTCCGGCGCAATCGGTTCGCCTCCAGCTCCCACGCGGATTTCAGGCTGCCGAACACGCTGCGCGGCAAGAACTCCCAGAACGTCTCGCCGAACCGCGCCGAGGCGGGGTCCTCCGGGGTGGCGACACGGACGTGGTGGCCGCGGTTGTGCTCGATGTAGAAGTGGCCGTAACAGGTCTGCGCCAGCGTGATCTTCGACAGCCAGCGCTCCAGCGAGTCCTTCTTGTGGCCCATCTCGTGTGCGGTGTTGATGCCGACCCCTCCGAGCACCCCGACCGACAGCGCCAGCCCGATCCTGGCCGCCCAGCCGAGGCCACCGTCGAAGCCCAACCAACTGACGTCGGACGCGGTGAACAGGTATGCGCCGAATACCACGCTGGCGTACTGGAACGGGATGTAGATGTAGGTGCAGTAGCGGTAGTACCTGTCATTCTCCAGCCGCTCCATCACCTCGTCCGGCGGGTTCTGCCCGTCGGGGCCGAAGCGCAGGTCCAGCGCAGGCAGCAGAATGTAGAGCAGGATCGGGCCGATCCAGAACGGCACCTGCGCCGCGGCGTGCCAGCCCCAGTGATTGAACGCCCACACCAGCGGCAGCATCACGAACAAGGCGGTCGGGGCGATGAGCCCCATCAGCCACAGATGCCTCTTCTTGTCCCGCCACTGATCGATGTCAGTTTGCGTCAGTACGCCGTCGCCCTGGGTCATGGCGTTGACTATAGAGGGTGATTTGTCGGCTGTCTAGACAAATATGCTTGCTTTGTACACCTCGGTCAGCGATTTCGGCGTGTCCCGTCGCGCTGAGCGCACCATTTCACGCCGAAGTCGCTGAGCGAATGACCGCCAACACCCGCTGCGGGTACTCGGTGAGATCGAGCCAGGTGAAGCGCAGCACCTGCCAGCCGAGTAAGGCGATGTTGTTCTGTCGTTCGCGATCGATCTGAAACTCGACCGGTCCGCTGTGAAATGCGAACCCGTCGACTTCGATTGCTACTTTCGCGCCGGGAAAACCGACGTCGACCTTGTATCCCCCGACCGGATAGTTCGTCTGCCAGCCGGTGATACCGGAGTCGCGCAACAACGTCACAAGCAGTCGCTCGGCAGACGACCGCGCGCCGTCGGAGGCGGCCTGGAGAAGTAGCCGCGACGCCGGAGATCCGTATCGCCCCTTGTTGCGAAGGTGAGCGGCCCACATCTCACGCAGCGTGACGTCGCGCTGTAGGGCCGAGTCCATCAGTTTGGCGCCGCCGCGTTCCCGCACCGACGCTTCGACGACGGTCAGGGGGAACGCCGTTACGCGCAGACCCCGCCGCTCGACGACGTCTGCAGCGGCCAGATCTCGTCGACGGACACGTGAACCGGCACGCTTGCGGCCGTTACTGTCGCGCGGCACCGTCACCTCGACGATGGCGGGCGGGAACCTGGTCAGGTCGAGCCAGAAGGCCGCGGCGAGTCCGCTGGCGGCGGCACGCTCGCCGTAACTCCACACGGCTGCGCGGACGCGGGCGGCGTCGGTAAACGGGCGGTCGTCGACGAAGTACACGCCGCGGCCACACTGCCGCCAATGTCCCGCTCGCACCCGTCTGTGGACGGCATGCCTGTCGATTCCACACCGACGGGCGTCGGCGAGCGTCAACACTCCGTCGTGTCGCCGCAGATGTTCGTTCAGCACTCAATGGCAGATGCGCGCCGCGCCAGAAAGGTTCCCCCTACCGTGATTTTGGCGTGGCCGGTTGCGCTGAGCGCAACCAGTCACGCCGAAATCGCAGACTCCCGCTGGGCCAGCGCCGAATGGCGACGGCCGTAGAGGAAGTAGACGGCCATGCCGATCGCCATCCACACCAGGAACCGGATCCAGGTCAGCGCCGTCAGGTTCAGCATCAGCCACACGCAGGCGACGATCGCGGCGATCGGCAGCCAGGGCACCAGCGGCGTCCGGAACGCGCGGTGGAGGTCGGGACGGTTGCGCCGAAGGATGATGACACCCGCCGAGACCAACACGAACGCGAACAACGTGCCGACGTTGACCATCTCTTCGAGCTTGGTGATCGGGAAGAACGCCGCCGCGGCCGCCACCAGAACGCCGACGAGGATCGTCAGCTTCACCGGCGTGCCTCGGTCGCCCGTCTGTGCGAGTTGATGCGGCAGCAGCCGGTCCCGTGACATCGCGAACAGCACCCGGGTCTGGCCCAGCATCAACACCATGACGACAGTCGTCAGCCCCGCCAGTGCACCGACGCTGATCAGGGTGGCCGCCCAGTCGACCCCGTTGAGGCTGAACGCCGTCGCAAGGTTGGCGTCCTCGCCCGCCTTCTCGAGCTCGGTGTATTTGACCATTCCCGAAAGCACCACCGCCACCGCGACATAGAGCACGGTGACGATGGCAAGGGTTCCGAAGATTCCGCGGGGCACGTCGCGCTGCGGGTTCTTGGTCTCCTCGGCCGTTGTCGCGACGACGTCGAATCCGATGAACGCGAAGAAGACGATCGATGCGCCCGCCAGTACGCCGTACCAGCCGTAGTTGCTGCTGCCCGCCCCGGTCAGCAACGAGAAAAGCGACTGGTCACCGGACGAACCGCCCTGCTCTGCCGGCGGCACGAACGGCGTGTAGTTCGCCGCCTTGATGAAGAACGCTCCGACGATGATGACGACAAGCACCACCGCCACCTTGATCGCGGTGATGACCGCGCTGACGCGCGACGACAGCTTGGTGCCGATCGCGAGCAGTGTGGTCACGATGGCGACGATCAACGCCGCCCCCCAGTCGAGGTCCAGCCCGCCGAGGTGCAGCTCCCCGCCCGCGAAACCGAACACCTCACCCAGATACGTCGACCAGCTCTTGGCCACCGTCGCCGCGCCGACGGCGAACTCGAGCACCAGGTCCCAGCCGATGATCCATGCCACCACCTCTCCGAAGCTGGCATAGGAGAAGGTGTAGGCACTGCCCGCCACGGGGACGGTGGAGGCGAACTCGGCGTAGCACAGCGCCGCCAGCCCACAGGCGACGGCCGCGAAGATGAACGAGATGGAGATGGCGGGTCCGGTGATACCGCCCGCGGTGGACGCGGTGATGGTGAAGATTCCGGCGCCGATGACGACCGAGACGCCGAAGACGATCAGATCGAACCAGGTGAGGTCCTTGCGCAATCGGGTCCCGGGTTCATCGGTGTCCTCGATCGACTGCTCGACAGACTTGGTTCGCCGACCCGACCATGTGCTCGTCATCCGCCTTACCCTTTCGTGACGCCGTCCGCGCATCGGCCGGCTGGGCTCGGAGTACCCACTACGATCGGCCCCCATGGGCGGGAACGCGAAGCACGCGGTCGTCGTCGGGGCCAGCATCGGGGGGCTGTGCGCCGCGAGGGTGCTCTCCGACTTCTACGACAGGGTCACCGTCTATGAACGCGACGACCTGCCCGCCCAACCGGCCAACCGGACGGCCGTGCCCCAGGGCAGACACCTGCACCTGCTATTGGCCCGCGGCGCACTGGAACTCGACGCGCACTTCCCCGGCCTTCTCGACGACATGGTCGCCGCGGGGGTGCCGATCCTGGAGAACCGGCCGGACTGCATCCACTTCGGCGCCGCGGGTCACGTCCTGGGCACGACGCGCGAGCTGCAGGACGAGTTCACGGCCTACGTGCCGAGCCGGCCACACCTGGAATGGCAGATCCGGCGCAGGGTGACGGCCATCGCCAACGTGGACATCGTGCGCGCAGGTGTCGGTGAGCCCACCTTCGATGCGGCCCGCCAACGCGTGACGGGCGTGCGGCTCGACACCGGTGAGCAGATCCCGGCCGATCTCGTCGTCGACTCCGCGGGCCGCGGCACCCGGTTACCGGTCTGGCTGAAGCAGTGGGGATTCGACCGCCCTCCCGAGCACAGCGTCGACGTCGGCATCAGCTATGCCACCCATCAGCTGCGCATACCCGAGGGCGTGATCACCGAGAAGGTCGTCGTCGCAGGCGCTTTCAGCGGGCAGCCGCGCGGCCTTGGCATGCTCTGTTACGAGGACGGCACCTGGATCCTGACCACCTTCGGTGTGGCCAAGGCAGAGCCACCGCACGATTTCGCCGGAATGTGCGCTCTGGCCGACCAACTCGTGCCCCCGCACATCGCCGACGCCATCCGCAAGGGCGAGCCCATCGGCGATGTGGCGTTCCACAAGTACCCGACGAGCCGGTGGCGCCGGTACCACAAACTGGACCGCTTCCCGGCCGGGATCCTGCCGTTCGGCGACGCCGTCGCCAGCTTCAATCCCACCTTCGGGCAGGGCATGACGATGACCTCGCTGCAGGCGGGTCATCTGCGCCGGGCACTCGAATCACCAGGCGGCGACCTGGCCGCCGAGTTCAACGCCGCCACCGCGAAGTCGACCTTCCCGGTGTGGACGATGAACGCGATCGGAGACCTGGTCATGCACGGCGCCACAGGGCCGATGCAGTGGTGGTACCGCCCCGTCGGTGGCCTCTTCGATCAGTTCCTCGGCGCGTCGGAGACCGATCCCCTTCTCGCCGAATGGTTCCTGCGCCGGTTCAGCTTGCTGGACAGCCTCTACATGGTCCCGTCGATGAAGCTGGTCGGCCGGACCATCCGGCACAACATGGCGCTGTTCATGGCCGAGAGGCGGGCCTCTAGCCGGTCGGCGTCCGATCGAGATCCGGTTCCAGGTAGATGACCTGTGCGGCGGGCACCGCCGCGCGGATTGCCGCTTCCGCCGCGTCGATGGCGGTGGCCACGGTCGCCAGGTCCGTCGCCGGTGCGAGCGCGATCTTGGCCCCGACCAGAAGCTCCTCGGGGCTCAGGTACTGGGTGCGCAGATGAATCACCCGGTCGATGTTGTCGGTCTGCTCGAGCGCCGCCCGGATCGCCAGATCCTCTTCCCTGGTGGCGCCCTCACCGATCAGCAGGCTGTGCATCTCCACCATCAGGACGACGGCGATGACGCCGAGCAGCAGCCCGATGCCGACGGTGCCGATCCCGTCCCACACCGCATTCCCTGTGAGCACGGTCAGCCCGACGCCGATCAGCGCCAAGACCAGGCCGACGAGTGCGCCCGAGTCCTCCAGCAGCACCACCGGCAGCTCGGGATTGCGTGACGTGCGGATGAACCGCCACCAGCTGCCGGAGCGCTTCAGCGGCCGCGATTCCTTCACCGCCGTGCGAAAGCTGTAGCCCTCGAGGCCAATTGCGACGACCAGGATCACGATCGCCACGATCGGCGACGTCAGCTCCGCCGGGTGCGAAATCTTGTGATAGCCCTCGTAGAGCGCGAACACCGAGCCCAGCGTGAACAGGACCAGCGCCACCACGAACGAGTAGAAGTAACGGCTGCGGCCGTAGCCGAACTGGTGCAGCGGATCGGCTTCCTTGCGGGACTGGCGCTGCCCCAACAACAGCAGACCCTGGTTGCTCGTGTCGGCGACCGAGTGCACCGCCTCGGCCAGCATCGACGAGCTGCCGGTGATCAGGAAGCCGACGAACTTCGCGACGGCAATGCCCGCATTGGCCAGCAAGGCAGCCAGAATCGCCCTTGTGCTGCCTTCGGCCGACATCTAGATGCCCACGGTTGCGCGGAAAAGCTTGGCCGGCCGCTGAGCGACCAGCCGAATGGGTCCGTCGTCGGCCGACACCCACGCCGCCGCGCCCCGCTCCAATGTCACCGCGCTGGATTTGGCGTGCACCACGGCCGAACCCTCCGTGCACAACAAAATCTGCGGGCCGTCATGGCGCGACGGCGCATCCACCTCGTGACCGAGGCGCTCCCCGTCGATGCCCAACACCGACACCGAGAACTCCGGCGCCGCAGTCTGATACACCGTTTCCATTCCATCCTCAACCGTCTTCGGCCGCAGGCTCGCCTCGGTGGCGGGCGCGAAGTCGAGCACCCGCAACAGCTCCGGCACGTCGACGTGTTTCGGAGTCAGCCCGCCGCGAAGGACGTTGTCCGAGTTCGCCATTACTTCGATCCCGATACCGTGCAGGTAGGTATGCAGATTTCCGGCGGGCAGATAGATGCCTTCGCCGGGACGCAGCGTGAACCGGTTCAACAGCAGGGCGGCCAGTACACCGGCGTCGCCCGGGTAGCGCTCCCCCAGTTCCAGCACCGTCTTGGCTTCCGCCGAGAATCGTTTGTTCCTCGAACGGACGTAGTCGATCGCGCCGTCGATCACCGCGGGCACCAACTTATCGAGATCCGGTTGCGGCGCGGTGATCCATGTGGTGAACAGCGCCCGCAGGCCGTCCGCGTCGGGTTGGCCGGCCAGCAGATTGATGAATGGATCGAGTTCGGGAACCTCGAGCGCCCCCATCAACTCCACCGATGTCGGCGCGGGCCGGAACCCGGCGAGCACCTCGAAGGTGTCCAGCGCCACCAGAAGTTCCGGTTTGTGGCTGCGGTCGCGATAGTTGCGGATCGGCGATGACATCGGGATGCCGACCCGGTCCTCGCGCGTGAAACCCTCGGCGGCCTGCTCGGCGCTGGGGTGTGCCTGCAGCGACAGCGGTTCTTCGGCGGCCAGCACTTTCATCAGGAACGGCAAAGCGCTGCCGAAGCGCTCGCACACCGCGGTCCCCAGCTGTCCCTCGGGGTCGGAGCGGACGGCGTCAAGCAGCGACTCCTCCCCGGTGTCGGTCTCCAGAAACGCCGGGTCGCCGGGGTGCGCGCCGAACCAGAGTTCGGCCTCTGGATGTGCTGTCGGACTTGGCTTTCCGGTGAACTCGGCGATGGCTGTCCGAGACCCCCAGGCATAGGTCCGCAGTGCTCCTCTCAGCAGGTTCACTCGGCTATCCTCGAACCAGTCGCAGGTAGGTGGCCGCCATCTCCAACCGGACGGCCAACATCGCCAATTGCTGCTCCGGACGACCCGGATGCACCGGTGACTCGCCGGCGTCGGGCACGTCCTCGGCGCCGACGATGTCGACGTGATGGAGTCCGGCCACCCGCGCCGACACCACCGCGCGTTCGGCGTCCAGCGTCAGCGCGACGGTGCGGACCTGCTCGGGCAACGGCCCGTCGACCTCGTCGTCGTGGAACAGGGCGGCCTCGCGATCGGCGTCGGACTGCGCGCCCAACCCGGCACGCAACGCCACGATCGCGTCGGACAGGCAGACGGCGGCTACCGGCCGGTGCGCGACCCGCAGCATGACAGCGCCACCGTGGCGGGCCAACGCCAACGTCGCCCCGTTGTCGCCTGCGAGCACGACGGCGCGCCCCGACATCCGGTCGGCCAGTGTCTTGGCGGGATTGGTGAACAGTTCGCGTGCGGCGCTGTTGCGCAGCGCTTCCGCATCGAGTTCGTCGGCCAGTGCGGCGAGATCCGTGCGGAGGTTGGGATCGACCACATGCAGGACCGCAAGGCCTGCAGCAAGATAGCGCGGCAAGCCGAAGTCGTCGGGCACCCACAGTCGCGGCTCCAACACGGCTGCGCGCCCCGCGGTGGCATCGCGCAGCGGTCCCTCGTAAGGAGCGACCACGATGACCCGGGCACCGCGGCGCACCGCCGTCGCCGCCGTGCTGACCAACGCCGGGTCGCCGGAGTCGTCACCGGCGAGGACCAGTACGTCAAGGGCGCCGATCCAGGGCGGCGCCTCAGCGCAGACGACGATCGGCGCTGCGGCCGAACCACCCAGTGCCGCAGCCAGAATCGACCCCGCCGTCTCGGCATTGCCTCGGCCGGCGACCCAGATCACCGTGCGCGGCGGATCGCCTGCGACAGACTCGAGAGCACCCTCATCCAGCGCGGCGGCGGTGGCGCGCACCTGGGCACCCGCCATGGCCGATCCCCGCAGCAGCCCGCTCCGGTCGGCGGCCAGCAGCCCTTCGGCGTCGTCGAGGTCGATCGTGGCGGCCGCGATCATGTCGATGCCTCTGTGCGCGCGGCGATTTCGGCGGCCACCTGGCCGACCACCTCGTCGACGTCCTCGAGGGTGCGAGCCTCGACGTTGAGCCGCAGCAGCGGCTCGGTGTTGGAGGTCCGCAGGTTGAACCAGTTGCCGTTGCCGAGGTCGACGGTCACGCCGTCGAGGTGGTCGATGGACTCGATGCGGTCGCTGAACGACTTCAGCACGGCCTCCACGCATGTCTGCGAATCGGCGACCGTGTAGTTGATCTCCCCTGACGCCTCGTAGCGGTGATAGTCGGCCATCAGCTCCGACAGCGGCCTGCGCTGTTCGCCGAGGGCGGCAAGGACGTGAAGGGCGGCCAACATCCCGGAGTCAGCGCCCCAGAAGTCGCGGAAGTAGTAGTGCGCGGAGTGCTCGCCGCCGAAGATCGCGCCGGTTTCCGCCATCAGTGCCTTGATGTAGGAGTGTCCGACGCGGGACCGCACCGGCGTGCCGCCCCGCTCGACGACCAGTTCGGGCACTGCTCGTGAGGTGATCAGATTGTGGATCACCGTTGCGCCGATCTCCCTGCTCAACTCGCGTGCGGCGACCAGGGCGGTCACCGCTGACGGCGATATCGGATGCCCGGATTCGTCCACCACGAAACACCGGTCGGCGTCTCCGTCGAAGGCCAGCCCGATGTCGGCGCCGGTGGCGATGACGTGCTTCTGCAGATCGACCAGGTTGTCCGGGTTCAGCGGGTTGGCTTCGTGATTGGGGAAGGTGCCGTCGAGTTCGAAGTACAGCGGCAGGATCTCCAGCGCCTCGATCGCGTCGAAGACCGCCGGCGCGGTGTGGCCCGCCATTCCGTTTCCGGCGTCGACGGCGACCCGCAGTGGCCGCAGCTCGGCCAGGTCCACCAGCGAGCGAAGGAACTCGCCGTACTCGGCCAGCACTTCGCGGTCGACGATCGTGCCGACGGGACCGTGGTAGCCGGGCACCCCCGCGATCACGTCGTCGCTGATGGTCGAGAGCCCGGTGTCCTTGCCGACCGGTTTGGCGCCCGCGCGGCACAGCTTGATGCCGTTGTAGGTGGCCGGATTGTGGCTGGCGGTGAACATCGCGCCGGGGCAGTCGAACAGACCGGACGCGAAATACAGCTGATCGGTCGACGCCAGCCCGATCCGCACGACGTCGAGTCCCTGCGAGACCACACCCTCGGCGAACGCGGCCGCCAGCGACGGTGAACTGGCCCGCATGTCATGGCCGATCGCAACTTGCCGGGCACCCTCGTCGCGCACCATCCCCGCGAACGCCGCTCCGACGTCGGCCACGAAATGCTCGTCGATCTCCTCACCGACGAGGCCACGAACGTCATACGCCTTGATGACGCGGTGCACTGCCGCGGCGGGTCGGGACATGGTTTCTCGGATCTCCTCGCAAAGACGGGACAGGTTGGCGCCAGCCTATCCGCCGCGGCGACGACCGATTCCGATTACTCCGCAGGGTCGGGCAACACCCGCAGATGGCCGCGCCTGCGACCGCTCGACTCGTGCCGAGCCGCTGGCGGCGCCATCAGCGCGCCGCCGTGAGCACCGGTAATTGGATCGGTGAAACCGGCTGCCATGCCGCCGACCGGAGCCTCGCGCCCCTCGCGGACCGCCTCGGCCAGCGCGATAAGGTCGTCCTCGTCGGGATGGGTCGGCAGCGGCCCGGCGTGCCGGACCAGCTCCCAGCCGCGGGGGGCGGTGATCCGCCCCGCGTGGGTCACGCACAGATCCCAGGAGTGCGGCTCCGAGACGGTGGCCAGCGGTCCCACCACCGCCGTCGAATCGGAGTAGACGAATGTCAGCGTCGCGACCGCATAGTGTGGGCACCCGGGCCGGCAGCAGCGACGGGGAACATTCACGAAGGTGAGGCTATCGCGGGATAAACCCGCCGCCGCGTCGGACACGCAGCCGTCGGCGGCCCGACTTCCAACCGTTACAGTTCTCCGTGTGGCCGAGCGGAATCTCCGGCGATCACGCCGAGGCCGCGACATGCGCGGACCGTTACTTCCTCCCACCGTCCCGGGTTGGCGCAGCCGAGCCGAGCGGTTCGACATGGCGGTGCTCGAGGCGTACGAGCCGATCGAGCGGCGGTGGCAGGACCGGGTGAGCACGCTCGATGTCGCCGTCGACGAGATCCCGCGGATGTCTCCGAAGGACCCGGACAGTGTGCAGTGGCCGGCGGAGGTGGTGGCTGACGGTCCCATCGCGCTGGCCCGGCTGATTCATGCAGGCGTCGATGTTCGGGGTAACTCCACCCGCGCGCGAATTGTGTTGTTCCGCAAGCCGATCGAGCGACGGGCAAAGGACACCATCGAACTCGCCGAGCTGTTGCATGAGGTTCTGGTGGCCCAGGTGGCGACGTATCTGGGCGTCGAACCTTCTGTCATCGACCCTTCGATCGACGACGAGTGAAGCCAGAGGTCAGATGATTCCGCGCTTGAGGCGACGGCGCTCCCGTTCGGAGAGGCCACCCCAGATGCCGAAGCGCTCGTCGTGGGCCAGCGCGTAGTCCAGGCACGCGTCGCGCACCTCGCAGCCCAGGCAGATGCGCTTGGCCTCCCGTGTCGAGCCGCCCTTCTCCGGGAAGAACGCCTCGGGGTCGGTCTGCGCGCAGAGCGCGCGCTCCTGCCATTGATCGTCGTCGGGCGTTGCCGGCGCAATGGCGTCGAGCTCCGGACGCTCCGGCACAAGACTCAATTGGGGACGCCCGACGGACGCCATCGGTGCCGGCCCGGTATTGGTGTGCGGGACGTTGCCCACGGAGCCAAGTAACCGGCTGTCGAACCTAATGTGGTGGCCGAAATCGACCTGCTCAAAAGACATCTTCCCCCTCCTCACCTTGGTATCGCTGAACCGCTGTGGAGCCCCACGATGGAGATGTGCGGCCATCTCAATTCGAACAAGTGATCGAATCTCGGTCTGCGACACCGGAACCGGCCGGCCAACCGAAAAATGACACTGGTGTGATTACACACTTGTTAGCTGCTGGGGTCAAGCGCTAGAACCGATTTTCATACCATCTCGTTATCTCAATTCGGCGCGTCGCTGCTCCGGCGTGTCTGTCACAGCCTCATACCGCTGGCTGCCGAGACCTCTCCGTGACCGAAGGCCTAGTGTCGATCGGTGTGAAGATCGCCGTTCTGGTCGGTGGAGTCGGGGGTGCGCGATTCCTTTTGGGCGTGCAGCACTTGCTCGGCCTCGGCCAGTTCACGGGCGCACACACACAAGATCATTCGCTTGCCGCGATCGTCAACGTCGGCGACGACGCGTGGATGTACGGCGTGCGGATCTGTCCCGACCTCGACACCTGCATGTACACCCTCGGCGGTGGCATCGACACCGAGCGCGGCTGGGGCCATCGCAATGAGACCTGGCATGCCAAGGAGGAACTCGCCGCCTACGGAGTGCAGCCGGATTGGTTCGGGCTCGGTGACCGCGATCTGGCCACGCACCTCGTCCGCAGCCAGATGCTGCGGGCCGGCTACCCGCTGTCGGAGGTCACCGAGGCGTTGTGCAAGCGCTGGTCTCCTGGCGCGCGACTGCTACCCGCCAGCGACGACAGGAGCGAAACCCATGTCGTGATCACCGATCCCGAGACCGCTGAGCGGAAGGCGATCCATTTCCAGGAATGGTGGGTGCGGTACCGGGCGCAGGTACCGACGCACAGCTTCGCGTTCGTCGGAGCGGACAAGGCCACCGCGGGGCCTGGGGTCGTCGACGCGATCACATCGGCGGATGTGGTGCTGCTGGCGCCGTCGAACCCGGTGGTCAGCATCGGCTCAATTCTGGCGATTCCAGGCATCCGTGGCGCCCTGCGGTCGACCTCAGCGCGCGTGATCGGCTACTCGCCCATCGTCGCCGGAAAGCCGTTGCGCGGCATGGCAGACGAGTGCCTCTCGGTCATCGGCGTGGCCAGCACGTCGGAGGCGGTCGGTGGCTACTACGGACCGCGCTCGGGCGTGGGGATCCTGGACGGCTGGCTCGTGCACGAGGGCGACCACGCCGAGATCGCGGGTGTCGAGGTGCGATCGGTGCCCCTTCTGATGACCGACCCCTCGACGACTGCCGAAATGGTCCGTGCCGGAATCGATCTGGCGGGAGTCAAGCCATGACCGAGCACGGTTCCGGTGCCGCACTGGAACTTCTTCCGGTGACCGGGCTGCCGGAGTTCCGCCCCGGCGACGATCTCGCCGACGCGCTGGCCGCCGCCGCGCCCTGGCTGCGCGACGACGACGTCGTAGTGGTCACGAGCAAGGTGCTGTCCAAGTGCGAGGGCCGCATCGTGCCCGCGCCGCAGGATCCTGAGGAGCGGGATAAGCTGCGGCGCAAGCTGATCGACCAAGAGGCGGTCCGGGTGCTGGCCCGCAAGGGCCGCACGCTGATCACCGAGAACGACCTCGGCATCGTGCAGGCGGCCGCGGGCGTGGACGGCTCGAACGTCGGCTCCACCGAGCTGGCCCTGCTGCCTGTCGACCCCGACGGCAGCGCGGCAGCACTGCGCGCCGCTCTGCGCGAGCGGCTCGGCGTGACCGTCGGCGTCGTCGTCACGGACACCATGGGCCGCGCCTGGCGAAACGGTCAGATCGACGCCGCGATCGGTGCCGCGGGCATCACGGTGCTGCACGGCTACGCCGGGGCACACGATGTGCACGGCAACGAGCTTGTCGTCACCGAAGTCGCCGTCGCCGACGAGATCGCGGCCGCCGCGGATCTGGTGAAGGGCAAGCTGACCGGCATCCCGGTCGCCGTGGTGCGCGGACTGACCCTGTCGGACAACGGGTCGAACGCCCGCACGTTGCTGCGACCGGGCGAGGAAGATCTGTTCTGGTTGGGCACCGAAGAGGCACTCGCGGTGGGGCGCGGCCAGGCGCAGCTTTTGCGCCGGTCGGTTCGCCGGTTCAGCGCAGAGCCCGTGCCGCGGCAGATCATCGAGGCGGCCGTGTCGGAGGCGCTGACGGCGCCGGCCCCGCACCACACGCGGCCGGTGCGGTTCGTGTGGGTGGTCGACACCGAGACGAGGACCCGGCTGCTGGACCGGATGAAGGAGAAGTGGCGAGCCGACCTTGCCGGTGACGGCAGGCCTGCCGACGCCGTCGAACGCCGGGTCGCTCGCGGGCAGATCCTCTACGACGCACCCGAACTGGTGATTCCGTTCCTGGTCCCCGACGGCGCGCACAGCTATCCGGACGCGGAGCGGACCGCCGCCGAACACACGATGTTCACGGTGGCCGTCGGCGCGGCCGTCCAGGCGCTGCTCGTCGCCCTGGCCGTGCGCGGGGTCGGCAGCTGCTGGATCGGCTCGACGATCTTCGCCGCCGACCTGGTCCGCTCCGAGCTCGATCTGCCCCATGATTGGGAACCGTTGGGCGCCATTGCGATCGGCTACCCGGCAGAGCCGTCCGAACCGCGCGAGCCGGCGTCGATCGAGGGCCTGCTGGTGCGCAAGTGAGCCTGCGCACGCGAGGAGCATGAATGACCCTGCGCGATTCGGTCATCGATGCGCTGACCTCGTGGACGCCGCCGGACCCGGCGCAGGACACCCTGCGGCATGCGGTGCTGTCGTTCGTGGTGGCCCGCGAGGATGCCTGCAAGCGGGGATGCGTGCCGGGTCACGTCACGGCTTCGGCGCTCGTGCTCGACCACGCCGGTACGCATGCCCTGTTGACACTGCATCCGCGGTTCGGACGTTGGCTGCAACTCGGCGGCCACTGCGAGGACGACGACGTCGACATCGTCGCGGCCGCGCTGCGGGAGGCGTCCGAGGAGTCCGGCATCGCCGGGCTCAGGATGAACCGGGACATCGCCGCTCTGCATGTGCACCCGGTGGTCTGCTCGCTCGGCGTGCCCACGCGTCATCTCGACGTGCAGTTCATCGCCCACGCGCCTGCGGACGCCGAAATCGTCTGCAGCGACGAGTCGGTGGACCTGCGATGGTGGCCGCTCAATGCGCTGCCCGACGACACCGATTTCGGGCTGGCCCAACTCGCGGCTGGTGCCTCATCCCGTCAGTTGCCCACCTGACTCCCGAGCCTGCTGACAGATCGAGGAATCCTCCGAAATGTCGATCTGCCCGCAGTTTCGGTGTGCGGTCCAGTCACTTCCGCAACACGCGGCACGTGGTAGTAGGGCTACCGAAATCAGACGTCGGTCGAGTAGCGGATGCCGCCGTCGGGGATGGACACCCCGGGCCACACCCGGGCGCCGCGCAGCAACTCGCAGCGGGCGCCGATGTCGGCGCCGTCGCCGATCACCCCATCGCGGATCAGCGCGCGTGGTCCGATGCGGGCACCGAAACCGATGATCGACCGCTCGATCACAGAACCCGCCTCGACCCGCACCCCGTCGAAGATCACCGCACCGTCAAGCCGTGCGCCAGGGCCGATTTCGGCACCGCGGCCGACGACCGTCCCGCCGATCAACAATGCACCGGGCGCCACCGCGGCGCCGTCGTGCACCAGCGATTCTCCCCGGTGCCCGTGCAGGGCGGGCGACGGTGCGATGCCGCGGACGAGGTCCGACGACCCGCGGACGAAGTCCTCCGGGGTGCCCATGTCACGCCAGTAGGACATGTCGACGTGCCCGCACACCTTGAAGCCGTCTGCCAGAAGCTGGGGGAACACCTCGCGCTCGACCGACAGCGACCTGCCCTTCGGCAGGCGGTCGATGACCTCGCGCTTGAACACGTAGGTGCCTGCGTTGATCTGGTCGGTCGGCGGATCCTCGGTCTTCTCCAGGAAGGCGGTGACGACGCCGTCGCCATCGGTGGGAACGCAGCCGAACGCCCGCGCGTCGCCGACCCGAACCAGGTGCAGCGTCACGTCGGCGCCGTGGTCGTGATGGCTGGTGAGCAGCGCGCCCAGATCCGCGCCCGACAGCACGTCGCCGTTGAACACCATCGCGGTGTCGTGCCGCAGCCGGTGCGCGACGTTGGCGATGCCACCGCCGGTGCCCAGCGGCTCCTCCTCGACGACGTACTCGATCTGCAGGCCCAGCTTGGAGCCGTCGCCGAACTCGGACTCGAACACGGCCGCCTTGTACGAGGTGCCGAGCACGACGTGCTCGATTCCGGCCGCCGCGATGCGGGAGAGCAGATGGGTCAGAAAGGGCAGCCCTGCCGTCGGCAACATCGGTTTGGGCGCCGACAGCGTCAGCGGCCGCAGCCGGGTGCCCTGCCCGCCGACGAGGATGACGGCGTCCACAGCCGCCGGGTTAACGGTCTCCCCCAAGGTCCTGCCGTCCTTTCCCCGTGCGCCTGCTGCTCCTGACGACGAGTCGCGAGCGCGCCTTCAGGGCGCCTCTCATCGTCCACCTCAGCGGCGCCTGCCAAACTTTATTGTGCCGATCAGCGAGAAAAGTGTAGGTGCTCGTATGGTGCGCGGCCAAGTTGCGGGCGGGGTCGCGGCCGGTGGAATGGCCCTTGTCGTGCAAAACCTCCGCCGCCGGAACGTAGACGTTGCGCCAGCCGGCCTTGCCGAACCGATCTCCCAGGTCGACGTCTTCCATATACATGAAGTAGCGCTCGTCGAAGCCGCCGACCTCATCGAAGGCGGCACCGCGCAGCAACAGGCAGGATCCCGACAGCCAGCCGACCGGGCGTTCGCTGGGCTCCAGCCGGTCCTGGCGGTAGGCCGCCGTCCACGGGTTGGACCGCCACAGCGGCCCGATCACCGCGTGCATGCCGCCACGGATGATGCTGGGCTGATGACGTGCCGAGGGGTAGACCGAGCCGTCCGGGTCACGGATCAACGGGCCCAGCGACGCGGCCCTCGGCCACCGGCCAGCCGCCTCCAGCAGCGCGTCGATGCTGCCGGGACCCCATTGAATGTCAGGGTTGGCGACGATGAAGAGGTCGAGGTCTTCGGAATCCTTGCGAAGCTCGGCGACGGCACGGTTGACCGCGGTGCCGTAGCCCAGATTCCCGCCGGTGCGCAACAGCCGGACGTTGGGGAATCGGTCGAGGGCATCCTCGGGACTGCCGTCGCTGGAACCGTTGTCGGCCATGAGCACCGTCACCGGCCGTTCGGTGGCGTGCGACAGCGTGGCGAGGAACCGAGCGAGGTGAGGACCCGGTGAGTACGTCACCGTCACCACATACAGTTCGTCACTCACGCGACGGGTACCACTTCGTCACTCACGGCGTCGAGGGTAGCGGGGAGGTTAATTTTTCACCGCTTCGGCCAATGCCGCGGCCAGCGCATCGCGCCAGGGCCGCAGCGGCGTCAGTCCCGCCGCCGTCGCCGCGCTGCTCGACAGTGCCGTGTACGGCGGCCGGGGTGCGGGTCGGGACACGTCCTCGGTCGACGCCGGCTGCACCCGGTCGGGGTCGGCGCCCACGCCTTCGAAGACCGCCCGCGCCTGCTCGAACCGGCTGGCCGCGCCCTCGTTGGCGACGTGCAGCAGCGGCGGTGCCGACGGACGATCGGCGATCTGCAACAGCGCCAGGCCGAGGTCCGCGACATACGTCGGCGATCCGATCTGGTCGACGACCACGGTGACCGGTCCGTCGCCCGCCGCCAGCCGCCGCATGACACCGACGAAGTCGGATCCAACGCCGGTGTACACCCACGCCGTCCGGACCACGTGAGCGCTCGGAAGCGCCTCGTGCACGGCCCGTTCACCGGCGAGCTTGGTCCTGCCGTAGACGCTGAGCGGCCCGGTGGCGTCGTCGATCTCGTAGGGGCGGGGCCCGCCGTCGTCGAACGAGCCGTCGAACACGTAGTCGGTCGAGATGTGGATCAGCCGGGCGCCCGCGTTCGCGCACGCGCGGGCGAGGTGCCCCGGCCCGACGGCGTTGACGGCATGGGCGCGCTCGGGATCGCTTTCCGCGGCGTCCACGGCGGTATAGGCAGCGCAGTTGATCACCACATCGCCGGGCTCGACGATCCGTTTCGCGGCGCCGGCGTCGGTGATATCCCATTGCGCCGAGGTCAGCGCCACCACGTCGAGGCCCTGACCACCGGCTTCGACCGTCAGATAGCGCCCGACCTGCCCGCCTGCACCGCTGATCACGATCCGATTCGCCACCCGCCGAGTCTGGCACGCCGGGCAGCGGCTACCGGGTATGCACCCATCACGCAAGTAACCTGGGCGGATGCCAGCCCGCGTGATCCGGATCCTCGCCGTCATGGCCGCGGCGACGATCGTCATCGGCACGGGAGTGGCGTGGAGCAAGATCCGGTCCTTCGAGTCCGGCATCAACCACATCTCGTCGGCGGCTCTCGGCGGCGGCGGCGAGGACGGCGCGATCGACATCCTGCTGGTCGGCCTGGACAGCCGCACCGACGCCCACGGCAACCCGCTGTCGGCGGAGGAACTGGCCACGCTGCGCGCCGGTGACGACGAGTCGACCAACACCGACACGATCATTCTGGTGCGCATTCCCAACAACGGGAAGTCCGCAACCGCCATCTCGATCCCCCGCGACTCCTACGTCGACGCGCCGGGCATCGGGAAGATGAAGATCAACGGCGTCTACGGGTCGGTGCACCTGGAGAAGTTGAAGCAGCTGGTCGAACAGCAGGGCGTCGACCCGTCGGTGGCCGAACCCGAAGCCACCGAAGCCGGCCGCGAAGCGCTGATCAAAACGGTCGCCAACCTGACCGGTGTCACGGTCGATCACTACGCCGAGATCGGCCTGCTCGGCTTCTCGCTGATCACCGACGCACTCGGTGGCGTGAACGTGTGCCTGAAAGACGCCGTTTACGAACCGCTTTCGGGTGCCGACTTTGCCGCGGGCTGGCAGAAGCTGGACGGGCCGCAGGCTTTGAGTTTCGTTCGGCAGCGTCACGACCTGCCCCGCGGCGACCTCGACCGGGTGGTGCGCCAGCAAGTGGTGATGGCTTCCCTTGCGCACGAAGTCATCTCGGGCAAGACGCTGTCGAGCCCTGCAACGCTGAACCGGCTGCAGGAGGCGGTGCAGCGATCGGTGGTGCTGTCCGACGGTTGGGACGTCATGCAATTCGCCGAACAGCTGCAGAAGCTGGCGGCGGGCAACGTCGCGTTCGCCACCATCCCGGTGCTCGACGAGAACGGCTGGAGCGACGACGGGATGCAGAGCGTCGTGCGAGTGGATGCCAACCAGGTACGCGACTGGGTCGACGGCCTTCTGCAGGACCAGGACCAGGGCAAGACCGAGGAACTCGCGT
>NZ_JAVHWR010000051.1:0-3482 GCF_032159565.1 Mycobacterium sp.
ACGCAGCCGGCCGGCGGAAGGCGTGGGGCGGCTGAATGAGCGTGCATTGGCCGTCGGGCTGCATTGCGCGGGGGCAGGACGTTACCGGTCCCGGAGACAGTCGTGACGCCAGTGCAGGGCCTGCGAAGGATGACTGAGATCAGCCCGCCCCGAGTGTCGGCGGTTATCCGCGCTCACAACGAAGGCGAGCACATCGGCCGGCTGCTTAAGGGATTCGAACAGCAAACCGTCAAACTCGATGAGATCATCCTGGTCGATTCGGGCTCTACGGACGACACCGTCGCGATCGCCGAGGCCGCCGGTTGCACCATCGTGCCTATCGCCAAAAGCGAGTTCTCCTTCGGTCGGGCGCTCAATAGGGGCTGCGCCGCAGCGAATGGCGACATCCTGCTGTTCGCCTCGGCCCATGTCTACCCGGTGTACAACACGCACGTCGAGCACATCGTCAGCGCGTTTGACCGCGACAACGTGGCGATAGCGTATGGGCGCCAGGTCGGAGACGAGCGTACTAAGTTCTCCGAATCACGGGTGATGCTGAAATGGTTTCCCAATCAAAACATCTGGGACCAGGACCATCCGTTCAGCAATAATGCCAACGCGGCCGTACTGAAGTCGGTATGGCAGGAATCTCCCTATGACGAGACACTCACCGGCCTTGAGGATCTCGATTTTGCCAAGAAGGCCCTCGACAGAGGGTACAAGATCGCATATGTCGCGGATGCGCCAGTGGTTCACGTGCACGAAGAGACTTGGAGCACTATCCGGAACAGATACCGGCGTGAGGCAATGGCCTACGCTCGTATCGTCGAAGGGTCGCAGATGTCCCTGGCGAACGCCCTGGAGCTCGCCTTGTCGAACATCGCCGGTGACTACCGGGAGGCGGTCAAGGCCAACCGCCTTCGCAGTAACGTCTTTAGCATCCCGCAGTTCCGATTCGCACAGTTTATTGGTGCGTGGCAAGGTTTCCGCGCCCCCAACCACATGTCGGAGCGATTGCTGCAGCGCTTCTATTACCCGCCAGAGTCGCAGCAGAGCTACGACCTCCCGCCTGCGCCCGGCCGCAAGATCATGTATTCCGAAGACGCTTAGATAACGCTAGTAGAGACTAATGACCCGCAATGTCGCAATCGTCCCGATGCGTCACAACAGTGAGCGTGTTCCGGGGAAGAACTACCGCCCACTGGCGGGAATTCCGCTGTACCACCACGTCGTTCGTATGTTAAGTTCGGTCGCCGGAATCGACCTGATCGTGATCGACACCGATAGCGAATTCATCATTCAGGACTGCGCCGATAACTTCCCGCACGTGCAGGTGCTTCTGCGCCCAGTGCATCTGCGTGATGGCGCGATCGCCATGAACGACGTGCTGCTCAACACGCTCGATCAGGTCGACGCCGACACCGTGCTACAGACACACTCGACGAACCCATTTCTCAAGGCCGACACGGTATCTGCCGCACTTAATCTCTTCGCAAGACCCGACCGCCAGTTCGATTCCGCATTCAGCGTGACGCGCCTGCAGGCGCGCCTCTGGGACGCCGAGACACGGCCCGTCAATCATGATCCGTCTGTATTGCTTCGAACACAGGATCTTGCACCGCTTTTCATTGAGAATTCGTGCTTCTTCATTTTTACTCCCGGATTGCTGCGGGAGCGTGGCACCCGCATCGGAGAACGTCCGTTCATGGTTGAGATTGCGCCGCTGGAGGCGGTCGACATCGATATAGAAGAGGATTTTTCCCTGGCGGCCGCCATTGCCGAGCACGGCGGGATCACCCTATGAGTGAGCCGCTGATTCTTGTGACCTGCCGGCAGATGCAGGTTGAACTCCCGCGATACCGCGAACGCATCGAGAACCTCGGATACGACGTCGTAGCGCCGGAACTCGCTGGGCGCCAACAGTTCACCGCCTCCGAACTGCTCGACTACAGCCATCGTCTGGTGGGTATCATTGCCGGTGATGACCAGCTCAACCGTGAGTTCTTCGATGGAGCCGCGAAACTCAAGACAGTGATCCGGTGGGGGATCGGGATGGATTCCGTCGACCACGACGCCGCCCGACAACACGGGGTGACCGTTCGTAATACCCCTGGCGTCTTCAGCCACGAAGT
The DNA here is from genome assembly GCF_032159565.1 of Mycobacterium sp. Classification (GTDB taxonomy): domain Bacteria; phylum Actinomycetota; class Actinomycetes; order Mycobacteriales; family Mycobacteriaceae; genus Mycobacterium. The sequence continues at coordinate 2,112 of NZ_JAVHWR010000051.1, forward strand.
CGCCGACTCCGCGTTCGGCTACATTCTGAACCTCGTGCGGGGCTACATCGACGTGGACGCCGCCGTCCGCCGTGGGGAGTGGCCCAAGGTCGAGGGAATAACACTTGCCGGGGCACGGCTTGGAATTGTGGGCTTCGGCGCGATCGGACGCGAGGTCGCTAAGCGCGGGCACGGTTTCGGCATGGACGTCGTCGCTTTCGACCCCTACGTCGACTTGGTGTCGGCGGACGTGTCAATCGTCGATATTGACCAGCTCTTGAAAACGAGTCGCTTCATCGTCCTCGCCTGTCCGCTTACCCCCGAGACATTCCATCTCGTGGACGCCGGCCGCCTCGCCTTGGTAAGCCCGGACGCCTATCTGGTGAACGTAGCGAGAGGACCAGTCGTCTCGGAGCCGGACCTGATCGACGCTCTAAAAAGCGGCCGCATTGCGGGCGCTGCGCTCGACGTGTTCGAGGTGGAACCCCTCCCAGTTGCGAGCGAACTCCGAACGCTGCCGAACGTGGTGTTGGGCGCGCACAATGCGTCGAACACTCGGGAAGGCGTGGTGCGGGCAAGCGATTTCGCTGTCGAGTACCTCCTCGAGGAGCTTACGAGGTGACCCGCGCCGTGGTCATCACCGGAGCCGCCGGCGGCATTGGCGCGGCGCTGTGTGAGCGGATGCGCAAAGATGGGTATATCGCGATCGGGATCGACCGCAACCCTGCTCCAGCGGCGGACACCCACCTCCAGATCGACTTGCGCAAGTCCGAGCAATTAGTGGATCTTGGCCGAGAACTGGCACGGACCTACGAGTTGAGGGCCGTTGTGCACAACGGCGCGGTACAACCGATTGCGCCGGCGGGCGAAACACCCCTCGACGAATGGATAGATGCGCTGCGGGTCAACGTTATTGCAGTCGACGCGCTTATTGCGGGCAGCCGCGAAAATCTCGCGGCCAATGACGGTTCGGTTGTCGTCATAAGTAGCGTCCATGGCCGCGCGACATCGGGCGGGGTCACCGCTTATGCCACGACGAAGGCGGCATTGGAAGGCTGGGTGCGTTCGGCCGCAATAGATCTGGGTCCTGGAATACGCGTCAACGCTGTCGCTCCAGGGGCTATCGACACCGCGAAGCTCCGTGAGGGTTTCGCGCGCTGGGGGGAGTCGATGGAAGCGCGCAAAGCGGTGTTGCGCGAGCGGACAGCGCTGGGCCGGATTGGCGAGCCGAGCGAAGTCGCAGGGGCTGTCTCATTCTTGATCGGCGACGACGCCCGCTTCGTCACCGGGACGGTTCTTGTCGTTGACGGTGGAGCAACTGCTCGTCTGGGTTCCGAGTAACGGTGCCCGTACCGGGGCTGAACGTGTGCCAACATTCACAGGGCTGTAGGT
>NZ_JAVHWR010000083.1:0-26469 GCF_032159565.1 Mycobacterium sp.
GCCGCCGCCCATCCCGCCGCCGCTGAGGATGTTGCCGAGGATGATGCCGCCGAGCACCGCACCCATGTTGGAGCCACCCCCGCTGCCGTACCGCCCCGCATACGCGCGCTGCGCCGCCTGAGCATCGGCGGTCGCCATCGACTGCGCCTGCGACGCCAACATCGCCGCGCCGTTCGCATGCGCGATCGCCTCGCTGATATTGGTATCCCGCTTGTCCTGCGCAGCCTGCAGCTGCCGCACGGATTCGGCGAGCCGAGTGCGGGCCTCCGGCCCGATGGCCCCCCTGCGCACGTCGATGTAGTCGGACACCGCCCGCACTCGCGACTGCGCGTTGAACAGCGCTTGGTCGAATGTGCGGCTGAGCCGGTCGGCCGCCTCGCGTTCCTCGGCGACGCTGGCCAGCAGCCGGTCCAGCTCGGCGTCGGCCTGGGTCAATGTCGTGAACGCGCCCAACGGATCTGTGGCGCCGGTGCTCTGTGCGTCGGCGACGGCTTTGACGGCGACATCCCGTGCGGCGCTGAGTTCGGCTTCACGCGACGTGTCGCCCCGCGCCAGCTGATCGCCCGCTGACTTGATGCCGTTCTGGATGTCGGCGATGGCCGACGGCAGGGTGCCGATCGCGCGGTTGATGTCGGTCGCGGCGCTGTCCACCGCGTCGAGCAGCGTGCGCGCCTGACCGAGCGCCGACTCCGCCGCCCGGATTGCGTCGACGAGTCCGGTCTGTCGGTCGGCCGGACGTGACACCAGGTTGCGACCGGTGGTGATGTTCTGGTCGGCGAAGGCGAGTCGCTGTTTGGCGGTCTCCACGTTGCCCGCCACGGAAGCCAGCGCCGCGTCCGCGAATTGCTTGTGCAGCGCAGCCAACGCTTGCGACGAGGGCTCCAGGCGCGCGGTCAGGTCGACCATCTGCTGGGTCATCGCGTCCAGCCTGCTGGGGGCGTTGATGACGAGATCTCGCAACTGCGTGAACGCCTCCCGCTGAGCGTCGAGTTCCCGGTCGGCCTTGGCGGCCGCCACGACGACGCGGGTCAGGAGGTCGCGCCGTTGCGAAGCCGTCTCAGGGATGGCGTCGTCGAGGATCTGGCGCACGTTGAATGCCTGCGCCAGTGTGCTTTTCGCGGCCGTAACGGCCTTGGTGAACGGCGCCGTCTCCTTGTCGCCGAATTCCTCGACGGCCAAGGCCAATTCGTTGTCGCTGGTGCGGACGGCGTTGTCGACGTCCACCACCATCGACTTCGAAAGGTCGTCGAGCGCATCGATCTGAACCGCGGCGAGCGCGGTGGGGTCGGAGGGGTCGACGCGACGTGCCGCCGCGAACTCGGCCTCGCGGCGCTTACGGCGTCGCCGCCGCGACCACAACCACAGCAGCAACACCAGAACGACGAGGACGGCCAGCGCCGCCAGCAAGGCGAACGGGGAGAACCGGGACCCCGAACCGGCCGGCTTGTCCATGCCGTCGGCGGCGGCGATCGCGGCGCCCGCCCAGTCGTTGTCGCGTAGTGCGGGTTCGATTCGGGTGCGGCGTAGGTCACTCACTTCGCTACTGTTCAGCCCGGTTGCCGGGCCGGCGAGGAAGGCGTAGGAACGATCGGTTGTCGCGACGGCGAGGATTGCATCCTCGTTGCTCAAGTCGCTTTCGCGCCTTGTACTTTCGGCCCAGTTGACCGCGCCCTGGCCGGAGAAGCTGTCGACGTAGACCACCCACAGCCGGATCTGGCGCTTGCTGTAGAGCCGGTCGACCGCCTGTTTCACCTCGGATAGCTGCGATCCGTTGAGCACCTGCGCCTGGTCGGTGACGTAGCCCGGCAACCGGAACGGGGGCACGCTTCCTGCAGTCGGTGCCAGCAGGACCCCGGCGGCCAGGATCGCGAGGACGAGACCGAGCAGGCGGGCGATACGCATGATCGCCAATCTAGTGCGGTGACAGGCCGAGACAGCCGGTACCGGCGAAGAGTCCTGGCAGACTGTGCCTCGGTGGCCATGAACAACGACGCATACGACGAGTTCGACCGGCAACGTGTGGTGGTCGAGCCGGCGAAGAGTGCCGCGTTACCGGGGACGGACACCGAACACCGCACCGACTTCGCCCGCGACCGGGCCCGCGTACTGCACTGTGCGGCGCTGCGTCGACTGGCCGACAAGACGCAGGTGGTCGGACCCCGCCAGAGCGACACTCCGCGCACCCGACTGACGCACTCCCTCGAGGTGGCCCAGATCGGCCGCGGTATGGCGATCGGGCTGGGGTGTGATCCCGATCTCGTCGACATGGCGGGGCTCGCCCATGACATCGGGCACCCGCCGTACGGGCACAACGGCGAGCGCGCCCTGGACGAGATCGCCGACGAACACGGTGGCTTTGAAGGCAATGCGCAGAACTTCCGGATCCTGACTCGCCTGGAGCCCAAAGTTCTTGACGCACAGGATCGCAGCGCAGGTTTGAACTTGACGCGGGCGGCGCTGGACGCCGTCACGAAATATCCGTGGCAGCGCAGTCCTCAGCGGAGCAAGTTCGGCTTCTACGGCGACGACACGGCCGCCGCCGACTGGATGCGGCAGCGGGCGCCGCAGTTCCGCCCGTGCCTGGAGGCTCAGGTGATGGATTGGGCCGACGACGTGGCGTACTCGGTGCACGACGTCGAGGACGGAGTGGTGTCGGGCCGGATCGACATGCGCGTGCTCGCCGACGACGACGCCGCGGCCGAGCTCGGTCGACTGGGGCAGTCGAGCGGGATGGGCGGGGGGCTGTCCGCCGAGGACCTGGTGTCGGCGGCGGGGCGGCTGTCCGAGTTGCCGATGGTCGCCGCCGTCGGCAAGTACGACGCCACGCTGGCCGCGTCGGTAGCGCTGAAGAAGCTGACCAGTGAGCTGGTCGGGCGGTTCGCGTCGGCCGCGATCGCGGCCACCAGGGCCGAGGCAGGGCCGGGCCCCTTGGTCCGCTATGCCACCGATCTGCGGGTACCGGCTCTCGTGCGCGCCGAGGTGACGCTGCTCAAGGTGCTGGCGCTGCAGTTCATCATGTCCGATCCGCGGCACCTGGACCTGCAGGGCCGCCAGCGTGACCGGATCCACCGAGTCGCGGAGTGGTTGTCGGCCGGTGCGCCCGCCACGCTCGACCCGATCTTCGTGCCCGCGTTCAACGCGGCGGCCGACGACGGTGAGCGGCTGCGGGTGGTCATCGACCAGATAGCGTCGTTCACCGAAGGCCGACTGGAGCGGTTGGAACCCGCTCTAGACTGATTCGGTGGCCGGTTCGGCGGGTGGGAGCGAAGCGACTCGGGGTCGGGGAAGGATCCCTGATCGCGATATCGCGGCCATTCGTGAACGTGTCCAAATCGAAGACGTGGTCGGCGACTATGTCCAGTTGCGTCGCGCCGGAGCCGACTCGCTGAAGGGTCTGTGCCCGTTCCACGACGAGAAGTCCCCGTCGTTTCATGTGCGGCCGAACCACGGCCACTTCCACTGCTTCGGCTGTGGCGAGGGCGGCGACGTGTATGCGTTCGTGCAGAAGATGGAGCACGTCAGCTTCGTCGAGGCGGTCGAGCTGCTGGCCGACCGGGTCGGCTACACCGTCACCTACACGGGCGCAGCGACCAGCGTGCAGCGCGACCGCGGGAGTCGCAGCCGGTTGATCGCCGCCAACGCCGCCGCTGCGGAGTTCTACGCCGAGGCGCTGAAGTCCGACGAGGCCGCGCCAGCTCGCCAGTATCTGCTCGACCGCAATTTCGACGCCGAGACGGCGGCGCGTTTCGGCTGTGGTTTCGCGCCGTCGGGCTGGGACACGTTGACGAAACATCTGCTGCGCAAGGGGTTTGAGTTCAAGGAGCTCGAAGCCGCCGGGCTGTCACGGGAGGGCAGGCGTGGCCCGATGGACCGCTTCCACCGGCGGCTGCTGTGGCCTATTCGGGTGTCCAGCGGCGAGGTCATCGGCTTCGGCGCCCGCAGACTTTTCGACGACGACCAGAACCAGGCGAAGTACGTCAACACGCCCGAGACCGTGCTCTACAAGAAGTCGTCGGTGCTCTTCGGCCTCGACCATGCCAAGCGTGATATCGCCAAGGCTCATCAGGCGGTGGTCGTCGAGGGCTACACCGATGTGATGGCGATGCATCAGGCCGGGGTGACCACTGCGGTGGCGTCCTGCGGCACCGCATTCGGAGACGAACACCTGGCGATGCTGCGACGACTCATGATGGACGACAACTTCTTTCGCGGCGAACTGATCTACGTGTTCGACGGCGACGCGGCCGGTCGGGCCGCCGCGGTCAAGGCGCTCGAGGGTGAGCAGAACCTGGCCGGGCAGTCTTTCGTCGCGGTGGCCGCCGACGGGATGGACCCGTGCGATCTGCGGCTGAAATCTGGTGACGGCGCACTGCGCGATCTGGTGGCACGCCGAACACCGTTGTTCGAGTTCGCGATTCGCACTGCGCTCGCCGACCACGACCTCGATAACGCCGAGGGGCGGGTCGACGCGCTGCGCCGTTGCGTGCCCATGGTGGCGCGGATCAAGGACCCGACATTGCGCGACGAATATGCGCGCCAGCTGGCCGGCTGGGTGGGCTGGGACGACGTCGCTCAGGTGATCGGCAGAGTCCGAGACCAGTCGAAGAGCGGCGGCAAGCAAGGATCGGCGCAGGGTGCACGGCCCCGGCGTCCCTCCAAAGCCCCGCCCGCGACGACGGTGGGGCGGCCCGATCCGCGCGATCCGACACTGTGGCCGCAGCGTGAGGCCTTGAAGTCCGCATTGCAGTACGCCGCGTTGGCGGGCCCGGTGTTCGACGCGCTGACGCCGGAGACCTTCACCCACCCGGGATACTCGGCGGTGCGGGCGGCCGTCGCGGCGGCGGGCGGCACATCGGCGGGCGCCTCGGGTGCGGAGTGGATCGACGCGGTGCGCCAGCAGACGGGATCGGACGCGGCGGCGAGCCTTGTCCACGAGCTCGGCGTGGAATCGATCAGCGTCGAGGACGACGAGAGATTGCCGCGCTACATCAGCGGAGTGCTGGCCCGTCTGCAGGAGGTGGCGGTCGGACGCCGGATCGCCGAGGTCAAATCGAAGCTGCAGCGGATGTCCCCGGTGGAGCAGGGGGACGAATACCACGCGCTGTTCGGCGACCTGGTCGCCATGGAGGCTTATCGCCGCAGCCTGCTGGAAAAGGCCAACGGCGACGACCTTACTGCGTAACCAGGCTCAACCCGTTATGGTGTAGACGCCCTAGGCCCACTGGTGAAAGGCAATTTGGTGGCTTCGAAAAAGACTCGTCGGATGATCGTCCTCGGCGCCTTTGCGGTGATGGCCGCTGCCGGGCCGGCTTTCGCCGCGACCACGATTTCGACCTCTGCCCCCCACGACTACCAGGCCCTTCCGTCCGGCTGCCGGTCGCACTTCGGCAATTTGGAAGACGGCATCTGCCTGGACGGCGCTGGCGGCACGCCGATCAACATCGGCACGCCCTTTGGCCAGTACGGTCCCAACAATTACAACAACAACTACCTGCTGCCGGGCCAGACCTGGACGAACGGCGCCAACTAGCGCCGTTTTTCGGCCGTCGTCTGCGGCCTGAGCACCGCGGTGTCGCCATCGATCGGCGTCAACGTCACCATCTCCGGGTCCGGTGAGACGCGGTCGGCGATTTTGCGGCGTCCCGCCGTGATCACGGCCTTGGCGGCAGGACTTTCCGTGACGGCGCGATAGGTGCCCGCGATCTGCTCATATCGGCGCCGGCCGGCTTTGGTGCCCAACACATACCCGACGGCCAATACGGCGACATACCGGAACACAGGGCCCCTCCCAAAAGACGGTGCGACGGTGTCCATCCTGCCTCACGAGTGGGGGTGTGTGCCCGGCCGGGAGACCATTGGCGGCGCGACCCGCACGTAAGCTAAAGTCAACCCTCGGTCCGCGGCAGACCCTCGCGGGCGGGGCAATCCCCTGTAGCTCAATTGGCAGAGCATTCGGCTGTTAACCGAAGGGTTGGTGGTTCGAGTCCACCCGGGGGAGCAGGCATCACAGCAGCCGGCTTTGTCGGCACTCTTCGATACGTGCTCACTCTCGTCGCCGTGACCGTGTGACTCTATAACGCATCTGGCGGCGTTTCGAGTGATCGACCCACGAACTCCGCGCCCTGCTGCAGTTCCTGCGCGGCGTCAGACCATCGACGAAAGAGTGCATCGTTTCCCTCGCGATGAAACCGAATGTACTTGCGGCGTCGGCCATGCTCAGGGGTGCGGCCCTACGAGCAATCAGTGAACCCATCTGGCTTTGTGCTGCGTTACTCCCGCTGAAGTAGGCAAATCCTTGCAATCACGGCGACGGCCGTTTCAACGGTCAACAGCCCCGGCAGGCCGCGAATGAGCCGACCCGAAACCGAGCCTTCCGGGGAATACCGCAGCGCGTAAACGGCAGATATGGCAAACACAGATTGAGTTGCTGAATCGGGCACAACCCGCGCGGCACCTTGCTACCGTCGTTGCTGGGAGGATGCCCGCCCCGCCGAGTGGGCAAGTGTGGAAGGTATACGGAAATGAAGCATTCGACGAAGGTTGCTGTCGTGTTCGGGGGGATGGCGTTGTCGTTGACGGTTGGCGTCGGCGTCGCGTCCGCAGCGCCTGACCTGGGCCCGCTTGTGAACACAACCTGCAGCTATCCGCAGGTCGTGGCTGCGCTTAGCGCACAATCGCCCCAAGCTGCCGACGAGTTCAATGGGCAGCCCATGGCACAGTCCATGTTGAGCAGTTTCATCGCCTCGCCGGTGGAACAGCGTCAACAGATTGCGCAGCAGGTGCTCGCTACGCCAGTGGGGCAGCAGTACGCTTTAGATGTCCAGCAGGTCGCCAGCACCTGTAGCAATTACTGAGCGGCTTCCGCGAGTTGCCCTAACGAGCTCCAACCGGCGTGGCTCGGACGACCAACCGCCGCATGCCATCCCGCGATCTTGGGCCAGATCTGTGTTTGGCCGAAGGATGGTCATGTTTGCGTGCAGAACGCGCCGATCGGCTGAGCCTTGAGCCGAGGGTTATTGGCCCGAGATGGATCATTACGGGGATATAACAGGCGCGTCGCGGCTTGGTGTGGAACGCTCACTGTGACGGGGGCGTCCGGGTGGTTAGATACCGTCCGATGACGCGTGCATGTTGGCCCAGCACACGGGGGTGGGATGAAGGCTCAAATTCAGGAGGTTGCCCTGAAAGCAGGCATCCAGCGCCGCTCGCCCTGGTACGTCCCGATACGGTGGGCCGCCATCCGGGTGTTCGTCGCTGCTCTGATCGGTGTGCTCGCTATGACTTCTGGTTCTGTGGCGCGCGCGGATCCACCCGACCCGCCGGGACTTCAGTATCAGGAGTTCTATACCCCGCCCGACCCGCTGCCGCCCGGTAAGCCCGGCGATCTGATCCGCACGGAACCGTCGCATCTCGTACTGGAGCCGTCGGGTCAACTTGGTGCGTTTGTCGCGGATGGAACGCGGATCATGTACCGCAGCACGGGTGCACTTGGTCAACCCACAGCGGTGACCGGCACGTACTTCGAGCCCCACAATCCGTGGCCCGGCCAGGGCCCCCGTCCGCTGATCTCGTATGCCGTCGGGATGTACGGCCTTGGCGACCAGTGCGCGCCGTCACGGCTGTTCAATCAGGGCATCCACTTCTCCAGCGGTCTGGACATCATGCCTGGATACGAGGAGACGTTCATAGCGACGATGGTGGCCCGCGGGTTCGCCATCGTGGTCACCGATTACGAAGGCATGGGCACACCGGCGCCAGCGCCGTTCGGGAACCGCCTCTCGGAGGCTCACGTCGTTATCGACGCCGCGCGAGCGGCCATGCAGCTTCCCGGTACTTCTCTGGAACCCAATGGGCCGGTGGCATTCTGGGGCTGGTCGCAAGGCGGCGCGGCGTCCGCCGCCGCCGCCGAGATGGCGCCCTCGTACGCCCCGGAACTGAACCTGGTGGGCGCCTGGGCTGGTGCACCGCCGGCCGATCCGAGCCTGTTAGCGCCATTTGCCGATGGCAGCATCATGATGGGAGTGCTAGGTTACATACTCAACGGGATTATCGCCGCTTACCCCCCGGCCGAGGCACAGATCATGCCGATACTCTCCGTCTACGGCGAAGACCTGGTGAGACGGACCCGGGACCAATGCATTGTCGAGACCGGGTTGACCTTCGGTTTCCATCACTTGAACGAATACTTCATCCCGCCGCCTGACGAGGTGTTCAATAACCCGCAATTCAAATTGGTTCAAGATCTTCAGCGGATCGGCACCTTGAAACCTAAAGCGCCGGTGTACATCGAATCCAACCGGTGGGACCCGGTGATGCCGTGGCACGGGGCACGGCAATTGGCGGTGGACTGGTGTGCCAAGGGCGCCGATGTCGAGTTGTGGACCGACTATCTACACCCGTTCCAGAATAAGTTGGGGATGCTTCACATACTCTCCTACTTCGTAGATGGCGAGCGCAGCATGCAATGGGTGGCCGACCGGTTCAACGGGGTACCGACCACGCCGAACTGCGACTCCATACCGTCGCCCGAATAGTACGACCCACACCGGGATGCACACAGACCTCGCACCGCTCGAATCCCGTAGTCGCTCGAGGCTATGTCGGAGAAACTTCTTGCCTGCGCAATAGCCCGCGAACTCGTATTGCGAATCGCGCTGAATCTCCGGTAACCGAGACGAGAATGTGTTTGGCGGCGAACGGCCCGACTGGCCAAGGAGTTGCACCCTGCAGTTCCCCGGTACGGCCACTGTCGCGGTCGAGTTACCGGATACGCGAAGGGGGTCTCCAAAGTGTCCGAACAGGAAAACAAGGAACTCGTCAAGAAGGGCTACGACGCCTTCTCAGCGGGTGATGTTCAAGCAGTGATGGATCTGTTCGACGACGACATCGAATGGGTGCAGCCGGGACGAAGTGCCATCAGCGGCACCTTCCATGGCAAGGCTGAGGTCATGGAGTTCATGGGTAGGCTGGCCCAGAAGTCGCCGACGGTGACGGTCAAGAGGCTGTTGGCCGAGGGCGACACCGTCGCGGCGATCACCGAGGTGACTGTCGAGGGCGAAACGAGTGAGGACGTCGATATCATGACCATCCGCAACGGCAAGACCGTACGCATGGACGTGCATGGCGATACCGCACTGCTGGAGCGGGTCTACGGGAAGAAGGCGCTCACGGCCGGATAGTCGCCTTAACGCTGAAAGGGCAGGCGTCATTCCTTTGTGGCGCCTGCCTCTTTTTGTGTGAATCGCCTTCTCCTGCTTACGTTTCAGCTGTGAGTTGCTGCGGCGAGGCAGAGAATTTCAAGCCGAACCCGATGCGCGAGACCATGGACACGGCGTACGTCCATGATGTTGCCAAACATGTCGGCTCGGACCACACCGACATCGTGCTCGACCACAATGCGCTGGCAGACCTCGATCTGCGACGCAAAGTGGTCGGGGCGCGCGACATGCCGCTGGGGCTCGGCGACATCTACCTGCTGTTCAAGGCGATCCGCCAGGAGTCGACGGTGGCGCTCTCCGGCGAATCGGCGGACGAGATCTTCGGCGGCTACCGGCAATTCGATCCTGCGGTGCAGCAGACCGACGCGTTCCCGTGGATCGCGATCGGCGACGGACCCATCGACACCACCGGTGCGATCCTCACTCCTGCTCTGCGCGCCGCCGTCGACCTCGACACCTACATGCACGACCGTTACACCGGGGCCGTCGCCGAAGTCGCCAGGCTCGACGGCGAGGACGACTTCACGCACCGCATGCGGGTGATGAGCTACCTGCATCTGACTCGGTTCGTGCGAATCCTGTTGGACCGCAAGGACAGGATGAGCATGGCCGTCGGCCTGGAGGCGCACGTTCCGTTCTGTGATCACCGGCTCGTCGAATATGTCTACCACACCCCGTGGTCGTTGAAGACCTACGACGGCCGCGAGAAGAGCCTGCTGCGCGGCGCGACGCGCGACGTGTTGCCCGAGTCGGTGGTGAATCGGGTCAAGAGCCCTTATCCCTCCCAATCAGACCCTCAATACGGGGCGGCGATCCAGGCGCACGCCGAGGACCTCTTCGGCTCCGGCGACGACGCGTTCTTCAGCCTGATCGACTCCGCCGCCTTGGAGCATCTCATCGGTCTGGACCCGCACCAGCTCGCGCCGGTAGAACGGACCCGCATCGAACGCGTGCTGGATCTGGCGGTGTGGATCGACATGTACAAGCCGACGATCGTCTTCTGATCGGGTAGGTGCGCTGTCCGTAAGCTCGCGGGCATGCGACGAATTCGCCTGCTCGCCGCGTCGATGGCGGTTGGCGCCTTCGCCATCGGCTGCGGCTGGAGCCCACCGTCCCCACCGCCGACCAGTACCCAGGCCTGTGGGTCGTCGGATGCGCCGGACACCGACACCGTCCAACAGGCGATCGCGGGCCTCCCGCAGGGTCCGCGGTGGCGCGAAACCGCCCGCGGCAATACCCCTGACTGCCGGCTGAACTGGGTGGTGACCAAGGCGGGCGATGCATCCGACAGCCCCATGCAGGTGCTGTTCTTCGACCGCACCACCGCCCTCGGCCCGGCCACGCCCGAGCCGCGGAGCTACATCAACGTCATATCGACCGGGAACCACACCGCGAACGTGCAGTACCAGTGGCGGCAGGGACAGGAGCCGGCGTGCTGCCCGACCGGCATTGCGGCGGTTCGGTTCCAGATCGGCGACGACGGCAAGATCAAGTCACTCGATCCGATACCCACCCCGTAGCTGGGCGGAGACCTACTTCGGCTCTATGGTGCCGGAGCTGGTTGCGTCCTTCTCGTGGTGCTCGTCTGCGTCGGGGATGTTCTCGGGATGCAACATCTCGGCGTAGCGCAGCTGTTCGGGGATTCCGAACCCGTCGACGAGCAACTCCGCGTAGGGCCGCAGATCTCGGCACCGCTCGTTGATGCCGCGGGTCACCGCCTTGGCGCGTTCGGTGGACAGGAAGCGATGCTCCATGAACCACGCCCTGTCCTCTTCGATCACCGACAGCGCATACAGATCGCACACCATGTTGAGGATTTTGCGGGCTTCGTCGTCCTCGCAGGAGTCGATGCCGGCCACGAACGCTTCGAGAATGATCCGGTCGATGTGTGTGCGCGCCGTGTGCAGCACGTGGTCCTGCACCGAGTTGAACGCATCGAACGCGCTCATCTCCTTCGACTTGCCCTGCAGCCGACGGGCCACGGTCGCGAGCATGTACTCCTCGCGGTCCTCGAACATCTTCACCTGGGTGCCGCGGTTGAATAGGCTGCCCTCCTCCTCGTTGTCCTGCCGCGTATCGAGGACGGTCTGCATGATCGTTTCGGCCGCAGTGCGTTTCAGCACCCGCTCACCGGCGAAGTTGACGGCGAACCGCACCCATTCCACCGGGCTCATGCCCTTGATGTCGTCGGCGTAGGCGGTCAGCAGCTCCTTGGCCACCAACTGGGTCAGCACGTGGTTGTCGCCCTCGAATGTGGTGAACACGTCGGTGTCGGCCTTCAGTGCGATCAACCGGTTCTCGGCGAGATATCCTGCGCCGCCGCATGCTTCGCGCGCCTCCTGGACGGCGCGGGTCGCATGCCAGGTATTGGCCGCCTTCAAGCCCGCGGCACGGGACTCCAGCTCGCGCTGCTCTTCGGCGTCGGGGTCATCCGACGTCTGCAGCTCGTGGCACTTGGCAACGAGCTCGTTCTGCGCGAACTGCAGCGCGTACGACTTGGCGATCAACGGGAACAACCGGCGCTGGTGCACCAGGTAGTCCATGATCAGAACCTCGTCCTCGTCGCCGGGGGCGGAGAACTGCCTGCGCTCCAACGCGTATCGGGTCGCGATGTCCAGCGCCACCCGCGCCGCCGCACCAGCGCTGCCGCCCACGGTGACCCGGCCGCGGATCAACGTGCCGAGCATCGTGAAGAACCTGCGGTTCGGGTTCTCGATCGGCGAGGAGTACGTGCCGTCCTCGGCGACGTCGGCGTACTTGTTCAGCAGGTTCTCGCGCGGAACCCGCACCTGGTCGAACTGGATGCGGCCGTTGTCGACACCGGGTAAGCCGCCCTTGTAGTGGCAGTCAGAAGTCGTCACGCCCGGCAGATCGTTGCCCTCGTCGTCGCGGATCGGCACGACGAAGCAGTGGACGCCGTGGCCTTGCCCGTCGGGAGTGATGAGCTGCGCGAAAACAGCTGCCACGCGCGCGGTTTCGGCAGCACCGCCGATGTAATCCTTGCGGGAGGTGCGGGTGGGGGAGTCGATGACGAACTCCTGTGTCGACGCGTCGTACTTCGCCGTCGTCTCGATGGCTTGCACGTCGCTGCCGTGACCGGTCTCGGTCATCGCAAAGCAGCCGAGCAGGTCGAGGTCAATGAGCTTTTTGACGTACTTCTTGTGATGCCGCTCGGTGCCGAGGTTCTCGATCGCACCGCCGAACAAACCCCACTGCACGCCGGCCTTGACCATCAGCGACAGGTCGGACATCGCGAGCATCTCGATCTGGGTGACCGCCGCGCCGACGTCGCCGTTGCCGCCGTGTTCCTTCTTGAAGCCGTCCTCGGCGGCGCCCCGGTTGGCCATGATCTTCAACTGCTCGGCCACCTTGGTGCGGGCGATCACGGTGTTGGGCGTGTAGTGCGGTCTGAAGATCTCGGTGGACAGCTCCTGCCGCATCCGGTTCTTCACATCGCGCCAGCGGCCGTCCAGCGTGTTGCGTACATGCTCCGCAGTGGTGGTCATACCCAGACGGTAGCCCGTTGGCGCTCGGCGGAAACTGTGATGTGGCAAACGTAGGCAAACCTGGCTAGACCTGGCGAAACCGATGCCGTTGAATCGGTGCCATGGCCGAGTCGAACGAGGCGGCGCTATCGCCGACAGGGATGCCCCATGTTGGGGGACACCGGCACTCGGATGTGTCCGGTGGGTGGTTGCGCGCGGCCACCTTCGGCGCGATGGACGGTCTGGTCAGCAATACCGCCCTGATCGCGGGCGTAGCGGCGGCGGCAAGTACCCAAACCGTCGTCATCAGCGGTGTGGCGGGCCTGCTTGCCGGGGCCTTCTCGATGGCGCTCGGCGAGTACACCTCGGTCACCACCGCCAACGAACAGATCGACTCCGAGGTCCGGGTGGAGCGGCGGGCCTTCGAGAAGCATCCGAAAGCGGAGCGGGCCGAGCTGGTGGCAATGCTGGTCAATCTCGGCATGAGCCGCGAGACCGCCGTGCAGGCCACCGACGAGATCCACCGCGATGAGAGCCGGGCGGTGAACTTCCATCTCGTTCAGGAGCTGGGGGTCAACCCGTCCGAGAAGCCGTCGCCGTGGATCGCGGCCATCTCCTCGTTCGTCATGTTCGCGATCGGTGCCGTCGTGCCACTCCTCCCGTATTTGCTTGGGTTCGAGTCGCTGGCGGCCGGATTGGCCTGCGGCGGTATCGGCTTGGCAATCGCGGGCGGCATCGCGGCCCGGTTCACAAGCAGACCCTTCTGGTGGGCATCACTGCGGCAGCTGGTGTTCGGCGGGATAGCGATCGCCGCCACCTACGTGGTCGGCACGCTCGTCGATTCGATGCTGTAGCCGATCAGCTTTCGCTGCCGACGGTGATCGACTCCGCGTGGTCGGTGACCCCGTCGAGCTCGCTTTCCTCGACGTCGATTCCGGTGAGGTGACGTCGCGTCATCGCGAGCACACCCGCGCCGAGCAGAACCGCGGCGGCGCCCACCCAGAACGGCAGGTGCACGTTGACCTGTTCACCGAGGAAGCCGGCAAGCCACGGCGCCACCGCGGCTCCGGAGAACCGCACGAAACTGTATGCCGCCGAAGCCACTCCGCGTTCCACCGGCGCAGCCTTCATCACCGTCTCGGTGATCAGCGTGTTGTTGATGCCGATGAACAACCCGGAAACCACCACACACGCCGCGAGCACAGCCTTGCTGTCGGTGCCGAGCGCCATCACCACCAGGGTCGTCGTCATCGCCAGCAGGTTGACCAGAAGCGTTGGCACGGTACCGAATCGGTGCTGCAGACGCGGTGCCACCGCGACGGAGGTGAATGCCAGCGCGAGGCCCCAGCCGAAGAAGATCAGGCCGATCTGATGGGCGCTCATGTCGAGCGGGAACGGCGTGAAGGCCAGCAGGGTGAAGAACCCGAAGTTGTACAGCAGCGCGGTGATGCCGACGCCGAGCAGGCCGCGGTGGCGCAGTGCGCGGAAGGGATCGGCCAGTGTGGTGGCGCGTTCGGCACGCGGCGTCGACGGCAGCAGGAATGCGGTCACGATGAGCGCGATCACCATCAACGCCGATACCCCGAAGAACGGGCCGCGCCACGAGATCGACCCGAGCACGCCGCCGACCAGCGGACCGACGGCGATCCCCAGTCCGAGCGCCGCCTCGTAGAGGATGATCGCCTGTGCGACCGATCCTCGTGCGGAGTTGACGATGGTGGCCAGCGCGGTCGCGATGAACAGCGCGTTGCCCAGGCCCCACAGTGCCCGCCAGCCCACGATCTGCGTCACGGTGTCGGACATGCCCGCCAATCCGGCGCCTGCGATGATCACCACCAGGCCGAGCAGCAGCGTCCGCTTGGGGCCGATGCGGCTGGCGACCACGCCCGTGATGAGCATCGCCACGCCCATCACCGCCATGTAGCTGGTGAACAGCAGCGAGACTTGAGACGGTGAGGCGTTGAGGTTGTCGGCGATCGGCTTCAGGATTGGATCGACGAGGCCGATCCCCATGAAAGCGACGACAGAGGCGAACGCGACGGCCCAGACGGCCTTGGGTTGGCGCCACATATGGTGCGGCTACTCCTAACTGGATCTGTTTTATTTGACGGTCGGTTTCGGGGCTGCCGCGTCTTCGAGCAGCTTGCGCATCACGCGAACGGCGTCGTCGAGCGTCTGGCGGTCGGCGTCATTCAGCCGCTCCAGATACGGATCGATGGCAGCGCCGCGGTCGACGCGAACCCGCCGCAACATGTCGACACCTTCAGGGGTGATGCGGATGAGCACAGCCCGCGCATCGTCGGGATCGACGGCGCGTGACACCAGACCCGCGTCCTCCAACCGGCGCACCTGCATGGTCATCGTCGGTTGCGAGCAGTGGTCGAGCGTGGCCAGATCGGAGATGCGCGCCGCGCCCTGATCCTCGATCGTGGACAGCAGCCGCCCCTGTGCGGACGGCAGCGGTATGCGGGCCCGCTGCGACGCCAGGCGGTTGAGTCGCGCCACCGCGGCGAGCAGGTCGGCGCCAAGGGTCGGAGTCACCATTCCATAATTACATAGTTTCGCTATGCGTATCAATCGGCAGGCCGCGTGTCGGCGCTCACAGCGCTGCCAAAGGATTGTTGAGCCGCGACTGGCAGACTTGTGCAATGACTGCGACCCGCCGTGCGAGCAATACTCGCCGACGGGGTTCGCTGCAACCCGTTGAGCTGGCGCACGCATCGGTGATGGCGGCGCTCTGCGCAGCCACCGCCATCATCGCGGTCGTTGTGCCCTTCGCCGGCGGTGTATCGCTGTTGGGCAACGTGCCGATGGGCCTGCTGGTCTACCGGTTCCGCGTTCGGGTGCTGATCGCCGCGACGGTTGCGGGCGCGACCATCGCGTTCCTGATCGCCGGCATGGGCGGCTTCATGACGGTGATCAACTGCGCCTATATCGGCTTGCTCATCGGCCTCATTCTCAGGCGCGGCCGCGGGTGGCCGACTGTCGTGCTCGTCGGACTCGTCGCCGGTGCGGTGTTCGGCGGCGCCGTCGTGGCTGCGCTGTCGGTGCTGGTCCGGCTGCGGCACCTGATCTTCGAATCGATGACCGCCAACGTCGACGGTATCGCCGCTGCCCTCACCAGTTTTCCCCAGTGGTGGTGGCTGCCCGACCTGGACCACCTCGCCGAGCGTCTGCGGCACGACTTCGCCACCGCGCTTCACTACTGGCCGGTTCTGCTCGGCGGGTCATCGGTGCTCAGCATCACCATCGTCATGCTGCTCGGCTGGTGGGCGCTGTCCCAGGTGATCAACCGGCTCGTCGTGATCCCGGACGTGCACAAGCTCGATTCCGCAAAGGACGCCCGCCCGGTGGCGCCGGTGCCGGTGCGGCTCACCGATGTCCGGTTCCGGTACCCGAAGAGCGACCACGACGCACTCGGCCCGGTGTCGCTGACGGTCGAACCCGGCGAGCACGTCGCGGTGACGGGGCCCAACGGGTCCGGCAAGACCACGCTGATGCTGGTGCTGTCGGGCCGCGAGCCCTCCTCGGGCACTGTCGAGCGTCCCGGCTCGGTGGGGCTGGGCCGGCTCGGCGGCACCGCGGTGATTTTGCAGCACCCGGAGAGCCAGGTGCTCGGAACCCGGGTCGCCGACGACGTGGTGTGGGGACTGCCGTCCGGCACCGTCACCGACGTGCATCGGCTTCTCGCCGAGGTCGGCCTCGACGGCCTGGCCGAGCGCGACACCGGCGGCCTGTCGGGCGGCGAACTGCAGCGCCTCGCTGTGGCGGCGGCGCTCGCCAGGGAGCCGTCGCTGCTGATCGCCGACGAGGTGACCAGCATGGTCGACCAGGACGGCCGCGACGGACTGATGGGTGTGCTGTCCGGGCTGACCGAGCACCACCGCATGGCGCTGGTTCACATCACGCACTACAACGACGAGGCCGGCTCGGCCGACCGCGCGATCGACCTGACCGGAAACCGCGGAGCGACCGACAACACCGAGATGGTGGAGACGACCGCGGCCCCGGATGCCACCGGCCCCCTTAAACCGCGAGGTGACGCCCCGGTTCTGGAACTCATCGACGTGAACCACGAATACGGCAGCGCTACTCCGTGGGCCACAGAGGCATTGCGGAACATCAACTTCGCGGTGGACGAGGGCGACGGCGTGCTGATTCACGGCCTGAACGGCTCGGGGAAGTCCACGCTGGCGTGGATCATGGCAGGCCTTGCCGTGCCGACGAGCGGCAGTTGTCTGCTCGACGGTGCTCCGGTGTCCGATCAGGTGGGCGCGGTGGCGATCTCCTTTCAGGCCGCCCGACTGCAGTTGCTGCGCAGCCGGGTCGATGTGGAAGTCGCATCGGCGGCCGGCTTCTCACCGCACGACCGTGCGCGGGTGATCGAGGCACTGGCCACCGTCGGGCTGGATGCGGCGCTGGCGGACCGCCGGATCGATCAGCTCAGCGGCGGGCAGATGCGTCGGGTGGTGCTGGCAGGGCTGCTGGCGCGATCGCCGCGCGCCCTCATCCTCGACGAACCACTGGCCGGACTCGACGCGGCCAGCGCGCGCGGACTGTTGCGACTGCTCGAGGAACTTCGCCGAAACGCCGGCCTTACCGTCATCGTCATCTCGCACGACTTCACCGGACTCGAAGACCTGTGCCCGCGCATCCTGCATCTGCAGGACGGTGTGCTGGCGCCGGCGCCGACGGCCGCCGGAGGTATGTCATGACGGCGCCAGCACGCAGACAACAACGGCGGCCGGTCGTCCTGCTGCGGCCAGTGCCCGGCCGCACGGTCGTCCATGACCTCTGGGCGGGAACGAAACTCATCGCGGTCGCGGCGATCGGCGTGCTGCTGACGTTCTATCCCGGCTGGGTGCCGATCGGGGCCGTCGCGGCTCTCGTGCTCATCACGGCGTGGCTGGCCCGGATTCCGCGCGGCGCCCTGCCGTCGATACCGCGCTGGCTGTGGTTCCTGTTGATGCTCGGCGGTGTCACCGCCGCGTTGGCGGGCGGCAGTCCGGTCATCGCACTCTTCGGGCAGGACCTCGGTCTGGGCGGACTGCTGAAGTTCCTGCGAATCACCGCGCTGTCGATCGTGCTGCTGGCGCTGGGCGGCATGGTGTCGTGGACGACCAATGTCGCCGAGATCGCGCCCGCTGTCGCGAAACTCGGAAGACCATTGCGCCGGCTACGGATACCGGTCGACGAGTGGGCGGTCGCGCTGGCTCTGGCGCTGCGCGCCTTCCCGATGTTGATCGACGAGTTCCGGACCCTGTATGCCGCGCGCAGCCTGCGTCCCAAGCCTGTGCTGACGACGCGGCGGGCCCGCAGGCGTCGCTGGGCATTCGAAGTCATCGACCTGATCGCAGCGGCCGTCATAGTCGCGCTCCGGCGTGCAGACGAGATGGGCGACGCGATCACCGCGCGCGGCGGAGCCGGCCAAATCTCCGCGGCGCCGTCGGGGCCCAAACTGCGCGACTGGGTTGCGCTTTCGCTGGTTTCGCTGGTCTGCGGCGCTGCGCTGGCACTGGAACTGACGCTGCTCGGAACGACCTAGCGCTCGGCCGCGGCGTTGGCGGCGGCCTGGGCATCGCTCAGCGTTGTCGCCACGTCGGAGCGGCCGAGGAACATCTCGTCGAAGTAGGGTTCCATCGCCTGGTAGCCGGCGGGGAATCCCGGGCCGCCGGGCGCGGGTATCCGCGGAGCGTCGAGCACCCGGAAGAACGGGCCGACGTCGACGCCGCGCCGCGCCCAGTAGTCGAAGTAGACGCGCTGCGCCGCGAGCACGGCCGGGATGGCCGCACCGTGCGCACCGAGATATTGATTGCCGCGGGCGCTGCCCATCCAGTCCAGCACCTGCCGCACGGCGTCGGGATGTCCGGTCGCCGAATTGCCCGCAGCGGCAATGCCGTTGGTGACGCTCACCCGGCCCACCGGCCCGACGGGCATCGGGACGACGCCCCACCGGAAGCGGCTCTGCTCGGCGATCGCCGCCAAGTTGTAGGTGCCGGACTGGAACAGCGCCATCCTGCCCTGCAGGAACTGATTGCGGGAGAAGTCGCCGTTGCCGTTGGTGTCCGCCGCCGCCGGCGCGACATGGTCGTCATTGATCAGACGGACGAGGTAGTCGAACGCCGCGACGGACCCGGGGTTGTCGAACGCGAACCGGTCGCCGTCGGAGAACCTCCCGCCTGCCGAGCCGATGTAATTCAGGTATATGCCTTGAAGATCGTTGGCGGCGTTGTACCCCCACTGCCGTATGCGGCCCGCGTCGAAGCCGGGTTCGTCGGCCCGTCGTCCGTCGGCGTCGACGGTCAACCGGGCGAGCAGCGGACGCAGGGTGTCGACATCGCCGGGGGACCAACGCATCGCGAGGAGTTGCCGCAGATCCACGCCCGCCGCCTTGACGAGGTCGGCGTTGAAGTAAACCGCGATGCCCGCATCGGTCAGCTGCGGCACCGCCCACAGCACGCCGTTTCGGGTGAACTGGCCGGCTACCGACGGATCCCAGCCCGTTGCGGCCTTGCGCCCCAACGTTTTCGCGATGTCCATCAAGTGACCGCTGTCGGCATACTGCGCGAAGTACGCATTCGACAGCCAGAAGATGTCGTCGGCGCTGCCGCCCGCGGCGTCGGTGCGCAGCGTGTCGAAATAGGTGCCGTACGCCACCACGTTGACCCGTACGTCGATGCCTGGATGGAGGCGGGTGAACTCGTCGAACGATTCGCGGTATGCGGCCGCGACCTGTTCGTCCCACAGCCGCACGGTGACCACCGTCCTGCCTGCGGGCTCCGGCGATCGGCCCAGCAGCACCGCCGCCACGAGCAGCACGGCCATCGTGAGGGCCAGTGTCGTTGCGACCATCGTGGAGTATTTCGGACGGAGGCTCACTTGAGCCCCGTCACCACGATGGAGCGCACGATGTGCCTGCCGAGTGCGATGAACAGCAGGACGAGCGGGACGATCGCCACCGTCGTCGCGGCCAGCACCAACGTCCACTGCGCGTTGTAGCGAGACTGCAGGCCGGCCGTCGCCACCGTCAGCACCTGCCACTTGCCGCCGCTGGTGATCACCAGCGGCCACATGAAGCTGTTCCATTGGCTGACAACGGTGATCAGCGACAGCGTCACCAGAATCGGCTTGCCGGCGGGGAGCACGACGTGCACCAGGACGTCGAGGGTGTTGGCTCCGTCGATGCGTGCCGCCTTGATGAGATCGGCAGGGATCCCGCGGAAGTACTCGCGCAGCAAAAAGATTGCGTACGGCGAGCCGAACACGAACGGCAGCACCAACGCCCAGAACGTGTTGCGCAGACCAGCCTGCGCCATCATCAGGTACAGCGGCACCACCGTCACCGTGGCGGGCACCATCAACGTCGCAAGGTACAGCCAGAACAACGCGTCGCGGCCGGGGAACTCGAGCCGCGCGAACGCATATGCCGCAAGCACCGAGAACGTCAGTTGGCCGACCAGGATGACGGCGGTCATCAACGCCGTCACCACGAGCGCGCGGCCGAACCCGGCATCGGCCAGGCCGACGTAGTTGTCCACCGTCGGCGGACTCGGCCACGACAGCGGCGTGCCGGTGTTGAACTGCTCCGCGGACGTGAACGATGTCAGCAGCCCGAGGGCGAACGGCGCCAG
The DNA here is from genome assembly GCF_032159565.1 of Mycobacterium sp. Lineage (GTDB taxonomy): Bacteria > Actinomycetota > Actinomycetes > Mycobacteriales > Mycobacteriaceae > Mycobacterium. The sequence continues at coordinate 20,335 of NZ_JAVHWR010000083.1, forward strand.
CGTGATCAATGCGCCTGCGGCCAGCGCGGCGTAGATGACCGGCGCCGACGCGGCCCGGCTAAACGACGTCATAGGTGATCCGCCTGCGGAAGTAGAGATGCTGGACCACCGTCACACCGACCAGCAGGACGAACAACACCGCGGCCATCACCGACGCCCGCCCGACCGCGGCGGCGCCGAACGCCTCGGCATAGATGCGATGAGCGATCAGGTCGGTGCGGCCCTGCGGTCCGCCCGCGGTCAGCGCATACACGGTGTCGAAGACCTGCGCCGCACTGATGACTCCGGTGACGAGGACAAAGAACAGCGTCGGCCGCAGCATCGGCAACGTGATGCGGCGAAAGCGTTGCCACGCGTTGGCGCCGTCGGTGCGTGCCGCGTTCTGGATGTCGCCGGGAATCGCGAGGATGCCTGCGAGGAAGAACAGCGTCACGTAACCGACGTTGGTCCAGATCGTGACGGCCGAAACCACGGGCAGCGCGAGGTCCGGGTCGGTCAGCCACTCGACCCGGTGCCCCAGCAGCGTGCTCACCGCACCGTCGGTCGGGGCCAGCAACCACCGCCAGAGCACCGCAATCGCCAGTGGCGCGCTGATCCACGGCAGCACGTACAACGTGCGGAAGAACCCGCTGCCGGGCAGTCCGGGGGCCAGTATGGCGGCGGCGATGAGACCGAGCACCGACTGGGTGGGCACGACGATCACGATGAACAGCGCCGTCACCACCAGCGACGTGGCGAACGACGAGTCCGTCAGCACAGAACGCCAATTGTCCAGTCCGACATACTGAATAGACCCCAGCAGGTCCCAGCGGTGCACGCTGAGCCAGACGACCACCAGCATCGGCAGCAGCAGGAACGTGACGACACCGAACAGGCTGGGCGCCAGCAGCGCGTACCCCACTGCCGTTGTGCGCACCCGATTGACCGCCACCGAGCCATTAAAGCGGGCGCGGCGCGGTCGAACTACGGTGTAGCCGTGAGCGCACCCCGCCAAGTCGACCCCGACTTCCTCGAGCTGCCCCGCCGTCAGCTCGCCGACGCCGCGCTTTCTGCCGCCCTTGCGGCCGGCGCGAGCCACGCCGACCTGCGCATCCACCGCATCGTCAACGAGGTTCTGGCGCTGCGCGACGGCGAGCTGGAGACCTCCGTCGTCGACCGCGAGGTCGGTTTCGCGGTGCGGGTGATCGTGGACGGCACGTGGGGCTTCGCGTCGAACGCCGAGCTGGATGCCGGCGTCGCGGCGGAGACGGCTCGCCGCGCGGTTGCGGTGGCGCGCACATTGGCGCCGCTCAACGCGGAGACGATCGCGCTGGCCCCCGAACCGGTGTACGCCGGGGTCAGCTGGGTGTCCGACTACCGGATCGACCCGTTCTCGGTCTCGGCGGCCGACAAGATCGGGCTGCTCGCGGAGTATTCGGGCCGGCTGCTGGCCGCCGACGGCGTGAACCACGTGTCGGCCAGCCTGCACGCGGTCAAGGAGCAGACGTTCTACGCCGACACGGCGGGCTCGTCGATCACGCAGCAGCGGGTGCGGGTGCAACCGACGCTGGAGGCGGTGACCGTCGACGCCGCGGCGGGGTCGTTCGAAACCATGCGCACGTTGGCCCCGCCGACCGGGCGCGGCTGGGAGGCCGTCGACGGCGACGACGTGTGGGACTGGTCGAACGAGCTCGCCGAACTGCCGACGCTGCTTGCGGAGAAGGTCAAGGCGCCGAGCGTGACACCGAGGCCGACCGACCTCGTCATCGATCCCTCCAACCTGTGGCTGACCATCCACGAATCGATCGGCCACGCCACCGAATACGACCGCGCGATCGGCTACGAGGCCGCCTACGCGGGTACGTCGTTCGCCACGCCGGACAAGCTGGGCGCGATGCGCTACGGCTCGGCGGTCATGAACGTGACCGCCGACCGCACCGAGAACTTCGGGCTTGCGACGGTCGGCTGGGACGACGAGGGCGTGCAGGCGCAGCGGTGGGATCTGGTGCGCGACGGTACCTTCGTCGGCTACCAGCTTGACCGGGTGTTCGCGCCGCGGTTGGGGATTGCGCGGTCCAACGGCTGCTCGTACGCCGACTCCCCGCATCACGTGCCGATCCAGCGGATGGCCAACGTCTCGCTGCAGCCCGGCGTCGATGGCCTGAGCACCGACGACCTCATTGCGCGGGTCGAGGACGGCATCTACATCGTCGGCGACAAGAGTTGGTCGATCGACATGCAGCGGTACAACTTTCAGTTCACCGGACAGCGGTTCTTCCGGATCACGGACGGCAAGCTCGACGGGCAACTGCGCGATGTGGCGTATCAGGCCACCACCACCGACTTCTGGGGTGCGATGGAAGCAATCGGCGGTCCGTCGACGTGGCGGCTGGGCGGCGCGTTCAACTGCGGGAAGGCGCAACCTGGACAGGTGGCCCCGGTCAGCCACGGCTGCCCGTCCGCGTTGTTCCGCGGGATCAATGTGCTCAACACCCGCACCGAAGGAGGACGCTAGCGGTGATCAGAGCGCAGCAGGTCGTCGACATCGTGTTGGCCGAGGCGGCGCGGTTGGGCAAGGCCGACGAAACGATCGTGCTGGTCACCGACCGCAGTGACGCCGCACTGCGGTGGGCGAACAATTCGATGACCACCAACGGTGTTTCGGTGCAGCGAAGGACCACGGTGATCTCCGTGGTGCGTCGCGGCGACCGCGGCCACGTGGCATCGCTGACATCCAGCGAGGTCGATCCGGCGGTCATCCCCGCACTGGTGGCGGCCTCGCAGAACGCGGCGCTGTCGGCGCCGGAAGCCCGCGACAGCGCGCCACCGCTGCCCGCCGGGGAGGCGGCGAATGGTTGGGACGCCCCGATTCCCGGCACCGGCGTCGATGTCTTCGGCGGCGTCGCAGAAGCGCTGACGCACGGCTTTGCCCGCGCCGACCGGTTGTACGGATACGCACGCCACATCCTGGAGACGACGTTCGTCGCCACATCGTGCGGACTGCGGCGGCGCTACACCCAACCGACCGGGTCGGTCGAGATCAACGCCAAGCGCGATGGAGCCAGCGCCTGGGCGGGCACCAGCACTCCCGACTTCGTCGACGTGCCAACCGATTCGATGCTCGAGGAGCTCTCGACGCGGCTCGGGTGGGCACGGAATTTTGTCGAGCTTCCTGCGGGGCGCTACGAGACGATTCTGCCGCCGTCGGCCGTCGCCGACCTGATGATCTACATGTCGTGGTCGATGGACGGCCGTGGAGCGCAGGAGGGCCGCACCGCCTTCTCGGCGCCCGGCGGCGGCACGCGGGTGGGGGAGAAGGTCACCGACCTGCCGTTGACGGTGTACTCCGATCCCGCGGTCGCAGGCCTGGAATGCCTGCCGTTCGTAGCGACGCCCAGTTCCTCGGAGCGGGTCTCGGTTTTCGACAACGGCATGGACATCGCCCGGGTCGATTGGATCCGCGACGGCACGATCAACGCGCTGGCCTATCCACGGGCCGCCGCCGCCGAGTTCGGCGCGCCGGTCGCGGTGGCCGCCGACAATCTGCTGATGACCGGCGGTACCGACAGCCCTGCCGACATGATCGCGGCGACCGAGCGCGGACTGCTGCTGACCACGCTGTGGTACATCCGCGTCGTCGACCCCGGTGTGCTGCTTTTGACCGGGCTGACCCGCGACGGTGTCTACCTGATCGAGGATGGCCAGGTCACGGGCGCGGTCAACAACTTCCGGTTCAACGAGAGCCCGCTGGACCTCTTGGGCCGGGTCAGCCAGGCGGGCGTCAGCGAGGTCACGCTGCCGCGCGAATGGGGCGACTGGGCCACTCGGGCGGCGATGCCGTCGCTGCGGATTCCCGACTTCCACATGTCGTCGGTGAGCCAGGCGCAATAATGCGACGATGCAGGATCCGCTGAACGGCCAACTCGGCCGACTGGTCGCCCTCGCGCCGCCCGAGCACGGCCGACTCAGTGCGCTGGTGCGCCAGACGTGCGCCAAGACGCTGTCGCTGCCGCCGCTGCCCGTCGAGATCACCGTCGACGGTCCGGCGGACGAGGCGGAGTCGGTCGCCGTCGAGTTCGCCGAACAGTTCAGCGCCGACGTGTCATCGGTCAGCGACGATCTGCGGGGCCGGTTCACCTCCACGCTCGGCGGTTCGGCGTTCCCCGCGGTGATGCTGACCTACTTCGCCGACTTCCTGCCCAGGGTGCGCGCCGGCTTCGACGCGCTGGACCTGCCGGTGCCGTGGAACGACGCGGTCGCCTGGGATCACGGCAGCGGTCTCGGTGACGTGCTGTTCAACGCATTCCTTCCCGGCGTTGCCCGGTTGCGGGCTCTCGACCCGGTGACGACCGAAGTCGTTCGGTTGCGCGGGGCGACGCAACACAACTGCCGGCTGTGCAAGTCGCTGCGCGAGGGCCGTGCATTGGATGCGGGCGGTTCGGAGTCGCTGTACGAGCAGATCGAGTGGTTCGAGACGGCGGACACGTTGACCGACCGACACAAGGCGGCGCTGCGGTACGCGGACGCGTTGATATGGACACCGGCGAATATCACGCAGGAGGTGGCCGGAGGCGTCCGCGCGCACTTCACCGAAGCCGAATCGTTCGAGCTGACAGCGGATGTCATGCGCAACGCCAGCAACAAGATCGCCGTCTCGCTTGCCGCCGACGCGCCAAGGGTTGAAAACGGAACCGAGCGCTACCTGATCGACGAGGACGGGCAGACGGTCTACAGCTGACCCGGGTCTATACCTCGATGCGCGAACCCATGATCACCGTCCGGTCGCGCGGCAGGCCGAAACGTTCCGCGGCATCGGCGGTGATGTAGGACGTCGCGATGAAGAGCCGTTTGCGCCACTGCGCCATGGTCCTTTTATGACCCCGCACGAGTTCGAGCTTGGACAGGAAGTAGGACGCGTCGTCGATCGCGATCTTGCCCTCGGACTGCTTCGGGGTGAGGCTGCGAAGCGCGTCCAAGATGTGCGTCTTCTCCATGTAGCCGTAATTGGCTGTGACGAAGACGATCCCGTCCTGGTGGTAGCCCAGAGCGTCCACCTGGATCCGCTCGGTTTCCGGGGCGCGCGGCACCGGAAGCGTCTCGATGGAGACGATGATGACGTGCTCGTGGAGCACATGGGTGTGCTTGACGCACGTGCGCATCGCCAGGGGTGCGGTCTCTTTCCCGCGGTTGAGGAACACGGCCGAACCGGGAACGCGCACGATCGGCGGTTCGCAGCCGCGGATCGCGTCGATGAAATCGTCGAGCGGTCCCTCGACCTTTTCCCTTGCCACGGTGACGATCTCGCGTCCGCGATGCCAGGTCATCATCACGGTGAACGCCACGATGCCGATAAACAGCGGCAGCCATGCGCCGTGCACGACCTTGGTCAGGTTTGCGGCGACGAACAGCAGATCGATCAGCAGCAACAGGCCACCACCGATGACCACCAGCCACAACGGTGCATTCCATCGGGTTCGGGCATAGTACAGGAACAGCAAGAGGGTGATCGTGATCGTCCCGGTCACCGCCATGCCGTAGGCGTAGGCCAGGCGCTCCGAGCTGCGGAACGTGATGACCAGCGTGAGAACCGCGACCGTCAGCAGGCCGTTGATCCACGGAACGTAGATCTGGCCTTCTTGCGACGCCGACGTGTGGATCACGCGTATGCGCGGTAGGTAACCGATGCGAGCGGCTTGGGACGCCAACGAGAACGCGCCGGTGATCACGGCTTGCGATGCGATGACCGTTGCGGCCGTGGCCAACAACACCATCGGCCACAATGCCCAGCTGGGAATCAGCAGGAAGAAGGGGGCGCGCGTGGTGGACGGATCGCCGATCAACAGGGCGCCCTGCCCGAGATAGTTCAGCGTCAGCGCCGGCAGCACCACAAACAACCAGCCTCGGGTGATTGCCTTCCGGCCGAAATGGCCCATGTCGGCGTAGAGCGCTTCCGCTCCGGTCACCGCAAGCACCACGGCGGTGAGCGCGAAAAACGCGATCTCGAAGTGCCCCGCGATGAAACTCAGTGCATACGTCGGTGACAGGGCCTTGAGAATCTCCGGATGCGCGGCGATGCCGCTGACTCCGCAGGCGCCGATGGCGAGAAACCACGCGACCATCACCGGACCGAATGCCCTTCCCACAATGGCGGTGCCG
>NZ_JAVHWR010000112.1:0-15894 GCF_032159565.1 Mycobacterium sp.
CAGCTGCTTGACAGCGGCACCCACTTCGGGCATCAGACCCGTCGCTGGAACCCCAAGATGAAGCGGTTCATCTTCACCGACCGCAACGGCATCTACATCATCGACCTGCAGCAGACGCTGACCTACATCGACAAGGCGTTCGAGTTCGTCAAGGAGACCGTCGCCCACGGTGGCAGCGTCATGTTCGTCGGCACCAAAAAGCAGGCCCAGGAGTCCATCGCCGATGAGGCCACCCGCGTCGGCATGCCCTATGTGAACCAGCGCTGGTTGGGCGGCATGCTCACCAACTTCTCCACCGTGCACAAGCGGCTGCAGCGCCTCAAGGAGCTGGAGACCATGGAGCAGACCGGTGGCTTCGAGGGTCGCACCAAGAAGGAAATCTTGATGCTGACCCGTGAGAAGAACAAGCTCGAGCGCAGCCTCGGCGGTATCCGTGACATGCAGAAGGTGCCCTCGGCGATCTGGGTCGTTGATACCAACAAGGAGCACCTCGCCGTCGCGGAGGCGCGCAAGCTGAACATCCCGATCATCGCGATCCTCGACACCAACTGCGATCCCGACCTGGTCGATTACCCGATCCCGGGCAACGACGACGCGATCCGCTCCGCCGCGCTGCTCACCAGGGTGGTCGCCGCCGCGGTCGCCGAGGGTCTGCAGGCCCGCGCCGGTGCAGGCGGTAACGGCGACAAGCCGGCGGCCGAGGGCGCCGAGCCGCTCACCGAATGGGAGCAGGAACTTCTCGCCAGCGCCACCGCAACCGCGACCGCAAGCCCGACCGCCCAGGGCGCCGAGCCGGGCACCCCCGAGGCCGAGGTTCAGACCGAACCGAAGCCCCCGACGAACCCCTAGGAATACAGACATGGCGAACTACACCGCTGCCGACGTCAAGCGCCTTCGGGACTTGACCGGCGCCGGCATGCTCGACAGCAAGAACGCGCTCGTGGAGGCCGACGGCGATTTCGACAAGGCCGTCGAGCTGCTGCGCATCAAGGGCGCCAAGGACGTCGGCAAGCGCGCCGAGCGCGCTACTGCCGAGGGCTTGGTCGCCGCCAAGGACGGCGCGCTGGTCGAGCTGAACTCCGAAACCGACTTCGTCGCCAAGAACGCCGAATTCCAGTCGGTTGCGGACCAGATCGTCGCGGCGGCTGCCTCGTCCAAGGCGACCGACGTCGACGCCCTCAAGGCAGCCAAGATCGATGGCACCACGGTCGAACAGACCATCGCCGACCTGTCGGCGAAGATCGGCGAGAAGCTCGAGCTGCGGCGCGCCGCGTACTTCGACGGCACCGTCGAGACGTATCTGCACAAGCGGGCCGCTGACCTGCCGCCTGCGGTCGGCGTGCTCGTCGAGTACACGGGTTCCGACCCGCAGACAAGCGCAGCTGCCGCGCATGCGGTTGCCCTGCAGGTCGCGGCGCTCAAGGCCAAGTACCTGACCCGTGACGAGGTGCCCGAGGACATCGTCGCCAACGAACGGCGTATCGCCGAGGAGACCGCGAAGGAAGAGGGCAAGCCCGAGCAGGCGCTGCCCAAAATCGTCGAGGGCCGCCTCAACGGCTTCTACAAGGACGTCGTGCTGCTCGATCAGCCGTCGGTGTCCGACAGCAAGAAGACCGTCAAGGCGCTGCTCGACGAGGCAGGCGTGACCGTGACCCGATTCGTGCGGTTCGAGGTCGGCCAAGCCTGACGACAAAGCGCCGCCGGAGGCGGCGTGAGGAGTCGTGAGGAGTTAGGCCAATCCGGATCAGGCGTAAGAACAAAGCGCCGATGCCCGATGCCGGCGCAGCGGTACGAATTGGTACCGTCAGCGGATGAATCGCGTCAGTGCCTTCGACTTCGGCGACGACGCCCTCGGCGACCTGGATGCGGTCGGTCTCGTCGAGGCGCTGCGCTCGGGCAAGGTGACTGCGACCGAACTGGTCGAAGGCGCGATCGCCCGCACCGAGGCGGTCAATCCGACCCTCAACGGCCTGGCATACGAGGCATTCGACCGGGCGCGCCGTCGAGCGAAGCAGCCGCGGCCGTACGGCGGTTACTTCGACGGTGTTCCGACGTTCATCAAGGACAACGTCGCGGTCGAAGGCTGGCCGACGATGCAGGGCACCGACGCGTGGGAACCCCGACCTGAAAAGGCTGACGGTCCCGTCGCGCGCGTCGTCCTGTCCACCGGCCTCGTGCCGCTGGGAAAGACGCAGATGTCGGAGTTCGGCTTCAGCGGGTCGGCGGAGCACCCGAGGCTCGGGCCGGTCCGCAACCCATGGAATCCCGAGTACACCGCCGGTGCGTCGTCGTCGGGTTCCGGTGCGTTCGTCGCGGCGGGCGTGGTGCCAATCGCTCATGCCAACGACGGCGGTGGATCGATCCGAATCCCTGCTGCGGTCAACGGATTGGTCGGACTGAAACCGACGCGCGGCCGACTGCCGCTGGACAAGGAAGTTGCCCGGATGCCGCTGCACCTCGTCGCCAATGGAGTGCTGACACGCTCCGTGCGTGACACCGCGGCGTTCCTGCGGGAAGCCGAGCGGGCCTACCGCAACCCGAAGCTGCGGCCGATCGGAGACGTCACCCGCCCCGGCAAGCAGCGACTGCACATCGCCGTATGCACGAAATCGGTGCTGATCGAGGCCAGTCCAGAGGTCCGCGAGCTGACATTGAAGTCCGCGGCACTTCTGGAGAGCCTCGGGCACCGGGTCACCGAGATCGACAATCCGGTGCCCGCCCGGTTCAAGGACGACTTCCTGCTCTACTGGCAGTTCCTGGCCTTCGCGATAGTGCGCGGCGGGCGCCGGACGATCGGTCCCACTTTCGACCGCGAGAAACTGGACAACCTGACCCTTGGTCTCGACGGCGGAGCCGCCAGGAATCTCCACAAGCTCCCGCTGGCGATCGCCCGTTTGTCGGCATCGAGGCGCATCACCGAACGACTGTCACAGACCTACGACGCCGTGTTGATGCCGACACTGGCCAGCGAGACACCACGAATCAGACATCTCGATCCGACGGCGCCCTACGAACAAGTGATGGACCGGATCCTCGACTGGGTCGGCTTCACCCCCCTGCAGAACGCCACCGGCGACCCGGCGATCTCTCTGCCGCTGGCGGAATCCGCATCGGGTCTGCCGGTCGGGATGATGCTGTCGACCGTGCGAGGAGGCGAGGCCACGCTGCTGGAGTTGGCCTACGAGCTCGAACAAGCACACCCCTGGCCGCGCATCGACGGATGACCGGCAACGAAATCCGTTGCGGCCTCGACACAACGCCGTAACCCGGACCCCCCTGAGTTAACAACGCCGACATTCGGCATGGAAGTCGGCGAAACTTTTCGAGCCGAACATCCTTGTTCGTGGAGACCTCTGCTCCCGCGTCACTTCGGTCATCGACGATCGCCACCACTTCCGGCAACACATTCATGTGCCTTGTCCGGTTCGCGTTGGCAAATATTCGCCGGCGACCCGAGCGGTTCGCGCTGTCCGTGCTCGGCATCGCGCTCGCGATCGCCTGCGTGACAGTAGTCCGAACCATTTCGGCGAGTTTCGCCATCACCGGCGCCGATTCGGTGACAGACGTCCTCGGCGGAGCTGCGCTATGGGCGGTTCCCGGCGCGGGCGTGAAGTACGACGCCGATGCGCAGGCATTGGTTGCGAACGGCCCGGCTCCTACGTTCGCCGCGCCGGACGGTTGGACCGCCACCCGCACTCTCGCCGGCGTCACCGAGATCAACGGTGACACGGTTTCGTTGCGTGGCAACGACGAAACGCCTGCCGGGCAAGCGATCCTGGGTATCCCGCTGGCTGAGCGACTCGGCCTCGATTCGGGGGACCGCGTCGTGGTGGGGGGACAGAGCCTGACCGTCGACGTGTCCGGCGGCGGTCAGTCGATCACGGTCGGTTCACCGCTGGCGCAGACGGTCGTCGGCAGCAACGGCTGGTGGTTGATCTTCCCGCCGCCGGGTGATGAGAAGCGGCGGGATATCGGCCAAACCTTCGGCAGCGCAATCGGTCTCGGGTCAACATCGGATCCGTCGGTGATGCCGGATCCCAATGGGCGCGGGTTGATCTACGACACCGTCGGCGGCTCCGGCCCGCTGACGTTCGAGCAGAAGTTCTCTGCGCTGTTCTCGGGCAAGGTGACCGGTTCCACGCTCGGCCTCATTTCGATCATCGGGCTCGGGCTCGGTTTCGTCATCGCGGTGTCGTCGTTCCTCGCCGCAGTGGCTGAGCGGCGGCGTGAGTTCGGCATCATGTCCAGCATCGGCCTGGCCGACGAGGTGCTGTACTTCTTCCTCGTCGAGTCGGCGATCGTGTTCGTCGCCGCCTACGTGGTCGGTGTTCTCGGTGCGGGTGCCGCTGTGGCGCTGGTGATCCCGGGAATCGCGACGCCCACTGCGTGGCTGCAGGCCGCCGGCATGGTCGCCGCGTTTCTGCCCGCCATGGCGATCGTCGGCGCACTCGTTCCGGTGCACCGGCTGCTGCAACAACGTCCCGTCGCACTCCTGGGAGATCGGTAGATGATGCGTAAAGGCTTGTCCTACGGGTGGCTGTCCGCGCGGCGCCGGATCGCCGAGATGGTGCTGCCGGTCGTCACCACCGCAACCGGCGCGTTCCTGGTGGTGATCGTGTTCGGCATGTCCGAGGGCATCCGCGGACAGTCCGCGTCGCTGGGGCACGCCGACGAGATCGGCCGTGCCGTCGTGCTGATCGCGGTGACGGTACTCCTCGTCGGGGTGGCGGAGGTTGCGGTCACCACCACTCGAACCGTCGCCCACAGGACCCGTGAACTCGGTGTGCTCAGTGCCAACGGTGTGCCGCGTAAGCCCGTCATCGCGGCGCTGCTCGTGGAGCCGGTGATCGCAGCGGTACTGGGCGCCCTGGCGGGTGCCGGACTCGCCGTGCTGACGGGAGTCGCGCTCGGGATGTCGGGTGTGGTGGCGACGGGCGTATCCGCCGCGGGCCTGATGCTCGGCGTCGCGATCGCGGTCGGCGTCAGCATTGTCGCGGCCTTCTTCACCAGCATCGTGCCCACGTGGAACGCGGCGTCGCGGCCACCGATCCGATCTCTGACAACGGGAGGTTGACATGACCGCCATCGAAGACAGAACCGACACGACGGGTCTTCCCCTCGACCACGACCGGTCTCCCGTCATCGAGATCTCCGACGTGTGGAAGCTGCACAAGGTCGGTGACGAGGTGGTCAAGGCCCTCGTCGCTGCCGACTTGACCGTGATGCCAGGCGAATTCGTCTGCCTGATGGGACCAAGCGGCAGCGGCAAGTCGACGCTGCTGAACATGATCGGCGGCCTCGACCGGCCCACCAAGGGCACCATCAAGGTCGCGGGCCGGGATACCTCGACGCTGACCGAGAGTCAGTTCGCCGCGCTGCGCCACGACACCATCGGCTTCATCTTTCAGAGCTATAACCTGATTCCGTTCCTGTCCGCGGTGGAAAACGTCGAACTGCCGCTGATATTCGAGCCCTACGACCGCAAGTCTTTGCGCAAGCGGGCGTTGGAGCTTCTCGAACTCGTCGGGCTCGGCCATCGGGTCGACCACCAGCCGACCAAGATGTCGGGTGGCGAACAGCAACGCACCGCGATCGCGCGTTCCCTGATCAGCACCCCGACGCTCGTCCTTGCCGACGAACCGACCGCCAACCTCGACCACCGCACGGGCGAGACGGTGGTGCGCATGCTGCGCGACCTGTGCTCCACGCTGGGAGTCACGGTCGTCGCCAGCACCCATGACCCCACGGTGGCCGACGAAGCGACCCGTGTCGTCCGAATGAAAGACGGACAAATCGCAAACTGACCGAACGGCTTTGGGAGAGAAATGACGCAAGAACTCACCGCTGACGCGAGGAGCAATCGGGGCGAAGCGACGCCGTCTAAGCGCGACGCGCTGATGACCACCGAGCTCGTACCTGAGCAGGTGCTGCCCAAGGTGATGACCACGTTCGGCCTCGTCTCCATCTACGTGTTCATCATCTGCTGGATCACCGGCTCGTCGGTGATGGCGGCGGGCGGCTGGACCGCCATCCCCATGTGGGTGCTCGGCATCCTGACGTTCCTTGTGCCCGCAGGCATGGCGGTCGCCGAACTGGGCAATCTGTGGCCCGGTGAAGGCGGCGTGTACATTTGGGCCACCCGCACGATGGGCGAGACCTGGGGCTTCATTGGCGGTTACCTGTCGTGGATCCCGGTGATCCTCAACGCCGCGTCGTCTCCGGCGATCGTGCTGCAGTTCCTGCTGCTGGCCTTCCACGCGGAACTCGGGCTGACGGTGAGCATCATCTTGCAGCTGGTGGTCCTCTGGGGCGTGGTCGGTCTGGCGTTGGCGAAACTCGCTGCCAACCAGCGCATCATGACCACCGTCTTCTATATCTACGGGGTATTGACTGCCCTGATCTTCGTCTCGGGCCTTGTCTACGCGCTCAAGAACGGGTCGGCAACGCCGTTCACCGCGCACGCCGCACTGGTACCCGACTTCGCCGGCGCAGGCTTCCTTTACGGCACCGTGCTGCTGTACCTGTTGGGCGTCGAGACGCCGTACAACATGGGTGCGGAGTTCCTCTCGGTGCGCAAGAGCGGGCCGAAGATGATCATTTGGGGCTCCGCGGCGCTGGTGGTCATCTACCTGCTGACCACGCTGGGCACCATGATGGTGCTGCCGTCGGACCAGATCGACCCGGTGACCGGTGTGATCGGCATGCTCGGCACTGCCGCGCCGAAGGGCGTGATGGAAGGTGCGGCGATCGTGCTGGCCGTGATCGTGTTCGTGGCGCTGATGACCTATCAGGTGGCCTACTCCCGGCTGATCTTCGTGTCGGGTCTCGAACGTCACCTGCCGCGGATCTTCACCCACCTCAACCCGCGCACCCGCAATCCGGTGACCGCGGTGCTCATCCAGGGTGTGCTCTCGTCGCTGATCCTGGTGGGGTTGTACTCGCAGAGCAGCATGGCAAACGTCACCATCTTCCTCCAGGGTGGCCTGTCCACCGTCTGGCTGATCTCCGGGTTCTTCTTCCTGTTCCCGGTCGTCATCGCGCGCAAAAAGTACGCCGACCGCTACGCCAGCGAGAAGTTCTGGCGTATCCCCGGCGGCATGGTGGGGGTCTGGATCACCGTCATCGTGGGCACGTTGGGCACCATCGGCGGCGTCTACTACTCGTTCGCCAAGTCCTGGCTGACCAACGTCGGAGTAGGGGACGCCGAGTGGATGCGATGGGTCGGCAGCATCGCGTTGGGCATGTTCGTTCTCGGAGTGGTCGTGTACTTCTTCGGCCGACGGTCCGCGCACAAGACATCTGCAGAAGACGCACTAGCGCATCTTGCGGTGCTTGATCTCAAGAAATCCGAGGGGGTCTGACTCGCCATGACGATGGAAAGCACTGAGCTGCACGAGGGTGCCACGGACGGCGCGACGCCGTACCCTTTGGACCCACTGACCGGCGCGGAGATCGAGTCTGCCGCCGCGATCGTAATGGACTCCCAGTACTCAACCCCCACAACAAGGTTCGTGATGATCCAGCTCGCCGAGCCGGACAAGAATCCCGAGCTTACCTTCGAGGGGACGACAGGCATACCGCGACGAGCGTTCGTCACGATGTACGACGCCGCGGCGAAGTCGATCTACGAGGCCGTCGTCGATCTGAAGGCTCGTGTGATCGACTTCTGGAAGCCGATTCCCGGCCGCTTCCCGTCCTACCTCGTCGAGCACATGACGGGAGTGGAGGAGAAGGTCAGGCAGGATCCGCGTTGGCAGGACGCCATGCGCAAGCGTGGCGTCACCGATTTCAGCCTCGCGATGATCGACCCATGGCCCGCAGGGTATTACGGCGCGCAGGATCACTACGACAACTCCGCGCTGATCTGTCGTCCGTTGACGTTCATGCGGGCGGCGCCGTCCGAGCACGGCTATGCGCGGCCCGTAGAGGGTCTGATCGTGACGTTCGACCTCGACAAGATGGAGGTCATCGGCATCGAGGATCACGGCGTGGTTCCGCTGCCTCCGACGGCGGGCAACTACTCCGAGCGGTTCATGTTCGACCCGGACAACCGCCCGGCGTTCACCCGGTTCCGCGACGACGTGAAGTCCATCGAGATCACCCAACCCGACGGTCCGAGCTTCACCGTCGACGGATGGAAGGTGGTTTGGCAGAAGTGGTCCCTGCGGATCGGCTTCAATCCGCGCGAGGGCATCACACTGCACGAAGTCACCTACACCGATCGGGGTGAGACGCGGCCGATCATCTATCGGGCGTCGCTCTCCGAGATGGTGGTGCCCTACGGCGACACCGCACCGACGCATTGGAACAAGAACGTGTTCGACATGGGCGAGGTCGGGATGGGGTTCTCGGCCAACCCGCTGACGCTCGGATGCGACTGTCTGGGGGAGATCCACTACTTCGACGGCACGGTCAACGACTCCAGCGGCAATGCGGTGACCATTCCGAATGCGATCTGCATGCACGAGGAGGACTTCGGAATCTCCTGGAAACACACCGACTTCCGCACCGGCGAGGTCGAGGTGCGTCGCTCGCGGCGGCTGGTGGTGTCGATGATCTGCACCGTCGGAAACTACGAGTACGGGTTTTTCTGGTACTTCTACAACGACGCGTCGATGGAGGTGGAGGTCAAACTATCCGGCGTGCTGACCACCGGTGCGGTGCTCGACGGCGAGGAACCGCGCTGGGGCAAGATGGTGGCGCCCGGCATCTACGGTCCAAATCACCAGCACTTCTTCAACTTCCGCCTGGACATGAGCATCGACGGAGCGGGAAACAGTGTGTACGAGGTCGATTCGATCCCCGAGCCGGATCCGGAATTGAACCCGCACAGGAACGCATGGATCACGCAGGACACGCTGGTCGCGTCCGAGGCGGAGGGCGCGCGGGACTGGAACTGGTCGACCGGCCGGTACTGGAAGGTCACCAACCCGTCGAAGAAGAACGAACTCGGCTCCCCGGTGGCCTACAAGCTGGTGCCGAAGGAGATCGTGCCGGTGATGGTGCAGGAGGGCTCCTACATCTATGACCGCGCCCGCTTCGTCCAGCACAACCTGTGGGTCACCAAGTACGACGCCGCGGAGAGGTTCGCGTCGGGTGACTACATGTACCAGTCGGCGGATACGCAGGGTCTGCCCGAATTCGTCGCCGACGACGCACCGCTGGAGAACACCGACGTCGTGCTCTGGTACACGCTGGGCGCCCACCATGTCGTGCGGCCGGAGGACTGGCCGGTGATGCCATGCGCCTATACGGGCTTCCACCTCAAGCCGCTGGGCTTCTTCGACGGCAACCCCGCGCTGGACCTGCCACCGTCACCCCCAAAGGCCTGTGGGCACCACTAGTCCGGGTCGGAGCCGATCGCCAGCAGGATCTGTTTGAACTCCCGGCATTGCCCGTTGGTCAGGTCGGCCATCACGCGACGTTCGGCGCCGCGCACCCCGGAGTCGGTGCGCTTGAGAAGTTCCATGCCCTTGGCGCTCAGCTGAGCAGGCAGCGACCGCCCTGACGCCACGGACGCGGGCCTGGTGACCAGCCCGCGTTCGACGAGCCCGCGCAGCACCATGTTCATGGCCTGCGGGGATACGTTGGTGTCACGCGCCAACTCGGCGTTCGAGCGGTCGGGGAAGCGCGCCAGGATGCGCATGCAGATGTACTGAGGGAACGTGAGACCGAGTGGGTCCAGCACGGTGGCGGTCACCTCGGAACGCAGCGCGTTGTGCGCCCGGTACAGCAGATAACCGAGCGGCGGGTCGTCCTCGAGCGCGTTCATATCAACTATATTGACATATATCAACTTAGTTGATAGACACGGGGTATGACCACGCAACCAGAGCAAGAGATGTTCGAATCGGCTTACCGCGGTGACGCCGAGGAGTTTCAGGGCTTCCGTCCGCCGTGGAGCATCGGTGAACCTCAGCCGGAGATCCAGGCGCTGATCGACGCGGGCAAGATCCACGGCGAGGTGCTCGACGCCGGCTGCGGCGAGGCCGCGACGGCCCTGCGCCTCGCCGAGCTGGGCTTCACCACGGTCGGGCTCGACTCGGCGGAGACCGCCGTCAAGCTGGCCCGCGAGGAGGCCGCCAGGCGCGGGTTGACCAACGCCGGCTTCGACGTCGCCGACATCAGCAACTTCACCGGCTACGACGGCCGGTTCGGCACCATCATCGATTCCACGCTGTTTCACTCGATGCCCGTCGAGCTGCGTGAGGGTTACCAGCAGTCGATCGTGCGGGCGGCGGCACCGGGCGCCTCGTACTTTGTCCTGGTGTTCGACGCTGCCGGTATGCCGGCGGACTCGCCCATCAACGCTGTCACCGAGGACGAACTGCGTGACGTCGTCTCCAGGTACTGGGAAGTCGACGAGATCAGGCCGGCCCGCATCCACGCATATGTGCCGGAGCAGTTCGCCGAGTTCTTCGCGGGGTTCGGCGGCACCGACATCCGTGACGAGCCCACCGGTCGCAAGTCGATGAGAGCATGGCTGCTGTCGGCGCATTCCCGCTGACGCGCCGTCGGCCCGCCCCATAGTGGCTGAGAGGCCGCTATGAGGCAGGATGAGGGGTAGCCGTCCTGGGCCAGGTCCGGGATGGCGATCTCATGCGAGGACCCCCGAAGGAGTCGGATGGCGGAGCCCACCACCACCAACGGCGCCGGGGCAACTCCTATCCGGCCCATGTACTCGCGGGTGCTGCTGAAACTCGGCGGCGAGATGTTCGGCGGCGGGCAGGTGGGCCTCGACCCCGACGTGGTGGCCCTGGTGGCGCGGCAGATCGCGGAGGTGGTCCGCAGCGGCGTTCAGGTTGCCGTCGTCATCGGCGGCGGCAACTTCTTCCGCGGCGCCCAGTTGCAGCAGCGCGGCATGGAGCGCACCCGTTCCGATTACATGGGCATGCTCGGCACCGTGATGAACAGCCTTGCGCTGCAAGACTTCCTGGAAAAGGAAGGCATCGCCACCCGGGTTCAGACCGCTATCACGATGGGCCAGGTGGCCGAGCCGTACATTCCGCTGCGCGCCCAGAGACACCTGGAGAAGGGCCGCGTCGTGATTTTCGGGGCGGGCATGGGCCTGCCGTACTTCTCCACCGACACCACTGCGGCACAGCGCGCGCTGGAGATCCGCGCGGAGGTCGTGCTGATGGCCAAGGCCGTCGACGGAGTCTTCACCGCGGACCCGCGAACCAACCCCGACGCGGAACTGATCACCGCGATCACCCACCGCGAGGTCATCGAACGGGGCCTGGCCGTCGCCGATGCCACCGCATTCAGCCTGTGCATGGACAACGGCATGCCCATCCTGGTGTTCAACCTTCTGACTGACGGCAATATCGCGCGGGCGGTTGCAGGTGAGAAGATCGGAACACTGGTCACCACCAACTGACCTGGAGTGGTACGCGCACGCGAGGAGCAGAAAATGGAGAAGCCGTGATCGAGGAAACCCTCTTCGACGCCGAGGAGAAGATGGAGAAGGCGGTGTCCGTCGCGCGCGACGACCTGTCGTCCATCCGGACCGGCCGCGCCAACCCCGGCATGTTCTCCCGCCTCTCGATCGACTACTACGGCTCGTCGACCCCGATCACCCAGCTGTCCAGCATCAACGTGCCGGAGGCGCGGCTGGTGGTGATCAAGCCGTATGAGCAGTCACAGCTGAAGCCGATCGAGGACGCCATTCGCAATTCCGACCTCGGCGTCAACCCCGGCAACGACGGCAACGTCATCCGCGTCGCCATCCCGCAGCTCACCGAGGAACGCCGCCGCGAGCTCGTGAAGCAGGCCAAGGCCAAGGGAGAGGACGCCCGGGTGTCCGTGCGCAATATCCGTCGAAAGGCGATGGAGGAGCTGCACCGGATCAAGAAGGACGGCGAGGCTGGCGAGGACGAGGTCAAACACGCCGAGAAGGAACTCGACAAGACCACCCACACCTACACCAGCCAGATCGACGACCTTGTCAAGCACAAAGAGGGCGAACTGCTGGAGGTCTGATGGCCGATCAGCAAGCAGATTCGGTGGCCGACACGTCGGAGCCGCCCAAGAAGGCATCCCGGGCCGGGCGCAATCTCCCGGCGGCTATCGGCGTGGGCGTCGTGCTCGGCGCGATGGCCATCGGCATCCTGCTGTTCAAGCCGATCGGCTGGCTGCCCGTGCTGGCGGTGTTCATCCCGATCGCCACCTACGAGGTCATCCGCAGGCTGCGCGAAGCCGGTTACGCGCTTCCGCTGATTCCGCTGCTACTGGGCGGCCAGGCGATGATCTGGCTGACGTATCTGGGGCCGGCGGGGGTTCTGGGCGCCTATGGCGGCACGATCGTCGTAGCCATGGTCTGGCGGCTGGTCGGACAGGGTATCCGCGAGGCACCCGTCAACTACCTGCGCGACATCTCGGCCACCGTACTGCTGGCGACATGGGTGCCCCTGTTCGCCGCCTTCAGCGCGCTGCTGATCTTCCAGGACCACGGCGGCACCCGGACGTTCATAGTGATCGTGACCGTCGTCTTCGCCGACATCGGCGGCTACGTGGCCGGGGTGTTGTTCGGCAAGCACCTGATGGTGCCCGCGATCAGCCCGAAGAAGTCGTGGGAGGGACTGGTCGGCTCAGTGGTCTTCGGCGTCACGGCGGCGGTGCTGTCGGTGGCCTTCCTGCTCGACCGGCCCGCATGGGTCGGCGTGCCGCTGGGGCTGATGCTCGTCATCACCGGCGTGCTGGGTGACTTGGTCGAATCTCAGGTCAAGCGCGATCTCGGCATCAAGGACATGGGCACGCTGCTTCCCGGACACGGCGGCATCATGGACCGGATCGACGCGATGCTGCCGTCGGCCGTCGCCGGCTGGATTGTTCTGACGCTGCTGGCATAGGCACGCGTAATCGACGGTGGACGCGCGGGATCCTGCGGTGTGGCCGCTGGTTGACGTGCAATACGTTGTCGGCCAGGCAGTTCGGAGTTCAGATTCTGTGGTGCACCGCGGACGAGTTTCGTGATGTGCCATCCACTGGTGTGTGGGCGCTAGGCGGCTTGGTTGTCAGGTGGTTCGGGGCCGCCGGGTGTTTCGGTGGGGTCGAGTCTTAGTGACTTGACGTGGGTAGCGTTGTGCCGCTTGCGTTTTAGCAGTGTCGGTTCGGGTGCTGCTCTGTCCTCGGGTGGCCTGAGTAGCGCTTCCGGACGGTGGTAGTAGTTGATTCTGGATTGGCCGTGGTCGAGGGCAGATGGTGGTGTCCATTCGCATTCACCGCGGGTGTTGATGGTGGTCTGCCAGCCGCCGTCATCGACGCCGCGATTGTCGGTGCCACACGCCAGGGTCAGGTCGTCGACGTTGGTGTTACCGCCGTTGGCCCAATCCTGAGACGCGTGGTGGACCTGGCAGCCGTAGGCCCCCACGGTGCAGCACGGTTTGGTGCAGCCGCCGTCGCGGGCGATCAGCATGATCCGCTGGGCAGCCGAGGCGACGCGTCTGGTGCGAAACAGCGCCAGCGCCTGACCGGTCACTCCGTCGAAGACCGCGAGGTTGTGGTAGGCATGAGCAGCCATTTTGATGACGTCGGCGATCGGCAGTTTGGTTCCCCCACCTGTGACACCGATGCCGGCGCGGCTTTCCAGGTCTTGCAGGGTGGTGCGGATGATGACGCTGACCGGGAGCCCGTTGAGGTGGCCGAGTTCACCGCTCATCAACGCGATGCGACCGACCGCCAGCATCGCGTCGTGCTGCCGCTGCTCCAGCGTGCGGTGATCGTTGTCGATCTGCGCCTGCGACGGGGTGCCCGAGGTGCACGGTTCCTCATCGGCGGGATTGCACATCCCCGGCGCGGCGTACTTGGCGAAGATCACCTCCCACACCGCCCACGCCTCCGGCGTCAGATCGGCGGCCAGCGTTGTCATCGCGTCGCGCCCTTGCCGACCCTTCGAGACCCTGCGTTTGCGTTCACGTTCGGCGTCATCAGGTTCGGGACCGTCCTGATCCAGCAGGAACAACCGCAGCGCTGCCGTCTCTCGCAACTCCTTGGGTCCGACGCCGGCCGCGACCCGCACCAGGTCCACCTCGAACTGCGCACGGGTGATCGTGTCGACCCAGGACGGCAGGCGCTTGATGGCGTCCCGGATGGTCGTGACGTGGTCACCGGTGATCAATCCTGCCGACTGAGCGACGGCGACCGCGGGTAGCACCGGCGCCAACGGCTGCCCGAGCAGGTTCTTACGGGCTCCCAGTTCGGCCGCGTCATGCAGCCGCCGTGACGCTTCTGCCGAGGAGAGGCGCCAGCGGATCCGCAATACGTCGTTCCATGATTTGCCACCCATCTGCTTGGGCGTTGTCTCCGCCTGCAGTCGGGTCAGCAGCCGATGCGACTGGGTGGGCATTCGGCACATCAGCGTCTCGAGATCGTCCATCACCGAGAGCAACTCTCCGCGAGTCAGTGCGTCCAGTTCGGAGGCATCGAAGGCGTCGTAAGCGGCGCACAAGTTGGCCATCGCTTCCCGCACTTGCACCGCTGACATGATTCGAACATACATTCGACTACCGACAACAAGCTATCAGGCCGTGACTTGATCGAGGCCAGGAGCGCGCCGGTAGGTTCTACGCGCATGAAGCTTTCGTGCGCCTTGGTCACCAACGCCGATGCGCCCGACATCGTTGCTGAGGCGGAACGGCTCGGCTACCACCGGGCTTGGCTTTACGACTCGCCCGCGATCACCTCAGATGTGTGGATGGCTTTGGCGCTGGCGGCGCAGCGCACGTCGACTATCGGACTCGGACCCGGCGTACTCGTGCCGAGCCTGCGCCACCCGATGACGAACGCGGCCGCGATCGCGACGCTTGCCGCGCTCGCGCCGAGTCGGGTCGCGGTGGCTCTCGGATCGGGTTTCACCGGTCGCTACATCCTCGGAAAGCGGCCTCTGCGTTGGGCATTCGTCGAGGAGTACGTCAGAGCACTGCGCGCATTGCTGCGAGGCGAAACCGTGCAGTGGGAAGACGCCCCCATTCGCATGCTGCACACGGAAGGGTTCGTCGCCGACCGTCCCGTTGAGGTCGAGGTGCTCATCGGAGCCGATGGCCCGAAGGGCACCGCTGTCGCTGAAAGGGTGGGCGACGGGGTTTTCGCCGCGGGCGTGCCCAACCCCGCGGCGGCAGGCCGGCCATACTCGCTGCTGCAGTTCGGCACCGTGCTCGACGGCGGCGAGGACCTACACAGCCAGCGCGTGCTGGAGCGCGCCGGGCACGGGTTGGCAGTTGTCTTCCACGCGATGTACGAGCGCTTGGGTCCGGACGCCGTGCGCGGGCTGCCGGGTGGCAACGAGTGGGTGGCGGCGATTGAAGCGATCCCGCCCGCCGAGCGTCATCTCATTACCCACGAAGGCCATCTCGTCCGGCTGACCGCGGTGGACACCGAGGCGGTCGCGCTAGCCGCCGACCTGCTTCCGCAGTTCACGTTCAGCGGGACAGCCGAGCAGTTGGCCGCCCGCGCCGCCGAATACGAAGCCGGGGGCGTCACCGAGCTGGTCTATCAGCCCGCCGGCCCCGACGTCGCGGGCGAATTGGCGCGCATGATGGAGGCCGTCGGTTCGTCTGCGTCCTGACGTTGTCTGCGCGACACGCGCGCATTGAGCCAACAGGCTGCTGCGCCGACCACCAGGCCGACCGCGATGCCGATGTCGGGCCGCTGACCCAACATGAGCCAGGACAGCAGGCCGGCCACGGCAGGGATCACCGCGAAAAGCATGGCAACTGCGGCTGCGCCGTAGTTGTTGATGGCGCGCACATAGAGCGTCATCGCCGTCGTCGCATTGAACAGCACCACTGCCGCCACCGCCCAAACCGCTTTCCACGGATCGGTCACCGACCACGGCGACACGAACAGCAGCGCCGCCACCGGAACCAGGGACACGAGGTTCTGCAGCGCGGCCAT
>NZ_JAVHWR010000113.1:0-12088 GCF_032159565.1 Mycobacterium sp.
CGTCCAGTGCCGAATCGCGGTAACCCACGAACAATTCGGGACCGCGGCTGACGATCTGGCCGTGACTGCCCGCAGGGAGGTCTTTTAGTGCGTCGTCCACGATCCGGATCTCGACGCCATCGAGAAGCCGGCCGTCGGTGTGTGCACGTTTGGCCAGGGTGTCCTCGGAGGAGCCCCCGCTGATCGAGGGATGCTCGCTGGAACCGTAGGCGCGGAACGCCATGATTCCGTGCCGGTGGGCCCGCTCGATCACACTTGGCGGCACGCTGGCGCCGCCGACCCCGTATTCACGCAGGCTGGAGAGGTCGATCTCGCCCGCGAGGTCGAGCAGCGTGGTCAGGAAAAACGGTGTTCCACCGGTTGCGGTGACCCGGTACTCGTTGATGAGACGGGCTGCCGTTGCGGCATCCCAAGCATCCATCACCACGTGCGTCATTGCCTGCAGCAGCATGCGCAACAGCCCCAGGGTGCCCGCGATGTGGCCGGACGGGAATGCCGCAAGTATGACGCTGTCGCCGGCGGCGCCAGTCAGGCGGGTGCGCAGCTCCGCGAGCAGGGTGGTGTGGGTGTGCTGCACGCCCTTGGGCTGCCCCGTCGTGCCTGAGGTGTAGACCAGCAGGCAGACGTCATCTGGTGCAAAAGCCGATGCCGCACACAACGGGTCGCTTCTGTTCACCAGTTGCGTCCAGTCGAGGTATCCCTGCGGCACCGAGTCGCCGATGACGGCCACCGACAACAGGGCTGGACAGTCGCCGAGGCGGTGCAGATCGACGAGGTAGTCCCGGCGGCCCAACCGATCCGGCGTCACGAGCAGCCGGGCGCGCGACTCCCGCAGGATGAAGCCCAGTTCCCGCGGACCGTAGCTGGGCACTACCGGTACCAGTACGGCCCCCGCGAGCACCGCGGCCGCCTGTGCGACGACCCCTTCGATCCGGCTCGGTACCTGGACTGCGACAGAGTCGCCAGCCTGGACGCCGAGGCCGCGGAAGGCCGCCGCGCCGCGGGCTGCCCGGTCGACGAGGTCGGCGAGGGATACCGACTCGCTGCCCGCGGCGCTGTGGAAGATGATGGGGAGGCCGGGTCGTGCGGCGGCCGCGGCCAGGATTGCGCGCGGCAATGTGAGTGTTCGGTCAGCACCGGTCGCGGAGGGCCGATGGCCCGGATCGTCCGCCGACACCGTTACTGCCGGATGTCTGCGAAAGCGGCTGCGCCGGTGGCGATTACCATGCCGTCGCGGCCTTCGTCGACCAGGGTGAAGCGGATCACCACCCGCCCGTCGGGCCCGGCCCATCCTTCCGTACGCACATGGAAGGGGCCGGTGCGGCCGGGACTGACGAAGTGCACATCCCAGTCGCGAACCTGGACAGCGTCGGTCTGAGCCAGCTCGGCGGCCAACTCCATGGCGGCGGCCTCGAACGCCACGTGG
Source organism: Mycobacterium sp. (assembly GCF_032159565.1). GTDB lineage: Bacteria > Actinomycetota > Actinomycetes > Mycobacteriales > Mycobacteriaceae > Mycobacterium. The sequence goes on from NZ_JAVHWR010000113.1 coordinate 1,427, forward strand.
ATCGGACCTAGGTGCAGCGACGCCGAGGTAGAGGCGTGGCGGGAGGTGAGGGCCGGTAGTCGCCAACCGTCGGAACTCCGCCGTGCCCCGAAGACCACGTGCAGCGGCGGAAGGTCGGCGGTGTCGGGTATCTGCGGGGGGACGTCCACCGGTCGAAACGATTCAGGGGCGTCGCCGAGGGTGACGCCGACCCCGGTGGTGATGGCGATAGTCCGGGACGAGTCGGCGGCATCGGTGATCAGCGAGCGGCTGAATCCCATCTTGGCGCCTCGGCGCACCGTGCTGCGGGACACCCGGATCTCAGCGACGGCGCGCGCGTCGTCGAGGATGTGCAGTCCGTAGGTGACGGGTGCGGGGATCGCCTCGCGATCACGCCAACCGCCGGTCTCGGGCGCGGCGATAGCCAACGGAGCCGCCATGATCCCGCCCGTGCTATTCCGCATATCGCTGCGCAGCCGCACTGTGTCGGGATCCACAGCCTGGTTGAACGCCCTGCCGAGGTACCAGTAGGTGATCAGGCCATCGGGGCCCATCATCTCCCGCAGACGATCCCAATACTGCTCGACCGGCCCCTCGCGAATGTCTCGGACCACGCTGCGATGCCTCCTCCTCGGCTTGCCTAAGCACCGATCTATGCCCCGCAGCGGCCGAGAGGGCTCCTGGACGGCAACTTCATCACCGCTGGATGCAATGGTTGTGTTGTTTTTCTAACAGTACTCATACTAGTTTTGGAAGCATGACGTTATCGGATTGGGAGCGTGGACCGTGCATGTCTGCGGTCTGGCTAACCAGCCGCCCGGTGATTGAGGGTGATTGTGGATCTTGATCTGACACCGGATCAGGAGTTGCTGCGGGATACAACCCGCAAGTTCCTGCAGGCGACTGTTCCGTTAACCGCGGTTCGGGCGCTGGCCGGGGACCCGGCCGGGTTTGATCGCGGGTGGTGGCAGCGCGGTGCCGAACTCGGCTGGACTTCGCTGCTCGTCGACGAGCAGCGAGGCGGAGGAAGCATTTCTGGCTTCGGGCTGCGCGATCTCGCTCTGATCGCCGAGGAGATGGGTGCGATGGTGTCCCCCGGGCCGCTGATCGCCACGAATGTGGTCGCGCAGACCTTATCGCGGGACGCCTCCGATGAGCTCGCCTCATGCGTCCTGCCTGGCCTGCTTTCCGGCCAGAGGGTCGCCGCCTGGTGCGTCGCGGAGCCGGGCCGCGAGGTCACTGCGGACGGAATGACCCTGCGGGCGCGTCGCGACGGCGCCGAGTTCGTCCTGGACGGGATGAAACGACCCGTGGACGCCGGCGGGCAAGCCGACTGGCTCTTGGTCACCGCAGTGGCGTCGGAAGGGCTGTCCCAGTTTCTCGTGCCGGCGTCGGCACCCGGCCTGCAGATCACGCCCCTGCGCGGCCTCGACCTGGTCCGCAAACACGCTGAGGTCGGATTCGACGGCGTGCGCGTGCCGGCTTCGGCGGTCGTGGGTGTCGTGGGCCGCGCCTCGGCGTCGTTCGAGGCCCAGCTGCAGACCACCCTGGTGCTGCAGTGCGCCGAGATCGTTGGCGCCACCGACCGCGTCTTCGACTTCACCGTCCAATACGCCTTCGACCGTTCGTCCTTCGGTCGCGCGCTCGCGTCCTATCAAGCACTCAAGCATCGCTTCGCTGACATGAAACTGTGGCTCGAGTCCGCCCACGCCATCACCGTCGACGCGACCAGGGCAGTCCAGGACGGCGGCCCTGAAGCAGGCGAGGTCGTTCGCATCGCCAAGGCGTACGTAGCCGAGCGATGCCCAGAACTGATCCAGGACTGCATCCAGATGCACGGCGGGATTGGGGTGACCTGGGAGCATGACCTGCACCTCTATCTGCGTCGCGTCGTCGTCCATCGACAGACCTACGGCGATCCACTGCACCAGCGCGACCGCGTGGCGATCCTCGCCGACAGATAAGGAACAACCATGACTGTGACGACGGCGGCACCCGGGGGGCTGGCAGCAGGAGACCTCGGCATCTTCCGCTCGCGAGCCAAGGAATGGGTGACCGCGAATCTGGAACCCCTCAACGGCGCCGACCCCTACCTGGGACATGCCACCGACGACGCCGATCACGTCTTGCGCGCCAAGGCGATTCAACGCAAACTCTTCGACGCCGGGTTCGCCGGACTGTGCTATCCGGTCGAGTACGGCGGACGGGGGCTACCGGCGGAATACCAGGACGCGTTCATCGACGTGACCTACGGCTACGAGCTGCCCCGGCTGTTCAACACACCCACCTTCACCATCATCTTGCCGACCATCCTGGATTTCGGCACCGAAGCCCAGAAGACACGGTTCATCCCCGCCGCGCTCAAGGGTGAGGAACTGTGGGTCCAATTCCTCTCCGAGCCGACCGGCGGATCCGACCTGGCGGGAGCCCTGACTCGGGCTGACCGCCGCGGCGACGTCTTCCTTCTCAACGGCTCGAAGATCTGGAGCACGTACGCGTGGAAGTCGGATTATGCGTTGTGCGTCGCCCGCACCGACTGGGATGTGCCCAAGCACAAGGGGCTCAGCGTTCTCATCGTCAAGGTCCATCAACCGGGGATCACCATCAGCCAAATCAAACACGTCGACGGAACTGACGAATTCTGCCAGGAGTTCTTCGATGACGTCGCCATCCCCGCCGATCAGGTCCTCGGTCAAGTCGACGACGGATGGAATGTCGCGTCGCGGCTGCTGCTGCACGAGCGGGAGGCGATGAGCGGTTCTTCGCCGTATGCGATGGCGCCGCGCACCGCCGCCCACGAGAATGACCAGGTCAGCGCCGCAGCACTCGCGCAAGACTTCGGTGGCACAGCCGACGCCCGAGTGCGGCAGCTGATCGGGGAAGCGCGGGTGCTGACACGCGTACACACCGCGCTCGTAGGACGCATCGCCACGTCCATCCGCACCGGTCGTCTCCCGGCTGCGGGCGGATCGATCCCTCGACTGTCCAATGGCTTGATGCGGGTCAGGCTTGCCAGCATTGCGCTCGAGATCGCAGGCGATCGTGCCGTCGCGTGGTCGGACGACGATCCGACCGGCGATCTCGGCGTGGCCTACCTGGGCCGCCAGGGGCCCTGCATCGGCGGGGGCACCACCGAAATCACCCGCAACATCATCAGCGAACGCGTACTCGGGATGCCGCGTGAACGCGCGGAGGACCTGGATCGCCCGTTCCGGGATGTGCGGACCAACGCAGCAGTCCCACGAGACCAATCATGAACAACACAGGAGCAATCATGGGCAAACTCGACTTTCCGGTATTCGACGCCGACAACCACCTGTACGAAACTCAGGACGCCTTTACCCGACATTTGCCCGCCAAGTACGACGGGCTGTTCAAATACGTCGAGGTGAATGGGCGCACCAAGATCGCCGTCGACAACGTGATCAGTGACTACATCCCCAACCCCACCTTCGACGTCGTCGCGCGCCCCGGAGCGTTCGCCGAATACTTCTCGGGCAACAATCCCGACGGCAAGTCGCTGCGAGAGTTGGCAGGCAAGCCGATGCGCACCGGTGAGGAATTTCGCACCGCCGAACCGCGTCTTCAGTTGCTCGATGAGCTCGGACTCGATGCGGCGCTGATGTTCCCAACCCTGGCTAGCCTGCTCGAAGTCCGCCTCACCGACGACCCCGATCTGACCTGCACGGTCATCCACGCGTTCAACCAATGGCTTCACGACGAGTGGACGTTCAACTACCGCGACCGGATCTTCGCCACCCCGATCGTGAACCCGTGCATCCCTGAGCGCGGCGTGGCTGAGCTTGACTGGTTGCTCGATAGGGGCGCGAAAGTCGTGTTGATGCGGCCCGCGCCGGTCGCCGGCCACCGTGGAACACGGTCTCCGTTTCTGCCGGAATTCGACGCGTTCTGGGCAAGGGTGGCCGAATCCGGCGTGCTGGTCACACTGCACGCTTCGGACTCCGGTTACCAGCGGTACATCAACGACTGGGAGGGCACCAACCGGGAAACGCTGGCGTTCAAGCCCAACCCGTTCTATGACGCCGTGTCGCCCGGGCGGGCCATCAACGACACCATCGCCGCAGCGATCTGCCATGGCATGCTCAGCCGATTCCCGGCCGTCAAACTCGCGAGTGTGGAAAACGGTGGCAGCTGGGCGATCTCGTGCCTCAAGGCATTGGAGAAGACGTACCAGAAGATGCCACGCGAATTCTCCGAACACCCCCGCGAGGTATTCCTGCGGAACTTGTACATCAACCCTTTCTGGGAAGACTCCATCGAGGATCTGGTGAACCTCATGTCGCCCGAGCACATCCTGTTCGGTTCTGATTACCCCCATCCTGAGGGGATGGCTGACCCGCTGCAGTGGGCGAAAGAAATGGGTGACCTGTTCCCTGCTGTCGACGTGCGAAAGATGATGGGTGGAAACATGTTCGACCTTCTCAGCTTGCCCCATCCAGGCCATTAGGCCGACGCCGACGCCGGATTGTGCTGTATGCCGCCGCAGATAGATAGGCTGGTTCAGCTTTAGCATGTTAATCTCAATGAGCGGCACTATGACGTGTCGTGCTGGTAGAACATCATCGGCGCACCGTGGCAATCCGGTAGACGTCAGCGGACTACGAGAGGGGCCAAATGAGGCTTAGCGCCCCGTCGTCCTCTTCCCGCGGCCCTGCCATCTGCCAGAAATCGAGCAACACCCTGTTCTTCGAGGAACGTCATGACTGACCAATCGGGTGTGGCCCAGACCTTGACCTACCGGCACGACGGGCTGGCGCTGGCATATTCCGTCGTGGGCGATGGGCCACAGCCGATCTTGTTCGTCCATGGTGCGACCGCGACCGGTGAATTCGAGTGGGCGGCCCTGGCCGCCGCCCTAGCTCCGGGCTACCGTTGCATTCTGCCCGATCTGCGCGGCCACGGCCGATCGGAATTCCGCGCCACGGCCTCGACGGGGGACGCGGTCCGCGCCGATCTGCGTTGCCTCATCGACCACCTGGACCTAGGCCGCCCGCACATCGTCGGCTTCTCCTACGGAGCCGAGATCGCGCTGACGCTGGAGCTGGACGTTGCGGGCACGGCCCGATCCCTGATCCTCATCTCCCCGGGAACCGGGCGCCCCAGCGACTATCGCGTTCCACGCCTTGAGTATCTGCACCGCACCTGGCCCTTCACGCTGCGGCGCCTGCACGAGGCCACACATGGGCCCGACCATTGGCGCGACCTGGTCACGGCGCTGCACGAGGACAGCGTCGGCCGTCCCGAACTGTCGGACGACGCGTTGGCCGGCATCGCGTGCCCGGTGCTGCTGATGGCGGGCGACGGTGACGAGCCCACACGTCAGCAACAGGGTCGGCGGTTCGCGCAACTCAATGCGCGGGCACGGTTCGTCGAGATCGTCGGCGCGGCGCATTCGGCCCACCAGAAATGCCCGGATACGGTGGGGCAGGTCATCAGTGACTTCCTGGCCGAAGTCGACCTTGAGAGAGCGGGGAACCATGGTGCGGTCAACTGAGGTGAAACCGAAGAAGGACCAGCAGCCCGCAGAGGTGCACGTACCGAGTTGGCAGCGGGACAGTGTCGACCGGTCGCTGCGCAACGCCCGCGCACGCGCCCAAGCGCGCAGTGACCGCTTCGTCGCGGCGGCGATCGAGCTCCTTGGCGAGCGAGACGAAAGTGACTTCACCATTCAGGACGTCGTCGACCGCTCCAACATGTCGCAGCGTACCTTTTACACATTCTTCGATGGCAAAGACAGTCTCCTGTTGGCCGTCTACGAGACGATTCTGCGCACCACCGCGTTGCCGATTCTGCGGGAGCGGTGCGAAGGCGTCAAAGACCCGGTACTGCGGCTCAAAGCGCTGTTGGAAGCGATATCGGAGATCACGGCGATGCCGCCCCGGCTGGCGCGCGGGCTCAGCGTCTTGCACCTGCGACTGACTGAATCGCGGCCGAACGACCTCACCCGCGCTCTGGAGCCCCTGCACTCTCTGATCGTCGAACTGCTTAATGACGTTGCCGATGCTGGCCTGCTGCGGGAGGACGTCCCGCTAGCCACCCAAGCCGCGCTCCTTCAGGAACTGCTGCTGGCGACCTCGCACTCGGCGGTGCTGTCCGGTGGGCGGTCGACCACTGTGGACGACCTGTGGGCGTTCTGCTCGGCGGCCATCCTCCGCGCGGCGGACTGACGGCGCCGGCGCCTCTCAGGTCACCGCACCGCTGATCTTTAGGTCGATCAGTTCGTCGTCGGACTTACCGAGGGCGCGCAGAATCTCATCGGTGTGCTCGGCGAATTGCGGGGCCCGTGTGATGTGCGCGGGCTTCTCATCGAACTGCACCGGGTTAGCGACCAATTCCCGGGTGGTGCCCTCGCTGTCGAGCACCTCGGCGATCAATCCGTTGGCCCGCACAGCGGGGTCCTGCCCCACTTCCCATGGATTTTGCGCGACGGCCCATTGCCCTTCCATGCTTGCGAACCGCGCGACCCAGTCGGCCAGGGGTTTGGCGGCCAGCACATCCTGCACGATGTCTGCCGCCACCGACGCGTTGCCCATCAGTGCCTTGGTCGTGCCAAACCGCTCGTCGGTAATGAGGTCCTCACGGTCGATGTACCGACAGAACTCCGGCCAGAAGCGCCCTGGCTGGAGCATGGCCAGGACGAGCCAACGGTCATCCGCGGTTCGATAATTGCCGACCAGCGGGTTGGTGCGAGCCGAATTGCCGGGCTCGCGTCGCGCGGGTGGGCCGCCCTCCAGAAGTGCGAAGCTCACCGAGAGCGCGTTCGCCCATGCGCCGACACCAAGCAACGACACGTCGATGACTGACGTCTCGCCGGTGCGCTCTCGGGCGAACAGTGCGCTGGCGATACCCCCGGCGATGGTCATCCCGCCCAGCGAGTCGCCATAGGCTCCGGCGGGCATCACGCAGAGGCCGTCGTAGTCCACCGGGGTGGTGCCCAACGCGCTGCCGGCCCGGGCCCAGAAGGCGGTGCTGTCGTAGCCGCCCTTTTCGCTATCGGGGCCGGTCGCGCCGAAGCCGGAGCCGCGGACGTAGATGATGTCGGGGTTTATCTTTCGGACGTCCTCGACATCGATGCCCAACCGGCGGCGCGCCCGGGGGAGGAAGTTGGTGAGGAACACGTCGCTGGTGCGGATCAGTTCGTGCAGAACCTGCAGAGCCTCAGACTTTTCCAACGCCAAGCCGATGCTGCGTTTGCCCCGGTTGGGGTGTTCCATCAAGGGGGCGAAGGATCCGCTACCGACCGGCATGCCCATGAGAGCGCTCAGACCGCGTTGAGCGTCACCGGTTTCAGCGTGTTCGACCTTGATGACGTCGGCGCCCCAGTCGGCCAGCACCGCGCCCGCAGCCGGCACGAAGGTGAATTGCGCGACCTCCAGCACCTTCACGCCGTCCATCGGTCGAATCACTTTGTCTCCTTGTTGGTTTCAGATTTACGCCGGTGCCGATTCAGGTGCTCGACGGACGGACATGGACCACGTCCATCATCACTTCACGAGGCCGTGTGATGACGTCATGCAGCACGTCGGCGACCGTGGTCGGGGCGAGAAGCTGGGTGCCGCTCATCCGGGTCAGGTAGCCGTCGGCCTCCCACAGCGGCCAAGCCTTTTCGAGGTCGCCGGGGCTGAAGTTCTCATGTATTCCGGTGTCTGCGACCGCGCCGAGAACGACCAAGGTCACGCGGATACCCTCTCGTCGCAACTCCTTGCCCATCGCCTTGGTGAAGCCGTTGAGTCCACTCTTGGTAGCGGCGTAGAGGGTCATCATCGGCATGTCGTCGAGGGTGATCTCCGAGGAGATATTCATGATGTCGCCGCCGCCCGCCGCGCGCAGCAGCGGAATTGCCGAGCGGGTGGTGTAGATCGCCGCCACCAGGTTGGTGTTGACCGTGACGGCGATGTCTTCGTCGGCGGCTTCTTCGATGAGCCGGATACGGCTGGCTCCTGCGGAATTGATCAGCACGTCGATGCGGCCGAACTGCGCCGCGATCTGGTCGAAGGCGGCGTTGACGTCGTGACTGCTGGTGACATCGGTGACGATCGGGACGGCGTTCTCCCCGATGATTTCGACGACCTCGTCGAGAAGTAGTTTGCGGCGCGCCAGCAGCACGACTGTGGCGCCGTCGCGTGCAAGGCGAATCGCGGTGGCCCGGCCGACGCCCATCGATGCGCCAGAAACCACGGCGATCCGGCCCTCCATGCCTTTCGACATCACACTCCCCGTCTTCGTGTCAGTGGAGCTAACGTAATATGCGGACGGCCTTGCATTAGCAGCGCACCTGTTCCTTGCATAGAATGCAGATTACGTTCTACCATGACGCGCACGTGATAGTCATCACCTGGCCCGAGAACTCGCGCCGGCATAGCTCGGAAGGAGTCGGTTGTGGTCACAGACGTCACCGGCAAAGAGGCGAAGGACTGGGCGTCAGAACATCTGCACGGCAACTGCAGTTCGCTCTACACCCCGTTCAGTGGTCTGGACGGGGATGACATCGACTACGAGGCGTTGCGGACACTGGTCCGGTACTGCCTGGTCGATCTGGACCAGGACGGCATCTGGCTGACCGGCGGCATCGCCGAATTCTGGTCCCTTACTACCGACGAACTCAAAGAGGTGGCCCGGGTGGCCATCGAGGAGGCCCGACGGGTCAAACCCGATGCCCTTGTGCAGGTGATGTCGAGTACCGACACTGCCAAGCAGGCCGTCGAGCTCACCCTCAACGCCCAGGAGTTGGGCGCCGACATCTGCTACATCCTGACGCCCTATTTCGAGTGTTCAGGGAAGCCCGGCGTACTCGAGTATCTGCGCTACGTTGCCGACCGCACCGACATGCCGCTGGGCTTCTTCAACTCCCACTCGACGGGGCTGGTGCTCACACCCGAAGAATGCGTTGAGCTCTACCATGAGATCCCCGCATTGTGCGGCCTCAAGAATGGGTTGCTCGACGCCGAGCACAGCCTGGCCGTGCACAAGCTGGCACCGGAAATGGTGCTATGGGAGGCGGCCGACGAGGCCGGGATCCGGTTGGGGATACCGCACCCGGGAGCGCTCGGTTCGGCGCTGTATCTTTACGAGAAGCCGGGAGCGCCGTTGTTCAGTGAATGGCGAGAACTGTTGGTGCAGGGCGATTTCGAACGTGCCGACCTCTTCGCCGCTGATACCGGTCTGACCGCCATGCGTGAGGCAAGCCGCCGTTACCAATCCCATCCCGCCCGCCCCGGAATGTTCACGCACTGGGGAGCCGGCTTCAAGTTCGGCGCGTCGTTACTCGGGTTGCCTGTCGGCGACCATCCCGCGCGGCCGCCGCAGACTGCGTTCCCCGACGACCTGACGCCGCCGATCCGTGAGGCGTATGTCGCCTCCGGGTTCATCGACTCCTGAGAACGGAGCGACGTCGTGGATGTGCGCGAATTTCGCGCCGGGGTGCAGGCGTGGATCAACGACGTCGGAGAGCCACTGGTACCCGCAGTCGAGGACCAGAGTGGCCAGAGTGTGGGTGCCCAGCTGAACCACCAGCGTCACGTGCAGCGGCTGCTGTTCGACGCCGGTTGGATGCGCTGGGGATGGCCGGAGCGGATCGGTGGCTTCGGGGGCTCTCCGATCCTGCGCGCTGTTCTCGGTGAGGAGCTCACCAGCCGAGCGTTAGTGCACACCACGTCCTGGTCGATGCACGAGGTGCTCGGGCCTGCGGTGGCCGAGTTCGGCCGACCCGACGTGGTCGAGGACATCTTTCCGCTGTTATTGCGCGGCGAGGAATTCTGGTGCCAGGGGTTCTCCGAGCCCGACGCAGGCAGCGATCTGGGATCGATGCGGACGACTGCCCGCCCCCACCGCGACGGCTGGGTCATCAACGGCGAGAAGCTATGGACCAGTTGGGCCCACCACGCCACCCGGTGCGTCGTGCTGGCGCGCACCGGCGGCCCGGGATCCCGTGGTGTCAGTGCCTTTTTGGTCGACATGGACACACCAGGGGTGACCGCGAGCCCTCTGGAGACGATGGCCGGCGTCGACGAGTTCTGCTCGACGTCGTTCGTCGAGGTCGAGGTTCCCGCGCAGCGTCTGCTCGGCGAACTCGACGCTGGATGGAGGGTCGCGCAATTCATTCTGTCGTGTGAACGCGGCCCGATCTTCTGGCAGCGCGGCGCCTGGCTCGCCCACCACCTGGGACTGCTCTTGGATACCCCGCTAGACGGGCGCTCCGCGTCGGCGGTGGGCGGGGCCTTTCAGCTGTTGTGGGCCTTCCGCTCCACGTCGAAGAGCACGCAGGACCGGATCGCTGCGGGTGAACTTCCCGGCCCGGAAGCGTCGGTGGACAAGATCATGATCGCGGCCGCCGACCAGGCCGTGTTCGATGTGGCGCGCGAACTGCTGCGCGGCGATATCGAAACCGATGACAGCGCGCGCAGTCGGTCGTGGCGCCGCGAATGGGCGTACTCGCGCGCCGCCACCATCTACGGCGGCACCAGTGAGATTCAGAAGGACATCGTGGCGTCGCAGCTGCTCGGATTGCCGAGAAGCGCGTGACGGAGGCCTCCATTATCGATGCCGCAGAGCGCGTCCTGATGGCGGAGACGCTCCGCAGACTGGCGGACGAGCTCGACGGGGCCGAACTCGAGCAGGCACTCGAGGCGTTCGGGTTCGCCGACTTGCTCACCGAGGCGCCCC
>NZ_JAVHWR010000013.1:0-12328 GCF_032159565.1 Mycobacterium sp.
ACCACCGGTTCGATGCCCGAGTGGCCCGCTGCCCGCACGGCGTCCGCGAGCGGGGCACTCGACGCCGCCAGAGAAGCGCTGCCCAATTGCGTCAGGACCGCCGCGGCGACGATCGCGTAGACGGCCAGGGTGATGCCCAGTGCGATCGGAATCGCCCGTGGGATCGTGCGCGCGGGGTCGCGCACCTCCTCGCCGAGGGTGGCGATGCGTGCGTAACCGGCGAACGCGAAGAACAACAGGGCCGCCGCCTGCAGCACGCCACGCACGCTGGTGTCGCCGCCGAAGATCCGCGAGATGTCGGCGTCCCCCGCACCGAACGCGACGGCCACGACCACCACGGCGAGCACAGCGAGGACGACCGCGACGATGACGCGGGTCAGCAGCGCCGACTTCTGGATGCCCGCATAGTTGATCGCCGTCAACGCGACGACCGCGGCGACCGCGACCGCGTGCGCGTGCGAAGGCCACGCGTAGATCCCGACCGTCAGGGCCATGGCCGCGCACGATGCGGTCTTGCCGACCACGAAGCTCCACCCCGCGGTGTAACCCCAGAACTCGCCCAGTCGCTCGCGGCCGTAGACATAGGTGCCGCCGGACTGCGGATAAAGCGCCGCCAGCCGTGCCGATGACGTCGCATTGCAGTACGCGACGACGGCGGCGACCGCCAGCCCGATCAGTAGTCCCGAACCCGCCGCCGCGGCAGCGGGTGCCAGCGCGACGAAGATCCCGGCACCGATCATCGAGCCGAGGCCGATCGTCACGGCGTCTGCGATGCCGAGCCGCCGTTGCAGCGCCGGCTCGTCAGGCATGCTCACCGGAACCGATACTAGGTCAGGCGGCGGGATCTTTCCCGAACCGGCTCGGGGCACCCATTGGACCGGCCTACGCACGCGATTAGGGTGATCGCCATGGCGCGCCGCGAGCAGCGGATCGGTCTCGGCCGGCCCACTGTCGATACCGACATTCGGCATCGGCCGAAGGACCGCAAGGCGCAGATCGCCAGGGCGTCGGCAGAAGCGTTCAGCGCGCTGGGCTATCACGCGGTGAGCATGGAGGCGATCGCATCGCGAGTCGGCATCTCGGCCACCGCACTGTATCGGCACTACCCGAGCAAGTACGACCTCTTCCGCGATGCGGTGCTGGCCCTCGGCGAGCAGTTGGTGGGTTGCACGGAGTTCGTCGACGACGCGAATACCGACGGGGAGACACTGCGGCGACTCATCGCCGCGATCACTGACACCGCCCTTGTCAATCGCGAATCCGGCGGGCTCTACCGGTGGGAGGCACGTTATCTGCGCGGCGACGACCAGACCACGCTCGACAGCCAGATGCGGACGGTCAACCGCCGGATTCAACAGCCGCTCACAGCACTTCGGCCCGGGCTTTCCTCGCGTCAGCGCTGGATGCTGTCCTCGTCGATGCTGAGCGTCATCGGCAGCATCGTCGACCATCACGCGAAGCTTCCGGCGGTCCACATTCGTGCCGTGCTGGCCGAGGTCGCGACCGCCATCTCGACCGCCGACATGCCCGATCTGCCCGACGAGCCCGTCGTCGAGAGACCCGAGCGCAGGCGGGTCGGCGTCGAACCGTCGAAATACGAAGCGCTACTGACGGAATCGGTGCGGCTGTTCAACCGGAAGGGCTACCGCGACACCACGATGGAGGAGATCGCGTCGGCGGTCGGCATGCCCACATCGGGCATCTACCGGTACTTCTCCGGCAAGAACGACATCCTGGCCGCGATCTATCGGCGGGCGGCCGACCGGTTGTCGTCGGAGGCCTCGTCCATCCTCGTTTCGGTCACCGATCCGGAGCAGGCGCTGACCGGGTTGGTCGACGCGTACGTGAAGAGGTCGTTCGACCATCCGGAACTGGCATACGTCTACTACACCGAGCGGCTGAACATGGCGCCTGCCGACCAGAAGATCCTGGGCAACCTGCAACGGGCCACGGTCGAATCGTGGGTGCGGTTGGTGACGGCGATCCGCTCGGACTGGACGATGGGGCAGGCCCGCTTCGCCGTACACGCGGCGATGGCGTTGGTGATCGACGTGGGCAGGCTGATGCACTACGACAACTCCGTGGCATCGCGTGTGACGGTCGGTCGACTGCTCGACCTGACGCTGCTCGGCCGCTACCGATTGCGGACGACGTTGCCCGCCAGGTAGGCGCCGTAGCCGATCAACCCGATGATGGCCAACGGCCGGGTCTTTCGCGACGTGAGACCGAGACCGATCGCGGTTTCGACGCCGCCGTCGATGTAGACGTGTTTGCGGGTGTCACGTGGGAACGCCTGCCCGGTGACGGCGTCGAACACCTCGGGCTTGACGAAGTGCGCAACCCCGACGCCTGCGAGTCCCAGGCCCACGAGCGCCGCTGCGCGCGACCCTCCGGACTTCTGCTCTGGCACGTGAAATTCCTTTCGCCGTTACTTCTTCAGGGCCCCGGTGCGAGGGCTGTCGGTGGTCGCGATGCAGGTCACGGTGCGGTCGCCCTGGCCCCACGAGTCCTCGCTCGGGTAGAGGACGAACAACCCGACGTCGGCATCCTCGGCGGCCTCGGGGGAATAGTCGGCCAACTCCGGCGCGCACTTGTTCTGGTACTCCTCGATCGCGAACTGACCGGGAAAATCACCGTCGGGCATGGTCATCACCGAGAAGATCTCGCCTGCGTGCGGTTCGCCGCACGGCGCGGTGTCGACGGTGATCACCAGGCCGGAGGCGGGCAGTTTCTTGAGGCAGTCACCTGCCTTCACCTCGGTGGCGCTGACAGTGCCCTTGTCGAAGAGCACCAGGAAGACCACGAGCGCGACGATCCCGAGCACCCACAGGCCCGAGAGCACCAGACCCGCGATGGCCATCCCGCGCCCGCCCTGTCCCTTCCTGGCCCGGTTCAACCCGACGATGCCGCACACCACGCTGATCAGGACACCGCCGATGAGGCCGAAGATCAGGGAGATGACCGCCCACCAGTTGGTGCCGGGAGCCGGTGGCGGGTACGCCCCCGGCGCCGGGTAGTACGGCGGCGCCGGGTAGTACGGCGGCGGCGGATATCCCCCCGGCGGCGGTGGCGGCGGATAGTCGCCCGGCGGCATGGTCACGAGAGCAACCGTAGCGCCGCGTCGACCGCGAGAACCGGCACATCGAGCGACTTGGCGCCGAGGTCATGGCGGGCGCCGGTGATCTCGACGACGTCCGCGGAGGCCGGAATCAGCGCCGCGGCGGCGCGCAGTTCGTCGATGGAACCGAACGGGTCCGACGTGCCGTGGGTGAACACCGTCGGCACCTCGATCCGCGGCAGGTGCTCGGTGCGGGCCCTCTCGGGCTTGCCCGGCGGATGCAGAGGGTAGGAGAACAGCGTCAGCGCATCGACGTCCGCCGCGCCGTCGGCGACGACCATCGACGTCATCCGGCCGCCGTATGAGTGGCCGCCCGCCACGACGGGCCCCTTGGCCATGTCGCGGACGAGTTCGATCGCTTCGACGATGCCCGCCTGGTCGGTGGCCGCCGACCCCGACGGCGGGCCCTTCGGCCTGCGCCTGCGGTAAGGCAGGTTGTAGCGCACTGCGAGCCAACCGCGGCGCGCCCATTCGTCGCAGATCTTCTTCAGCAGCGCGGACTCCCGACTTCCGCCGGCACCGTGGGTGAGCACAACGGCGCCCCTCGGCCTGCCGTCGGGCTCGTGTGCGATCCCCGCGATGTCGTCGAGGGTCACGATCACTGGGGGCTCGACAGCCGGAAAAGCGGTGACACCGGGCCATGCCCGTGGCCCAACGGGTAAGCGGCGCGCAGACATTCGGTCACCCACGACTTCGCGAACGCCACTGCGTCCGGCACGGTGTAGCCGTGTGCGAGCGCGCAGGCCACGGCGGACCCGAGCGTGTCGCCTGCGCCGTGATCGTCGCCGGTGTCGATTCGTGAGGCACCGAACTCGTGGAAGTCCGTGCCGTCGTACAACAGATCGGGGCTTTCCGACGACGACCGCAGATGGCCGCCCTTGACCAAAGCCCACTGCGGCCCCAACGCATGCAGCGCGCGGGCGGCATCGCGTTGGGAGGCGTCGTCGACGACATCGATGTCGACGATCAGCCGAACCTCGTCCAGGTTCGGCGTCACCAGCGTCGCGAGCGGAAACAGGTCGGTGCGAAGGGAATCCAACGCGCTCGGGTGCAGTAGAGGATCGCCGTGCATCGATGCGCACACCGGGTCGACGATGAGCGGCACGCTGCCCGCAAGGCCCTGTGAGCGCCAGGTGTCGGCGACCGTTCCGATGATGTCGGACGACGCCAGCATGCCGGTCTTGGCGGCCTGTATTCCGATATCGCTCGCCACGGCTTCGATCTGGCCCGCGATGACGTCGACGGGGATTTCGTGAAAGCCCCTGACGCCCATCGAGTTCTGCACCGTCACCGCGGTCACGGCGACACAGGCATGCACGCCAAGCAACGCGAACGTGCGCATGTCGGCCTGGATACCGGCGCCGCCCCCGGAGTCCGAGCCGGCGATCGTCATCACCCGCGGCGGAGTCTGACCGCCAGGAGTCAGAGGCAGGAAATTCACTAGCACTCCCTACGCCGGCATTACCCGGTCAGGTTCGTACGGTCGACGGCAGCTTCAGCCGTCCTCTCAGCGCGCTCGATACGCGCTCCCGTGTGGTTGGTCAGGCCGTCTCCACGCTATCGCATGGAACACAAATTGCTCCCGGTTGGTTTGTATAGCTAACATATGTGTTTTGCAGCCGATTTGATACGTAAGCGAAGTTGATGACGACCGAGATCGAGATGACGAAAACCCCAGTCGTGGCGAACGCCGACGTGGCAGTCGCCGAAACCGCCCGCCGGCGCAGGCGAATGGACCACGACCATCCCTTCTACAAGTGGGTGGTGCTGTCCAACACCACCCTGGGCACGCTGCTGGCCACGATCAACGCGTCGATCGTTCTCATCTCGCTGCCTGCGATCTTCCGCGGCATCGGCCTCAACCCGCTGGCACCCGGCAACGTCAGCTATCTGCTCTGGATGCTGATGGGCTATCTGGTGGTCACAGCCGTTCTGGTGGTCCCGTTCGGCCGGCTCGGCGACATGTTCGGCCGGGTGCGCATCTACAACGTCGGCTTCGTGGTGTTCACGTTCGCGGCCGTCGCGCTGTCGTTCGACCCGTTTCACCTCGGCGGCGGTGCGCTGTGGCTGATCGCCTGGCGGGTGGTTCAGGGTGTCGGTGGCGCGATGCTGATGGCGTCGTCGTCGGCGATTCTCACCGACGCGTTCCCGTCCAACCAGCGCGGTATGGCGCTCGGCGTGAACATGGTGGCCGCCGTCGCCGGATCGTTCCTCGGCCTGCTCATCGGCGGCTTCCTTTCCGAGTGGCATTGGAAGGCGATCTTCTGGGTCGGTGTGCCGATCGGCATCCTCGGCACGATCTGGAGCATCCGGTCGCTGAGGGAACTCGGCGTGCGCACGCCGGGCCGGCTGGACTGGGCGGGCATCCTGTCTTTCGGCGTCGGCCTGACGGTGCTGCTCACCGGCATCACCTACGGCATCCAGCCCTACGGCGCCTCCACCACCGGTTGGACCAGCCCCTGGGTGCTGGGGGCGATCGCGTTCGGACTTCTGTCCCTGGTGGCGTTCTGCTTCATCGAGTCGCGGGTTTCCGACCCGATGGTCGACATCCGGCTGTTCCGCTCCGCCTCGTTCGGCATGGGTAACCTCGCGGGCCTGATGTCGTCGATGGGACGCGGCGGCCTGCAGTTCATGCTGATCATCTGGCTGCAGGGCATCTGGCTTCCGTTGCACGGCTACAGCTTTGAGTCGACACCGCTGTGGGCCGGTATCTACATGCTGCCGATGACGGCAGGCTTCCTGGTGGCCGGACCCCTGGCAGGCTCGCTGTCCGACCGCTTCGGGGCGCGCCCGTTCACGGTGGGCGGAATGCTGCTGATGGCGGCGACCTTCGTCGCGCTGGTGATGATCCCGGTGAACTTCGACTACTGGCTTTTCGCGGTGCTGGTGTTCCTCAACGGTCTCGGTGGTGGCATCTTCACGGCACCCAACACCGCGGCGATCATGTCGAGCGTGCCCGCCGCCCAGCGCGGTGCGGCCTCGGGCGTGCGCGCGACGTTCTTCAACGCGGGTTCATCGCTGTCGATCGGCGTCTTCTTCTCGCTGATGATCATCGGGCTGGCGCACACTCTGCCGACGGCGATGAGCAGCGGCCTGCAAGCGCAGGGCGTGCCCGCATCCGTCGCACACGACGTGGCCAACCTGCCTCCCGTTGGCAGCCTGTTCGCGGCGTTTTTGGGCTACAACCCGATCGCCGAGTTGCTGGCGCCGTCGGGGGCGTTGCATGCCCCCGGCGTCGACGCCGGCGTGTTGACCGGGGAGAAGTTCTTCCCGCAGCTGATCACCGAGCCGTTCCACACCGGGCTGGTGGTGGTGTTCGTCGCGGCCGCGGTGATGATGCTCATCGGTGCCGTCGCCTCGATGTTCAACGCCGGCCGGTACGGCGCCAACGACGACTGAAATTGGGTACTCGGTGCGTATGACAAGCACCGATCACCGGCCTCAGGATCTTCGACAGCAGGCGCAGCGCCACGCCGAAGAGGCCCGCGCGAAAATGGCCGACCGGCGCGCCGAGCAGGACGGCGGCCTCAGCGGCTGGCTGGCCGAACGCGCGGGCGAGTGGGATCTGCAGGGTCCCGACGAGGCGACGATGCAGCGCCAGAAGTACCTGTGGAACTTCCTCGTCGACTACTGGTTCCGCATGGAAATGGATGGCTGGGAGAATCTCCCGGAACCGCCGGTGCTGCTCGTGGGCATCCACTCGGGCGCACCGTTCGTCTGGGACGCCTGGACGGTCGGTGTCCAGTGGTGGCGTCGCTTCGGCCAGGACCGGCTCCTGCACGGCACCGCGCACGACGCACTGATGGCGATACCTGCGGTCGGCAGGTACTTCCGCGCGATGGGCGTGCTTCCCGCCGCCCCGGACTCGATGGCGAGCGCACTGGCCGAAGGGCGCGACGTCGCAGTGTGGCCGGGCGGTGAAGTCGACTCACTGCGGCCGTGGTTCGATCGCGACAAGGCCAACTTGGCAGGCCGCAGCGGATTCGTGAAGATGGCCATCCGCGCAGGCGTACCGATCGTGCCGATCGCGACCGTCGGGGGTGCAGACGCGATGCCGGTGCTGATCCGCGGCGACCGGCTCTCGCAGACGCTTCGATTGGACAAGCTGTTGCGGCTGAAAGTCTTCCCCGTCGCGGTATCGCTGCCGTGGGGGATAGCGCCCGCGGCGCTACCGCAGTTCCCGTTGCCTGCCAAGATCAGGACTCGACTCATGCCCGCGATCGAACTCGACCACGATCCGCAACGTGTCGACGATGACCAGTACGTCGACGCCAAATATCACGAGGTGCAGTCCAGCATCCAGAGCGGAATGGATGCGTTGGCGCGCAAGCGGGCCCTGCCACTGTTCGGCTGACGGTTCGGGCGGGTCGAACCGCAAATCATAGGGAAACACCCGATTTCTTCACGGGCCTGCACTCAATAGCGTCGTTGGCAGGAACCTCACAGTCGAAGGGTGGGTGGCTCATGGCACTTACACAAGCAATTCGCGTGTTGTCCGTCGTCGCAGCGTTGATGTTCGGCCTGGTGTTCGGGCCTGTCGTTCCGACGGCCGGGGCCGACACGCCTGCGGCCCAGCTGAAGAGCGCGACGGTCAAGAAGACCACGCTGACCTACACGTTCGCCTTGCAGGGCACCGAGGATGTCGGCGGCATCTGGCTGACCGTGCGGGAGCGGGACAATCCGGACAATGTCATCGTCAACGGGCAGGACGTCGACGTCCGACCGATACCCGGAGCCTTCCGCGACATCACCCGAACGGCAGGCGGAATGCCGGAGGGCACAGCGGTGTGTGTGAGCGTTGTCGTCTGGAAGACGGTCCACATCGGGTTCAACGACGACCCGTCGCCGCCGTCGAACCAGATCTGCACGGACCCTGAGAAGACGGCCAGTCAGGCCGACCTCGCCCTGCAGAACATCCGCGGCAAGCAGGATCCTCTCGCGCCCGAGACCTACGCATACCTGATCCTTGTGGACAACAACAGCGCCAACGAGGCCAAGGATGTCACCGTCGACCTCGCCACCTCCGGTGTCGCGACGTTCGCGGCGGACCAGGGTTTGGTCGCGCCCGGCTGGGCAGCAGCTGGATACTCCTGTGCGTCAAGGCCACCCGTCGGTGGCGAGTCCTCGGCGATGACGTGTAGAGGCGGCACCCTGAAGGCCAAGGACCACACCGACCCCGCCGTGTTGGTGACGTTCAACAGTGCCGGCTTCGGGACGATCCATGCACAGGTGAGCGGGGGTGGCGACACCACGCCGGGCAACAACGGCACCGCGCTCACGCTGCAGCCCGTCCAGAAGACCGGTTAGTTCCGCGCGGAGCCGAGTTCGACAAGCACCGGGGCATGATCGCTGGGGGACTTGCCTTTTCGTTCCTGTCGGACGATCTCGGCGTGCGACACGCGTTGCGCCAGCGCGGGGGAGCCGAGGATGAAGTCGATGCGCATGCCCCGGTTCTTCGGGAACCGCAGCTGGGTGTAGTCCCAGTAGGTGTAGACCGCGGGGCCCGGGGTGAAAGGCCGCACCACGTCGCTGAACCCGGCGCCGACGATCGCGTTGAACGCGGCGCGCTCGGGCCCGGTCACGTGTGTGCTGCCGCGGTAGGCCTCCACACTCCACACGTCCTCGTCGGTGGGTGCGATGTTCCAGTCGCCGGTCAAAGCGATCTGCGCGTCCGGGTTGTCGGTCAGCCACTGCTGCGCGGTATCCCGCAGCGCGCCGAGCCAGGCCAGCTTGTAGCCATAGTGCGGGGAATCGACCGTGCGGCCGTTCGGGATGTACAGGCTCCACACCTGCACGCCGTCACACGTCGCTGCCAGTGCGCGCGCCTCGGCCGCTTCCGCGGCGGCACCGTCGCTCCACGTCGGCTGGCCGTCGAAACCGATGTGCACGTCATCGATGCCCACCCGCGACGCGATCGCCACACCGTTCCACTGGTTGAAGCCGCAGTGCACGACGTCGTACCCGATGGCGGCGAACGGCATGGTGGGGAACTGGTCGTCGGCGCACTTGGTCTCCTGCATGGCCAGCACGTCGACGTCGGCACGTGCCAACCAGTCGGTGACGCGGTCGACGCGGGCCCGGATCGAGTTCACGTTCCAGGTCGCCAGCCGCATGGCTACAGGCTACGGATCTACACTGCTCCTCACGTGCGCACCGTCGATGTAGCGCGCGCGGTGCTGTGTGTGCAGGCCCAGCTGCTCGTACAAACCGATCGCGGGCGCATTGTCGGCCAGCACCTGCACGTAGCAGCGGTCCGCACCGTGTTCGGTGGCCCACGCCAGAAGCGCGGTGCACAGTGCACGCGCATGGCCTTCCCGCCGGTGCCCGTCCGCAACCCGCACAGCCGACAGACCCGCCCAGCGGGTTCCGTCCGGCGCGGTGGTGACCGCCGCCCGCCCCACCGCGGCCTCGCCCCGAGTCGCGAACACCACGACGCCGTCGACGACGGCGCTCAACACGTCGACGGGAACCTCGCGCTCGTAGAGCCGCAGCCACCGCGCGTCAGGACGCGCCTTAAGCGTCACGGTCGCGTCGGACTGACCCGCAGGCAGATCGCGGACCATGACAACCGTTTCCAGGTGCGCGGCAACGTGTCCTGGCATGTCGACCAGCCGGTCGGCCACCGCCAGCCACGGCGTCTGGCCGCGCCGGGAGTACCAGTCGACGATCGCAGGCACCGAGCTCGCATTCGCGCCGATGCCGAGCGGCACAGCCGAATTCGCTCGGTGGGTGTGCCCTCCCGCACCGCGCAGCAGCCAGCCCTCGATCCACTCCTGCTCGGTGCCCGGCCACGCCAGCGCGGCGGCATGCTCCGTCGCGCGGATCTGCGACGTCCGCACCGGCGCCGCCGACAATGACCGCACCGCGACGACGTCGCCGGCCGCGATCTCCACCACCGCACCGGATTTCGTCCGAACACGAATGCGGGGACCGGTTCGCTCCAGATGACCGATCACGTCGGTGAGCGGTGGCACCGAACCCGCGGGCCGCCGATAGCGAAGGCTGACCCGCGTGCCGACCGCGGGAAGGTCGGACACGTCAATGGCCGAACGGGTCGGGGTCCTCACCCGGCATCCACGTCACGCCCGGAACTCCCCAGCCGTGCGACTTCACCGCCCGTTTGGCGCTGCGCGCATGCCTGCCGACCAACCGGTCCAGGTACAGCAACCCGTCCAGGTGCCCGGTTTCGTGCTGCAGCATCCGCGCGAACAAGCCGGCGCCTTCCAGGGTGATCGGCGTGCCGTCGGCGTCCAGCCCCGTCACCCGCGCCCAGTCCGCGCGGCCGGTCGGGAACGACTCGCCGGGCACCGACAGGCAACCTTCGTCGTCGTTCTCGGGATCGGGCATCGTCTCGGGTACCTCCGAGGTCTCGAGCACCGGGTTGACGATCACACCCCGCCTGCGGGCCGTCTTGCCGCGCTCCTCCGCGCAGTCGTAGACGAACACGCGTTGGGACACGCCGATCTGGTTGGCCGCCAGGCCGACCCCGTACGCGGCGTCCATCGTTTCGAACAGATCGGTGATCAAGTCGGCGAGATCGGGCGGCAGCGAACCGTCATCGGCCACCGGCACCGGAGTGGTCGCGGTGTGTAAGACGGGATCTCCGACGATTCGGATGGGTACGACTGCCACGGTTGGCAAGCTTAAGTGAGCCGACTCGCCCGGTTGGCTGACGGCCCAACAAGCGATGCCGTGGTTGAATATTCGCCGTATCGCTAGCGAGTTTGAGTGCGGGAAAGGTCCAGGGGCAACATGGACGGCGCCATGGCGCGGACTGAGCAATCCGGGGACAACTCCGAACTCACTGATGGGCTGACCCGCCGCGAACACGACATTCTGGCGTTCGAACGCCAGTGGTGGAAGTACGCAGGCGCCAAGGAAGACGCCATCAAGGAGCTCTTCTCGATGTCGGCGACCCGGTACTACCAGGTGCTCAACGCGCTGGTGGACCGGCCGGAGGCGCTGGCAGCCGATCCGATGCTGGTCAAGCGGCTGCGGCGGCTGCGGGCCAGCAGGCAGAAGGCGCGGGCGGCACGCCGCCTCGGCTTCGAGGTGACCTGAGCCTTTCGTGGGTTTGCGCACCACGCCGATACAGTGGGCCCAATGAACGAGCGCCCCTCCGAGTCATCCGGGCTGCCCCTGCGGGCCATGGTGATGGTGTTGCTCTTCCTGGGCGTGGTCTTTCTGCTGGTCGGATTCCAGGCCATGGGCTCGGGAGACGACTCCAGCGCCGACGACTCGCCGGTCGCCACGGCCAGCACCACCTCCACCCCGTCGCCGACGTCGGCGACGCCGGCGCCTGCCGCCAAGGCCGACGTCCGGGTCTACAACATCTCCGAGACTGCAGGCGCCGCCGAGAACACCGCGAACCAACTGCGGGATGCCGGCTGGAACGTCACCGAAACCGGAAACCTCGCCCTCCAAGGGGTGACCGCCACAACCGTCTACTTCAGCGACGCGCCCGGTGAGCGGGAATCCGCCGACGAGGTGGGCCGGCTGCTGCAGGCTCCGGTCGAGCCGAGGGCGCCGGAACTGGCCGATCAACCACCGGGCGTGGTCGTGGCGGTGACGGGATAGGCTCTCGGCATGCTTGCATTGGCCTGCTCCTCGCGTGCGAAGAAAACGACCGTTGCCGCCTTGTTCGCTCTCCCCGCACTCGCCGTGAGTGCCTGCAGCCCCAGCGAACCGGTGTCGACGCAGCCGGGGACCCCGCCGCCGGTCTGGACCGGGTCGCCTGCGCCGTCGGCACAGGCCGGTGAGGGCGAAAGTCAAGCCGCGCCCGCGGGCGACAAGCTGACCGCCCAACTCAAGAACGCCAGCGGTGCCACGGTGGCCACCGCGGACTTCGCATTCTCCAGCGGCTATGCGACCGTCACCGTCAAGACGACGGGACCCGGTCAGCTGGCACCGGGCTTCCACGGGCTGCACGTCCACTCGGTGGGTAAGTGCGAAGCCAGCTCGGTGGCGCCGACCGGCGGTGAACCGGGCGACTTCAACTCCGCCGGAGGACATTTCCAGGTGCCGGGGCACAGCGGACACCCCGCCAGCGGTGACCTCACGTCGTTGCAGGTGCGCCAGGACGGCACCGCCCAACTCGTGACGACGACCGACGCCTTCACCTCAGAGGATTTACTCGCGGGCGCCAAGACGTCGATCATCATCCACGAGAAGGCCGACAACTTCGCCAACATCCCGCCGGAGCGCTACCAG
>NZ_JAVHWR010000149.1:0-2567 GCF_032159565.1 Mycobacterium sp.
TACGGGAGTATCAAAAGGGTGCAAACTTTGCCATAATCACGCGAACGGTGGGTATAGACCTGAAATGCAGGCACCGCTAATCATCCAAGCGTTAACTGGCGTGGGCGCGTTTGACGCAGCTGTCGGCATCGGGATGTGCATGGTGTTGTGCGCCCCGTAGCCACTTCTCGGAGGTGTCGGCGCGGGTGTGTCAGTTCCTACGCCGCTGAGATCCACGCGAAGGCGAATCGCTGTCGCCAAGGCAGGTCTTTGGTGCCGCTCTCATGGCACGCTCGAGGTATGGCATTCACGGTGTACCTCTCCTCAGACGAGGGCATTTCCCATGGCTACGGAGATAAGGATAGGTACGAGCTTTCCGCCGCGGGCACGTTGGTTGTCAGACCGGCGGACGGGACCGAGACCTACACGTACTCGCAGTGGGTCTACTTGAAGGCTGATACCGACCACACTGCGGGCGGCCCGAAGTCAGGTTCTGGGAAAGCGACATTCATCTAGCACGTTTCGACCGCCGCGCGTAACGCCCTTCGTGGCTTGCCCGGATAACCGAGGCTTGACGGCGGCGACTCCGGCGAAGAGATGCGGGCACCTGCCAGAGTACGAGGGCCTGCTCGTGCGGGCCGGGAGCCGGACCACAGGAGCGACGTCCACCCATCTTCGTCTCGACAAGCATCGCGTCGCTGCAGATCAGAGCCTATTCTCTTTATCGGGATGACAGGACTGAATCTGCGACCACTCACAGCCAGTCGGCCATGGGCTCATTTTTCGTTGAACCGCAATGACTCTCGAAGCGGCCTGACCAATGGATACTCAGCTGGTTCATGCAGCACAACCACCGATGACCCCGTCGGCTCGCTCGGAGCCCTTGCGCGTCGAACCTGGCCGGTCACGGCTAGAGCTTGACTTAAAGCGCTTGAAGTTCGGCAGAGTGGTGTCATGAGTGTGAACATGACCGAGCAATGCGTCGGCTACCTCACGATTCAGCAGGTGTCGCGACGGAGCGGCCTCTCGGAATCAACGCTGCGTTACTACGAGAACATTGGGCTGATCGACAAGGTTCCGCGCGACGAACGCAGCGGCCACCGCCGCTATCCCCCAGATCTGGTCGCGGCCACCGAGGCGATGAGCTGTCTGCGCGGAATGGGAATGTCCGTGGCCGACATGCGCGCGTATCTCGCGAACATGCAGTTGGGACTAGCGGGCGCCGCCGAGCAGCGGCAGATGTTTGCCCGGCATGCTGAGCGGCTGCGCGCCGAGATCACGCGGCTGAAGCTGCGCGAGCGTTATGCCGCCGTTAAGGCTGAACTGTGGGCCGCCCGCGAGCGTGCCGACTCGGCTGACGAACAACGCCTCATCCCGATCGTGGCGGATATTTCCGCACGACTGCTGGCAGACAAGGCTGGGCTGAGCCATGCCTGACAGTTCCGCCCCGGTGTTGGTCACCGGCGGCTCCGGATTCCTTGCCCTTCACATCATCTTCCGGCTGCAAGGCGATGGTCGCCGGGTCCGGGCCACGATCCGGTCTCTTGACCGCGGGCCCGAGGTCCGCGCCACCCTGGAACAAGCGGGCGCCGACGTGAGCGAACTCGCTTTTGTGGCAGCCGATCTCACTGCCGACGACGGGTGGCCGGAGGCGGTTGCC
Source organism: Mycobacterium sp. (assembly GCF_032159565.1). Classification (GTDB taxonomy): domain Bacteria; phylum Actinomycetota; class Actinomycetes; order Mycobacteriales; family Mycobacteriaceae; genus Mycobacterium. Next base: position 1,640 of record NZ_JAVHWR010000149.1, read on the forward strand.
GACTGTGAATACGTGCTGCACGTGGCGTCGCCTTTTCCTTCGCAACAGCCCAAGGACGAAGCCGATCTGGTTAGGCCTGCTCGTGAGGGCACATTGCGAGTGCTGCAGGCGGCCGCTGATGCGGCGGTTCGGCGGGTGGTGGTGACGTCGTCGTTCGCCGCGATCGGGTACAGCCCCAAGCCGTCACGGGCGCCCTACGATGAGTCGGACTGGACCGACCTGTCGCAGACCAACAGCCCGTACGTCAGGTCGAAGACCCTGGCCGAGCGGGCGGCCTGGCAATTCGCGGACCAACATGCCAATCAGCCCGAACTCGCGGTGATCAACCCGGTCGGGATCTTCGGGCCGGTGCTCGGCCACAACGACAGTAGTTCAGTCGGTCTCATCGCGATGCTGCTCGATGGCAAGCCAGCGCTGTTACCGCGGTCCTCGTTCGCAGTTGTCGACGTGCGAGACGTTGCCGACTTGCACGTCGCGGCGATGACGAGTCCTGAGGCCGCCGGGCAGCGGTTTTTGGCCGCCTCCGGCGAACCGGTGACGCTGCCGCAGATCGCCGCGATCCTGCGTTCCCGGTTGGGTGACCGGGGCGCGCGCATTCCCACTCGGGTGGCTCCTGACTGGCTGGTGCGTGCGGCCGCACGCTTCGTGCCCCAGCTGGAGACACTCGCAGGGCTGCTGGGTCCGCCAAAGACGGTGTCAGCGCGACCACGATGCCCCGGGGTCCGATGTGCGGGTAGGGCCGGCACTGATGCGCCGCAAAGACCGGCGGGATATGGAAGTAGTCGTTTAGCCCGGTGCAGGCCGCTCGCGACCGCCTTACGCTTTCGCTTGGCAGGCGGCGTCGCTTCGAGGAATGGCGATGCTCGTTCGAGGATGCGTCGCACTGCTATACCGTGCGACAGTGAGACCCTCACTTGCTCTATCGAGG
>NZ_JAVHWR010000158.1:0-38117 GCF_032159565.1 Mycobacterium sp.
GCGCAGAAACACGCCTCCACCCGACACGGCGACACCGTGCCCACCGCCTCGGCAGCCACCCGCAAAATCTCCGTCGCGTCGCGGTCATCCCACTCAATCCGCGACAACGCAGCCAAATTCGACGACATCGCTTCCGCCGCCACCACCCCGTCACCCGCACCAGCCGAAACGCCGCTCACACCAACCCCCACCCCGAAAACCGACCCCGACAGCAGCCACACCACCAACCCCGCAACCACCCAGCAGATCTCTGGCGACCCGGCCAGCGTTCGACACCCACGGCGAGTAGCCGTTGCGAACTCGTTGCCGGATAGCACTGGGGCGCCCACACCGGGACGTACCCGTACTCCACCATGTGCACCAGCCTGTCCGGACACGAACCAATACGATCTGGCGGCGGACACGCGTGCATACGCGCTACCGGATGGGACATCCCGTGCCGACAAATTGCAGCACCAGAAAACTCCCCACCGCGACGCTCCCCCGTCGTACCAGCCCGTGGTACCAGCGGTAGACAACCATCATCCCACTACGGACCTGGCCAAACAGCCCGTCAAACGAACCACCCCCCATCACCTATCCACAAAGCGAACCGAGGACCTGGCATCGATCTTGTCGTGCCGGTTCCTCGGCCGTCCCTTCGGGCCCCACTACAGGGACGCGAAACGGACGTCATACGGGCGCTTTACGGATATCTCACGACTACTGCGGTGTTTTTCACTTAACCGGATTACGTCCGCGGGAGGCGACGTGAGCCAAGACGGCCAGGGAAGGCGAGCACATTCGATCGCCATCAACGTGAGACGGTTGGCGCCCGGCGACACCGTCGTACACCTGATGGGCGACTTGATTGGCGACGCCGCCGCCGCAGCGATGCAGCGGACCCTAGTCGACCAACTGTCGCGTGCGCCAAGACGATTGATAGTGAACCTATCCGGAGTCACACGCATCGATGCCATCGGCGTCCATGCTCTCGCATCCGCCGCCGCGGTCGCCGGCGAGTCGGATCACGCGTTCTGTCTGGTTGACGGGGAGGCAGGTCGAGTCCGCGCTGCTCTCGCCGCCGAACAGATGACCGAACTATTCGATGTCTTTTCGTCAGTCAGCGAGGCGGTACATGACCCACGCTGATCGCTGCGCAGCGCGTCGTACGGGTCGCCCCGGTCAGTCACAGCAAGCGAGGGACCGCCGGACATCAGTACACCAGCCGAAATAGCGTGAACACCCGATCCCAATGCTCAGTCGACGGGTTGGACATTGTCGGGTCCAGTACGCCGAACGAACGGGCCAGCGCGACACTCAACCCGCCGAACAACTCTGGCAGCAGTTGATCGGTGTCCTCAGCGAACGTAACGTCGCCAGGCGGTTGTCGAACCACCTCGCGCAGCAGCTCGCGGATCTCGTCGGCTTCCTCTAGCTTGTCGAATTCGCGCATGCGCTCCTGAACGCCCTTGGTGATCGGAAGGTCCTGCGGCTCAATCACGTCACGCCCGTTTGCCTTGGCCGAGTTGCGCCCAGCGATGGCAATGTCATCGATCTTCTCGTCGATGAAGTCCCGGAAGCGACGTACGTCGTTTTTGTCGATATCGATGCTTGCGACCGAGCGGAAGAACCGTTCGAATACTGGAATACCCGACGGATGGGTCACTCGATACCTCCGCTCGAAGAGATCCAGATCGGCCCGGGTGAGCCACTACTCAACGTTGGCACTGTCGTTCGGCTCTAGGTAGGGGCGCGCTCTGCGACTGTGACCGTGATCTGTTGGGTCTTGTCCCCGCGGAGCACGGTCAACTGGACGCGGTCGCCAGGTTTGGTTCCGCGAAGTGCCGCTATGAGGTCCTCGGCCGTCGCGGTGTCCCGGCCGTTGAAACTGGTGATGATGTCGCCCGGTTGGATGCCTGCTTCCGCTGCCGGACTTGGCGTTTCGACCTGCATGACGACCACACCACTGGTGCGGTTGATTCCCAGCAGCCGCGCGATTTCTGGGGTCAGGGTGGCGGGCTGAATACCGATATACGCGTGGCGGGCCGTTCCGGTGGCCAGCAGCTGGTCGGCGACGTCGACGACGGTCGCGGCCGGGATCGCGAACCCGAGGGCCACCGCACCCGCCGTCGGCGGAATGTAGGCCACGCTCATCCCGACTACTTCGCCTTGCGCATCGAGTACCGCACCCCCAGAGTTACCCGGCGAGATGGCGGCGTCGGTCTGGATCAGGTCTACCAGCGGTGCGCCGGTGGCAGCCGACCCGGGGATCTGGCGGTGTAGTCCCGAGATAATGCCGGATGTGACTGTGGCCTCGAATCCCAGCGGGCTGCCCATGACGACGTCGAGTTCACCGACCTGCGGCAGCGGCTTCTGAAACTTCGCAGCGGGCAGGTCGTTACGGTTGGCTTGGATGACGGCGACGTCGGCAACCTCATCCGTGCCACGAACCTTGCCCGGCACCTGCTGCCCGTCGGCGAGGGCTATGGTGACGTCCTGCGCCCCGGCGACCACGTGGGCATTGGTGACGATTGTGCCGTCGGCTTTATAGACAATGCCGCTGCCCAAGCCGCGCTCGGTGAGCACTGTGACCACCGAGGGCTCAACCCGTCGGACCAGTGCCGGTAAATCCGCCCCCGCTGTCGTGACCGGGGCCGTCGAGCTGGTGGGTGCCGTGGAGGTGCCGGTCGAGCCCGAGTTGGTCGAGCTGCTGCATGCGGCGAGAAAGGTGACCGTCACGGCGAGCAGCCGCAGTATCCAAACCCAAGACCGTACGGTCGACGATGGGTGCATCAGCTCAGCGCCTCCGTCTCCACTCAATAACCTCAGTGCCGGTTACCGCAGCCCGGCCTCGGGTCACACCAGCGCGTCACCGACGCGACCGCTTATATGAGAACCTTCGCACCTCAACGCGGCGATCGACACGGTCCTGTCAGTCCGAAGCCGCATACAAGCACCTGGCCTGACAGGCCGAAGAAACCCGATCCACGCAGTGCCAGGGTGATGGAGATGGCCCGAATGGTGAGTCAGCGCAACGTTGCCCACGTTCTGGTTCCGGCCTGCGTGTGGAATGTGACCCGGGGCTAGGTCAAGACGGGGGCTCAGATGGGGGTGTGGAAACGAACCACATTGATCGGCGCTGGTGCCGTGACGGTATTGGTCATCTCGGCAGCCTGCACCAACTCCGACACCGGCCGTGAGAATTCGGCGGGGCAGACGACGTCGGCCACCGCCACCGCACCGGCCACGACGCCGGCAGCGGACACTGATGCGCACAACAATGCCGACGTCTGGTTCGTGCGCCACATGATTCCCTACCACCAGCAGGCGATCGAAATGTGTGACATCGTCTCGGCCAAGCAGGGCATCGATTCCCGCGTGACGGAACTGGCCAACAAGATCAGGGCAGCGCAAGGTCCGCAGCTCCAGCAGATGCAGGACTGGCTCAATCACTGGGGCAATCCACCCATGCCGGAGACGGCGCCGGGCGACGTGCAGATGCCTGCACAGAGCAGCATGCCCGGCATTCTGTCCAAGCGAGAATTGGACGTGTTGAGAGAGGCCAACGGCGCCGACGCGAGCACGTTGTTCCTGACGCAGATGATCGCGCACCACGAGGGCGCAATCAGCCTGGCGCAGACCGAAATCGAGGAAGGTCAGTATCCTGCGGCGGTCGCGATGGCACGGTCGATTGCCAGCATCCAGCAGCAGGAGATCGACACCATGAATCGCATTCTTTCCTCAATGTAGCGAGATCGCGGGCAGACTTTCGGGCCGCGTCGCGCCGACAACACCATGCCCCCGAGGTTGTGTTCAGACCTTCCGGTTCTCCGATTTCAGCATCCACGCCGCCTTCTCCAGCGAGTCGATGATCGCGTGCAACAGATCCGCGGTTGACGGGTCGGCCTCATCGACGTCGTCGTGCACCGAGCGCATCGTGTCGACCGCGGCGTAGATCCTGTTGGTGATCAGGTCGACGGCTTCACCCGTGCTGTACTCGCCACCCGGCAGGGACGGCAGTGTGGTCGAAGCCACCACCGTGTCGGTTCGACCGTCGGGAACGGAATTCAGGGCGCGCATCCGTTCGGCGATGGTGTCACTGGCTTCGCGGGCGATGTCGACCACCACGTCGAGATGCAGGTGCAGATCGCGAAAGTTGGTACCGACTAGATTCCAGTGCGCCTGCTTGCCCTGCAGGTGCAACTCGATCAGATCCATCAGGACCTGCTGCAGGCTTTCGGACAGCTTTGTCGGGGAATCGAATTCACGTACCTGATCCGGCGACCGGCGGTTTGAGGCTGCCATTACGACTCCTCCCTTACTTGTTGCGCTTGAGTAGTTTTCTCATGAAATAGATGGTGAGGATCCACGGGCCGGCGACGATGATCGGATCCACCCACATGTGCTTTACGTCGACCCGCTTCCGGCCAAACCGCGACCGGATGCCGTTGTGGGTGAACTCGGCCTTGATTCCGGTCTCGGTGATCGGGTTGTCCGGACGCAAGGTCAGGAGCGAGCGGAGGTGGTGCTCGCCGGCGTCGACGCGGTCGGCGTAGAGCAGAATCATCCAGTGCGCGGCGCGGCCCTCGCTGAACTTGTATGCGAACTTACGCATGGCGCCCGACACCCCGCTCGGTGGCTGCGCGGTTCCGAACACGGGGGTAAGGAAGCGATGCTCGACGGACCGCTCCCGCGGCCACTTCTCGGGCTGCCGTTCGGGAAAGTCCCAATGGGCGCCGGTCTCCAGGAACTTCAGCTTGGGAACAGACGGTCGGTCCTCTTTGTTCAGATCAGCGCCCCACCCCGGAATGCGCGCTCGTAATTCGTCGCTGCCGGGCACCGGGGGGTGATCTGGCGTGTAAGCGGGTACGCGCTCTGATGTTTGAGTCATATCGGTTCTCCTTGGGTTGTTCAGTTCTGGTTGACGAGAACGACCGGCTTGATGATGTCGTCCAACTTGGAGGAAAAGATGTGATAACCCTCGGCGATGTGCTCGAGCGGGATACGGTGCGTGACAATCTCATTCGGCTTGATGTAGCCGTTCTGAATATGGGACCAGAGTCGCGGCCACTGCCGCTTCACCGGGCACTGATTGGTGTGGATGGTGAGACCCTTGTTCATGGCATCGCCGAACTTCACCGCGCTGAAGAGCGGCCCGTACGCGCCGACCACCGAGACGGTCCCGCCCTTGCGGACTGAATCGATCGCCCAGTTGAGAGCGATGGGGGATCCGCCCTGCATCTTGAATTTCGACGTGGTCACGTGTTGCAGCAGGTTGCCGTCCGCTTCCGCGCCGACCGCGTCGATCGCCACGTCGGCACCAAGGAAATCGGTCGCCCTCTTCATCTCCACCACAATGTCGCCGTATTCGCCGAAGTTGTAGGTTTCAGCGTTCGCGAAACTGCGGGCCTTCTCCAACCGGTACTCCATGTGGTCGATGACGATGACCCGGCTGGCGCCCATCAACCAGGAGCTCTTCGCCGCGTAAAGCCCCACCGGCCCGGCACCGAAGACGATGACGGTGTCTCCTTCGACGATGTCACCGAGCTGTGCGCCGAAGTACCCCGTCGACAGTGCATCGGTGCACAGCAACGCGTCTTCGTCTTCCATCCAGTCGGGAATCACCGAAGGACCGACGTCGGCGAAGGGCACCCGCACGAACTCGGCCTGGCCGCCGTCATAACCACCGCAAGTGTGCGAGTAGCCGTAGATTCCGCCCACCGCGGTGGCGTTCGGGTTCACGTTGTGGCAGTTGGAGTAGAGACCCCTGGCGCAGAAGTAGCAGGATCCGCAGTAGATGTTGAAAGGCACCATCACCCGGTCGCCCGGCTTGACGTTCTGCACGGATGAACCGACCTTCTCCACAACCCCGATGAACTCGTGGCCGAAGGTGTGGCCGACCCGGGTGTCCGGCATCAAGCCGTGATAGAGGTGTAAGTCGGATCCGCAGATCGCCGCCAACTGCACTTTCACGATCGCATCATTGGGATGCTCGATCGCCGGAATGTCCTTCTCTTCAATGCGGACCTTGTAGGGACCGCGGTACGTCATCGCCTTCATAGCGTCTCCTGCCGGATGGATGGTTAGCGCCGCATACCCCGGACAATCTGGTGGAAACAGGCCCGAGGTGGCTAAAAGATGAACGGATATCTGGCCTTCGGCACGAGCGGTGGTGTTCGCCGCAGCCTGCCGCCCGCTTCGTCTGCCCGCTGATGCGCAGGACGGCAACTTCAGCGTCCCGATGCGGCCGCCGGGGTCTTGGCGAACTCATCGACTATGGCTCTGCAGAATGCGGGCAGATCGTCGGGTGACCGACTGGAGATCAGATTCCCGTCGATGACGACCTCCTGGTCTACGACGTCGGCACCCGCGTTGCGCAGATCGGTACGCACGCTTGGATACGACGTCAGGGTTCGGCCTTCCACCACATTGGCCTCGACGAGCGTCCACGGGCCGTGGCAGATCACCCCCACCGGCTTTCCCGACCCCACGAAGTCACGCACGAACGAAACCGCGGTGTCGTCGATGCGAAGCTTGTCGGGATTCACCGTCCCGCCGGGCAGCAACAATGCGTCGTAGTCGTTGACCGATGCGTCGGCGACCATTCGGTCGACGGTGAACGTGCCTGCTGAGTCGAGGTCGTTGTTGCGCGCCTGAATCTCACCCAACTTCAATGACAACAGTTCGGTCTCCCCGCCGGCGTCCTGCACCGCCTCGCGAGGGGTTTGCAACTCGACGCGTTCGACGCCGTCCGCCGCCAGGATCGCAATCCTCTTGCCCTGCAATCTATTCGCCATGCGGACTCCTCGTCCGTTGATTCGTGCTGTCGTGGGTAGCACCCGACGCTAGGCGTTAAAACCGTCGATTTCCTGCTACCGCTGGGTTGAATGTGCGGGTCGGCATTCACCCCGGCGGGTCAGGGACCTCCCGGCAGGATCAGCCAGGGCCGGTATGGTCGCCCGCTTCTCAAAGGTCAGCTGTCCGGTGCCCGCCGCTTGTACTCAGGGGACGAATTTGGCCGCGAAGATTCGGCTCGGTAGCGCACTCCCCGGCTCCCGTTGGCATCGCAGACTACGAGGAGAGCGAGCACGGATCAGAACGGGACCAGATAGCAAGGGTAATCGAATGAAAGCAGTTGTTTACGGCGGACCGCGTGAGGTCGTGGTGAAAGAAGTTCCGGATGCCAAGATCAAGCACCCGACCCGACGTGCTGGTCAAGATCACTACCACCAATATCTGTGGGTCGGACCTGCACATGTACGAGGGCCGCACCGATCTTGAGCCGGGCATGGTGCTCGGTCATGAGAGTATGCGCGTCGTCGCCGAGGTCGGCAGTGCAGTGGCCAAGCCGTCATGGATCGTCTCCCACCAACTGGCGCTCGACGAGGCCCCGTCGGGCTATCAACACTTCGATGCCCGTGACAACGAATGGACGAAGGTCGTCCTCCACCCATAGAGCGATGCGCCAACCGGCTCCGCTGCGACGGGCGATGATCATGACCACCGGTCGACGATGACGGTCGACGACGACGACGCCGGGGGATCGGCCGGCCGCAAGCCCGACACCGACGATTCGCGGGAGTCGCGGGAGACGAATGGGCGGTCGGTGGGCAACCTGGAGTTGTTCTTCGACCTCACGTTCGTGTACGCGATGTCGCAGGTCACCCACTTGATGCTCAGCGACATCTCCTGGCAGGGCTTCGGCCGGGGTGTGCTCGCTCTGCTCGCCCTGTGGTGGGCGTGGGTGTGCTACGCCTGGCTGACCAACACGTTCGAAACGGCGCAGGTGATCCGTACGACTCTGATCATCGTCGCGATGGCGGCGATGCTCATCGCGGTGATCGCATTGCCGACCGCATTCACCACCGGGGCCCTCGTTTTCGGGCTCGCATTGCTCGCCGTCCGCCTCATCAACGCGGGTATGTTCATCGCCTCCTCATCCCACGACGAGGCTGAATTGGCGTCGGCGATCCGCCGACTGATGCCGGGTCTGCTCGTCGGGCCGGTCTTGATCGTTGCCGCCGCCTTTGTGGCGTCCCCCTACCGTGAGTTGCTGTGGGTTGCGGCGGCGGCGATCGACTTCGGCAGTCCCCTGATAGCCCGAATCAGCGAACTTCGGGTCGTGCCTTCGTATTTCGTCGCGCGCCACGGTTCGGTCATCATCATCGCGCTGGGCGAGACGATCGTCGAGCTGGGAGCGGGGGCAACCGAAGACCTGCACCATCCCCGCGTCCTCGGCGCTGTCGTTCTCGGGGTGCTGATCTCGGCCACCCTATGGTGGACCTACTTCGGCCTCACCGCCGGCGCCGAAGCACGTATGCAGCGAACATCCGCTGTCGATCGTCCACGGTTGGCGCGCGACGCCTACAGCTACCTGCACCTGCCGCTCGTCGCGGGGATCATCTTCTTCGCCGTCGGGGCACGGGTGTCGATAGAACACATCGGTGAGCCGCTGGCGCCGCTGCCCGCCCTCGCCCTCACCGGTGGGGTGGCGCTGTTCTACGCCGGCGAGGTGGCCTACCGATGGCGCGACCACCATCAGCTCGTAGTCGATCGGCTCCTCGCCGCCGCCGCATGCCTCCTGGCGTTTCCGGTGGCGACTTCTGTCCCGGCCGTCTTGTCGCTGACCATACTCACCGCGATCGGAGTCCTGCGACTCGCATGGGAGCTGTGGCGGCGACCCCAGATAGGCACCGGCAGAGCGGGAATCGTGCGGTGAGGCAAGACAATCCGCTACCGGGTCAGACCACGGCGTCAGAGCTTGTTGGCGACCACGTCGAGATTGCTGATGTCGGGTGGCGAGGCGAAGGGCTCGTCGGCTTTCTCCGCGAGCGCATTTCCAACGGGGCCGCCAAGATGCGTCTCGCGTGCCGCCTCGTCCGGGAACGCGTCGATGATGCCGAACGTCGACGGGCCGAACCGAACCGCTAACCATGGAAAGACGCCAGTCGGCAATGGCTTGAGCCAGCGGCCCACGTCAAGTGATCCCAGGCCGTGCCGTGTACATCGCGGTAACAGGTTATTGACCATGCAGTCCAGAACGCCTATCATTCTGGAAGGTGCCATACAAGACGGCCGGGATTACCTGGGCCGGTATGTCCCCCGTCGATATGGGAAGAGATTCGCATGGGCAACGCACTGCGAAACAAGACTGCCGTCATCACCGGCGGCGGTACCGGCATCGGACTGGCCATCGCCAAACGGTTCGTCGCCGAGGGTGCGCGCGTGTTCATCACCGGCCGACGCAAAGAGGTTCTCGACGCCGCGGTCGCTGAGATCGGTTCCGGTGCGGAAGCTGTGCCCGCCGACTCGGCGAACCTCGATGATCTCGACCGGCTCTACACCACCGTGCGTGACCGGGCGGGCAGCCTGGACATCGTGGTGGCCAATTCCGGCAGCGGAGTGCTCGCGCCGCTCGGTGAGATCACCGAAGAGCAGGTCGACCAAACGCTGGGAACTAATGTCAAGGGCGTGGTCTTCACCGTTCAGAAGGCCCTGCCGCTGCTGACCGATAAGGGATCGATCATCCTGATCGCCTCGACGGTGAGCACGCGGATCGACGTGCCCGGCCAGAGCATCTACGGCGCCAGCAAGGCGGCGGTGCGCAACCTGGCCCGCGGCTGGGCACTGGATCTGGCCGGCCGTGGCGTGCGCGTGAACGCAATCAGTCCCGGGGCGACCAAGACGCCCGGCCTGCTGGCAGGGTTGCCCGGCAATGAAGAGCAGGTGATGGGACTGATGGCACAGGGCGTACCGCTGGGCCGCATCGGCGAACCCGACGAAATCGCCGCCGCTGCCCTTTTTTTGGCCAGCGACGAGGCTAGCTTCGTCAACGGCATCGAGTTCTTCGTCGACGGCGGTCACGCACAGGTCTGATGCCGCCCGAGCGCTTGCCGGGAAGTTCTTTCACCGCGTCGAGTTCTCTGCTGAAATGTCCGTGGAGGCGGTGGCCTCGCGGCTGAAGTTGTGGCGAGGGTCGTCGATACGGGCGTTGATCCGTTCGGCGCTGTTCTGCAGGGCTGCCAGCGCGGTGTCGTCGAATGCGTCGATGACAAGCTCGCGCACAGCCGCGACGTGGCCAGGGGCTGCGGCGACGACGAGGTCATAGCCGGCGTCGGTGAGTACGGCATTGGTGTAGCGGCCGTCAACGGGATCGGGTTCGCGCCGCACATAGCCACGCTTTTGCAGCCGCGTGATCAAGTGGGACAACCGCGAGAGCTCGGCGTTGGTGAGCACGGCGAGCTCGCTCATCCGCATCGTGCGCTGGGGCCGCTCCGACAATGCGGCAAGTGCGTAGTACTCGATGTAGCTGAGCTGGGAGTCTCGTTGCAGCTGCGCCTCCAGCGCCGTGGGTAGCCGGGCGAGCATCAGAGTGAGGGCCTGCCAGGCCTCGAGTTGTGCCGGTGTCAACCATTTCGGGGCGGTTGCGGCCGTGGCCTGCCTGGGGGATCGCGCCATTGAAGGATTCTAACCGATTCACTTGAATGTTCAAGTCAATCGGACTATCGTGACATGAACGTTCAACTGAGCCACCGCCGAAAGGACTGCTGTGAACGAGTTGAAGATCGGGATAATCCTGGGAAGCACCCGCCCGGGCCGCAACGGCAAGGCCGTCGCCGACTGGGTGTTGGACAAGGCGCAAGCCCGTATTGACGCCGACTACGACCTCATCGACCTGGCCGACCACCCGTTACCCCATATGGATGAGCCGATGTCGCCGATGCTGGGCCAGTACGCCCGCGAGCACACCAAGGCCTGGGCCGCGACGATCGCGCCCTACGACGGATATGTCTTCGTCACGCCCGAGTACAACCACTCCACTTCCGGTGTGCTCAAGAACGCGATCGACTACCTCTACGCCGAGTGGACCAACAAGGCCGCGGCCTTCGTCAGCTACGGATCTGTGGGCGGAGCCCGCGCGGTCGAGCACCTCCGATTGATATGCAGCGAGCTACAGATCGCACACGTGCGCCAGCAGCTGTCGTTCTCGATGTTCACCGACTTCGAGAACTTCTCATCGTTCCGTCCCGTCGCAGCGATCCACGACGACGCGGCCACCGTGATGTTCGACCAACTGGAAGCCTGGGCCGGCGCGCTCAAGCCTCTTCGCAAGGATGTCGCGCAATGAGAGGACTGCAGGGCAAGGTGGCCCTTGTCGCCGGCGCGGCGCCGGGAAACATCGGCGCGGCGACTGCCATCCGCCTCGCTGAGGAGGGCACGTCCGTGGTGGCCGCAGACCTCAACGAGTCAGCCGCTCGCGCAGTCGCCGACGAGATCAAGGCGTTGGGCGGCAAGGCGATTGCTCGCTCCTTCGATATCACCGACGAGCGTCCTACCAGGAGCTTGTCGCCGTCACGGTCGACGAGTTCGGAAGGCTCGACGGCCTGTTCAACGTGGCCGCCGACCTCTCGCCCGCCACGTTGGCTCAAGACACGGACGTGCTCTCGGTGTCGCTCGAGGTGTGGCGGCACACCATAGATGTCACCCTCAGCGGTTACATGTACGGCATCCGCCACGCGCTGCCCATCATGATCGACCAAGGCGGCGGTGCCATCGTCAACACCATGTCGACCAGTGTGTGATGGGCGAAGACACGCGGGTCGCCTACCAATCGGCCAAGGCGGGACTTTATGGGCTCACTGATGTTCATCATGGCGCTCGGCCTGGGCCCCGCCACACCGCCACGCTCGGCGGCAAGCACGGCGTGCGATGCAACTCCGTCGCACCCGGCGTGATCCTCACCGGAGCGGCGCTGGCGAATACCACCGAGGAATACCGCAACGAGATCCTCGCATCGGTGCGGTCAAATCGCCTCGGAGTCCCAGCGGACCTCGCAGCGATGGTCGCGTTCCTGTTCTCCGACGACGGCGCCTACGTCACCGGCCAAACCATCCTCGTCGACGGCGGCGCCAACTTCACGTGAGCCCTTACACCGCGGGTGTGGATCTGCCCGCTCCGGCTAGACCTGCGCCAGATCAGCGTCGGGGCCCGCGGGAGCCACTCCTAGCCGCCAGAGCGGAATCACCACTTCGGGGTCACATTCTTCGTCCACGATCCACTTGCACATGCGGCGAATGGGTTCGATGGCGTCCTGTGGCATCGCGATGGCGACGTTGCAGGCGTAGCCGAGGCTGGTGAGTCGTTGGGCGCCGAACAACGGAAGCTGATCCCGCAGTTGGCGTTTCAGGCTTTCGGGGTAGATGCCGATGGTCTGGGTGTAGGCATTGACCGCGGCAGTGACCTTGTCGAGGCCGTCGACGGGCACGATGTTGGCGACGCGACCGGACAACATCGCCGAGTAGTCCACCGGGGAATCGAACTGGGACACGACGATCGCGCCCTCGCGGTGTTCGCCGCCGATCACGTGGTACCAGTCTTCGGTCATGCGTGAGGCTTCGAGGTGCTCGAACAGCTCGCGACTGGGATGCAGCGGAGGGGTACTGATGAACTCGGGCAGTCCGATCAGCGCCTCATAGATCATTTCGCCAAGGCGGTTGGCGTTGGCGATGCCTGCGGCGTCGGTGCCGCTCATCACGTAGATCACCCGGGCGTTGGCGCAGCCCTCTTGATTGGCGACACCGATGTCGACTGCCGCGCGCCCCGCGACGTCGCGCATGGTGGCCTCGTCCTCGAATGCCTCCGCCCCGATGATGGTCGCGCTGCGCTTCGGGTCAAGGGCGATCAACTCCAGCCCCGGCTGGATGTAGCGGGTGACGTGCTTGACCGACGCCAGCCCTCCCCACGCGACGATCTTCTCGATGTGCTGCGGCTGATACAGCTTCTCCTCGACGCTGAGATCACCGCCCTTCCAGTAGCCGACCGCGAGGTGTTTGGTGATGGGGTGATCGGGCGCGACGTCGGCCACGGTTCGTGCGATGGCCATTGCGGTCAGCGGGTCGTTCGAGGGCGCCTTGATGATGGTGTCGCAACGGGCGATGACCGACCGCAGAATGGTGACCGCCGAGACGAGCCCGCCGTTTCCGGCGGGAATGTGCAGCACCCGTGAGCCGAATGCTCGCACCCGCAGTTCACGACCGTCGGCGAGGCGCTGCGGAACCCACCCGTTGAGATAGTCGAGACCGACCTGACTGTCGGCGACCTCGAGCACGTTGGCCCTCGCGAAAAGCGGCTGCAGAATCTTATAGCTGTTCATCAGCATCACCGCCGGCAGTGGATTCGCCAGTATCGCAGCCTCATACGCCTCCTGCAGGTGGGCGTTCCTTTCGAACACCAGCGCATCGCCGACGGCCTCCAGCACGTCGAGGATCTCGTCGAAGCCGATGTCGTAGAGGTCCGCCATCTCCATCGGGCTCGCCAGCGGAAGGCGGTCGACGTACTTACTCATGTCGGGGCTCTGAAACTCCGCCCCGCCGCCACGGATGCCGAAAGACACCAGTTCGTCGGTGATGATCTGGCCGCGCAGGAACAGCGGAACGGTGAATGCCGCGCTCACGACTCGAATTCCTTCATGAAGTTCACGGCCTCGTTGTGGACCTCGTGCGTCGCAGCGCAGGTGATGCGATCGTCCTCAACACCTCGTTTCTCGCTGTAGCGGACGATGTCGTGCTCGAAAGCCACGCTCGTCTGGCCACACGGGCAGACCAAGTCCCAGTCGATGGTGACCTCGTCGCCGGAAATGACTCCGCCCCAATGGGCTTTGAGTAGGAGGTCGTAGACGGCGGCACGGCCGGTTTGTCTGCCCTCGCGTGGCAGCGGCTGGCTGGTTTCTGGATCCAGGACGAACGGGATGACCCATGGTTGAACGTGGTAGCGGCCCTCGGTACAGGCGAAGTGGAAGGCGCTCTGTTCGGAGAAGCCGTAACCCTCCTGGACCCGGTCGACGCCGAGGAACTCACGGATGGTGTCCAGGTAACCATCGGGCAGAACGAATCCCTTCGAGCCGCCACCGGTGAGTATCACGGAGTCCTCGGCGAATACGCCCTTGATGCCGCGCTCAAGGGCCGCCTTGGCGACGTCGTACATCAGGTTGTAGGTCCCGATCATGAAAACTCTTTTACCGCGCAGTTTTTCGGACATCTCGGAGAAGAACACGTCGAGTTCTTGGGGCTGTCGCATCTGCATGGCGATGAACTCGTCTTTGCGGGCCGCCAGCGCCGGATCGACGACCAGGCGGTCCAGTTCCCCCCGAGACGCGGCCGCGCGCATCTTGGACGCCAGGAACATCAGATCGGTGTCGATCGAATCGGAGTACAGGGCGTGAAACCTGCTCTCGTCGCCGCCCGTGAAACCGCCCTTGAGCATGTTCGCGATGCGCAGGTGGCCCAGCTTGCCGCCCGCATAGTTGGGCCAGATCACCTCCACCGCCGGGTTGAGCTGCTCCGCGGTGGGTTCGACGCCAAACGTCTGGAATAGGCAGATCTTCCAGAGCACCATGCCCTCGCGCGCGCCGCGTTTGTCCTTCGGGAGGATCGACAGCGTGCCGGTCGTTCCGCTGGACGTGATCACTTCCAACGGCGTCTGCTCGTCGAGCCGGTCGATCCATTCGTCGATGCTGTTGCAACCCTGGGTAGCGACACCGGACAAGTCATGGCTGGTGAGTTTGTCCAGCCACTTGGTCATCAGGTCGAAGCGCTTGTTGTCGATCAGCGCTGCGGGGTAGGACTTGAATGCAGTATGCGAGAAGAACAGCGGGACAACGTCGTTGAGATCGCTTAGTTCGGTGATGTCGAGCCGGTCGGCGAGCTTGCGCAGCATCTCGATGCTCTCGCGGTGTTGCTGAAACCGGATACCCATCGCCTTTCGCTGGAGTTCCTCCAACTCAGCGCGAGGGATGCTGTGCATCTGGGTCAGCGACTCTCCGAAAAACCCGATGGGGTCGTCCATGAAGTCCCTTACCGAGGGTGCTGACTGCTCTGTCAGGCTCATTTGCTCTCCAGTCCTCTGCCGGGGTCGGGTCGCCGCTCACAGCGCCTTCGACACCACCACACGGTACGAGCGAATGCAGACAACCGCAAGAGTGCAGCTATATGCATTTATGACATCAGGCGGGGATCACCGCGTTCGTCGAGGCGGATACGCAGCAGCGACTCGGCGTGCGCAGCGGTGACGAACAGCTCATCCGCGTGTCCGCCGCCGATACAGATATTGGTGGGCAGCGAACCCGGGGGCAGCGTGATGCCGGCGGTGCGCTCACCGGCATCGCTGATGACATCGACGCGGTCGGCGGCGGTCAATGCCACCCAGGTTTCACCTCGCGCACTGACCGCTATCCCGTCGGGCCAGCCGGTGTCGAAGGTGTGCACCAGACGCGGTTGGCGCCACGAGGCGGCATCGGAAGGTGCGAGCTGGTAGGCCAGCAACTCGGCTGCGAGGGTGGCGGTGACGAGCAGCGTGCGTCCGTCGCGGGTGAAGCCCAGCCCGTTGATGAACACCGGTCCGCTGGCCACGATCAGCTCGGTGTGGCCGGTGGCGACATCGACAGCCCACACTTGTCCCGGTAGACCATCCCCTGGCGACACTGGATCTATCTCACAGCGGGTGTCGGTGACCCACAGTCGCCCGTCCGGCCCGAACATCAAGTCGTTGGGCGCGCCAAGGCCGGTCACCAGATACTCCACCCGCCCATCCGTGATCACCTGCACGCCGGGTTGCGCGGGGCCGCTGGCGCCGAACGCTCCCCCGTTCTGTGCCACAAAGAGGGTGCCGTTGGAGCCGCGGGCCAAACCGTTGGGTCCGCCTCCGGTCTCGATACGCTCGGTTGCTCCACCGGATGGGTCGACGATGTAGATGCAGCCGTGACTGATGGACGTCAACGCAATCCTGTGATCGTCAAGCCACACTGGCCCTTCGGTGAAGCCGAGTTCCCCGGCGAGGAGGTCGATGTGCATCCCACAGTCCTTTCGGGTGCTCGATCATCCCTGGGTCATGTGACTGCTGGGGGATGCGGCAGCTCATCCCAGTCACGAGAAACCGACGCGCTCCACCGTGGGGCGCGTCGGCCCAGAAAGGCCGCGACACCTTCGCGGGCGTCGTCCCGGCCCATGACACGGTGATGCAGCTGGGTCTCCATCCAGGCGACTTCGCGTGCGGAGTACCCGTTGTTCAGGCTCTCCCACAACAGCCGCTTACTCAGTGCCGCCGACATCGGTGCCACGTTGACGGCGATATCGCGGGCGATCTCCATCGCGTGATCAACCACGTCGCCCGAGGGCACCGCGCGAGTGGCGATGCCCCGTGCCACCGCCTCGATGCCGTCGCAGGTCCGGCCGGTCAGCAGCATTTCCGCTGCGACAGCAGCACTGGCCAGCCGGGGCAGTATCCAGTGCGACATGCAGTCGCCGATCACTCCCCGACGCACTTGAACGACACCGTATTTGGCGTCCGCAGCGACAATCCGGATGTCTGCCTGCAACGCGAGCGTCAGTCCGATTCCAATGGCGTGGCCGTTGAGCGCAGCAATGACCGGAGTGCGCAATTCGAACGCTGCCGGGTCGATCGGCGACGCGGAGAAGCGCGCGGCGTCGCCGGGTGAGTCAAAGGGATTAGCGCCGCCGGAGAAGTCCGCGCCCGCGCAGAACGCTTGCCCGGCACCCGTGAGCACGATCGCCCGCACGTCGTCGTCCTCGTCGCAGCTGCGGTAGGCCTGGCCCAACAGCGCTCCCATTTCACCGGTGTAGGCGTTGAGGTGGTCGGGCCGGTTCAGCGTCAGCACGGCGACGCCGTCGCTGATCGTCACTGTCAGGTCCGGTGACATCAGCGCACCGAGATCGTCAAGCATCCTCCTCGCCCACCAACAGGTCGGCCAGCGCCACGGCCAGGTCGTGGAGGCCCGTCTCGAGCGAATACGTGCTGTCCGCAGTCCAATTGACGATCCCGCCCGTCAACGCACCGACGATGATGTCGGCGAGGGTCTGGGCGTCGTGACGGACGCCGACCTCGCCGCGGGCGACGCCGTCCTTGACGAGTTCCAGGAACGTCTCGTGCAGGGCAAAGCCACGTTGAATCCCGTAACCGGCACTGCCCAGCATCTCGCCAATCAGCTCGCGGTAGTTGTCGCCCGACTTGACGAGCGCAGCGGCGATGTCGTCGAAAACCCCGATCAGCCTCGCGGGGATCGGTTCGGTCGACCGATCGAAAATCACGTCATGGAGGTTGAGCAGGCGGCGCTCGGCGAGGGCACGCATCATGTCCTGCCGCGTTGGGAAGTGGTTGAAGAACGTGCGATTCGCGACGTCGGCCCGTTCGCAGATGTCCTCGATGGTGGTGGCAGAGACGCCCTGGAGCAGAAATGCGTCGAATGCCGCTCCGAGTATCCGGTCGCGGACCTCCATCTTGCGCCGGTCCATTCTGTTCACGGCCGCGCCCCTGCGAAGCAGGCACGGTTGCCGCATAACTCCTCGGACAATTCCCAGAGCCGGAGAGCATGCGTCTGGTCAACAGCGTGCGCCGCGACGTCCTCTCGGATCCGGCAGTCAGCGAGATACACGGATCCGACCTCCGCCAGTTCTGGGCTCACGGCGGCCCACACCTGAGTGGCCGCCCCGTGGTCGGGCGTAGTGAAGTCGTGCCGCACGTCGATGACCTCCTTGGCCGCTTCGCGTTCCATGGTCGCGTACCGGCTCAGCTTCGCGAAGTCTTCGCGCGTCATGTGCCGAGCCAGTGAAGTTGCGACCACGCCGGGGTGCACCGCGTACGCGCGGACGCCGCCGTCGCGCAGTCGCCGGTCCAGTTCGACCATGTGCAGAATGTTGGCGGTCTTCGAAGCCCCGTAAGCGACGAACTTGTCGTACTCCCGCCGTTCCCAGTTGGGGTCGTCGAGGTCCACGTCACTCATCAGGTGGCCGTCCGACGAAAGAATCACAATCCGCGCACCGCCGGCAGCGAGGAGCTGCGAGACCAACAGCCGGGTGAGTTCGAAATGCCCGAGATGGTTTGTCCCGAACTGCATTTCGAAGCCGTCAGACGTCCGACTGAACGGCGTGAACATCACTCCGGCATTATTCATCAGGACATGGATCACAGGGGTGATGTTGACAATCGTCGCCGCCGCCGCGCGAACGCTGCCCAGCGAGGTCAGGTCGAGCTGGACCGTCGACGTGTGCGCGTTCGGGACGTCCGCACGTATCCACTCCTCGGTCTCGGCGAGTGCGCCGCGATTACGCGCCGCAAGCACGACATGCGCACCGGTCGCGGCCAGCGCCCTGGCCGATTCTCGGCCCAACCCAGCTGATGCGCCGGTGATCACACATGTTTTTCCGGTCAGATCGACACCGTCAACCAGCTGGAGCGCGGTGGCTGTTTCCATTACGCCTGCACCGAAACGATCGGGATGCGGCACGCATTGCCCAAGCTCGTCAGCGGCTGCGCGCCGAACAGCGGGAGCTTTTGGTGGAGTTCAGATTTCAGCGACGGGGAATAGATGCCCATCGTGAACTGCGACACCGTCGGCGATGTCCGCTGCTTGACGCTCATCCAGAGCCCCGTCCTGTTGCGGCCGCCTCACACTAGCAAGTTATTGCAGTTAACCGCAATTGTGCAGTTTTATGCAGGAAGCGCGGGTTAACTCGATGACGCTGGCTGGAATCAAAAGGCAGCCGTGAAGGCCCAGTCCCCCCGGCCGGATCACGATCAATGCGGTACGAAAGCCCCCCGTTCGATACCGGCGCTGCTCAGATCGCGGTGGCGATGATGCGGGTGGCAGCCTCGACGGCGGCGGCGCGGCGGCGCGCGACGAGGGTGGGGTCGTCAGTCAGGGCGTGGGGGTCGGGCCAGTGCGCCCAGGCCAGGCCGATTCCAAAGAGGATGACCAGCAGGTCTCTCGGCTGCCAGGCACGGTCGACGTGGCCGCCGGCCTGGGCGGCTTCGATCGCAGCGATGGTCTGGGCGGGGATGGGTTCGCCGTCGGCACGGGGTTCGTCGAGGCTAAGGCCTTCCAGACGTGCCCAGGTCAACATGCGCAGATGCTCGGGCCGTGCGCGCGCCAGGTCGTAGAGGTTGCCGACGAAGTCGGGAACGGTGTCGGGGCGCAGCGTGACCGCACGGAAGAACTCGGCGACATCGGCAGCGACCACTTCGCGAAAGAGGGCCTCCTTGTCGCCGAAGTGGGCGTAGAGGCGTTCCTTGCTCGCCTCGGCGGATCTTGCGATGCGGTCGATCCGGGCGCCCGCCAGCCCGTACTGGGCGAACTCGGTCCGGGCGGCCGCCAGGATTTCGCCGCGCAGCTGGGTCGTGTTTCTCACAGGAGAATCGTAACAAACGAACTAGTTCGTTTGGTAGCGTGGCGGCATCAGTTTGAAGCTATGACATGCCAGGAGGTTTCGATGGGTCAAGCGGGTGTAGTGGACCCAGTGATCGCGGGGATGCCGCGGGGCGGCCCGTCTGCCTCATGGCTGGATCGGCGGTTACGGTGAACATCGACGCCATCATGAATCAGCCCCGGCGGGTCCGGGCTTGGCGCCGCGTCGCAGAGACCGTCGCCGATCGGGTCGGACCGCTCGTCGACCTCTACCAGCCGTACGTCGACGGGCTGCAGAACCTGCCCCGCGATGGACGATTCCTGTTGGTGGGCAACCACACCCAGGGCGGTGCCGAGGCATTCTTGATCCCGTACCTGGTGTGGCGCGCGATCGGCATGCGGGTGCGGCCCCTGGCCGACCGTGGCATGGGCCGGATGCGCGGCCCGGCCGGTGATTTGTTGGCTGCCTGCGGGGTTGTCGTCGGGGCGCCGGAGACCGCACGCGAGTTGATGCGCCACAACGAACCCATTCTGGTTTTTCCCGGCGGTGGCCGTGAGATTCCCAAGTTCAAGGGTGAGGAGAACACCCTGCGGTGGCACGGCCGGTCCGGTTTCGCCCGCCTGTCGGTCGAGAACGACTATCCGATCGTGCCCGTCGGTCTCGTCGGCGGCGACGACGTCTACCAGAGCCTGACCACGCGCGAGGGTCGGTGGGGGCGGCTGAGCCAGGGCCTCACCGCGAAACTGTCCGGTCGCACCGACATGGCAGTACCGCTGATGCATGGGATCGGTCCCACCCTGATTCCCCGGCCGCAGCGAATGTATCTGCGCTTCGCTGCCCCCATCGACACCACCAAACCCACACGGGTGTCCGAAGAGAAATGGGTCCCCACCGTCAAGCAGAAGACCCAGGAATCACTGGAGCAGACCCTGGCCGACCTCCTGGCCATCCGCAACGGCGACCCCTACCGGGGGCTGAACCCGCTCTCCTGGCGCACTGCGACCCAACCGCCAGCCGAACTGAAAGGCGGCGTGAACCATGGCTCCCACATTCGCTGAGGTATCCGAGGCTCGCTACATCGTGCTGACCACTTTCACCAAGGATGGCCGGCCCAAGCCGACCGCCGTCTGAGTCGCTCCCGACGGCGACCGCGTGCTCGTCCACACGGAGGAAGACTCGTGGACGGTCAAGCGGATCCGTAACACTCCGCGCGTCACCGTCGCGGCGTGCGACATGCGCGGGCGGCCCAAGCGTGAGCCGGTCGAAGCAGTGGCGAAGGTCCTTGACAAGGCGGAGGCCGCGGATGCGCAGCGGGCTATCACGAAGCGCTACGGGCCAATCGGCCGACTGTTCGACGTATACCTAAAGCTGCGCGGGGTGGACAAGAAAAGCGTTGGAGTTGAGATCAAGGCCGTGTAGTTGACGCTCGGGCTGGACCGGGGTTTTCTCCCAGAGCGATTTTCATTCAAGTGCCATGTGGCCTACCAAGCGGTCGCGCCGCCGTCGACCGGGTAGTTGACGCCTGTGATGTAAGACGCCCGATCAGAAGCGATGAAGGCCGCGAGCTCCACGACCTCCTCGGGTTGACCGAACCGCTTGAGAAGCGTCTTTCTGGTTATCGCGCCCCGGGCCGCCTGGTTGTCGCCGAGGTCGCGGTCGGCGGCCGGGGTCAGGAAAGGCCCGGGACTGATCGTCACCGCACGGATCCCATGGCGCGCGCCTTCAAGCGCTAACTGTCGCGTCATGGCGATGACGCCAGCTTTCGCTGCCGCGTGCCCGACCCACGGGGGCGTCTCTGCGGCGATCATGCCCGCGTGGGACGCGATGTTGATGATGACCCCGCCACCGCGCCGGACCAGGTGTGGCCATGCGAACTTCGACACGAAGAAGGGAAGGTCGAGTTCGCCAGTAATGGTCGCCCGCCAGTCATCGATAGAGAAATCGGGCATCGGACCGAAGTATTGAATGCCCGCGTTGTTGCAGACCACGTCGATCCCGCCATAGGCGGCAACGGCATCCTCAACCATCTTCCGCGCCTGTTCGGGGTCGGTGAGATCGATCGGCGCGATGCCAGTCATCTCACCGCCGGCGCGACGTAAGAGTTCGACCGTCTCGTCGTTGGCATCAACCTTGATGTCGCACCCGACAACCTTTGCACCTTCTCGCGCAAAGGTCTGCGCCGCGACGCGACCCAGACCTCCTCCGGTGCCGGTGATCAGCACGACCTTCTTGTCAAGTATTCCCATTTCAGCCCTGCTGGCTGGTGGGGGAGGGCTCCGCGACCACGGGATTCTCGATGGCGCCGATACCCTCGATCTCGACGCGCACCCGCTGACCGGGCCGTAGAAGCCGTCCGGAGAACACGCCGACGCCGCCGGGCGTTCCGGTGGCGATGAGGTCGCCGGGCTCCAGCGTGCAGACGCGGGACAGCGCCGCGATCATGTCGCCGATCCCGGTGACCATCTCCTTCGTGGAGCCGTCCTGGCGCAGCTCGCCGTCGACCCACGTGCGGATACCGAGACCGGCGGGATCCACCTCGTCGGCGGTGACGACCCACGGCCCAATGGGCCCATGGGTGTCAAAGCTCTTTCCTGGCCACATGGTTGGAGTGTCTTGCTGCCAGTCACGTACCGACACGTCGTTGCCCACTGTGTAGCCGGCGACGGACGCAAGCGCCGTGGCGGCATCGGCGCGCCGCACCCGTTTTCCGATGACCGCCACGAGTTCTCCCTCGTAGTCGAGCATCGGCGAGTCGTACGGCGCGAGGATCGGGTCGTAGGGACCGGTGATGCAGGAAACCTGCTTATTGAAGAACGTCGGCAGCTTCTGGTCTGGGAACGCCTCGCGCAAATGCTTGAAGCGCGCCATCTGCTCGGCGTACTGAGGCTGCGTCGCCGCCTCTTGAATCTCCGCGAGATGCGAGGTGAAGTTGAAGCCGATGGCCAGATACTTCGACGGCGCCGGAATCGGTGCGTGCAGAACGACTTCCGAGAGAGGCGTCCGCGGCCGGGCGTTGATGGCCTTACGGGCCACATCTGCGGTGACATCAGGACCGGCCGCCAGTACGGCCGTGACGTCGGTGGGGGCACCGTCAAGCGCGCTGAGCGCGACCACGTGGTCGTCGACGACGACTCCTGCGCTCACGCCGGCACCGAATCCGTAACTCACGAGCTTCATTTCGTCTCCTTTGTCGTGTAGAGCGCCTCAATCTGCGAGGCGTACTTCTGTGCGATCGGCCGGCGCTTGAGCTTCATCGTCGGCGTCAACTCGTCGGAATCGGGCAGCCAGTCTTCGGCGAGGATCGCGAATCGCTTGATCTGCTCGACGCGCGCCAGCCGTGCGTTGGCGCGTTCGACACCTGCCTGCACCTCGGCCTGAAGTTCGGCATCCGTCGCGTACGAAGCGGCGACGGCGGGATCAGGAACGATCAGCGCGACGTTGTACGGCCGCGCGTTGCCGAACGCGCACGCTTGGCCGATGAGCGGACTGCCCTCCTTCAGCCGTGCCTCGATGTTGGCGGGTGACATGTTCTTTCCGGCGGCGTTGATGATGAGCTCCTTCTTGCGATCGACGATCCGCAGGTGCCCGTCGGCCTCGATGCGGGCGATGTCGCCTGTGTGCAGCCAGCCATCGGCGTCGATCGCCTCGGCGGTCGCCTCCGGCCGGTTGCGATAACCCGCCATCAGCAGCGGCCCCCGGACCATAAGCTCCCCGTCCTCGGCCAACCTCACCTGCGCGCTGGGCAACGGTGGTCCCACGGTACCGGGGCGGACGTCGCTTGCGGCTGCCAATGAGACGACGCCCGTGGTCTCCGAGAGGCCGTAGACCTCCCGTAGCGGGATCCCGATCGCGTCGAAGAATTCGATCACTGCGGGCGGGCACGGCGCGGCGCCCGTCACCGCTGCCGTGAGGTCATCGAAGCCCAGGCGACGACGGAGTTCCTCGTGGTCGATCCCGGCCGCGACATCGGCCGCGATGGACGCCTGCAGCTTTTCCCACAATCGCGGGGGCGAGAAGAAGAAGTGCGGGCGCACCCGCGGGAGCAACTCGGTGACCGCGCTTGGGGTCGGGCAGCACACCACGCTGAAGCCCGCGGTCATCGGCAGGTAGTGCGTGCACACGCGCTCGGCGATGTGGGCCATCGGCAGATAGGAGATCGTGCGTTGCCCCGGCTGAATTCCGACCAGCGTGCCCATCTCGGCGGCCATGGTGAGGATGTTCGCGTGCGTGAGCTCGACGCCCTTGGGTGGCCCGGTCGTGCCCGACGTGTAGATCAACGTTGCGAGGTCGCTTGGCTTTACGGCCGCGGCATGCTCCAGTTCGTCGGAGTCCAGCAACTCAAACCACGAGTCCGATCCGACGACGATGACGTGGTTTACGGCGCCGCGACCGCGCTCAAGCGCGGCGAGCAGCCCGTCAACCAACGCCGCCTCCGTGACGACGATTCGGCAGTCGGCGTCGGCGACCAAGTGGGCGAGCTGCTCGGGCGCCGAGGTGTTGTACATCGAGAAGGGCGTGGCGCCGAGGAGTAGCGCGCCGGCATCGGCAACGTGGAACTCGGGCCGGTTGCTGAGCAGGAGCCCGAGCGTGTCCCCATGGCCCAATCCCAGCGCGGCGAGGCCCGTCGCGACGCGACGGGCCTGAGTGCCGTAATCGCGCCACGAGAGCACCACTTCGAGATCGGCGTTGAGGATCGCCGGCGCATCGGCGCGGGATTCGACCATCGCCAGAAACGCCTCGCCGACGGTGGCCGTGTCGTGGTGAACCACCGTGCTCATCGCTGCGCCTTCCCCTCGTGTGTGTGTGGGGCAAGCGTATCCGGCAATATGACAACTGTCAATTAAAATATTGTCAGCCGACCCTTCGGTGGGCACCGTGCAGCCGGCTTCACGCGTCGAGGGATGGATACCTGGGTCCACTGCCATGTCGAGACCTATCAAGTGCCTTGCACCCTCTGCTCGTACGTTGCGCGTTTGCCAACGTCGATGCGGTCGGTAAACAGATGGTCCAGCCCGATTGAGCGCCTCAATGCGTCCGCGACGCCGCCGGGCAGAATCCGTTGGATCACGAGCACGACTCCGGCCGACCGGGTGACCGTGACACGTCGTTTCGGCTTGCGGATCAGATCGACGATCGCTCTTGCGACATCGGTTGGTTCGGAATTCTTCAGGCCCCTGGCTTGGTCGATGCCGGCGATCATCTCCGTGTTGGTCATCGCCGGGAGGACCGCCGAGTAGTGGACACCGGTGCCGCGATGTTCCGCGCGAACCGAATTGGTGAACCCGAGGACGGCGTGTTTGGTGGCGCAGTACGTTGCTACCCCCGGCGACGGCGTCTCGGAGTTCACCGATGCGACGTTGATGATGTGGCCGCGGCGACGTCTGAGCATGCGCCGCGCGGCGAGCTTCGTTCCCAGGATCACGCCGTAGACGTTGATCGCGAGTGCTTGCTGGGTGAGGGCGTCGGGTTCGTCGATCACCCTGCCTGCCGGGAGAATACCCGCGTTGTTCACCAGAACATCGACGGGCCCCAAGCGATTTTCCACCTCGTCGAGGAAGCAGACGAACGAGTCGTGATCGGTCACGTCGAGCCTGCCGCACACGTCAAGCCCAAGGTCTGTGCCGGCCTGTTTGACCGCTGGCTCATCGACATCGCCGATGGCGACCTTGGCCCCAAGCAGGTGCAGCGCGGTCGCGGTGGCCAACCCGATCCCGCGGGCGCCTCCGGTGACGACGACAACCTTTCCGCAAACTGACTCGGCTCGGTTCACTTTGGTCGCCAGCCGAAATGGCGGCTTCAGCCGGGTCACTGGCGAAGCCCGTTAGCCATGCCGGACAACCGCGACAGACTGATCTCATTGTCGCCCCGCAAGCCGGCGACAACGTCGCGGACCAGTCGCAGCGAGGGCTTGGCGCCCAGGAATTCTTGGGTTACCCGTGGCCCCCACTGGGAGAGGCCGGATGCGGTCAACGGGGACCATCCGGGTTCGACGGTGTTGTCGAATAGGTCGCCATCGGTAAAGTGCTCGACCGTCAGCTTGTCGGGGTCGTGCCAGTAGTCGAAGATCTGACTGCCCAGAACATGGCGTCCAATTCCCCAGGCTCGGTCGTATCCGCGCTGCAACAGGTACTCCCCGCCCGCGGCAACAGCGTCTAAGTCGGTGACCTGGTACGCGGAATGGCTGTAGCTGGCCGTCGGCCCCAAATTCAACGCCAGTGTGTGGTGGTCGGCCGGCAAGGTCCCTCGATCGCAGCGGATGAACGCCAGCGCCGGACCGCGTTCGCGCTGGTCGGGTGCGTACTGGAAATCGCTCACGATCATCCCGAGTGTGTCGAGATACCAGTTCAGGGCGCGCGCGAAGTGGGGAGTCTGCAACACCACGTGGCCGAGGCGCTGTACTAGCGCAGGCGCCCGCGGCGGCCGTTGGGTCGCGTTGATCCGGTGCGGTTCAGCACCGAAGTTCAGAATCTGGTTTTGCTGCTCGGCGAGCGCCGACAGCTCGCCGCTGAGGTGGACCACCCCGACGGCGAATCCGCTGGGGTCGTCAAGCCGCACGATGCTGCCCGCGGATGGATCTGTGAGCGGTTCGACGCGACGATCGGTGGCTCGTGCCAGCCGTTGCAGATCTGCGGCCTCGCCGGCCTTGAACGTTGGCCCGACGAAGCGAGAATGAGCGCCCCTGCGGATCAGCACGCATGGCGCTCCTGGCAGTGATCCACGCAGATACAAGGCTGTGGGTTTGCGTGCGGCAACCGCGAAACCGAAAGCCCGCGCAAATGTTTCGGCCCGGTCCAGATCCGGCTTCTCGAATTCCAGCCAGGCCAGATCGGTGACTTTGATCGTCGGGTTGATGGCACGGCCGCTGTGTTCGCCCCGGTTCGGGCCGAGCTCGCTGTGCAGATCGGCGTGCCCGTCGACGACGCTGGCGTCTCGGTGGTTTCTCATGTGGCGCTCCTTCCAGATGGACTGGGTGGGTGAGGTGTGGGTGTGATTCGTCGCCCCGCACCGCGACTTCACCGTAGCTCGATAACTTGATATCCGTCAAGATAAAACTTGACAGGCGCCCTATAACCGGATAGCTTGGCAGTCATGCGAAGGACAGCCATGAAGCGCCGGCCGATCGAACGGAAGTACGCGGCACAGATCGACGCGCTCTACCCGACGAGGGAGACCCGATGAAACTCGTGAGCTACAACCATGGCGGCGCCGGCGTGGTCATCGACGATGACGTTGTCGCCCTGGCCGACCTCGACGGCGTCCCGTCCGACATCACCGGATTGTTGGCTGCCGGGCGCGACGTCGCCGAACAGGTCAACCGCCAGGCCGCG
Source organism: Mycobacterium sp. (assembly GCF_032159565.1). Classification (GTDB taxonomy): domain Bacteria; phylum Actinomycetota; class Actinomycetes; order Mycobacteriales; family Mycobacteriaceae; genus Mycobacterium. The sequence goes on from NZ_JAVHWR010000158.1 coordinate 26,507, forward strand.
CGTGCGCGCCAGCGCACTCCGTTGTCCGAAGTGACACTCGGCGCGCCGATCGCCCGCCCGTCGAAGTACCTGGCGATCGGATTCAATTACGCCTCACACCTGGCCGAAATCCGGGAGGCCGCCAATCAGCCGCGGTACGCGGAGCAGATGCAGCGCTTCGGCCATCTGCGCCAGGCATTTCCGGATCAGACGCTGCCCACCTTCTTCAACAAGCAGGTGTCCTGCATCACCGGCCCGTACGACCCCATCCTGGCTCCATACGACTCGGAGATGTTGGACTTCGAAGGCGAACTCGTCGCAGTCGTCGGGCGACGCGTCCGGCGCGCTGATCCGGCGACTGCGCTGGCGTCGATCGCCGGCTACACCGTCGGCAATGATGTGTCGGTCCGGGACTGGCAACAGAACACCCCGACCATGTGGCCGGGCAAGAGCTTCGACACCCACGGGCCCCTCGGGCCGTGGATCATCACCGCCGACGAGCTGGACCCCGGGGACCTCAAACTGCGCACCTGGGTGGACGGTGAACTCCGGCAGGAGGGCTCCACCGCCGAGATGGTCACCGGAATCGGCGAAATGATCTCAGCGCTGTCACGGGTGTGCACCTTGGAGCCAGGTGACCTGGTGGCAACCGGCACACCGGGAGGTGTGGGCCTCTTCTCCGGACGACTGCTGCAACCAGGTCAGCGCGTGCGCGTCGAGATCGAAGGCATCGGCGCCATCGAGAACCCCGTCGTTGCCGAGCCTGCCCCGACGCCGCAGGACAACTGACAATGACCGCCGAAACCGTCTCCGCCGCGCAGGGAAATGCGATGCAAGCCGCGATCAGTTGTGCCATTCCGGCGCTCGAGCCGTTCAACGACGCGGTCGGTCACGCACGGCTGGCCGACGAACTGGGCTATGACTCGATCATGTTGTCTCACATCGCGGCTCGTGACTCGTTCACGATGGCCGCGGCTCTGGCAATGCGCACGCAGCGGGTAGCGATAGGCACCTCTGTGGCACCGCTGTATCACCGTTCGCCGGCATCGATGGCCCAGACCGCGGCAACAGTCGACGACATCTCCGGCGGCCGTTTCCGACTCGGCCTCGGCGTGGGCCACCGCATCACCATGGGCGGCTGGCACGGCCAGCAGATCGGCAAGCCCACAGCCGAAATGCGCGAATACATCGGCATCGTCCGCGCGATCCTGGCCGGCGACGTCCCGCCGACCGGCCAGCGCTGGACGTCGAACTTCTCGTTCATGGGCTTGACGCCGCGCCCCGACATCCCGATCTATCAGGCGGCGCTGTCACCGGCGATGCTGCGCCTGGCCGGTGAGATCGCCGACGGCGTGGTGCTGTGGGCCTGCCCGTCGCAGTACGTGCGTGATGTGGTCGTGCCGGAAGTGGCCGCGGGCCGCGATCGCGCCGGCAGGCCGCTCGAGGGATTTCACATCCTGGCCGCGGTGCCCTCGGCGATGACCCACGACCGCGCAACCGCTCTCGCAGGTGTGCGCAACGAGCTGCACCGGTATTTCGGCCTGCCGTTCTACCGGGCGATGTTCCAGGCGGCGGGCTTCGCCGGTGACGTGGCGGCATTCGATGCTGCTTCATCCGATGTCGACGCTCAAAAGCTAGCCATCAGTGAGCGATTCATCGATCGCCTGTGCGCCATCGGCGACGACGTCGCCGTTCACGACGGGGTCCAGCGATACCGCGATGCGGGGGTCACCAACCCGGTGCTGACCGCCATTCTCGGCACCGACTTCGAACCCACATTGCGCGCTGCCGCCGTCCTCGAGCCGAGCGCGACACGAGGCGGTCGCCGTGATCGGCGCGGGCTCTGCAGCACAATCAAGAACCCCGATCCACCAGTAGAAAACCAGTAGAAACGGAGAACATCATGGGACAGCTCAACGATAAGATCGCCCTGGTCACCGGCGGCACCTCAGGCATCGGTCTTGCCGCTGCCCAGCGGCTGGCGGCCGAAGGCGCGCATGTCTTCATCACCGGCCGCGACAAGCAACGCCTCGATGAGGCACTCGCATCGATTGGCGCCTCGGCCACCGGTATTCGTGCCGACGTCACCGACCCCGACGATGTGGACCGGGTCGCCGACGTCGTCAAGGCACACGGACGTGGCCTTGACGTCGTGTTCACCAATGCCGGCGGGGGAGAGTTGGCGCCGCTGGCCGATATGACACCGCAACACTTCCTCGACACGTTCAACCGCAACGTCGGCGGCACCATCTTCACCGTGCAGAAAGTCTTGCCGCTCTTGAACTCTGGTGCGTCCATCATCCTGTCCGGGTCGAGCTCAGCCTCCAGCGGTACGCCCGCCATGGGCGCGTACGCCGCGTCGAAGGCAGCGGTCCGCTCCTTCGGCCGGACCTGGGCGGCTGAACTGGCCCCCAGGCAGATCCGGGTGAACACGGTGGTTCCCGGGCCGGTTGAGACACCGGGACTCACGGGCGCCGCACCGGCCGGCCAAGAACAACAGCTGCTGGCCGCCTTTGCGGCGACGGTTCCGCTGGGCCGGGTAGGTCGACCCGAGGAGATCGCCTCCGCTGTCGTGTTTCTGGCTAGCGACCAAAGCAGCTTCATGACCGGCGCCGAGCTGTTCATCGACGGCGGCGCCGAACAGGTCTAAGAACCGTCCGGCAGGCGGCGCGACCGCCAATTTGAATGGTGCAGCCCGTGTTTCACGGGGAGATGGGCTGCACCAGGATGGCCGCGTCCGCCGCACACGCCGGCCGGTCCCGCATTGCGGAGATCCTGCGCGCGGGCACGGGTGGCGATCGCGTCGATCATCTCTAGGCCCAGCCCCACCGCGGCGGCGATACCCATCACGGACAGTCCCACCGACATTCCCGCGGCCTTCCGTGACCCGCGTGTATCGATCACAGGCCGGCTGCCGACCGGCCCGACATCGGCGCGACCCGGGGGGACCGGTGCCGCCACGGGTGCATTCGGGGGCCTTCCGCGACATGGTTGTGCGGTCAGGGAGCATCGGGATACCGAGATCGGCCGTTCCCCGCCAATCACACTCAATGAGGTGTTCCGGCGAACGGGGAAGGTCAGCGTGTTCGAGTGCTACTACTCCGGAACCATCCTGCTCGGCCAAATCGGTGTGCTGGCAAATCTGGAATATTCGTTGAAGAAGTAACGGCTCAGCCGGGCAAGCGAGAGTCGTTCGCTCGCACGTCGACTATGCCATTCAGTGCTGCACGATGTGAATGAAATTGTCTTCGGCATCACGGATCGCCGTCGAACGAATTCCTGGCGCCAGCTGCTTGTCGCGCCAGATGATGGGTACGCCCTTGTCGCGGAGTTGGTCGGTCGCGCGTTGAAGGTCCTCGACAGCGAAGGCGAGGAACTTGTTCCCTTTCGGCAGCAGATGATGTGGGGGATCGGCGCATAGGCTGGGCTCGGTCGATACGGTCGGCCCATCGCCCTCGATGAGTTCCAGCTGGGTTCCCGCGCCCTCCAGAAGCACGACATTGGCCCCGTCAATCCTGACGCGCGCGTGCTCGGTGAAGCCCAGCACGCTTTGGTACCACTGCGAGGATCGGTCGAGGTCAGCGACGACCACCACGGTGCAAGCAAAGGCCAGCGAGTCCAGGCCGCGCCCGGGCGCGGTCACCGCCGCATCAAGTTGTTGACTGTCGGTTCCCATGGGCCTTGTCTCCTCATTCCTTCCGCGACGCCAGCTAAGACTGGCGCGATGGCGGTTCGTCGAACTCCGCAGGGTCGATCTCCAGTGCCCGGACGATGAGGTCCGCGGCAAGTTCGGCATGGGCTTTGACCGCGGCTGGCTCCAGCGGGTCAGCGGGGTCGAAATGCCGCGCGAGGGGACCGAGAGTGAATTGCGCGGCGGCACCGTGGGCAAGCAAGAAGTTGAATGTGCGCAGCGAGATCGGCCGTGTCCGTCCGGTGGCGACGAGGTGATCGAGCAGGCGCTGCACCGGTGCGAGCGCGGGTTGGATGTATGTGTTGTACATATAAGCCAACCGCTCGGTATCTTGCCGGCCCTCGATGTTCATCAAGCCCAGCAGCTCAGGCCGCTCGGCGGAATACTCCAAGAATGTGCGCATGGTGATTCGCAGCTGGTCGAGCGGGTCGATAACGGTGGGGTCGAACGCCGTCGCCAGCCGCAGAACCAGAGGCTGGAATGCCCAGTCGACAGTGGCGTACCACAGCGCTTCCTTCGAGCCGAAACGGCCGTTGAGCGCATTGTGGCTCACGCCCAACTCTCGGTTGAGAGTTCGCAACGCCACACCGTCATAGCCTTGGGTGGCAAAAGCTTTCAGCGCCGCACCAAGGATGTCGTCCAGCGAGGCGGGCGAATCTTCGCTGCGTGGCCGGCCACTCGGCCTGCGTCGCGACGGTGCACTCATGGCTTCCATTCTGCATCCTCAGGTGGCCGTGACGGCGCATCTACATCTTCAGGGTAACAATGAATATGATACATGACAAATATTTATTTGTCGCATGTCAGGAATCCGCTGCCGACTGCATCGTCCGGACGAATCGTGATCGGCCGCGCCGAGTCGGTTTGGTAGTCGACCTCACGGCGGGCGACGCGCGCCGCGGCGTCGTCAACCGGGACTAACGGTTCGGGTCCAACCGCAGACCCTCGACGATCAGATCCGACACGAGCCGGGCGTGTTCTTCGATGGCTGCGGGGTCGCACGGGGGGGCTGGGTCGAACAGCAGCGCCAGCGGCACCAGGCTGTAGAGCGCGGCCGCGCCGTGCGCGATCAGAAAGTGGAACTCCCGCAACGAGATCGGACGAATCGTCTCCCCTTCGGCGAGGTGCAGCAGGAGCCGCCCGACGCCCGTCAGTGCCGGTTCGATGTAGGTGTCGTAGATGTAGCTCAACCGGTCGGTGTCCTGACGGGCCTCGATGTTCATCAACGCAACCAACTGAGGGTGGTCGGCCGAGAACACGACGTAGCGGCGGATCGCCAGGCGCAACTGTTCCAGCGGCTCGGTCAGGGTTGGATCGAAAATGCCCTGCATGATGCGCAGGAGCGGGCTGAAGCCGTAGTCGACCGAGGCCCGCCATAGATCGTCTTTGCTGCCGAAGCGCTGATAGATCAGATTGTGACTGACACCGAGATCTCGGTTGAGCGTTCGCAGCGAAACGCCGTCGTATCCGTACGTGGCGAACGCCACGAGGGCGGCCTCGAGTATGTCGTTCAGCGGCGTTGAGTCCGCGGTCTTTGGGCGACCGCGACGCCCCTGCGATGCCTGGGTAGAAGCCATATGACAAATTATGCCAGACGCGACGACAACATTTATGTTGACAACTAGCAACTTAATCCCTATGGTAGGCGCAGAACGGTTCGGCAGCCACAGGAGTCTTTACGCCATGACACAGACACTCGACACCCCAGTCCTTGTTGCTGGCGGGGGACCGACCGGTCTCGTCCTCGCCAGCGTGCTGTCCGGGTACGGCATCAATTGCGTTCTTGTCGAACGCAACACGCACACGACTCACTTCCCGAAGATGGACATCACCAACGGGGCCAGCATGGAGCTGCTGCGTCGGTTGGGCGTCGATGACGAGTTGCGCCGCCTGGGGGTGGCGCCGCGGCATTCGTTCGACGTGATCTTCGCGCCAGGGCTCGACGGTCCGGAGATCACCCGCTGGGCTCTGCCCTCCGTTGACGATCAGCGGGCGACGCTGGAGGGTTCGCCCGACGGCACCCTTCCGGGTCAGCCGTGGCAACGCTGCTCGCAAGCGATCTTCGAAGCGGTGATGATGGACCGCTGCAAGCGCGACCCGGTGATCGACGTCCGGCAGGGGTGGCGGCTCGAGATGTGCGCTCAGATTGGTGACGCGGTGGAAGCCACCATCGTGGACGACAGAGGTGAGGCACTGAAGATCCGGGCTAGCTATCTCGTCGGATGTGACGGCGCATCGAGCCGCGCCCGTCAAGAGCTCGGGATTGCGATGGAGGGCGCGAAGGACATCACCACGTTCGCCCTGGTGCACTTCCGATCCGCGGATGTTGCCGACCTGCACGCTCTGGGCCAGTTCTGGCACCTCTACACCACCGGCGGGGCGATCCTGATCGCGCAGGACGAGGTCGACACCTGGACATTGCACGTAGATTTGGGAGCCGACGTCGACGATCCCGATCCCATCGGTGACACAGCCGAATTCGTCGCCCGAGCACTGGGGCGCCCAATCGAAATCGACGAGATCCTGGCGTCGAGCGTGTGGCGGCCCAACGCGCTGCTCGCGGATCAATACGGCCGGGACCGAATCCTGCTCGCCGGTGACTCGGCCCACACGATGGTCCCGACCGGCGGTTTCGGAATGAACACCGGTCTGGGTGACGCGTTCAACCTCGGGTGGAAGCTCGCCGGCTCGCTGCACGGCTGGGGCGGACCAGGCCTGCTGACCAGCTATGAGGCCGAGCGTCGCCCCATCGGAGATCGCAACCGCAACGCGTCCGTTGAGAACGTGATGGTCCATTTGCAGTACCGAGACATGGTCGCCCCGCACCTCATCGGCGAAGACAGCGACCAAGGAAGGGCTCACCGCGCGGCGATCGCGGAATTCATCATCGCAAACGACGCCGAAAACCTAAGTCTTGGGGTCGAACTCGACGTCCGCTACGACAATTCTCCCATCGTGTGCGCGACGGATAATGAAGCACCTCCCTGGGATCGGCGCACATTCGTGCCCACGGTGCGGCCCGGGCACCGCGCGCCGAATGTCGTTGTCGCCGAGGGCGAAACATTGTTCGACAAATTCGGCGGCGGTTACACCCTCGTCGACGCCGTCCCCGGACCCAGCGACGCCAAGCGGCTCCTGGACGAAGCCGAACTGGTCGGAATGCCGGTGCGTCACCTCGTCCTCGACGACCCGCGGTTGTGCCAGCTGTATCGCCACAATTTGGTCCTCGTCCGCCCAGACCTGCACATCTCCTGGAGCGGCACCACCATCGCCGACCCCGCCGACATCATCGCGCGTGCGCGGGGCGCGCGATGACAAGCACACCCTCAAGGCTCTCACTCCGCAGGAGACACTCGTGAAGAATCACCACTTGATCGCCGTCGACGGGCACGCAGACCTCCACAGCGAGCACGGACCCAACCGGGGTGAGCACAGCGGACGCTCCATCAATCCGACGATCAAAGTCACCGACCTGGCCTGGCTCGAATTCGAGAAGCCGGACCTTGACCGTGCTGAAACCTTCGCGCGGGCCTTCGGTTTCGCGGTCGCCGCGCATGAACCCAAAACCTTGTATCTGCGGGGATCACTGCCGGGCACGCCCGCTGTGGTGATCCGCAAAGGTGCCCGGTCCCGGTTCATCGGTCCGACGTTCAAGGCGGCCGACGCGGCGGATCTGCACACGCTGGCGTGGGTGAACAATCGGCGCGTCGAACCACTCGATGAACCTGGCGAGGGTTACGTCCTGCGACTGTGTGACCCGAGTGGAATCGCCGTCGGGGTCTACCACGGGCGGAACGATCTGCCGGCCGTGCCCGAACAGCGGGTGCACACACTCAATTTCGGCAGCGATCAACGGCGGATCAACTCCACCCAGCGTCCGCCCAGCGAACCCGCACAGGTCCAGCGCCTCGGCCACGTGGTGATGCAGACACCGCACTTCCTCCGCAGCCTGAACTGGTATCTCGACACCCTCGGGATGATCGTGAGCGATTTCCAGTACGTGCCCGGCCAGCGGGACCGCGGTCCGGCGATGGCATTCATCCGCTGCGATCGCGGGACGGCACCCTCCGATCACCACACCCTGGCCCTGAACCTGGGACCCGCAAACGGCTATATGCATTCCGCATATCAGGTCACTGACCTGGACGCGGTGGCCGCCGGCGGGGAGTACCTGCTACACCGAGGGTACGAACGCGTCTGGGGCATGGGCCGCCACATTCTGGGCAGTCAGATCTTCGACTACTGGCATGACCCCGACAAGATGATGGTCGAGCACTTCACCGACGGCGACCTGTTCGACAACACCATCGAACCCGGCTGGGCCCCGCTGACCGCATCCGGCCTCGCCCAATGGGGACCGCCGATCAACCGGAAATTCCTGGGTACCAACCCATCTCCGCGGATGATCCGCGACGTCGCGAGAGCTCTGCGTGACGACAACGAAATCAATCTCGCGCGGCTGGTCGGGATGCTGAAGGGCCTGAGTCAGTGACTGTCGACTACGTCCGAGGTTGTCGCTATGCCGGCGTAGAGGCCGACCACGCGATCGTCGCGCACCCCGGGATCGCCTCCCATCCCGGCATTTTGGACAACTTCTGCACGCGCCACGCCGATCGAGGCGTGGACGTGTGGACGCCGGACGACCGTCTCGGCGGCGCGGGCCGGGCTGACGGCTTGGTCGCCTTGGGCGCGCACGTCGCCGAAACGACGCGGCTGCCTGTGTTCTTGGTGGGATCCTCCCTCAGCGCCACGGCCATTTACCACACGCTCCAAGTCTCCGATGTCTTCTTCGGCGCGGTCCTGATCGGTGATGCGAGCCCGCCCGTCTTACCCGCACCGCTGGACTCGTCGTCGCAGCAGAACACAAAGCCGGTCTTGTGCATCATCGGGGGAACGGACACGACGTCCGGCCTCACCGCGGCCCGAGCCGGCGCTGGCCCGGTCGAGGTGCAAACACACCCTGACGACGTCAATCGGCTGATGTTGACGAATCCCGCGGCCTTTAGCGACGCCGTTCTGGAGTGGTGCCTGCGCCAGCTCAGCAATCATCTCAACCCCACGTGGCGGTTCGCATGAGGACCGCCCAACGTCAGATAGTCAACCCTCAACGAAAGGTTCAAAATGCACATCGCCACCATCGTTCTTAGCGTGCTTCTAGCGGTAGCGTTCCTCGGCTCGGGCGGTCTCAAGCTCGTCGGTGCCAAACAGTCATTACAGATGCGCGACCAGTTACGTGTCGGGGCGCAACTATGGCGCGTGGTTGGCGCGCTGGAAGTCGCTGGCGGTCTCGGGCTGGCGGTGGGACTGGCCGTTCCCGCGCTTGGTATCGCCGCCGCAGTCGGGCTGGGCCTGCTAATGGTCGGCGGGATCGGTTCTCATGCCCGCGTGGGGGACCTTCGCCACGCCGGCCCCGCCGCGCTGCTTCTCGTGTTGGCTGTCGTGACGGCGGGCTTACTGATCGTCTCGCTCTGACCGATTGTTCGAAGCTGGACTGACCATCAGATCCCAAAGGAGTGAAACTGTGTCCAACACAATGGAATTACACCAGCCCACCGTTGCCATTACCGGGGCGGGCAGCGGGCTGGGACGCGCACTGGCCATCAAGCTTGCTGCGAAGGGCTATCGAGTCTTCGGCACCGCCCGATCAGAAAAGGATGCCGCCGACCTGGAGAATGCATCGGCCGGCAATGCCGCTGTGACCCTTGCTGACATCACCGATCAGCGTGCGGTCACGTCCTGGGTGGGGAAGGTTTCGGAGGAGGTGGGCGAGCGCGGACTTGACGTGCTCATCAGCAATGCCGGCACTCTGACGCCTGGACCGCTTGAAGTCATCCCGTTGGACGACATCAGACGCGAGTTCGAAGTGAATGTCTTCGGTGCGCTGGCTGTGATCAACGGGTTTCTTCCGGCGCTGCGCAAGTCTCGCGGCCGCATCGTCCAGATCGGCGCGATGACCGGCCGGTTGCCGGTTCCCTTCGACGGTCCCTCCAGCGCCTCCAAGGCAGCATTTGAGGCGTTGGCCGATGTCTATCGCGCCGAGCTCAAGCCGTTCGGGGTCGCCTTCGTGATGGCTCAGGCCGGCAACATGCGCACCGGAGGGCCCGCCAAGACCGCCGCCGCTCTGAAACGGCTGGCGGACACCATGACCGGCGAGCAACGCGCACTCTATGGCGACGCCTTCGGCAAGTTCAGCGATGCGCTCAACAACATGCAGAACGCCGGTCTGAGCGCTGAGGCGTCCGCCGACCGGGTGATCGAGCTGGTCGAGCAGGTGCCTCCACCAATCCGCGCGGCCGTTGGCGACGACGCGGAACAGATTCTGCGTTTCGTCCGGGAAAAGTCCGACACCGAACTGGATGCGCTGCGACTCCAGCTCATAGGAGTGGGTGATGCGTAGCCCATTGCGTAGGTCGCCAACCACCGCAGCCGAGTTACACCAACCAGAGCGCACGTCGCTCCGCCGTTCGGAAGGGTAGCCAACGATGTCTCATATCTTGATCACCGGTGGCGGAGGACTGGTCGGGCTGAATACCGCCCGCGCCATCGCCGCCGAAGGCACTTCAGTCGTGATCACCGCTCGTCACGGACACGACCGAATCGAGAAAGAGTTGGGCGACCTCCGCGAGCTGGTCACCGTCGAACCCATGGAGTTCGCGCGTAGCGGTGAAGTGTTTGATCTGTTCAGCCGCTACGACTTTCAATCGGTGATACACGCTGCACAGGCTCACCAACACGCGCAGACCCGCACGTCGAACCGGGGCAACTACGACATGATCTTCAATTGTCTGGAAGCCGCGGAGGCGACGGGCGTGAAGCGCCTCGTACTCGTGAGCTCGATCGCGGTTTATGGCGGCGTCGCACCGCCATTCACCGAGGACACGCGCTTCCCCGTGCAGGCCACGGTCGATGACCATCCCGACGCCATGGGCGCCTATACCGCGCCCGATGGGAGCAGAGCACTCGCGCTACCGGTGTTTGAGGTCTCCGTCAAACGGTCCCTGGAACGGATCGCGCTCGACTATGCCGCTCCCTGGCAGATGGGCGGGTCGGCGACGGTGCACACCAATCAGATGCTGAACCAACACCTGCTTGACGTTGCCGTGCTGCGGATTCCGACTCAGTTCGGGCCGGGTTACAAGGAGATGGGTAGTCCCATCAGCCGTGCTGTTCATACGGTCGCGGGCAAGGGAAATCTGATGGCCGGCGCGGGATACATGGGCGTGCCGCTGTCGGACCTGTGGAGCGTGATCGCCGTATCCCCACTGACCTACGTTCGCGACACGGCCAATGCGCTTACGAGCATGATCAATGCCGACGCCCTTCCGCACCGCATCTACAACCTGTCCAGCGGCTACACCACCAGCGCACGCGAACAGCTGCTGACCCTCTATCGGATACGTCCAGATGCCGCACGAGAAGTGAACTTGGATCCGGAAACGCTTCGAGCGGAACCGTATCCGTCGAGTGGATTCACTGCGGATCTGCTGACCAACGACACCGGATGGCGTCCCCAATACACGTTCGAGGAAGCGCTTGAAGACTATCTCAAGTGGCTTGGCGAACACCCTTACTGAGCCCTGCGCACGAGGCTGCGCTGGTGGGGGTGGCGGCGCAGAAGTGCGCGCGACTGCATCGAGATCTCACGAATTGGCCTGTCGCCGAGCGCGGTTGCGCTCGACAATCTGTGCGCTGGAGGAGCTCGACGTGGACTGGGACAGGTTCCTGGCCGCGCATGAATGGGCAACGCGGTTCGTGCCGCGTTTCCGGCAGCGAGTGGTCGAGCCGATGCTGGGCGTCGGCGTCCCTGCTTGGGTCGTCGATCCCGATTTCGACCTGCACTATCACGTACGGCGCGTGCGGCTCCCCGACGGCGCGACCTTCGCCGACATGCTGGCCACCGCCGAGCAGATTGCGATGACGCCGTTCGACCGCGCCCGTTCG
>NZ_JAVHWR010000169.1:0-66394 GCF_032159565.1 Mycobacterium sp.
CGACGTCGCGCGAGCCGGGGTCTCCATCGCCGACATCGCCGCAGGCATGTTCACTTTTTCAGGAATTCTCGGTGCGCTGTACGTCAGGGCAACGACGGGTGAGGTTCGCTCGGTGTCGGTGTCACTGCTCGACGCACTGGTCGAGTGGATGGCACAGCCCATCATGTACGGCCATTACGGCGGCAGTGCTCCGCGGCGGACCGGAGCGCGGCACCCGACCATCGCGCCGTACGGACCGTTCACTGCCGGCGACGGCGGAAGCGTATTGCTGTCGGTGCAGAACCAACCCGAATGGCGCCGACTGTGTGAGGAAGTGCTGGACCGGCCGGAGTTGGTCCGCGATCCGCGGTTTGTCGATAATGCCGATCGGGTCGCTCACCGTGACGAGCTGGAGTCGATCATCACCGCGGCGATCGCGGAGCTGACCACCGCGGAATTCGCGCAGCGCCTCGAGGACGCCGGGGTGGCGAACGCGCGGATGAATGACGTGGAGCAGGTGTGGAACCATCCCGTGCTGGTCGAGCGCAACCGGCTGCGCGAGTTCCGCACACCCGGCGGCGTCGCCATGGCGCATCTGCCGCCCACCGCGATCGCCGGAATCGACCCGTCGCTCGGCGATGTGCCCGCACTTGGCGCGCACAGCGCAAACATACTGTGCGACTTGGGTTATTCGCCGCGGGAGATTGACGAGCTGATGAGTAGCGGCGTTACGACGCTCGGCCGAAGAACCCGCGCTTGATACAGCTGATCAAGAGATTTACGACGCTGTCGTCGTCGAGGGGTTCGGGCAGATCGAGCGCGGCCTGCGGGACCCGCGTCACGAGAGCGCGCACGATCAGCGCGGCGACGATCGGATCGAAGGGGTAAGGCCCTGGCCGGCTGATCAACATCCTGGCCGCGCCGATGTCCATCAGGACCTGGCCGTTCTCCCCTATCGCGACGATGACGGGATTGTCGGCGGTGCCTTCGGCCCACGCATCGATGCAGCCCGAATAGCGGTCGTAGAACTCGACGTAGGTGGCCACCCAGTTCCGCAGGCTGGGCTCGGCGTCCAGCGGATCAACCTGAGCGATGCGGTCAGCGAACGCCCTTCCCGCTTCATAGATTTCGGCGCCGACCGCGGCGAGCAGGTCCTGCTTGTCGCTGAAGTACTTGTAGAAGGTTCCGCGGGCGACGTCGGCCGCCTCGACGATGTCATCCACGCTGGTGCTGCGATAGCCGCGGGCCCGAAATTGGCTTGCACCCGCGTCGGCCAATGCGGTGACCGTGTTGACCGCCCGCTTGCTCAGGTTCGCGGTCCGGTCACTGATCGAAAGGCCTTCGATATCGGGTGCAGGCGGCACCTCGATCGCATCAACATCTGCAGCCGGGTCGGCGCTGGCATGCAAACGCAGCGAGGTCAACACCGACGGCGGCGTGTCGGGGAACAGTGCGAGTTGCAGGAACACCGACAACGTGTCCACCGCCGATTTCGCGCTACGCCCGTAGGCGCGATCGGTGTGCACGAACAGGTTGATGCGATGCACCAGCGCCGTCATCATCATCGCCGCCGCCTCGGGGTCGAGGCCGCTCACCCCCGAAGCGGCGAGCCGCTCGGCGACGCGGTGGTTGTAACTCCGCACGAACGACGTGATCTGCGGGCGCACTTTGGTGTCCGAAGTCGCGATCGCGGTCCACTGCACGAACATGGTGGAGTACTTCTCGAATACCCAACTCCACTCGCCCAGCCACCAATTCAGGTTGTCGAACCCGACCTCGTCGGGACCCAGGGGGCCGATCCGGCGGGCCACCCGGAACAGGGCGCTACCGCATTCGTTCAGCAGTTCGAGGAAGATTTCGTCCTTGCCGTGGAAGTACTGGTAGAGCGTGGCGCGCGAGACGCCGGCCGCCTTTGCGATGGCATCGACGGAGGTGTCGAAGTAGCCGAGCCGGCCGAACAGTTCGAGCGACACCTCGGTGATCCGGGTGCGGGTGCTTGCTCCGCGGGCGCCGACCGCCGGGCTGGAGGGGCCGTAGCTGGATCGGCGGACGATGGAGGCTTCGGACATGGTGCAACCAGCCTATGGCCGAAAGGCGCGGTCGGCGCCGCGCGGCGCCGCATTTCGCGAGATCAGGAATTCGGCCGTCCCGGTGACCGCAACGCCACCGGTCTGCCGCCGAACCGCCAATTCGACCGTCACCCGGTCGGCATCGCCGTCGGACACGACCGAGGCGACGGTACCGGCGCAGGTCAGCACGTCGTCGGGCCAGACCTGCTCGCGGAAACGGACGGCGAAGCGGCGAACTGTGTCGGCGCCGAGCCAATCGGTGGCGAACGTCGCCAGCAGCGAAGCGGTCAGCATCCCCTGGCCGAACACCGACGGGTAGCCGGCGGAGCGCGCCAGCTCGTCGTCGTAGTGCATGGGGTTGAGATCTCCCGATGCGCCTGCATAGCGGACGAACATCTGCCGGGTCAACGGGCCGAACTCACGGGGCGGCGCCTCGACGCCGGGTCGTACCAGGGCGGGCGCGGTCTGGGTCCCATGCTCTTCGCCGGGTCTCATCGCCGGGCCGCGGTCTCGATGAAGGTGGCCTTGGCCTCGGCGACCAACGTCCCGTCGGAAGAGCGGTACTCGGTGAGTACCGTCGCGAACCGCATCGTTCCGCCACGCTTGCCCGGCTTGGAGAAGCGGTCGACGATCCGCTCGTGGGCGGTCAGCACGTCACCCGATCTCGGCGGTAGCGTGTGAAAGACGTACTCCTGCTCTCCGTGCAACAACCGCTTGCGGTCGAACCCGACGTCCACCCGAGAACCCGGGGGCGCCCAGCGGGCAGCGGTGGTCAGAAAGGTCGGCGGGATCATCGCGTCGGGCCCGCGATAGGCGGGATTGTCGGATCCCATGGCGTCGGCGAACTCGGCGATTTTCCCGCGCTCGACCATGACCTCCCACGGCGACCCCGCTACCGGGCCGTCACCTGCGTCCAGCGATGAACTCATAGTGACCAATACTGTCAGAAAAACGGCTCGTGCGGAACCATATTTCCGTTTTCTGCACGTATAGCCGCTTGTCCAAAGATGACATTCCTGCCAGAATCAGCCGTTATGTTGGAGTTCACGGCGAGCTACGTCGCCGGGAAATGGACGCCGGAAACCGGCGCAGAAGGCCGGCTGCAGGTGTGGTCGCCGGCCAGCGGTGAGTTGCTGGGCACGGTGGGCACCGCCGGTCAGGCCGAGGTGGATGCCGCTGTCGCGGCCGCTCGCGCGGCGCTGGCCTCGCCACCGTGGCGCGATGCGTCTGCCACCGACCGGGCGGCAGCCATCGGACGACTCGCCGACGCGCTCGCCGCGCGCAAGGGCTTGCTCGCGGACCTCACCACTGCCGAGATCGGCTCGCCGCGGTCCTGGAGCACGTTCGGGCAGGTGCTGACCGCCGTCGGAGTCCTTCGGGCCTATGCGGCGATCACGCCCGACTACGTATTCGAATCGACCCGCCCCGCGTTTGCCGGCGGCACCGTGCGCGTCCGGCAGCTGCCGGTCGGTGTGGTCGGCGCGATCATCCCGTGGAACACGCCACTTTTCATCGCCGCGTTGAAGCTCGGGCCTGCGCTCGCCGCCGGGTGCACCGTCGTGCTCAAGCCCGCACCGGATGCGCCCCTGAGCATCGCCGTGCTCACCGAGGCGATCGAGGAAGCGGGCCTGCCCGACGGCGTGGTGAACGTCGTCAACGGCGGGGCATCCACCGGCGAGGCGCTTACTGTGCACCCCGACGTCGCCAAGATAACCTTCACCGGGTCCACCGCGGTGGGCGAACAGATCGCCGCGTCCTGCGGATCGCGAATCCGCCGGTGCAGCACCGAACTCGGCGGGAAGTCCGCAGCGATCGTGCTGCCCGACGCGCCGCTGGAATCGACGGTGGCCGGACTCGTCACCGGGGTGATGGGGAACAACGGCCAGCTCTGTGCGGCACTCACCCGAATCCTGTTGCCCCGCAGTCGATACGATGAGTTCGTGGCCGCGCTCACCGCGGCGGTTGCCGACCTGGACGTCGGCGACCCGGCCGACAGGTCCACCCAGATCGGACCCGTCATCAACGAAACGGCCCTTGACAGGATCGAGGGATTCCTTCAGCGGGCGCGGGACGAGGGAGCCACCGTGCTCACGGGTGGGGACCGCACCGGTGGGCCCGGATGGTTCATTACTCCCGCGGTCGTCTCGGCGACGAACGACATGGAGATCGCGCGCGAAGAGGTCTTCGGCCCCGTCGCGGTCGTGATCCCATACGACGATTCGGTGGACGACGCGGCGGCCGTCGCCATCGCCAATGACTCGCGCTACGGACTGGTCGGCGCGGTGTGGTCGGCCGACGACGACCGGGCCGCCGACGTGGCGTCGCGACTGCAAGTCGGGTCGGTGGCGATCAATTCCACCGCAGTTCTCGACTTCGGCAGCCCGTTCGGCGGTTTCAAGATGTCGGGCATCGGCCGCGAAGGCGGCCCGGAGGGAATCGCCGGATTCCTCGAGTATCAGGCCATCGTGCGCCCACCCAGAAAGGACAGTTGATGCAGACGCAGGCGGCGGTGCTCTGGGAGCGCAACAGCCCGTGGTCGGTCGAGACCATCGATCTCGATCCGCCCAAGGCGCAAGAGGTCCTGGTCGAGTTGCATGCGTCCGGTATGTGTCACTCCGACGACCACCTCGTCACCGGCGACATGCCCATCAGGCTTCCGTGCATAGGCGGCCACGAAGGCGCGGGCGTCGTGAAAGCGGTGGGCGACCACGTTTCCTGGCTTGCCCCGGGTGACCACGTGGTGTTCAGCTTCATCCCGTCATGCGGCCGTTGCCGATCGTGTTCCACGGGTCATCAAAGCCTGTGCGACCTCGGCGCCAAGATCTACTCAGGCATGCAGATCTACGACGAGACGGCCCGCCACCACGCTGCCGGTCAGGATCTCGCATTAGCCTGCGGCGTAGGGTCTTTCGCACACCACACCGTCGTGCACGAAGCGAGCTGCGTCAAGATCCCCGAGCACTATCGCCTCGACCTGGCCTGCCTGCTGGGATGTGGGTTCATCACCGGATGGGGGTCGGCCGTTTACGCCGCCGATGTGCGACCGGGCGACACGGTGGTGGTCGCCGGGGTCGGCGGTATAGGCGCGGCAGCCGTGCAGGGTGCCCGACTGGCCGGTGCGCGCACCATCACCGTGATCGATCCGTCGGAGTACAAGCGGGAAGAGGCCCGCAAGATGGGCGCCACCCACACCGCCGCGGACTGGACAGAGGCCAAAGGTGTTGTCGCCGAGGCAACCTGGGATCGGGGTGCCGACCGGTTCATCTGCGCGATGGGTGTTGGCGACGGCCAGCTGATCGGGCAGGCGCTGGCCATGACGGCCAAGCGCGGACGAGTCGTCGTCACCAACATCCACCCGATGCTGGAACGCGACATCAGAGCGAACCTGATGGACCTCACCTTGACCGAGAAGCAGATCGTGGGGACGCTGTACGGGTCGGGAAATCCGCGCGCGGACATCCCCAAAATCCTCGAAATGGCCAGTGCCGGCCAGGTCGATCTGGAGTCGATGGTGACCAGGACCTATCCGTTGGAGAAGGTCAACGACGGCTACGCCGACATGCACGCCGGCGCGAACATCCGTGGGGTACTGATATATCCGGCCGCCGAGGTGTCCGGCGGCTAACGGAGCTTTCGAGCCCGACGCCGAGATGGTCGAAATGGCGCAACCATCTCACACTTTCGCGCCCAAACGTCGGTTTGGGCGGAGTTAGACGGTTGCGTGTACGCGTTCCCAGCCGCCCCCTTGGGCTGAGCGCTGCGCGGCGTCGATCACCGCAAGGCTGAGCAGTCCGTCGTCGAACGTCGCGGCTGCGCTCTCTTTACCGTCGAACGCAGGCAGCCAGTCCTGCAGCATCAGTGCCATCGCCCGCGCCGCATGTCCGGCCAAGCCCTTCGGCAGATGCTCGGGGTGAGCGGGTTCACGTTCACCGACCGCCAGCGGACTCAGGCCGTCGTCGGTGGCCAGCCCCGAAAGATATTCGGCAGAGCGGAGATCGCCGTCGCCGATGATGGTCCCGTCGGCGCCGAACAATTCGAGGCGGTAATGGTCGGCGTGCGCACCCATCACCGACACGCTGAGGATGGCGGTGATTCCGGACTCCATCCGCATCAGCAGCGCTGCGGTGTCGTCGGCGGTGACGGTCAGGGTTTCGCCGTCGGGCAGTTCGCGAACCGGTTCACTCGTGCGGACTTCGGCGCACACCGACTCCGGTCGCCCCAGCAGGCTGCACAGAAAGTCCAGGTCATGCACCATCATCCCGGCGAGGTATCCGCCCCCCTGATCGCGGTCGTACATCCAGCGCGCCTGCGGCGGATGGCTCGGATGCCAGTACGACGCGCTGCGACTTACCCTGGCGAGGTACTGCTTGCCGAGAAAGTCCTTGCCGACCAGGTCCGCAACCGCCAACCAGTCCGGGTTCCAACGGTTCTCGAAGCAGCAGGCGGTGGGCCGGCTCGACTTGTCGGCGGCGCGCACCATGTCGCGTGCGGCATCCAGATCGCCCGCCAACGGCTTCTCACACAGCACGGCCTTGCCCGCATCGAGCGCCGCCAATGTCATGTCGCGGTGCAGCACCGTCGGTGTCGCGACAGATATGACGTCGAGATCGTCGCGCGTGACGAAGGACTCCCAGTCGGTCGAGGTGTCGGCGATGCCGAGTTTGGCCGCGACACGTTCCAGCCGCTCCGGCGTGCGCGCACACAGCGCCACCGGCTCGAAGCCGTCCGCCGCGCGGAAGCCGGGGACCTGTACATGGCTTCCCCAGCCCACTCCGATGATGCCGACCCGCAGGTTCATCGGTGACTTGCGGCGTGGAAATCGCTGGCGTTAACAGGGGGAGGAAACACGGCCTCTCCTTTCGGTGACTTGTCGGTGGTGGCGATTACGTTGCCAGGGTGGCGCGATATCGGTTGCTTCCTACTACTGAGCAGCAAGTGGAGTTGGCGGAGCATTGTCGCCACGCTCGGTATGTGTGGAACCTGGCCGTCGAACAGCAACTGCACTGGCGGCCGGGACGTCACGCGCCCGGCTATCACGAGCAGTGCGCTCAGTTGACGGCAGCCCGCGCCGAGTATGACTGGCTGGCGGCCGGCTCCCAAACGGTGCAGCAGCAGGCGTTGCGCGATTTCGCTCAGGCGATGCGGAACTTCTTCTGTGGGACGCACCGCCGCCCGAGGTGGCGCAAAGCCGCTGTGCATGAAGGGTTTCGGCAGGTCGGGGTCAAGTCGTATCAAGTCAAGCGTCTGAATCGCCGGTTGGGTCGGGTGTGGGTGCCCAAGGTCGGCTGGGTGCGCTTCTGGCTGTCGCGGCCGGTCCCTGAAGGGGTGAAGTCTTACCGGGTCACCCGTGATCGGGCCGGCCGCTGGCATATCGCCTTCGCCCACGTCGCTGGTCCGATCACCGGTCCCAGCGATGGCAGCGTGGTGGGTATCGACCGCGGGGTTGTGGTGTCGGCCGCGTTGTCGACCGGTGAACTGCTCCACCCACCTAGTCTCACCCCGGGTGAGTCGAAGCGGCTGAGGGTACTGCAGCAGCGCCTCGCCCGCGCCGAGCTTGGCTCGCACCGACGCGCTCGCACGAAGTTGGCGATCGCAAAACTTAAGGCGCGGGAGACCGATCGTCGGAAGGATTGGGTCGAAAAGACGACCACCGATATCGCGCGGCGCTTCGACACGGTCCGCATCGAAGCTCTTGACGTGCGCGCGATGACCCGCAGCGCGCGAAGAACGGTCGAGCAGCCCGGAGTGCGGGTCGCACAAAAGCGGAGTCTGAACCGTGGCATCAGCAGAAGCGGATGGGGTCTGTTGGCTGCGCGTTTGCTGCACAAGGCTTCTGGTCGGGTCGAGCAGATTCCGGCCACGTACACGTCGCAACGATGCTCCGCGTGCGGGCATGTCGCGCTCGAAAACCGTAAGAGCCAAGCGGTCTTCGAGTGCGAAGCCTGCAACGCAGGGCTGTGCAACGCCGACGTGAATGCTGCACGCAACATCGCCGCCGGACGGGCGGTGACAGCACGGAGAGACCTCGGCGCTAGCCGGTCTGCGAACCGTGAACCTCAACTCTGCTCTCCTGCCGCATAGGTAGGTAGATGGGGTTGAAATCCCCCGGCCTCAGCCAGGGGAGGACGTCAATAGGGCGCTCCTCCGTCTATTCCGATGGTCTGCCCGGTGAGGAAGCCGCACCGCGGCGACAACAGAAAGGCGATCAGCGCACCGACTTCGTCGGGTTGTCCCGGGCGCCCGAGGGCGGCGTCGAACCCGAAGTCCTCGATCAGCGCACGCTCGAGCGCCTCGTCATAGGGATAACCTTTGTTCTCGGCGACGTAGCCGCGAATCGCGTGCAGCGCATCGGTTTCCACCGCTCCCGGCGCGATGCAGTTCGCCCGGATGCCGTTCTTGCCGTGTTCTCGTGCGATGCCGCGCGTGAACGTCGACACGGCGGCCTTGAGGCTGGCATACGGCAGCCGCGGCTCATGCGGAGCCCGCGCCGAATACGCCGCAGTGGTGACGATCGAGCCCTTGGTGTCGGCCAGATGCGGCAGCGCAGCCTGCACACTTCGAGTGGTCGCAAGCAGCACATCGCGGAATGCGGCCTCCCACGCCTCGTCATCGGAGTCGATCGGCATCATGCCCGCGGTGCCCATAGTGATCGCGATCCCGTCCAGCCGGCCGAGCAGCCCGACCGCTTCTCCGACGGCGGCCACCGCCTCACCTGGTCGGCTCGCGTCGTGCGCCAGACCGAAGGCGGTTGCGGCGCCGGAATCCGCCAGTGCGGCGGCGGCGTCAGTGGCTCGGGCTTGGTCACGTCCGACGACGACCACCGAGGCTCCGTCTGCAGCGAGTACGTGCCCGGCGGCCAAACCCATCCCCGCCGATCCGCCGATGATGACGTACGCCTTGTCGCGCAGCCCGAGATCCACTCATACATCCCTTCGCGGTAATGACAGGATAGTCAGAACTGTACAATAGAGCGTAGCGCCGTCGTTTCATATTCGGCTCTTTCAGCTGGCTACAGGCTGTTGTACTTTAGTGACACTAATGCCAGAATTGACGGGTGCTCGTGCATACAGACGAACGTGAGTTCGCCCCACTCATCGACCTGGGGTGGTGGCAGGAGTGCCCTGCCGAACGGCCGGACCTGTATCGACGGCTCCGTGAGGCGGGGCGTCCGGTGTTCGTCCGTACCAATCGCCAGGACGCGCCGAAGGCCCGCGGTTTCTGGGCGGTCGGCGCTCACGCCGACGTGGTCGACATCAGCAGGCGTCCCACCGAGTTCGGCTCCGGGCAGGGCACCCAGATCTTCGATCAGACCCCGGAAATGCGCGAGTACCGCGGCTCCATCATCGACATGGACGATCCGGAACACATGCGGCTGCGCAAGATCGTCTCGCGCGGCTTCACCCCGCGGATGCTTTCCGAGCTACGTGGACTGGTTGAGGAGACCACCGCCGAGATCCTCGACGAAATGCCGGCGTCGGGCCGGTGCGATTTCGTCGCCGATTTCGCGACCCTGCTGCCGCTGCGCATCATCGACAACATGCTGGGCGTGCCCCGCGAGCACGAACAGTTCATCTTGAGGGCCACGAACGTGGTGCTGGGTGCATCCGATCCCGAATATGTTCCCGACCAGACCGCTGCGGGTATCGAGGCGGCCATCACCGAGACGAGCGAAGAGCTGATCGAGCTCCTGAAGGGAATCGCCGAGGACCGCATCGGCCGCCCGACCGACGACGTGATCAGCAAGCTCGTCACGTCCGACGAGGAGAACCTGACGCCGCGGGAACTGGCGAAGTTCTTCATCCTGCTGATCGGTGCGGGCAATGAGACCACCCGCAATGCGCTGACACACGGCCTGCACATCCTCAGCGGTCATCCCGAGCAGCGTGACCGGCTCGTCGCCGACTACGAGACCCTGGCGTCGACCGCCGTCGAAGAGATCCTGCGCTATGCGAGCCCGGTAATCCACATGCGTCGCACGGTCACTCGCGACGGGGTGGCGCTCGCGTCCGGAACCCACACCTTCAACGCGGGAGACAAGGTCGTCGTCTGGTATCCGGCCGCCAATCGCGACCCGGCGGTGTTCGCCGATCCAGAGGTGTTCAACATCGCGCGCACCCCCAACAACCATGTCGCGTTCGGCGGTCCCGGCCCGCACTTCTGCCTCGGCGCACATCTGGCCCGGCTCGAGCTCAACGTAGCGTTCAAGATGCTCTTCGACCGCTACCCCGACATCGCCTCGGTTGGCGAGCCGGTGATGCTGCGTTCGAATTTCGTCAACGGCATCAAACACTTGACGGCAAGCTACACACCGTGAGCAACGAGCCGACGATACTGTCCGACATGGCGGGCGGCGTCATGACCATCACGCTGAACCGGCCCCAGGCCGCCAACGCGGTACGACCGGAGGACCGCGACGCGCTGATAGCGCTGCTGGGCGCCGCCGACGGCGATGAGAAGGTGCGGGTGGTTGTGCTGCGCGCCAACGGCAGGCATTTCTGTGCCGGCGCGGATGTCGGGTCGTTGGCCGACCGGCGCGCCACGGTCGAGAAGCGCGTCATGGATCCGATGCGCCGAATCATGAACGGTGCACAGAAACTGGTGGCCAGCGTGCTGGACTGCAACAAGCCGGTGATCGCCGCAGTGCAGGGCGCCGCAACAGGTGTCGGCGCACACATCGTCTATGCGTCGGACCTGGTGGTGGCGACCGAGAATGCCTACTTTGCAGAATCTTTCGTAAAACGTGGCCTGGTAGTCGATGGCGGTGGCTGCTATCTGCTACCGCGCCGCATCGGCATGCAGAAGGCCAAGGAGATGGCATTTTTCGGTGAACGACTCACCGCCGCAGACGCTTTGACACTCGGGTTGGTGAACCGGGTTGTGCCGGATGACGAACTCGACACCGCCGTGGCGGACTTCGCCGATCGTCTCGCTGCCGCGCCGACCACTGCGGTGGCCCTCACCAAACGCCTGCTCAACGACTCGCCCGACACCGATCGCGCAGGCGCGTTCGTGGCCGAGGCGATGGCACAGGAGGTCCAGTCGTACTCCCACGACTCCAAAGAAGGCGTGCAGGCGTTCATCGACAAACGCCCTACCGAGTTCACCGGCGGGTAGTCGTGGCGCGAGCAGACATTCCGATCATCGATGCGGCCAGCGCACCCTACTGGGACGGCGCCAGGCAGGGCCGGCTGCTGATCGCCGAGTGCGGGGCGTGCGGCACGGTGCACCATTACCCTCGGCCCTTCTGCCCGCACTGCTGGAGCGATGACGTACATCCTTTGCGGGCCAGTGGAACCGGCACGCTTTACACCTACTCGACGGTGTACGCCAACGACCTACCACCGTTTCGCGAGCGGCTGCCCTACGTGGCCGCGATCGTTGAACTGGCCGAAGGCCCACGGGTGATGACAACGATCGAAGGCGCCCAACCCGACGCGTTGCGGGTGGGAATGGCAGTCACCGCTTCCTTTCGACCCGTCGACGCCGACGACCCCGAGAGCCCGTATCTGACCGTCTTCACCCCTAGCGAGGAGCCAACGTGACAGGTCTACTCGACGGCAAGATCGCGCTTGTCACCGGCGCCGGCCACGGCATCGGTCGCGGTCACGCACTCGAACTGGCCAAGCACGGGGCCACTGTGATCGTCAACGATCTGGGCACGACACTCGCCGGTGAGGGCACAGGCAAGGTTGCCGACGAGGTGGTCGCGATCATCGAAGGCCGTGGCGGCAAGGCGGTCTCGGACTTCAGCGATGTCGGTGACGAGGAGCAGGTGGATCTTGCCGTCGAACGAGCGTACTCCCAACTTGGCAGGCTCGACATCGTCGTCAACAACGCAGGCATCGTCCGCGACAAGGCGATCTGGAACATGAGCGTCGACGACTTCGACCTTGTGATGCGGGTGCACGTACGGGGCAGCTGGCTTACCAGCCGCGCTGTTGCGCGCAAGTGGCGGGTCGAGTCCAAGGAGACGGGCTCGAAGGTGTACGGCCGGATCATCAACACCACATCCGGCGCGGGCCTGCACGGGCACTTCGGGCAGACCAACTACAGCGCGGCGAAAGCGGCGATCGTCGGACTGACCCAAACGCTGAGCCTGGAACTGGCATCGATCGGCGCCACCGCGAACGTCATCAGCCCGGGCGGACGGACCAGGATGTCCGCCACGATGCCCGGCGCCGCCGCGCCGATCGAACCCGACGAGCGTGCCGAGGACGACTTCGACCCGAAAGACCCATCGCTGGGTTCACCGGTGGTGGCCTGGCTTGCCAGCCCCGAGGCCGGTCACGTCAGCGGGCAGGTGATCCGAGCGCTCGGCGAGAACCTACAACTGCTCAAGGGCTGGCAACCGGTTACGACGGTGTCGAACAACCAGAAACGCTGGGACGCGGACAAGCTCGGGACGATCATGGCCACCGACATCTTCGGCACTCGCAATACCGGGTTGCGACTGGGCAGTTAGCCCGTCGCCCCCCGTCACGAAAGCAGACTGCTCATCCGATCTGGTGTCATACCGTGCAGCACGAGTTCGTCCGCCCCGGCGTCCCGGTAACGTTCGAACACGTCGAAACATTGACGAGCCGATCCGACCGCCGCAGCGTCGGCGATCCAGCTGTCGGGCAGGCTCGAAACGACGTCGACGAGTTGGCCCCGGGTCAGGACCGAGTCCGCAGAACCCTTCACGCCGGCCAGGATCGGATGGGAACGCAACCGCGTCAACGCATCGGGATCCCAGTTGTTGACCTCCGCCAGCCGCTCCCCCAACCCCGGCAGCTGGTAGTAAGTCACCGCACGGGCGCCGACCACCGCGGACACCTCGCCGCGAGGTAGATCGCACGCGACCACGACGGTGGCATACACCCCGACACTTCCCTCGGGGCGCCCCGCGGCACACTCCGCGTTGCGGACGACACGAACCGAACGTCGGACAGCGTCCGGGGTGAGAAATGGGTGCAGCAGCACGCCGTCAAAGTGCCGGCCCGCCATCGCCAGGCCCCTTGGCCCGATCGCGGCCAACACCAAAGGCGGCACTGGTTGATCGGGAACGTCGTTGAGCCGCAGTGACGGAAACATGCCCGCAGGCCCGTCGTAGCGCACCTTCTCACCCCGGCACAGCCGCCGGAAGATGTCGGCGTGGTCGATCAGCGATGCGTTGGTCGATGGCGGCAGGCCCACCGCGGTCCACATCGCATCGACCGAACGGCCCACGCCGATCATCATGCGGCCACCCGATATGGCCTGTGCGGTCATGGCCAGCGACGCAAGGACAGCGGGATGCCGGGACTGAAAGTGTGTGATGCCGGAAGCGATCCGGATGGTCGTCGTCACCTGGCTGATCGCGCCCGCGAGGACGCCCAGGTCCTTCGTACCCCACCGTTCGCTGAGCCACAGCGTCCGTAGCCCGAGTTGCTGTGCTGCCGCCGCCTGCGGTATCGCTGCCCGGGGATCGGAGACACGCCCCGGCAGCGTGTAGGCGCCGAGCGCCACCCTGCTGGATTCGATGCCCGCCACTCGCCTATTCTGACAGTAGTGTTCACTCATGGCCAGGAGGGCGTTCGGTGGCGTACACACCGGCTAGGGGTGAGCTGGGCGGAGGGGTCCACGAGGTCCTTCGTTCCTGGCTTTCCCCAAGGCTTGCGCCTGCAGGTGCCGAAAGCTTCGACATCTCGTCGTTCAGCAGTCCCGACGCGGGCTACTCCGGTAAGACCGTCTTCTTCACCGCCGAATGGACGGATCTGACAGGGCGTCATCGAACCGAGGATCTCGTGTTGCGGATGCAGGCCGATAGCCATCAGTTGTTTTCCACGCCCGACGCGCCGAGACAGGCCGAGGTGATGCAGCGGCTGCGGCCACACGGTGTGCCTGTCCCGAGAATCGTCGGAATCGAGCGGGACGCTTCGGTTTTGGGATCGCCGTTCTATCTGATGGGTAGGGTCTATGGTCGAACACCGTCGGATGTGCCCAGCTGGCACAAGCGCGGATGGACCGCCGAATTATCTGTGCCCGATCGCGAGCTCCTCTGCGACAACGCGTTACGCGAGCTCGTCGCGGTGCATAGGGTGACCGACGAAGCTGACCTCGAGTTCCTCCGCACAGGCTCCCCCGACGGTCCCACCGCGCTGCAGCGCTACCTGCAGACGTTGTCCGGCTGGTATGAATGGTGCGGCGACGACGTGAAGGTCGGTGCGCAAACACTCGCCCGAGCGTGGACGGTCCTGCTCGACTCGGCCCCGAGAACCGATGCAGAGACGGTGGTGTGGGGTGATGCACGCGTCGGGAATATGTGCTTCGCCGACGATTTATCGGTGGTCGCTCTGTTCGACTGGGAGACCGCCACCACCGGGCCACCCGATATCGATTTGGGTTGGTGGCTGATGTTCGAGACCTTCCTGTGCGAGTCTCTGGGTTTCACCCGGCCACCGGGCGTTCCAGACGACGACGAATTTGTGCGCCGCTACCGGGAATTCGGCGGCACACTGTCCGGTGACATCGGCTACTACCAACTGCTTGCGGCGTTCGTGCTGTCACTGATCAACAACAGGCTCGCGGTGCTGCTGGTGCGCGACGGCCTGGATCACGCCACCGCGCAAAGCTATCCGCAAGCCTCCGTTGGGCTGGTCGAACACTACTTGCAGCAGGCGTAGCACCCGAACTGCGGCCTCACAACTCCAGCGGACCTGAGTGCGCGACGACACCCAGCAATCCGAGGTCTACACCCGCCTCGCCGGCTGCCTCCGCAGCGGCGGCGATGTCCTTGCGCAGAAAAGGCGTGGCCCTCTCGGTGAACTGCTGGATTCCGCCGACGCGATGGGCCTGGGCCGCGGCGTGGCTGGCGCTACTGCAAACCTGCAGCGCGGAGAGTAATGCGTCGTCGTCGACGCCGAGCGCTTGGCCCAATTGCATTGCCGCGGCCAGCAGTTGAGCGTTGCAGGAAAACAGCAGGTTGTTGACGAGCTTGATGGCCAGTGCGCTGCCCAGTTCGCCGGTCGGCACGATCGGGTCGGCATATGCGGCCAGCACCGGCGTCACCGTCTGCACCGCATCGGCCGGTCCGCCGAGCAGCACGGTCAGGGTTCCTGCGCTGATGCTCTCCACGGTGCCGCTGACCGGAGCATCGAGGATGAGCGGCGGCGACGGGTGACTGTCCCGCAGTGTGGTCAGCGTGGACACGGTGCCGGTGGTGTGTGAGAGGAAAACCGCACCCGAACGGGCGTTTGCGACCACACCGTCGGGACCCAGTCCGATCTCGCGAAGCTGGGCGTCGGAGAACAGGCACGAGATCAGGATGTCGCTGCGCCAGGCCAGATCCGCCACCGAATCGGCCAGGGCGGCGCCGTGCGAGGCCACCCGGTCGCGCACCTCGGCCCGGCGGGCGTACACCAGCAGGTCATGACCGGCGGCAAGCAGCCGCGACACCATCGGTTCACCGAGTTGCCCCGCACCGATGAATCCGATGACCTTCGTCATTCAATACTCCCGGACGTGACGGCTCGCACCCACACCCCAATGCGGTCCCAAAGCTGTGCGCGGTGACTCGAGAAGTTATGGCAGTGGCCGGACTTGGGCACCAGGTGCAGAGTGACGTCGGCAGAGGATGTGTAGTTGGCGGGCTCCGCATGGGGATTCGGCGAGACGTCCGTGGCGGCGCCGAACGCGAGGAAAACCGGAACATCGACGCTTCCGGTGTAGTGCTCGACGAAACCGGGCGTGGTGACCTCTGCGGCCGCCCGCACGGGCACACGGCTTTGTGCCGCGGTGTCGGCATCGACGACCGCCTGCGGTACCTCGCCGGCGTAGACCAGTTCGGCGAGATAGTCGCGTGGCGCGATGGTGTGACTGTCGCCGGGGTTAGCGCCGGTGAGTTGGCACGCCGCCTCGATCGTCTGCTGGATCCGCTGTTCGAGTTCGGCTGCATCGGCGGTGTCTTCGTACACGTTGGTGATCTGAACTCCGTAGCCGAGAAGCACGACTGCGTCGTAAGGGTGGGTAGTGGCCTGCACCATCGTGGTCAGGCACGCACCCATCGAATGTCCGACTCCGACCAACGGCGTGGTGGTCGGCGGGACCCCGTCGAGCAATGTCCCATGCCTAAGGCCTTCTCGGACCTGTCGCGCCACTTCGGCGTCGCCCGCGCCAAGCAAGTGCAAGCCGAGCGAACCGGATGCAACGGGGTCGGTGCTCGCACCGATGCCGAGGTGGTCGACGGCGATGACGATGAAGCCGGCATCGGCCAGGTGCTGACCGAAGCTGTACCCGGGATAGCCCTCAATGTCGATGTGCCAGTAGTGCTTGTCGTAGGTGCCGCCGGCGAGACACAGAAGCACGGCAGACGCATCGGCGGGCCGGTCCGGTAGGAACGCCCATGCTGCCTGAGTCAACCGCTCACCCGTTCCCACACCTGCCGTGACGTCGAACGTCAAAGAAACCGGCGCCCCCTGCACGATCAGTGCGACCGAACGCCGAAGTCGATGTCGCGGATGCTGGAGAAGGGGGTGAATCCCTCCTTGCCCAACCAGGACGGGTTGGCCTGATGCTCCGGTTCGGGCCTTGCCCACTCCACCCACGGGCCCCAGTCTTCCCGGCGCAGCTTCTGCCGCAGCGATTGCGGATTCGCCGCCTCGGCCTCGGCGTATTGCGAAGCGAAGCGCTTCATCTCGGCCAATACCCACACATCTTCTTCCGAGCGCCATTTCCCACCGCCGGCGTATTCGATGAACTGATACGACGGAAATTCGATGGGGCCGCCACCGGGTTCTGGGTTGTCGGCCCTGTTGAAGACCTTGTAGGCGACGCGCTCGCCGTCGATGACGTACCAGAGCAGCGGGCTGTACACCTGCGGCGCCGCGCCCATCGTGCCCTCCAGGAACGCGGTGATCTCTTCGGGCCCGGTGAAGGTGCCGTAGAAGTGGTCGAAATAGGTGGCATCGTCGGTGAACAGGTTGGCCCAAGCATGCCAGTCCTCGAGCACCGGGCCCGTCATGAAATAACGCCGGAACTCGCGCTCGACTTCCCCTCGATCAGTCACGATCTCTCCGCTCGCTCAGCTGACACTAGCGGTGTGAATTCTCGCCTGGCGCAGGCCTTCCTGCGGGTCATCGACGACGACGTCCCAGTTGTCACACGAGCAGGTGCACCGGTAGTGATCGTCCTCGGGCAGGATCGCCTGGCCGTCGCACGACCCGCCGGTGTTGGCGATGCTGGTGAGGAACTCCAGCGGCTTCTCGTGCAGCGCACTGTCATCGGACACGTCACTCACTCCTTAAGCGGTCGGTGTATCGACGCGAAAGATGGGGAGCATCCAACCGTCCGATATGGGCGAGAAGTCCACCCGCAAAGACATTCCGATCGACACGTCGGTCGGCGCCACATCGACGATGTTGGACACCAATCTGGCGCCGGGTGCGTCGGGCAGGTCCAGCACCGCAGGCACCAGAAGCAGGTCGGGCATACCGGGAAAGCCGTGGACGACGGCGAAGCTGTAGACGACGGCCTGACCACTGAGCTCGACCCAATCCACCTGTTTCGATTGGCAATTCGGGCAGAACGGAGTCGGGGGCAGCCGGAAGGTACCGCAGTCGGCGCACTGCGGTGCGACCAGCCGACGATCCTTGGCAGCCGCCCAGAACGGCTCTGTGTCCTTGTTGACCGCGATGCGGACGTGCTCGCCGGGGATCGTGGTCGCCAGGGTCGCCTCGACGATGCTCACGCGGCTTTCCCCAGGATCAGGCCGCTGACGGGCAGACTCGCAGGTCCACCGGTGACCAACGCCAGTTCGGCGTCGGGAACCTGATTGATCGCGGTGCCACGCATCTGTTCGACCCCTTCCATGATGTGCGTCATCCCGATGATGTAAGCCTCCGAGAGTTGGCCGCCGTGGGTGTTGACCGGAACAGCGCCTCCGTCAAAGCGAATCGCCCCACTCTCGACGAACGGGCCGCCCTCCCCTTTCGCGCAGAACCCGTAGTCCTCGAGCTGCATGAGCACCATGGGGGTGAAGTGGTCATAGAGCAGAGCCACGTCGACGTCGTCGGCAGTGATGCCGGCCTGTTGGTAGAGCCGAGTAGCGATCGGCTTGTTGCCCGACGACGCGAAGTACTCGTCCGGCATCCCCATCCAGGCGAACGCGCGGCCCCAGTCGCGCACACCGCCGTGCGCGGCGGCGACCACCGGCACCGGCGGCTGGCGTAGATCCTTGGCTCGCTCGGCACTGGTGGTGATGACCGCGACCGCGCCGTCAGTCTCCTGACAGAAATCGTAGAGGCACAACGGTTCTGCGATCATCCGCGCATTGAAGTAGTCGTCCAGGGTGAGCGGCTCCCGGTGCATCGCTTTGGGGCGGTTCATCGCATTGACCCGGGTGGACATGGCGATCTCGGCGAATGCTTCGCGTCGAGTGCCGTAGAGATGCATGTGCCGCCGAGCCAACACCGACATCAGATGGCCCGGCCCGGACAGCCCTGCGGGCTGCAGGAAGGACGTCATGGGGTCGGGCGGCACTGCCGAAAACACGGTTCCCAGACGCTGATTGGACTGTTGAAGCGCCATCAACGTGACCACGACGCTAGCGTCACCCGCGACGATCGCCGCGCGCGCCAGTCCGATCGCGCCCGCCGAACCACCGCCGCCGGAGGTCAGCGCGGCGGTGAACCGGACTTCGGGAATCCCGAGGGTTTCCATGAAGTCCGCCGTGTCCATCTTTTCGGTGTACCCGGCGCTGGCGCCCGAGTAGTAGGCGAACCCGTCGATGTCGGTCACTGCCACCCCGGCATCCTCGCAAGCCGCCAAGATCGCCTCACAGCCGAGCTCGGTGGTGGTTTTCGGCAGCGACGTACCGCGCTTGTAGTAGGGCGTCGCGCCGACGCCCACGATGGCGACGTCGCGCAACCCCGATGTATTTGCCATGCGCTCAGAAGTTTTCGGCGGGGATAGGCGGCACGTCGGGGAAGAGCTCGTAGAACGTCCCCTGGGTGATCCGAAGCCGGGTCTCGTCGCTCACGCCGTCGAACAGCCCCTTCAACGTGTCCTGTGTGTGGCCGAACGTGCCCTCCATGTGCGGGTAGTCGCTGCCGAACATCACGTTCTTGTAGCCCATGTGGTCGTAGGCCGCGACCGCCGTCTCGTCGTGCTGGAACGAGGCATAAACCTGGCTGAACAGGATCTCCTTGGGGTTGCGAGAAAGCTTGGGGCGCACCGCCATGTGGTGCTGCCGGTAGCCCTCCAGCAGTCGGTCACCAAGGAAGGGCACCCACGTCGCGCCCCCCTCGGAGATCAGGACCTTGAGGTTGGGGTGCCGGTCCAGCGCGCCGCCGGCGACCATCTTCATCGCCGCGCGCTGACCCGAGAACGTCGTCTCCGTGTAGTTCATGATCGCGCCACCCGGTCCGCGGTAGACCTGCCCCGCCCCGCCAGATGCACCGCCCACGGTCATGTCGACCGGGTCAGTGCCGATATGGAAGGCGATCACCATGCCGGCTTCCTCGGCGGCAGCCCAGAAGGGCTCCCACTCCTTGCGGTGCCAGTCCGGAGCGCTGGGATGCGGTGTGGTCGGCAGGAAGACTGCCTTGAAGCCTTGTCCTGCCGCCCAGTGCAACTCCTCGACTGCATCCTCGACCACCAGGGTCGACACCTGCGCGGTCACCACGTACCGCGGCGACACCGCGCAGATCTCTTCGAGCGCCCACTCGTTGCTGGCGCGCATGCACGCCTTGAGCAGTTCCGGAGTGCGGAAGGTCGATCCCCACATGCCCAGCGACGGGAAGATCACCTCACCCCAGACACCCTCCTTGTCCAGATCCGCTATCCGGGCCTTGGCGTCGCGGATGCCCTGCGGCTTCATGCTCTCCTCGATGAAGGCTGTCATCGCCGACGACGGCAGCTTGCGCCGGAAGATCTGTCCGTCCACCGAGACGGTCTCGTACTCGCCGTCGGGATCCTTCTCCGCGCGCGGCGTCAGGTCGGCGAGCGCCTTCGGCAACCGGGACTGCCACAGGTCGTCGGGCTCCAGGAAATGCGAATCGCCCGAGTTCGTCCAGATCACGCTCATTAGGTCCTCCAACGGCTGCTGTGCTTCATTCGATGATGGCAGGCCGACGCGCCGAAGTCCAGATTTTCTAATAGATCTGCATTATTATTGTGTGCATGGCGAACGTGGGAGCGGAGCTGACGGCCGTGACGCGCCGTCGCAACTCGTCCGGCGAATCGACCCGCGTGATGCTGATGGAGGTGGCCGAGCGGCTGTTCGCCACCAAGGGCATCGAGGCGGTGACGCTGCGGGAGATCCAACAGGCGGCCGGGCAGTCGAACACGTCGGTGATCCGGTACCACTTCGGCTCCCGCGACGGCCTGATCCGAGCGCTGATCTCCTATCGCCAGGCATCGCTCGGAGCAGACCGACAGGAGATGCTCGCCAGCATGCGTGAGCAGGGTAAGGAAGCCGATCCCCGCGCGGTCGTATGGCTGCTCGCCCGCCCGCTCGCCAACAGCATCGCGGCGGGCGAGATGTTCGCACCGTTTCTGGCGCGGCTCGTGGAGGATCCGCGGGCCCGCAGCGACTACTGGCCGGATCACGTCGAGGACGAGTGGACCCAGGAGCGGTTGGAGGAGCTCGTCGACGCAGCGCTTCAGGACCTGCCCGAGCGGATCCGGCGCGGCCGAACGTTCCAGCTTTACGTCAGCCTGATCAACGTGCTGGCTGCGGCCGCCCGCTCGGGCCACGGGCTCAGCGAGGCGCAGTTGCACAACTACGTCGACACCTGGGTCGGCATGCTCACCGCGCCGGTGTCGTACGAGACCCGCGCTCTGATGAGTGGATCGACCGACGCCTGACTGCTAGCTGCCGCCGACGATTTGGCGTGAGCGCAGGTTGGCGATGCGGGCATCGCCAAGTCCGATCTCGCGCAGCACTGCATCGGTGTGCTGGCCGATCGTGCAGCCCGCTTCGGCCCTGGAACGCGATCGGGAGAACCGGCACAACGGAGCCAGTCGGCGATGCTCCTCGAAAATAGGGCTGTAAGCCTGCACCGCATAGCCCGCCTCGAAGTAGGGGTCGGTCTGCAACACCAGCTCGGAGTTGCTTTCCACCACCTCAACACAGCCGACATCCTGAGCCGTCAGCTCGTCTTCCCACTCCACTTTGCTCTTCGTCGCGAACACCGGCGTCAACGCCTCGATGAGGGCCTCGTCGTGCTCCGCGCGCGATTCGGCACTCGCGAATCGTTCGTCGATATGCAGCTCGACGTAGGGTGCCATGGCCTTTGCCAGTGCAGGCCACTCGTGGGGCAGCGGTGCGGCGAGGAAGACGAAGCCGTCGGCCGCGCGGTACATCCGGTAGAGCGCAGTGAGCCCGAAGTGCTGGTCGTCGGCGGCTTGCATCGTCGGCCGTCCGGCGTATGCCGTGTTGTGTACGACCAGTGCCTGCTGCACGGTGCCAAGCATCGTGGTGACCAGATTGTGGAGCTGGATGCCGCGACGCTTCGCATACAGCGCGACCATCAGCGCCGAGCCGACGCCGTGTGCGGCGATCCCGTCGGATTGCACGGCCGGCACCGCACCACCCGCGTGCAACTTCACCGCCCTGCGGTGCGTGTCGTCCAGGTCGACGGGCGCGTGGCCGTCGTCTTGGCTGTCGATCAACGACAGGCCGGAGGCCGCGCCGATCGAGGGTGCGTAGGCGGCACGGTGCGAAAACGGACCGTCGACGCCGTAGCCGGACGTGGTCACAAATGCCAGGTCGGGATTGACGGCCCGCAGCGATGCCTCGTCGATCTTGGCGCGCTCGGCCGCCTTGCCGCGGAAGCACTGCAGTACCACATCGGAGCGCTTGGCGAGCTCGTAGACCAACTCGAGTCCCTCGGGCTTGGTGAAGTCGATGGCAACACT
Source organism: Mycobacterium sp. (assembly GCF_032159565.1). Taxonomy (GTDB): domain Bacteria; phylum Actinomycetota; class Actinomycetes; order Mycobacteriales; family Mycobacteriaceae; genus Mycobacterium. The sequence continues at coordinate 21,927 of NZ_JAVHWR010000169.1, forward strand.
CTCCTTGCCCTGCAACACCTTTCCGCCGCCGGCTTCGGGAAAGGCGACAAGCGTGCGGATGTTGTCACCCTCAAGCGGCTCGACCTTGATCACGCGCGCGCCAAGCTCGGCCAGCAGAGTGGCACCGTAGGGCCCGGCGAACATGCTTCCGAATTCCAGGACTGTCACGCCCGCCAGCGGCGGGTCGGAACCCAAGTCCCGCGGCGGCGGCGCTGCACCCGTCGCCTCGTCAAAGCTCACCGAGTCGTTGTGTTCGCCGAGTCGCGGAGCAGGACGCAGATCGGTCAACGGCTTACCGTCGGCGTGTATCAGGGTCGAGGGCTGCCGCACCGGACCGAGGTCGGGATCCATCACGGTGACCGCGCGGCCCTCGTGAGCGGTCTGCGGATGGTTCAGCGAGTCGTCGGGACTGCGCAACAGCTCACCGCTGAGATCCTTGTTGACCTCCATCGCCTGCTGCCATTCGGCGAGAGTGCGGGCCCCCACCCGCTCGAGCATCAGGTCCCACCATTCGGTGCGCAGTTCGGGCGTCGGCAGCATCGGAAAGCCCTGCCATTTCGGGTCTGCGATCTCACCCATCAGGTCGAGTTCGGTCAGCCATGCGCCGATCAGCCGGGGAGACACCTGCGCGAACTGCAGCCACCGACCGTCCTTTGTCGGCGCCACCAGCAGCGCATAGATGAGGTACGCCTGGGGACGCCCCTGGTCGTCGTAGGCCGCGTCCATCGGCTCGAATGCACCGGGATAACGCTCCAGCACCATCTCGTAGAACCAGTTGTACGGATCCATCGAGCCCATGCCGGTGACGAGATTCGCTTCCACGATCTGACCGCGGCCGCTGGATTCCCGTTCGAGCAGTGCGGCCAGAATGCCCTGCACCGCAGCGTGAGCCGCGCCCCAGGACGCATACGCTGCGGCAATGTAGGCCGGCCCAGGACGCGCTGTCAGCCCCCGCTTCTCGTGCATGACGCCGGTCTTCGCCATGACCAGCGCTTCCCAACCTTTGTAGTTGCGCCACGGACCGGTCGAGCCCCAGCCGGTGATGGCGCCGACAACGAGTCGCGGATACCGCTCGGCCAACAGCTCAGGGGTCAAGCCGAGGCGCTCGGCCGCAGCCGGCCGCAGCGTGTTGACCATGGCATCGGCTCGGCGCAGCAGCGCACGCAACCGGTCGAGGTCGGAATCGTCGTGCAGGTCGAGGGTGATGCTGCGCTTACCGCGCAGTAGCGCGGGCCACCCCGCGAGTTGCCGAAGCGGACTGCCATCGGGCGGCTCGACCATGATGACGTCGGCGCCGCAATCGGCGAGGAACTGCGTTGCCTGCGCACCCGGCAACGTCGTCGACAGGTCGACCACAACGAGCCCTGCCAGCGGACCGTGCGGCGCCGAATCGACTTCCGGCATTTTCGCCCCCTAGACAGGTGCTCGCGGATCTCAACAGACGTGCTGTGAGGCACGCCACGCCAGCATCTCAGCGACCGAAGTTAATGTCAATGCATTAGTCTCCGGATATGACCGAGTGGTGCGCAACGTGACCGACGACCAGGACCCCCGGGGCGGATTCCCGCCGATGCGGACGTGGCAGGAACCCAGCGTTCGCAGTCCCGGCGGCGGCGCTGAGTACGGCGACATGATCACCGCACTGCGGGACTTCCTCGACGGCGTAGCCGCCGCTGCCCCGACCACCGAGACGACGGTGGCGCTGACGGAGGACTTGCGCGCGTGGACCGATCGGCTCGCAGGAGCCGCGGTCCCGGAGCGCAGGCAGATCTTCGCTCGGCGGCTCGACCTGCCCGGCCGTGGGCAGACCATGTCTCCTAACTTCGTCCCGATCACGGGCGACCATACGAAGGTTGAGGGGAGGGTCACGTTCGGGCGCTACTTCCTCGGCGGGGGTGGCGCCGTACACGGCGGCGCCATCCCACTGCTTTTCGACGAGGTGCTTGGCAGGCTGGCCAGTAGCGGTGATCGGGCCCCCGCACGAACGGCCTATCTGCACACCGACTTCCGTTCCATCACGCCGGTCGACGAAGAGCTTCAGGTGAGCGCCTGGTTCGTCAGCGAGGAGGGCCGCAAACGGATTCTCCGGGCGAGGCTCACTCACGGCGACGTCCTGTGCGCCGAAGCCGAGGGGCTGTTCATCGAGCTGCGCCCGGATCAGCCCTGACATCCTGGCTACGAACGGACGGCAAAGCCGGCGTCGAGCGGCCATGCGGTGCCGGTGATGAACTTCGCCTCGTCGGATACCAGGAAGGCGACGGCGCCCGCGATGTCTTCGGGCATCAGCACCGGGATCGGAAGTGCGTTCTGCATCGCCGTTATCGCGACGTCCTCGGCCGCGACCAGGGCCGCCATCGTCTCGTTCATCACCATGCCGGTGGCCACCCCCGTCGGGTGAATCGTGTTGACGCGGATCGAATGCTGCGCCAGGTGGTTTGCCCACACCTGCATCAGACCCACAAGGCCGCGTTTGGAGGCGGTGTAGGCCTGCGCGCCTGCGCGGTCGGTATTCGGGCCCTTCAGGCCTGCGCTCGAACTGGTGAGCACGATGGAGCCGCCGCGGCCACCCTCGACGAGTTTCGGGATGGCCGCCTCCACGGTGTTCCACACGCCGAACAGGTTGACATCGACGATGTCTCGGAAGATCTGACGGCGGTCGCCACCGCCGCCCAGCCGGATGATGCCGGCATTGGCGATGACGATGTCGAGGCGGCCGAGGTCCTTGACCCCGTCTCCCACGATCTGATCGAGAGCGTCGGCGTCGCGAACGTCGGCCTGATGCGCGATGATTCGGCGCCCCTCGTTCTCGACGAGTTTCACCGTTTCCTCGAGATCGTCCGCGGTGGCGTTCGGGTAGTCCATGGTGTCGATGTCGCGGCAGATGTCCACCGCGATGATGTCCGCGCCCTCTATGGCCAGGCGGACCGCGTGGGCCCGGCCCTGCCCGCGCGCGGCGCCCGTGATCAATGCGACGCGTCCATCCAGATTTCCCATCAAACGCTCCTTATCCGACATACATATATCTATTTAGCCTAGCGTGCTTTGTCGTCTTCGAGAAGACATTCATCGCGCAGTCATCGGTTGCGGATAGCAGCGGCGAGTTGCTCGGGCGCATCGAGCATCACGAAGGCTGAGCTGTAAGGAACCTCGATGAGGGTCGACTGAGGAAAGGCATCGCGCAGGCGGCGGGCGTGATCGAGGGGAAACAGTTTGTCATCGGTACCCCAGGCCAGAGTCACCGGCTTGCCGAAGCTCTCGATTGCTGGTGCGGCGCGAAGGGCCAGCGCCGCATCGAGCTTCCAGGTCGGCACGGCACACCGGAAGCCAGCCCCGGCATCGGTGTACTCGATGTCGAGCCCATCGAGCGTCACGCGTTGAAGTGCCAGCGTAAATCTTCTTTCATGAGGACCGTGGGGTCGCCGCGCGCAGTGCCGCCCGGTCCGGCTTGAGCATCGCCGTCAAGGGCAGCGCATCGACGACCACCACGTCGTCCGGTGCCTTGTAGTCCGCCAACTGGCGGGACACCCAAGCCCGGAGTTCTTGCAGCGTGGGCGGATTCCTCGGATCAATGGGCACGACGAACGCGACACCGATCTCGCCGATCACCGGAGCGGACCGACCTACCACGACTGCCTCTTTTACGTCGGGATGGGCGGCAAGCACTCGTTCGACCTCGACCGGGTGCACGTTGTAGCCACCGCGGATATACATATCGCCAGTCCGGCCGACGATCGACAGGTAGCCGTTCCCGTCGAGCGTTCCGATGTCACCGGTCCGCAGCCAGCCCGCCCGCAGCACCTCCGCGGTCAGCACGGGATTACGCCAGTAGCCGCGCATCACACACGGTCCCCGCACCTCGACGACGCCGCCGTCGTCAACGCGTACCTCCATGCCTGCCGCGGGACGGCCTACCGTCGCGGATTGGATCTCGGGCGGGTCATCGGGCGCCGTTCCGCAGATCGTCGGGCATTCGGTCATCGCATAACGCACGACCAGTGGGACGCCGAACCGTTGCCGGACGCGCCGAACCAGTTCGGGCGAAGCCGGCGCGGTTGCGACGACTCCAATTCGCAGATGCGCCAGCGACTCCCGGCCTACACCCTCGATTTCGAGCAGCTTGGCCCATTGGGTGGGTACCGCACCGGCAACGGTGATTCTCTCCGTGCGCAAGACGTCGAACATGCCCGCGGCCGACCACGGGGCTGGCGGGACCACCAACGTGGTGCCCCACGTCAGTTGATCCCACAGCTTGAACATGTAGCCGGCGTGGGCGAACGGTGTAGACGTGAGTCTGCGGTCAAATGGTGCGCTCATCACACCTGCCGACATCGCGCCGGCTGCCAGGCCTGCGGCGTCGTACACCGCGCCCTTGGGCAGCCCGGTGGTTCCGCTGGTGAAGATCAGGCTCACGGGATCTCGCGGGTTCAATTCCACCGCAGGCAGATCGCCGTGGACGGGGGCGGCGGACATCGATGCACGCGGCAACACGCGACGTCCGCCGGCCGGGATCGCGCCGAGCCGCTCGTCGGCCACGACCAATGACGGATCAGCCCGAGACAGAATCGATTCGATCTCCCGCGGACCAAGTCTCGGGTTCAGCCCGGTGGTGATCGCGCCGATCATCGCCGCCGCCGCATAACACGTCGCATAGTCGATACCCGAGGGCAGCCACAGCGCCACGACGTCACCCTTGTCAACGCCCAACTCCAGGAATTGCGCTGCGACGGCGCGAGCCCGCTCGATCCACTCGGCGAAACTGATCCGTGCGCCCGGTTCGACATAGGCTTCCCGGTCACCATGCACCTGCGCTGCCGCTTCCAACATGGACCGGGTATTCCCGAGATCCGCGCACAACGGCGGCTGATCCATCTAGGGCTCCTCGGCGCCGAGAACCATTGTGCCGCTTGAACAGAACCACCCGCCGGTGCCACTGACGCAGGCGATCTTTGCATCGGGCACCTGTCGCGGTCCGCACTCGCCCCGCAACTGACGAGCAGCCTCGACAAGCAGGAACAATCCGCGCTGACCCGGATGACATGCCGAAAGGCCGCCACCGTCGGTGTTGGTGGGCAGCTCTCCGCCGAGCCGCAACGAACCCTTCTCGACGAAGCGGCCGCCCTCCCCCTTCGGACAGAAGCCGAGGTCTTCGAGCGTGAGCAACAGCATGTAGGTGAACGCGTCGTACAACTCGGCCACATCGACGTCCGCCGGCCGCACCCCGGCACGCGCGAACGCCAGCGGCCCGCTCACGGCGGCGGGTCCGACCGTCATGTCGTCCCACTGCGAGCTCAGCATGTGTGAGGTGGATTCTGCCGCGCCGAGCACCCATACCGGTCGCGATCGCAGATCCTTGGCCCGGTCGGCGTTGACCAGTACCACCGCCGCACCGCCGTCACTGCGAATACAGCAGTGCAGCTTGGTGAAAGGATCGGCGATCATCGGTCCGGCGAGCACATCGTCGATCGAAATCGGCTCACGGTAGTAAGCGTCCGGATTGTCGGCGGCGTTGAATCGTGCCGACACCGCGACCTCGGCGAGCTGCTCGATGGTGGTGCCGTACTGGTGCATGTGCCGACGCGCCGCCATGGCGTACTTCGAGATGAGGGTGTGCCCATAGGGCGCCTCCCACTGCAGCGGCCCGCGCGCACCCCAGTTGATATTCGCGCCGCGCAAGCCCTTCTTGAGGTCGGCGCGCGCAGTCGAACCATAGGTCAGTAGCACGACGTCGGCGTGACCGGCGGTGATCGCGTCGGCCGCGTGCGAAGCCATTACCTCCCATGAGGCACCGCCGACAGCGGTCGAGTCCACCCACCGCGGCCGTAGCCCCAGATACTCGCCCACATCGACAGGAGGCAAGGTGCCCTGGCCGGTCGACGCCAATCCGTCGACATCGGCTGGCGTCAAACCGGCGTCCGCCAGCGCCAAGCGACTGGCCTGTGCCATCAACTCATAGGGACCCTTGTCATCGACGCGGCCCACATCCGATAACGCGACGCCTGCGATGGCGACCTTTGCGTTCACTGTGCGCGGTCCTGCGCCAGCAGTTCGGCGAGAACGTCGGTCGGCTCGCTGAAGAGATGGCGGAAGACGTGGGCACGCTTGAGATAGAGGTGCATGTCGTTTTCGAAGGTGTATCCCATTCCGCCGAACACTTGGATGCCCGCGGCGGCGTTGTCCACGGCGGCAGACCCGGCAACCGTCACGGCTGAAAGCAGTTGCAGCAGAGCGTCGGATCGGCCGGACTCCAGTGCGATCGCCGCGAACAACGTCTGAGCATGAGCGGCCTGCGCAGCGATCTCCATGTTCACGCAGGTGTGTTTGATGGCCTGGTGCATCCCGATGGGCTTGCCGAACTGGACCCGCGTCTTGGCGTATTCGGTCGCCTGCTCCGTTACGGCACTCGCAAGGCCGGTGAGAAAGGCGGCCGACAACGCTACTGCACGACCCCAGATCCACTCGTTGTCGGCCGACAGCCAGTGCACTGGTTCGGCGGATTGCACAGTGGCCGTTGCCATCCGAGTTCCAGGATCGGCCGATTCGACGATGACGGGCCGCCCGAACGAGGCGATATCGACCAGCGCCGCCCCCTCGCGCGCGACCACGAGCGCATACCGAGCATCGACATGATCGAACAGGTCGAAGGTGCCTTTGATCGGTCTCACGTCACCGTCGCCGCGCAACACCGCTAGTGAGACCAGGGCCTTCCCCGAACCGATCTGGTCGGCGAGTGCACTATCGCCACATCTCGCTGCGATCCGCGCCGCGAGGGTGGTGGCGAGGAACGGTCCGGGTGCCAGGTTCCTGCCCAGTTCGACGTGCAACAGCGCCTCATCACCGAGGGGCCGACCCGAGCCGCCGAACTCTTCTGGCAAGCCCAGCGTCAGTAGGCCCAGTTCCGCGCCCTCGCGCCAGATTCGTTGCGACACAGCCGATTGTGCGTCCCGGTCGGCGCGGATTCGTTCGATCGGCATCCGGTCGGACAGGAACTCACCCGCGGCCGAGACGAGCTCGAGCTGTTCAGGCCCGGGCAGCAGATCCATGACCTTCTCCTGTCATCGCGGCAGACCCAGCACGCGTTCACCGATGATGTTGCGCTGGATTTCCGATGTCCCGCCTCCGATGGCCTGCGAGAACGAGTAGTAGTAATAGCCCGCCCAGCCGTCCGCGTCCCACCGCGACGACCGCCGGATCGCCGCGGGGCCGACGACGTCCATCGCCAGCTTGCCGATCTCCTTGGCCAGTTCGGCATACATCAGCTTCACGATCGAGCCGCGCGGGCCGGGCGTCTCGGTCTTCATCGCCTCGCAGATGTTGGTGTAGGTCAACGCCCGCAGCGACGCGACAGAGGCGCGAGCCCTTGCCAGTCGTCTGGCGATCTCATCGTCGGCGATCGCAGGTCGACGACCGTCGGGGCCGACGTGATCACGGGCGTAGTCGATCAGGTCCTCGATGATCTTGGCGAGCCGCACCTGGTTCGCGGTGAACGCGGTACCCCGCTCGAACGACAACGTCGCCATCGCGACCGACCAGCCTTCGCCGACCTCGCCCACCACATTCGACATGGGGATCCGGACGTTGTCGTAGAACACCTCGCAAAACTCTGAACCGCCTTCAATGGTCTCGATGGGGCGTACCTCGATACCCGGCGTCGACATGTCGCAAATGACCCATGTGATTCCGGTGTGCTTGCTACCGCTGTTGTCCGTGCGCACCAGCAATTCCTGGTAGTCGGCAACGGTGGCGAAGCTTGTCCACAGCTTCTGCCCCGACACCACCAATTCGTCGCCGTCGATCACCGCCTTGGTCCGCAGCGCAGCCAGATCCGAGCCTGCTTCGGGTTCAGAGAAGCCCTGACACCAGATGACGTCGCCGCGCAGGATCTTCGGAAGGTGAAACGATTTCTGATCCTCGGCGGCCCGGGTGATCAACGTGGGTCCGGCGTGTGAAAGCCCGACGAAACATGCGTCGATCCCGGGAAAGCCGCGTGCGGCGTATTCCTCGTACCAGATCAGCTGCTGCAGCAGGGTCAGCCCCTTGCCTCCGTACGCGGTCGGCCACGCGATGCCCGCCCAGCCGCCCTCCCACTGGGTGCGCTGCCACGCCAGGTCGTACTCGCGGATGCCTGCGTCGTCGCGAGGCCTTGGCTCGGTCGGCTTGTTCTCATCCAGCCAGGTTCGGACCCGGTCGCGGAACTGCTCTTGATCCGGTGAGAACTCCAGGTCCATAACGCCCGAGTATAAGTGACACAACAGTCAGAAATAAAGCTCCAGCATCGAATTCCACCTAGGAACGTGTAGTGGTTCCCATGTCGATTGTGACGCGCAAGTCAGATACGCCGGTGAGCACAGTCGGCGGCGACGCTGCCAGTCAACGGCCAAACGGACTTATCCACCGTCTGGATTTCATCCACAGGCCTTGCCTGTTGCCTCATGTCAAGATGCGGTCTGGGCAAATGCGAACGCTGCAACTACACCAAAGAATCACCGGGCTGGCAGGTCGTTGCTGGTGACGACGAGAAGGGCGTCCATACAGCTGAATTCACCACACCCGCCGGACACCACTACCGATCCACCGCACCACCGAGGCCTGGCCCACGAGCGCGCCAGGCCTGATGCGGGCCGATCGTCCTAAACGGGCGGGTATGCGGGCGGCGGATAGGCGCCGCGCAATATCCACGCGAACCAATTGACGCCGTACTCCAGCTCGTCGCTCGCGTCGTAGTCGGGATTGGGATCCATCCAACAACCATAACGGCCAAACAGCTAGATAGTTATAGCTTTGTTCTTACGGTTCGCGGCCACCGCGATACCGGGCCGCCAGCTGATCGGCGCCGCGGGCGAGCAAAGCAACGTCGGCGCCGACGAGAACGAACCTCGCGCCGGCCGCGAGATACCGCTGCGCGAACGTCGGGTTGAACGCGTTAACCCCCGCGCTCTTGCCATGCTCGACGATTTCGTTCAGTGCGGTTTCGATGGTGCCCACCACCTCCGGGTGCTCGGGCTGGCCGAGGCGGCCCATGGACGCAGCCAGGTCGGCGGGTCCGATGAACACCGCGTCGAGACCATCGACGTCCGCGATATCGCCAAGTGCCGCCAGGCCGGCCGTCGATTCGACCTGAACTGTCAACGACACACCTTGATCGGCGGTAGCGAGATAGTCGGTGATGCGATTCCACCGCGACGCCCGCGCCAGCGCGCTACCCACCCCCCTGATACCGGCGGGCGGATAGCGGGTGGCAGCGACGGCGGCGGCCGCCTCCTCGGGGCCGTCGATCATCGGCACGATGATGTTCTGTGCGCCGATGTCGAGCAGCCGCTTGATGTAGACCGGGTCGGCCGCGGGCGGTCGCACCACGACGTCGACGTCCGGGTAGCCGGCCAGCACCTGCAGCTGGTCCAACGTGGTGCGCAGATCGTTGGGGGCATGCTCATGGTCGATCAGTACCCAGTCGATGCCCGACCCCGCGCAGATCTCGGTGACATAGCTACTACCTGAAGCCACCCAAAGGCCGAATCGGGGACGGCCTTCGCCGATTCGCTCGGCCCACCGGTTCGTCACCGCTGTGGCTCCCGGTCGAAGGTCACCGACACCGTGCCCTGCGGGCCGTAGTCGGCAACGAAAGTGTCGCCGGGCTCGGCGAACACCGGCTTGGTGAACGACCCGGACAGGATAACCTCGCCAGCACACAAGGAAACCCCATGCGGGGCAAGACGATTCGCCAGCCAGGCGACGCCGTTCCCAGGATGGTCGAGCACCGCGGCGGCCACCCCGGATTCTTCGATCGTGCCGTTGCGTCTCAACACTGCCGCCACCCACGGCAAGTCGACGTCGAGCGGCCGAAACTCCCGTCCGCCAAGGACCAGCCCGGCGTCGGCCGCGTTGTCTGCGATGGTGTCGACGATCGTGCGCAGATGACCGGTCTCGGGGTCGGACATCTGTACCCGGGCGTCGAGAATCTCCATTGCCGGCCTGACGAACTCGGTCGCGCGCAGCACCTCGGAAAGCGTGACGTCCGGCCCGCACAACGGCTCGCCAAGGACGAACGCCAACTCCACCTCGACTCGCGGACGAATAAAGCGACCGGGCGGCACCCGGCCGCCGTCGTCGACGAACATGTCATCGAAGAGCGCCCCGTAGTCGGGCTCGTCGATCGACACCGCGCGCTGCATGACCTTCGAGGTCAGTCCGATCTTGCGGCCCTTCACCACCCGTCCGTCGGCGACCTTGAGTTCGACCAGCTCACGCTGAACCGCATAGGCGTCGTCGATCGTCATCTCCGGATAGTCCAGTGACAGTTGCCGGATCGGCTTGCGCTCCTGCTCGGCTGTGTAGAGCCGACGAGCGATGTCGGCGATCTCCCCCGGCCCGGGCCGCGTCATCGGCGCAGGAACGAGACAGCGGCAGGATTGAACGATTCGGGGTCCTCGAAGTGCGGCCAATGCCGCACCTCGGGCATCTCGAACACCTCCGAGTTCGGGATCAGCCCGGCGATCGAGGCGGCCGTCTCTTGATAGACGCCGTGGTCTCTCCCTGAGGCGACGATCATCACCGGTGCGGTGATGCCTCGCCATTTCTCCTCGGGGATGAGGTTGCGGTCGCGCGCGGCGGCGTCCTGCAGGATCAACAGACGATCAATTGTCTTGCGGGTGTCGTCGCGCTGATAGACGGCCTGGCGCAGGCCGATCAGGTCGGGCAGCCGGTTGGCCTCTTCGGCGATTAGATGCGCGAACACCGCGTGAAGGGACTCCCACGTCGGTTCGTTGACCGCCTTCGTGCGTTCGGCACGGATCCTTGCCATGTTCGACGCCGTGGCCTCCTTGCCCGCCGGCGACATCAGGATGACCTTCTCAACGCGATCGGGATGGCTCACGGCGATCGTCGAGGCGACCCACGCGCCCAGCGACATCCCGATCAAATGTGCCCGCGCCATGCCGAAGTGATCCATCACGCCGAGCACATGGTCGATGTAGACCGCGATCTCGTAGTCGTAGTCGGGCTTGTCGGAGAACCCGTTCCCGATCATGTCGATCGCCACGCAGTGAAAGTGCTCGGAAAGTGCCGCGAGATTGGGTGCGAACGTCTCCCAGTGCCCGCCGGTCCCGTGCAGCAGGACAATATGTGGCTTCTCCGGTGAGCCGGCCTCGGCATAGCGCGTGCGTACGGCCGCCCCGTTGACCCGTACCTCGGTGAAGCCCTGCCGGAACTCGAGCTCCTTGAGGTACATCCAGATGCTGCGGTAGTCATTCGTGTCGATCACAGCGCCGGGCACGGCGGTGTCGGTCATGCTGCTCCTTTGGGACTTGTTTCTGACAGATGTGTCGCCTCTGTGGTTCCAGCGTTCCTGCAGCCAGTCTGCATGTTGACCGCTATCTCGTGCAATACTCGATCCGCGTTCGGACATTGATTCTGACACTAGTATGCGGTAATACTGTGTGGGTATTCACCGATTCAGCCAACCTGCGCAGAAAGCCCATCGCCATGGACGCATCGAGCGGCAATCCGAAGCGCCGCGAACTGGCGATCCTGATCAACGAGTTCGCGGCCGTGCGACTGTGGCTCGACAGGAACGGCAATGGCCCACGGCTGTTGGTCGAGGATCTCGAGACCGGCGACGAGGCCTTCCTTGACCCACTCGAGCTGTCCAGCTTCACGGTGGCCACGGCGGAGGATCGGGAAGACTGGCTGAGGGTCGGCAACTACCGCGGTGAACGGAAGCCCAGGAAATGAGCGACAGAGACAGCGTCGCCATCGTCGGCATGGGGATGACACCGATGTCACTGGTGCCCGGCGGGACTCCCCTGCAGTTGGCGTGCGAGGCGACCGCCTCGGCGCTCGCCGACGCGGGCATCGAACTGGCCGATGTGGACGGGCTGCTGGTCGGGTCCTCGCAGGGGGTGCGGCCCGACCGGTTGGGCGTGGGCTTCGCCGCCCAGGGTGGGTTCGGCAATCTGCGACTGTTGGAGCACGTCGAAATAAAGGGCGCCACCACGATCGCGATGGTCGAGCGCGCCCGCAAAGCCATCGCGGACGCAGAAGCGGCCACGGTGGTGTGCGTATTCGCCGACGCCCCACTCGTCGCGGATAAAGGGTCGGGTTCGACGTACGCCCACAGCGGCGGCAATACCGGCACACGCGGTATGGAACGAGCGTCGGGCCTACTGGGCTCGGTCCCGACCTACGCGTTACTGGCCCAGCGTTGGCTCCACGTCACCGGTACCTCCGCCGATGCGCTGGCTGCGGTGGCGACCACGGCTCGGCGCTGGGCGACGGGCAACCCAGACGCGGTCAGCCGCGAACCGCTCGACTCCGACGGTTATGCGGCCAGCCCGATGATCGCCGAACCATTGCGTCTGCTTGACTGCGCACGGCCGGTCAATGGCGCTGTGGCAGTGGTTCTTTCGGGCCGAGATTCGATTGGCGCGACCCGGCTGCGGATTCTCGGAACAGGTCGCGATCATCCCGTGCGGCGCCGCCGCGCCGGTGCGGAGTCATGGTTCGGCGGAGGCCGCCGCGCCGTAGACGACGCGCTCGATGAGGCCGGTATCACGCGCGCCGAGCTCGACATCGCCGAGCTGTACGACCCGTTCTCGATTGTGACGCTGGCCCTGCTCGACGAGTACCGGCTCACCGGCGATACCCCCGCGGGCGTCTTCATGCAGGACGGTCGGGCCGGCCCAGGCGGAGTGCTGCCGGTGAACACCGGCGGCGGCCAACTCTCCGGCTTCTACCTGCAGGGCATGACACCGTTGGCCGAGGCAGTGATCCAGCTTCGTGGGGTCGGCGGAGATCGTCAGGTCCCCGACGCCACCGTGGCGCTGGTCGGCGGGATAGGCGGTCGGATGGATCACCATGCCGCGCTGATACTGGAGCGAGCGGCATGACGGCCCTCACGACGTCGGCCCGCCAGGACTGGCTGCTCGAACCCGCGCTGGCGCCTGCGATCAACGGCGACGCCCTTCGCCCGCTCTACGACGCCGCGGCGCGCGGCGACCTCGCGCTGCCCTTCTGCGCAGGCTGCGAATTAGCGCTCGAACTCGAACAGCAGACCTGCGATGCCTGCGGTCGCACCGAACCCGTTTGGAGACAAGTGCACCCGCGCGGGATCGTGCACGCAGCGACGATGATGCACCGACGGGAAGCGGGACTGGTGCGCGCCACCGACCCCTACCCCATCGTCGACGTCGAGATGGACAGCGGTCATCGGATCATCATGACCACCCTTACACCGACCGATGCCGCACCGCGCATCGGTGCCACCGTGCACGTCGCATTTCGTCGCCTCGGCGACGTGGCGATCCCCGCAGTCAACCTGGAGGCCGAGTGACGACTCTCGAGACAACAACGTCCGCCGAGGATTTCGATGCGGCCACCGTCGTTCGCAGCGACCGCGTGCACGGCTCGGTCTACACCTCGCCGGAGATCTTCCGCCGTGAGATGGACACCATCTTCAAGACCGGCTGGGTATACGTCGCGCACGAAAGCGAAGTCAACGAGCCGGGCGATTACCTCACCCGGATGATCGGATCGGATCCCGTCGTCGTGGTGCGCGGCAAGGACGGTGTTGTGCGTGTGCTGCTGAACCGCTGCACACACCGCGCGAACAAACTGTGCAATGCCGACAAGGGCAACGCCAACTCGTTTCGCTGCCCTTATCACGGCTGGACGTTCAGCAACACCGGCGCGCTGCAAGGTGTTCCGATGCGCGAAGGCTACGGAGAGGGGTTCGCCGAGGTGCGCGCCGACCTGGGCCTGGCGCAGGCGCCCAGGATCGACAGCTATGGCGGATTCGTGTTCGCCTCGCTGGCGGCCGACGGCGTCTCGCTGTCCGAGCACCTCGGAGGGGCGACGCACGCGATCGACCGGCTGTTGAACCTGTCCCCCGACCGCAGCATCGACCTGCGGGCCAACTGGATGAAGCACCTCCATCACGCCAACTGGAAGATGGTGGTGGAGAACAACGTCGACGGCTACCACGCGCTGTTCACCCACGCATCGGTGTATGACGCCATCAAGCCGGCGAAGGTGTCCCATGTCCCGACCAAGGTCGACGTTCTGGTCCGCGACATCGGCGGCGGCCATTCGGAGATCGACTACAGCGACGAATACCGAAAGCTGGACGAGGAATTCGTGTGGTACGGCCGTATCCCGCGGGCCAAGCTGGCGGGTTATGTCGACGCCCTCGAGAGGGCCTACGGCCCCGATCAGGCGCACGATGCACTGGTGGTCGGTCCCCCGCACACTTTGATCTGGCCGAACCTGTTTCTGGCGGAGATGAACGTGATGTTCGTCGAACCACAAGCTCCCGACCGCACGATCGCCTATACCACCGCGGTGTTGATCCCCGGCCATGACGATCTCAACGAACGCACGCTGCGGCGCTCCGAGGGCGCGATGGGACCCGCGGGCTTCCTGATCGCCGACGACGGGGAGATCGGGATGCGCAACCAGGCCGGGCTCGCGGCCGAACTGCCGGAGTGGCTGATGCTGGCGCGCGGGATGGACGACGACATCACCGACGAGACCGGAATCATCAACCGCGACAAGAGCGCCGAGACGCCACAACGGGGCTTCTACTCGCAATGGGCCGCAGTAGTCGGCGGAAAGTCCTGAGGCGATGACCGTCACGACTCAACCTGAGTCCACACCTGTGTTACGGCCGCTACCGGATGCCGACGTCTTGTCGTTTCTGTATCTGGAATCCCGGCTGGCCGACGAGGGCCGCTACTCGGAATGGGAATCGTTGTGGGCCGACGATGACGAGAACGTTCTGTACCGCATTCCCATGCACCCCGACGATGATGCACGAACGACGCTGGCCTACATCAACGACAACCGCAGGCGAATCAAAAGCCGGGTGGCACAGCTGAACACCGGCAACCGGCATTCCCAGACACCGCCGTCGGTGATGCGCAGACTGCTGTCCAACAGCGAGGTCGTCGAGCAGATCGACGACACCGTGACGGTGGAGTCGAACTTCGCCCTGTTCGAATACCGGGTACGCCAGCGGTTCTGGGCGGGCCGGGTCGTCCACACCCTTCGGCGGTCACCGAACGGCCTCCGACTGGTCCGCAAGATCGTTCATCTGATCGATGCAGCCGGCCCGATCGACACCTTGGCGTTTCTCATCTGATGATGCTCATTTCAGACATCTCGACCAACAACGCTCGCCGCTATCCCGGCAAGCGGGCGCTCGTCGACGCAGGCCGGACCCGTACCTGGTCGCAGGTCGACGAGCGGTCGAAGCGGCTCGCAAACCATCTCGCAGGCACCGCGCTGGTACCCGGGGACCGGGTGATGGTGATCGCGCGCAACTGCATTGAATGGCCGGAGATCTCGTTCGGGCTGGCGAAGGCAGGCCTCATTGCGGTGCCGGTCAATATCCGCCTCGCGCCCGAAGAGGTTGCGCACGTGCGCGACGACTCGGGAGCCCGCGCGGCGATCATCCACGCCGACCAGTACCAGAGTTTCGCCGCTGAAGTCGACGGACTGGCGGTCAAGCTGACGATCGGTACAGAGTACGAATCCGTCCTCTCGACGGCCGAACCCGTCGCCCCGCCGGTTGCGGTCACCCCCGATGACATCGCGGTCGTCCTCTACACCAGCGGCACCACCGGCCGGGCCAAGGGCGTCATGCACACCCATCGCGGCCTGCTCTACCAGGCAGCGGACACCAACCTCGTGACCGAGGCCGACCGGTCCGACGTGATGCTGGCCACCACGCCGTTCTTCACCGCGGGCGGCATGGTCCGCACGGTCTCCTGGCTATACCTGGGCCAGACAATGGTGATTCACCAGCGTTTCGATCCGCACGCGGTGATAGACGAGATCGAGCGCAGTTCAATCACTTTCACCACGTTCATTCCCACGATGCTGCATCGGGTGCTGGCCATCCTGGAGAACGGCCCGCACCGCGACATGTCCAGCCTGCGCCGCATCTCCTACGGATCGGCGCCGGTGCCCCCCGGCCTGGCCCGCAAGGCGATGGATCTGCTCGGCTGTGATTTGCAGCAGCGATACGGTCTCACCGAATGCGGCGGGCAGGCCACCATCCTGACTCCACAGGATCACCGCGACATCGTTGCAGGCAAGACATCGATCGCCACGTCATGCGGCAAGGAGACCCCGATGTGCCGCATCACCGTGGTGGACGGCAACGGAAACGACGTACCCTGCGGCGAGGTCGGCGAGATCGTCATCGTCAGCCCCGCCAACGCGGTCGGCTACTGGAACCGTCCGACCCAGACCGCGGCGACGTTCCGGCCGGACGGGCTGCTCACCGGCGACCTGGGATACCTGGACGATGAGAACTATCTTCACATCACGGGCCGCAAGACCGACATGATCATCTCCGGCGGTTTCAACGTCTACCCCGCCGAGATCGAGCGGGTCATCGCGCAGAACACAGGCGTGGACCTGGTCGCGGTCGTCGGGGTGCCGGATCCCGAGTGGGGCGAGACTCCCGTCGCCGTTGTCATCCCGAAGTCCCACGTCAACGATCGTGCCGCGCTGACCGCCGAACTCACGGCGTTGTGCAGGGCCGAGTTGGCCGGTTACAAGCAGCCGCGCCGATTCGAATATCGCGACGAGTTCCCGCTGGGACCTGCGGGGAAGATCCTCAAACGCGAGATAGCTAACCAGGTTACACATGTAGGATCGGCCCGTGACTGACCTGGAGAACCTGCGCACAATCGATTTCGCCGTAAGCGAGCACGTCGCGACGGTGGCACTGAATAGGCCGGAGAAGCTGAACAGCTTTACCGAAGAGATGGCCGACGAGCTTTCCGCGGTGTGGGCAAAGGTCCGCGACGATGACGACATCCGGGTCGCCGTGCTGCGCGCGAACGGCGACCGAGCCTTCTGCACCGGGATTGACGTGTCCGAAGGAACCTGGTGGACACACAAGCCGATCTTCAACCAGGAAGACCCAGGCGAGCTGCTGGGGCCGAAAGCGCACCGGGTATGGAAGCCGGTGATCGCGGCGCTGCACGGCATCGTGGCCGGCGGGGCGATGTACTTCGTCAACGAATGCGATTTCGCCATCTGTAGCGAGACGGCAACCTTTTTCGATCCGCACGCCAATGCCGGCATCGTCTCCGCCCTGGAACCGATGGGCATGCTCGCGCTCGGTGTGCCCTACGGCGAGGTGATGCGGTGGGCGCTGCTCGGCAGTGAGGAACGGATTTCCGCGCAGACAGCTCTGCGGATAGGCATCGTGACCGAGGTCGTTCCCGACGATCAATTGCGTTCGCGAGCAACCGAATTGGCGTGCGAGATCGCCGCACGGCGGCCCCTGAGCGTTCAGGGCACCGTCCGCGCCATGTGGGAGGCCCGCGACCTGGCACCGAGCACCGCTGCGCGGCACGGCAAGTTCTACACAGATCTGGGCAATCCGGGCGCAGGCCGGACCGATTCCCGCGCCAACAAGAAGAAGCCGCGGACTCGATGAGGAGATCGCATGACTGACACCGTTACCCAGCGACTGGTCGAGTTCGAACTGCTCATCGGCGGTGAACCGACGGCCGCGGCCTCGGGCGCCACCTACGACAGCGTCGACCCGTACACCGGACGGCCTTGGGCCCGCGTCCCCGACGGCGCGGTGGCCGACGTCGATCGAGCGGTTGCTGCCGCGCGGTCCGCGCTGAACGGGCCATGGGCTCAGCTCACAGCGACCGATCGCGGCAAGCTGCTGTGGCGGCTCGGCGAGATCATCGCGCGTGAAGCGGAGAATCTGGCCGACCTCGAAGTCCGTGACGGCGGCAAGCTCGTCCGCGAGATGGTCGGTCAGATGCGGTCCCTGCCGGACTACTACTTCTATTACGCGGGGCTGGCCGACAAACTGCAGGGCGAGGTGCTGCCCACAGACAAGCCGAACTACTTCGTCTACACCCGGCATGAGCCGGTCGGCGTGGTGGGGGCGATCACGCCGTGGAACTCGCCGCTTCTGCTGTTGACCTGGAAGCTCGCCGCGGGCCTCGCTGCCGGTTGCACCTTTGTGGTCAAGCCGAGCGACCACACACCGACGTCGACACTCGCCTTCGCAAAGTTGTTCGCCGAGGCGGGTTTCCCGCCGGGCGTGATCAACGTCGTCACCGGATGGGGACCGGAAACGGGAGCAGCACTGGCCTCGCATCCCGACGTGGACAAGGTCGCGTTCACGGGTTCCACAGCGACCGGGATCTCGGTCGGCAAGGCCGCAATCGAGAATATGACCCGCTTCTCGCTGGAACTCGGTGGTAAGTCGGCGCAGGTGGTATTCGCTGACGCCGATCTCGACGCGGCGGCCAACGGCGTGATCGCCGGGGTGTTCGCGGCTACCGGCCAGACGTGCCTTGCCGGCTCACGACTTCTGGTGCACGAGAGCGTCGCCGACGCATTGGTGGAACGCATCGTTACCAGGGCGGCGACGATCAAGCTAGGCGATCCCAAGGACCCCTCAACCGAGATGGGACCGGTGTCGAACCAGCCTCAATACGAAAAGGTGTTGTCACACTTCGCATCCGCGCGCGAACAGGGGGCGACGGTGGCCTACGGGGGCGAACCCGCCGGTGAGCTCGGCGGGTTCTTCGTCAAGCCAACGGTGCTGACTGACGTGGATCCGTCGATGCGGGCGGTGGCCGAGGAGATCTTCGGTCCGGTGCTGGCGGTCATGACGTTCAGCGACGAAGACGAGGCCATCGCCGCGGCGAACGCCACCGAATTCGGCCTTGCGGGATCGGTGTGGACAAAGGACGTCCACCGCGCGCACCGCGTCGCGGCGAAATTGAAGGCCGGAACTGTATGGGTCAACGCTTATCGCGTTGTGGCGCCGCACGTTCCGTTCGGCGGCATGGGGCACAGCGGCATCGGCCGGGAGAACGGCATCGACGCCGTCAAGGACTTCACCGAGACCAAAGCGGTGTGGGTGGAGCTCTCAGGGGCAACCCGGGACCCCTTCACGCTCGGATAACAACAGGAGGAACCGATGACCACCGCGGACGCGAGGAGCAATATGACCATCGACCACGAGGCAGCCAATGCCGTCCTCGCCGGATTGAGACCCTTCCCCGTCGCCGTCACCACCATCGACGACGGCTTCGCCAACGGTCTGATGTCGTTGTCGGCGGGCGCGGCGAGCATCGTTCCGGAGCTGCCCCGCGCCACCGTCAGCCTGACGAAATACAACCGCACGCATGACATGCTGATCGACTCGGGCATTTTCGTGATGCACATGCTGTCCGCGGATCCTGGCGAGGTAGACAAGTCGTTGGAGATCCTGATGACCCTCGGTGGCAGCAGCGGTCGTGACGGCGACAAGATGTCGCGGTTGCGCACCAAGGCTGGCGTCACGGGGGCACCGGTACTCCTCGATGCGCACAGCTACGTCGAATGCCGCGTCACCGGCTCGCTGGACAATGACGAAAACACCATCTTCGTCGGCGATGTGGTGGCCGCCGAGGTGTTCAGCTCCGGACAGCGGCTGCGGATCGGCGAGGCGTGGGGCAAGCTGCCGCACGAATGGATCGAGCGGTATGAGGCCAACCACGAGCCGCAGTTGCAGAGCGCGCGGGATCTGCGGGCGGCCGCGACGTCGCGCGTCTGACATGCCCGCGCCTGCCGGCGAAACCGGTGCATGGGAGCTGCCAGATGAGTTGGTGATGCTGCGGGACACCGTGCGGCGCTTCATGGATGCTCACGTGCACCCGATCGAGGAGAAACTCGACCACGACGCGATCGGGCTGCCGCGCGAGCGCCTGGTCGAACTGCAGGACAAGGCCCGTGCGCTCGGACTGTGGTCGCTCCAGACACCCGAGAGGCACGGCGGCGCCGGGCTCAGCGTACTCGGGCAGGTGGTCGTCGCCGAGGAGGCCGCGAAATGCCGTATGGGAGCCTTCTTTCCGGCGCTCGGCGCATTCGGCGGCAATCCACCGAACATCATGTTCAAGGCGTCACCCGAGCAGTTCGAGAGGTATGCCCGGCCCATCATCGATGGCACCATGTCGAAGGCATACACCGCGATCACCGAGGCCTCGGGCGGATCGGACCCCGCGCGTGCGATTCAGCTCAGCGCAACTCGCGACGGTGGAACCTACGTGCTCGACGGCTCCAAGATGTGGATCTCACACGCGCCCGATGCCGACTGGGGTGTCGTCTACGCGCGCACCGGTGAAGGCCGGACCGGTGTGTCGGCATTCATCCTCGAAAAGAACACGCCGGGTGTGATATTCAGCCGCATCGGCGTCATGGCGTCGTTCGCTCCTTACGAGTTGCACTTCGACAATGTCCGGATTCCCGAGGAACAGCTGATCGGCGAGGAGGGGCAGGGCCTCAGCCTGGCCAGCGATTTCCTGGTGCATGGCCGAATCATCTACGCAGCGGGGCCGATCGGCATCGCGCAGTCCGCACTGGACATGGCGTGCGCGTGGGCGCAGGACCGTGACGTGTTCGGCGGCAAGCTTGCCGACAAACAGGGCATCCAATGGATGCTGGTCGACAGCGAAGTGGAGCTGCGTGCGGCCCGGCTACTGATGTATCAGGCGGCCTGGAATGCCGACCTGAATCGGGACGTCCGCGTCGACGCGTCGGTGGCCAAGATGTTCGGCACCGAAGCCGCGTATAAGGTGCTTGACCGGTGCATCCAGATCCACGGCGCGCTCGGGCTTTCCGACGAGTTGCCGCTGGAGCGCTGGTTCCGCGACCTGAGGGTGAAGCGGCTCGGCGAAGGGGCCACCGAAGTCCAGCGCGAAGTGATCGCCAGGTCGTTGTTGAAACAGGCACAGTGAGATAGGAGTGCGATGCACTACAACTTGATGTTCCCGATGCGCGCAGTCAAGCACTGGAATGACTGGTGCGAGGGCGCCTCGATCGGTGACGTCGCGAAACTGGTCGAAGAGGCCGGTTTTGACGGATTCTCGATGTCGGAACACCCTTATCCCGACAAGGGCTGGCTGGCCAACGGTGGCCACCACGCGTTCGACCCGTTCGTGTCCCTGAGCTTCGCCGCGGCCGCGACGACGCGCATTCAGGTGATGACCTACATTTTGGTCTCGGGTTACCGCAATCCGTATCTGACCGCCAAGGCGGCCGCCAGCCTTGATCTGCTGTCGGGCGGACGCTTCACGTTGGGCACCGGCGCGGGCTATCTCAAGTCCGAGTTCGAGGCGCTGGGCGCCGACTTCGGTCGCCGCGGCGCGTTACTCGACGAGGCGATCGAGGCGTGGCGGGCGACATGGGCCTGTCGCGACCACGACGGACCGGCTTTCGGAGTGCAAGGCCACGTCGCCTTGCCCCCTCCACCGACCGAGGGCGGGCCGCCGATCTGGATCGGCGGGAACAGTAACGCCGCGCAGCGCCGGATCGTCGAAGTGGCCGACGGCTGGATGCCGATGGCCGCGTCCGGTGAGATGGCGGCGATCACGCGCGCGCGACCGCTGGAAGACATTGCCACACTGGCCGACTGGATCGCCGGCATCAACAAGCGGCGCGCGGAGTTCGGTCGTTGCGCCGCCGACGTATCGTTTGTCCCGTTCGAGGCCGAACTGCTGACGAGCGGTGACAGCAAGGCCTTCTGCTCCGCGGTGACGCCTCAACTTGACGCGTACGCCGAAGCAGGCGTCACCTGGATCACGATCGAGCCTGCCAGCAGGAGCCTCACCGACTTCCGCGCCGACATCGACATGCTGGCATCCCAACTCGTGCACCGCTGACCGGAAGGATTCGCCGACATGGCACTGCCCGACCTCGTCCTGGTCCACGGCGGCGAGCACGCGGGTGATTGCTGGGAACCGACCCTTGTCGAATTGCGCAGCCAGGCTCCGGAATTGCGGACGCTCGCGATGGATCTTCCCGGCCACGGCGCCAAGGCGGGGAACCTCGCCACCGTCACCATTGGGGAGTGGGTGAATTCGGTCGTCGCGGACATCGAGGAGGCCGGCCTCGGCGACATCGTGATCGTCGGCCATTCGATGGCCGGTGTGACGGTGCCGGGTGTCGTCACCAAACTCGGCTCGGCCCGGGTGCGAGAGATGATTCTGGCGACCGCGTTCGTGCCGCCGCAGGGCGCAGCCATTGTGGACACTCTTGACGGGCCGCTGGCCTGGTTCGCCCGGCGCTACGCGAAGATCGGCAAGCCAAGGGAGGTGCCGAAGTTCGCCGCACGCTACGCGTTCTGCAATGGTATGACCAGACAACAACGACGGTTCACGTTGTCGCGGCTCTACCCGGAATCGGCGCGTGTTCCCGCCGAAGCCGTCGATCGCAGCGGCCTGCCCACCGACGTGCCCAGGACCTGGATCTTGACGACTCGCGATCGGGCACTTTCGGTTTCCTCGCAGCGGGACAGCATCGAGGCGCTTGGCGGCGTCGAAACCATCATTCCCGTCGACGCGTGCCATGAGGTGATGATCAGTCATCCAGAAGTGTTGGCACGCATTCTGATCGAGCGGTGCCGGCGATGGGAGCACCCGGGTTAGCCTCCCGCCCGATCGTGCATCTGCCGCAACGCCATCCGGTTCAGCTTGCCTGCGCTGTTGCGCGGCAACCGATCGAGCAGCGACCAGGTGGCAGGCACCTTGAACCCCGACAGCCGCGCGCGTGTGAAGGACCGGAGATCATTCTCGTCGGGAGGGTCATGTCGGTCGACGGGGACGATGTACGCCGCCAGGGTCTCGCCCAGCCGGGTATCGGCCACGCCGATCACCGCCGCCGCCGCGACGCGGGGATGTGAACACAGCACGTTCTCGACTTCCACCGGGTAGATGTTTTCACCCCCGCGGACCACCATGTCGTGTTGTCGCCCGACGAGCCGCAGATAGCCGTCGGCATCGATGACGCCGAGGTCGCCGGTGTGTAGCCAGCCATCCAAACCGCAGACCGACAAATGCGATGCCGCCGCGAGCACCTCTCCGGTTCCGGTTTCGTCCGGACTGTCGATGGCAAGGCGCAATCCGGGAACAGCGCGCCCGACCGTACCCAGCAGGTGGGGCGCGCCTTCCACCGCGCGCCGATGGTCATCTGGGCCGAGGCTGGTGATCGGACTGCCTTCGGTCTGACCGAACAGGCTGACGACTCGCACGCCAGGGAGGGTGTGAAGTACCCGGCTCAGGGTGTACTCGGTGATCGGCGAGGCGCCGTAGATCAGGCTGCGCAGCGGAACGGCATCGAGGAGTCCGTCCTGCAGCAACATTTCGATCATGCTCGGCACCAAAAGGCAGTGAGTCGCGCCGAACTCACGAAGGCTGCGCCACCAGGCAGCGGAGAAATGAGTGGTGGGCAGGATGGCCGCGCCGGCGCCCAGTGCCGCGAGGACGTTCCCCAGACCGCCGATGTGATGTATCGGCGAGCCGGTCGCGTAGCGGTCCCCGGCCCCGAACCCGACCAGTTCGGTGAGCACCTCACCGCGCGCGACCAGAACGGAAGGGGTGAAAGCCACCGGCTTCGGCGCACCGGTCGTGCCCGCCGTGTGCAGATGGAACGCCACCTCGCAGTTCCCATCCAGTCGGCCGACGGAGGAGGGCAGCGATCCGAGCGACACGACGCGGACGTTGGCCAGTTCGGCAGCGGCACGCGCGGTTTCAGCGAAGGCGGGCTCCGTCAACAGCACCCTGGCGTCGGTTGCGAACAGGACGGCGGCCAGTTCGGCCGGGGTGAGCCTCGGGCCGAGCGGCGCAAGCGGCCGATTTGCGGCCGCCCCGCCAAGAAGGAGCGCCAGGGCATCGGCGTTGACAGTGAGCAAGGCGGGCACTGCCCGGCACGGTCGAGATTCGAGTGTGGTGAGTAACTCCGCGGCATAGACCGCCTTGCCGATCAGGGCGCGTCCGCTGACCGGTCCTGTCGCATCGAATACCGCAGGCCAATCATTGCCGCAATGAACGGCGTCGATATGCGCCAACCACGTCATCGGGGCGGTGTCAGGTGATCGCGCCGTCGAACTTGAGGTCGAGTAGTTCGTCCTCGCCGATGCCCAGTTCACGAAGCACATCGTCGGTGTGTTCGGCGAACTGCGGGGCGCGGGTCAGGTTCGGCGACGCGTCGTCGAACTTCACCGGGTTCGCCACCAGTTTCTGCGCGTTGCCCTGCGCGTCAACGAGGTTGGCGATGCGACCGTTGGCGATCAGCGACTCGTCGTTCGCGACGTCCCAGGCATCCTGCACGGGCGCCCACTGGCCGCCCGACTGGTTGAGAAGTGCCTTGCACTCATCGAAGTTACGAGAACCGATGGCGTCGGCGACCAAGGCCGTGGCCTCGTCGGCATTGGCCGCCAGCGACTCCAGCGATTTGAACCGGTCGTCCGCCGCCGCCTCGTCGAACCCGAAGAGACGGCAGAACTCCGGCCAATAACGGGCCGGCTGCAACATCGACAACTGGACGAACCGGCCGTCGGCGCACTGGTAGGCCCCCGTCAACGGGTTGCCGGGCGCCTGCGTCCGGCGGTCGGTCTTCGGCAGTGGGCAGCCGTACTGCATTGCGAGGTTCACGCTGAACTGCGTCGTCCATGCGCCGACCGCAAGCAGTGACACGTCGATGACCGAGGGTTCGCCCGTCGTGCGCCGTCCGTACAGCGCCGCCGCTACCGCGCCGGCGATGGTGATGCCGCCGATGTTGTCCCCGAAGCCCCCCGCAGGCATGTTCGCCGGCTCTCGGGCGTCGGCCGGTGTGACGCCGTCGGAGCTACCGCCACGGGCCCAGAACGCCGTCGCGTCGTAGGCACCCGTGTCCCGGTCGGGTCCCGCGCTCCCGTAGCCGCTGCCTGCGACGTAGATGATGTCCGGATTGATGCGACGGACGTCGGCGACATCGATTCGGAGCTTCGCCCGAATGTGTGGAAGATGGCTGGTGAGAAACACATCGCTACGCTTGACGAGTTCGCAGAAGGCCCGCCGCGACTGGTTCAACGCAAGCGAAAGACCGATGCTGCGCTTGCCCCGGTTGGGCGCCTCGACGACCGGGGCAAACGACGTGCGCTCGTGCATGGCGGGTCGCCCGTCGACGGCGACCAATCCACGTTGCGCGTCTCCGGTGACCGGATTCTCGATCTTGATGACGTCGGCGCCCCAATCGGCGAGCACGGCGCCGGCCGAAGGAACGAAGGTGAACTGCGCGACCTCGAGGACGCGCACACCGGTCATCGGCTTCTGCATGCGAACCTCCTTCCTCAATCACCCTTGAAGTCCGGCCGACGACGCTCGCGGAACGCGACGGTGCCCCGACGAAAGTCACTGGTCTTCGCCAGTCTCTGTTGGCCGTCGGCCTCGATCGCCTGCACCGACTCGAGTTCGGACAACGTCGCGGCCGCCAACGCGCGCTTGATCCACCGGTACGACTGCGTCGGCCCGACGGCCACGTCGCGCGACACCTCGGTCACCTCGGTTTCGAAGGCTGCGTCATCGACCACGTGCGAGACCATCCCCCACTCGAATGCCGTTGACGCCGAGATCTTTTCGGCGGTCAGCGCCATGCGCGCGGCCCGGGCACGCCCGATCGCGGCAGGCAGCAGTGCCGACGTGCCGCCATCGGGCATCAGGCCAACCCGGCTGAATGCGAGTTGGAAGAACGCCGAACGGGCCACCACCACAAGGTCGCAGGCCAGCGCGAGCGGACAGCCGAACCCGACAGCAGGGCCGTGCACGCCGGCGACAACGGGCTTCGGCAATGCGGTGATCACCCGGATCACCTCGTTGGCCGCCTCAACGGCGCCCCTGGTTTCGGCGCCGGACAGATCGCCGCCCGAACAGAACGCGCGCCCGGCTCCTGTCAGCAGCACGGCACGAACCGATTCGTCGGCCCCCGCGTCGGCCAGCCGGGCCACAAGCTCGATGAGCA
This sequence comes from Mycobacterium sp., assembly GCF_032159565.1. Taxonomy (GTDB): domain Bacteria; phylum Actinomycetota; class Actinomycetes; order Mycobacteriales; family Mycobacteriaceae; genus Mycobacterium. The sequence goes on from NZ_JAVHWR010000169.1 coordinate 47,724, forward strand.
TCGGGGTGTCGACAGCGTTGAGCTTGTCGGGGCGATCCAGCAGGACCCGCAGGACGCCGTCGTCGCGACTGGTCGAGATGCCGTTCACCACGGCCGGGTCACAGACCACGCCGCGGGCCGGTCATAGGCCACACCGGCGGGGCGGTCATAGGCCACACCGGCGGGGCGGTCATAGGCCACACCGGCGGGCCGGTCATAGGCCACACCGGCGGGCCGGTCATAGGCCGAGGTCGCGGCCGATGATGTCCTTCATGATCTCGGTCGTGCCACCGAAGATGGTCATGATGCGGTTGTCCATGTAATCGCGGGTCACCCGGTACTCCGTCATATAGCCGTAGCCGCCGTGCAACTGCACGCACCCGTCGATCACCTTCTTGGCGGTCTCTGTGCACCACCACTTGGCCTTCGACGCCTCGACCGCCGTCAGCTCGCCGTCGACCACAGCTTGTAGGCAACGGTCGATGTACTGCTCACCGATCTCGAGTTCGGTATCCATCTCGGCCAGTAGGAAGCGGTTGTGCTGGAAGCTACCGATCGGTTGACCAAAGGCCTTGCGGTCCTTGGCATACTGCAATGTCTGGCGCCAGGTCTCGCGCGCGCCTGCAATCGCGGAGATTGCGATGGACAGCCGCTCCGAGGGCAGGTTGTGCATCAGGTGATAGAAGCCGCGCCCCTCTTTGCCCAGCAGGTTGGCAGAGGGCACCCGAACGTTGTCGAAGTTGAGCTCAGCGGTGTCCTGGTAGTGCAGCCCCATCTTCTCGAGCTTGCGGCCACGCGTGAAACCCTCCATACCGTCTTCGACCACGAGCAGGGTAAAGCCCTTGTGGCCCGCGTCGGGGTCGGTGCGGCACACCACCACGACCAGGTCGCAGTTGATTCCGGAGGAAATGAATGTCTTGGCGCCGTTGATGATCCAGTCGTCGCCGTCGCGCACCGCCGAGGTGCGTATCCCGGCCAGATCGCTGCCCGCGCCGGGTTCCGTCATGGCGACGGCGACGATCAGCTCGCCGCTGGTGATGCCCGGCAGCCAACGCTGCTTCTGCTCGTCGTTGGACAACGACGAGAAGTACGGGCCTACGACGTCGTTTTGCAGGCTGAGCGACGGCGCCGGTCCGCCGTAGCGGGCGATCTCCTCGTCGATCACGGCGTTGAATCGAAAGTCCTCGACGCCCCCGCCGCCGTACTCCTCGGGCATGTTGAACCCGATCAAACCGTGCTTACCCGCGGCGATGTACGCAGACCGGTCGACCAGCCGGTCGGCCTCCCATTTCTCGGCGTTCGGAACGAGCTCCTGCTCGATGAACTGCCGCACCGTCTCGCGGAATGCCTCGTGGTCGGCCTCCAGGACCAGTCGCCTCATTGGTTCCTCTCATTCTCCATGCAAGCGGCGCATCTCCTCGCCGACCTTGCCTGACATCCGCGAGACGGCCTGCGCCCCACGCCTTCTCAGGTCAACATCGGGCACGGGCAGAACTACCGCACCGGTTTCCGTGGACGGCAACAAGACCTTTGCGCTGCCCTTGGTGGTTGCCTCGTCGCGCTGGCTGGTTGCGAATACGTCGATCGACACCGTCTCCCCCGGTCCCTGGCCCTTCTCCGTGACGGTGCCGGTGCAGCGGTGAATGTCGCCGTGATAGTTGAACCCCCGCATCTGCAGGTCCATCTCGGCCAGCCAGCCGTCGTCGCCGATCCAGTTCGTCAGTAGATGGCTCACCCAGGCAGCGCGCATCTGCCCATAGTCGTAGGGCGCCGGAATACCCAGTGCCTGAGCGCGGTTGGGATCCCAGTGCAGTCGCTGCACCACGTCGGGCACCCCATACTCGTCGGGTTGATAGAACGCGGGCATCCGCTTGCGCAGCTGGTGGGCGAACTTCAGCGGGCCGACGCCGTAGCCGCCCCAGCCCCAACCCATGTGCATGCTGATGATGTCCACCACCGTCAGCGGCCCCTTCATCACCATCGGCAGCTCGTCACCGACGTTGACGTCCTCCCACCACCGCGGTTCGGCGCCGCGCCGCTCCTCGGCCTCGTAGGCGGCCTCGATCTCGGCGAAGGCCTCCTCAGTCCAGTGCTGGCGTTCAATGCCTGCCAGCTTGCCGGACTTCTTCGAACCCTGCCGCTCGGCGTTGATGTACGACTCGTCGCGGGTGGCGATCGGGTTGCCGTCGGCGTCGATGTAAAGAAACCGGTAGGTCTCCTTGACCGAGCGGCCACCGGAGAATCGGCTCTCCTTGACCTCGACAGCCAGTGTGTAGCACTCCATCAACACCGGCCGCCCGGCGTAGACGGGTTGATACCACGTCCATTTCACGCCGGAGTAGTACTTCCCGGTGCCGCGGAAGAGGCCGCGGAACAGCTTCTTGCGTTCCGGATCGGTGAACTTCGGCGTCTGATCCAGCCCCGTGGTGATCGGGAAGGTCGGCGGCGCGATCTGGCCGTGCCAGCGGGTCGCGCGGCCGTACTCCGGATCGTGGAACAACGGGTTGTCGTCGCCGCATCCGAACGCGAAATGCGTGATGGCGTCGGCGCTCGGCAACTTGTTCCATGCCTCGTCACGCTGGTTCACCGCAATACCGATCTGCGCCTCGGCGCGTTCGATGTCCTCGTCGGTGATACGGCCTTCGACGGCTGCGGTCTCGGCGCCTGCGGCTTCGGTGGTGGTCATCTTGAATCCTCCTAGAACTTCAGCATGCTTCCGGCATCGACCAGAAACGGCAGCCCGGTGACGTAGCGCGATTCGTCGGATGCGAGAAAGCAGACGACGTTCGACACGTCCTGCGGTTCGATGTAGGGAATCGGCATCGCCTGCATCAACGGGAAACTGAGTGCGGCGTCCTCTGCGGTGGGATTCTCCAGATCCGGCCGGAACACCCGATACATCGGATCGCTCTGCAGCATCGGGGTATTCACATTGGTCGGGTGAATGGCGTTGGCGCGGATTGACATCGGCGCAAGCTGCAGGGCCAGAGCCTTGGTGTACTGGCCGACGAACGACTTGGCAAGGTTGTATCCCATTCCGCCCGGGCCCTGCGGGCCGACACCGGAACTGGCCGCCTGCTGGGCGGCGATGAGGCCTGCCGTCGATCCGGTCGTGATGACGGACGCGCCGCTCTTCAAGTACGGCAGCGCGGCATGCACAGTGTTGACCACGCCGATGAAGTCGACGTCGAACGCGTCGGCGAACGCGCCGATCGGCAGGTCGGTGCCCAACGGACAGATACCCGCGTTGGCCACCACAACGTCGAGCCGGCCGCCGAGCTCGGCTACCGCATTCGCCAATTCACGTTCCAGCGCAGCCCGGTCACGGACATCGACCTCCGCGGTGATCGCCCGCCTGCCGGTCTTCTCGACCTCGAGCCCGGCTTCTTGCAGGTCATGTGGCGTGGCCAGCGGATACTTGTTGTTCTCGATGTCGTGGCAGATGTCGAACAGGATGATGTCGGCACCCTCTTCGGCCAGTTTCACCGCGTGGCTGCGGCCCTGACCGCGGGCACCGCCGGTCACCAGAACGACTTTGTCCTGCACGCGTCCCATCACGTCACCTTTCAATCGGGTTGTGCAACAGCAGTGAGCTTCTCGAGCGTCGCGACAAGTTGGCGGCGGTCGACCTTCAGTGCCGCACCCCGCGGCAGCTCGTCGACGACGAACACCTTCGCGGGTACCTCGTACGCCGTCAGCGATGCCCTGCAGTGCGCGCGCAACTCGTCACCGGTTGCGGTCATCGCGGACCTGAGTTCGACTGCGGCGACCGGGATCTGGCCCAGTCGATCGTCGGCCAGTCCGGCAACCGCGGCGTCTGCGACCGCGTCGTGTGTGCGCAGGGCCCGCACCACCGTCTCGGGCGCGATCTTGAACCCGCCCCGCACGATGACGTCGTCGGCGCGGCCGTCGATGAAGAGATACCCGTCGCTGTCGATGTGGGCAAGGTCGCTTGTCGTCACCCAGCGGTCCGGCGAATCCCCCACTTGCGCCGAGGCCACCTGTAACCGTCCGATCTGCCCGACGGGTAGCTCCGCGCCATCTTCGTCGATCACCTGCAGGCGGACGCCGGGGAAGGGATGGCCGACACTGCCCTTCTTTGCGGCCCAGGAAGCACGAAAGTCCTTGGCGGTCCAGCCTGCAACGGCGCCCGCGAACTCGGTGGCGCCGTAGGTGATGAGTATCGGGATGCCGTATCTCTGCAAGAACGCATCCACCAGTGCGGGATCGACAGGCGCTGTTCCCGAGGTGATGGCGCGCACGCTGGCCAGGTCCTCGCGCGGGATGTCGGAGTTCAGCACCGCGCGAATGGCAGGCGGTGGCAGGCCTACCAGAATAGGTTGGTGTTCCTTGATCGCGTTATGCCACCCGGACACCGAGAACCGCTCCAGCATCACGATCGGCCGGCCGGCCACCAGCGACTGCAACAGCGACCACAGCCCTCCGATGTGCACAATCGGCAGAGTGACCATGCCGACGGATCCCGTCAGGGGTGGTTTGTCGCTGCTCTGCGGGCGGTTGTTGTGCTGCAGCGCCGCCGACAGTGAAACCTCCAACTGCCTGCGGCCAAGGGGGACGCGCTTGGCAGGCCCGGTCGTACCGGAGGTCAGCATTTCGATGGCGATCGCCGGATTGCCCTCATGCGGATCATGTGTCGCCTTCGCGCGGGCAGCGACCTCGGTTCCGTCGACGCTGAATGCCCAGGCGCCGAGTTCTTCGACGGCATCGGCGAACAGCGGCTCGCTCCACAGATCCTGCGGCGCCAGCAGATAGTCGGCGCCAGACGCGACGAGGTCTGCGCTGAGCCGCTCGGCCGGCTGCAGGGGGCTGATCGTCACCAGCGTGCGATCGACCCGGAAGATCGCGATGAGCGCCGCGACCGACTCCGTGCGGTTGCCCAGGACGACGGCAACGCGGCCGCCAGGTCCGCACCCTGCGGAGGAGAGTTCGCGGTCGATCCGCTCGGTCAGCTCGCGGACGTGACCCCAGGTCAGCCACTGCCCGTCGCGCTGGATCATCCGAGCGTCGTCCGGGGCATTCCACAGCCGTCCCAGCGCCGTCTGGATGCTTGTCATCGCTACTTCCTGCGTCTCCGGCCGTTGCCCGAACTGTTTCGTCAAACGTAGTCGACATGGTTTACTAGGTCAACTTACTGAAGGGGGCTGCAGGTGGACTTCGGCCTGACCGGTGAGCAGGAACAGCTCGCCGATTCGGAGCGGTCCTGGTTGGGCCGAAACGACCCGATCGAACGCCTGCGACAGGCTCTCGACAAGGCTCCGATCACCGTCGATCCAGCCGCGGTTGCCCATGCAGCGGAGTCTGGATTGCTGGCGCTTCTGACCCCGGATGTCGGTGGCACACACGTCGACCTCGCGGTGTGTAGCGAGGAACAGGGATACGCGGCGGGCTCATTGCCGCTCGCGGATATCGCAATCGCTTGCTGGCTTCTCGACCGCGCCGGGCTGCCCGAGGCGGAGACCGCCGCAGAGGGCGAACCGCTCGTCGGCCTCGCCCGCGCGGTCGACCTGGTTACCAGCCCAGTCCCGATGGCTGCCGACATGACCGGCTTCGCCGTCGTGAGGCCGACCGATGACGGTGAATTCGTCGCGCTGGTACGAGGGCCGAAGTTGTCGGCAATGACGACACTGGATCTCAGCCGATCCTGGGCGCGGCTCGACCTCGACGGCTCTGCGCTGGACTGGGTGGCACTGCCCGCCGGAACACTGCAGCATGTGCGCGATGCGCTCGCGGTACACCGGGCCTTCGACGCGCTCGGCGGTGCGTCGCGGCTGCTCGAAATGACCGTCTCCTACGCGCTCCAGCGCGAACAGTTCGGCGCGGCGATCGGCTCCTTCCAGGCCGTCAAACATCACTGCGCGAACATGGCCGTCGGCGTCGAGGCCGGCCGCGCGGCGCTCTGGGCGGCAGCACTGTCGCTGGACGAGGAGCCCGACGACGCCCGGTCGCGCGCCTGCTCTGCGGCCGTCGCGTACGCGAAATCGGCGGCCAGCGAGGTCGCGGGCACCGCGCTGCAGGTGCACGGTGGCATTGGATTCACCTGGGAGCACGACCTGCATCTGTTCCTGCGCCGGATCAAGGTCGACGAAGCCGTCGACGGAACGGTGGCCGAGCACCGCGCCGCACTGGTCGCCACCTAGCGCGAGCAGACGCAAAATCGCACTATCGTGGCGGGTTTTATGCGATTTTGCGACTGCTCGCGATAAGGATTTTGCGACTGCTCGCGATAAGAAAGTTACTTCCGCGGAAGGCCCAACCCCCGCTCGGCGATGAGGTTGCGCATGATCTCCGAACTGCCACCGGCGATGGTGTAGGCGCGCGCGTACAACCACTCGTCCTGCCAGCGGCCGTCGTCGAGAACGTTGTCGTCGCCCTCGACCAGCACACCCGCCTCGCCGCTCAACTCGACCGCGAATTGCGCCATTTCCAGATTGAGTTCGCTGAACATGAGCTTGCCCATCGCCGCGTCGTGCATGCGTTCGCCGCCCCGCAGCCAGCGGGTCAGGTTGGCGTAGGTCAACGCCGACAACGCCTCCACCTCGGCAGTGAACTCCCCGATTCGGTCGCGAACCCGATCGCTGTCGATGGCCGGACGACCGTCGACTGTGATCCGGCGGGCGAGATCGACCAGCGCATCGACCGCGAGTCGAAGCTTCACCACGATCCCGCCCACGTTGGTGCGTTCGTGCGCGAGCGTGGCGTTCGCGATGGCCCAGCCCTGGCCCGGAGTCCCGATCATCGCGTCGGCCGGTACCTCGACACCGTCGAAGAACACTTCGTTGAAGTCGGACGTACCAGTCAGCTCGCGCAGTGGCCGCACACTCACACCCGGCGCAAACATATCCAGGATGAACGCGCTGATGCCCTTGTGCTTCGGTGCGTCGGAGTCGGTGCGCGCCAATAGATAGCCATACCGCGCCCAGTGCCCGTCGGTCGTCCACACCTTCTGACCGTCGATGAGGTACGTATCGCCGCTGCGCACGGCCCTGGTGCGCAATGACGCCAGATCGCTGCCCGCGCCGGGCTCGCTGAACAGCTGGCACCACAGTTCGCGGCCTGCGCGAATCTCGGGTAGATGCCGTCGGCGCTGTTCGTCTGTGCCGTAATGGAGCAGCGCGTGGGAGGCCAGCACGCTACCGCTTTGTGCGCCGGGCGCGTTGGCGCGGGCGAGTTCTTCTCCAACGATGATCGCGTGCTCGGGTGAGCGGTCGCTTCGGCCGCCGAATTCGGGCGGCCAGTCTGACCCCGCGTAGCCCGCCTCGTAGAGACGTCCTGTCCACTCCTGCAACGCCTTGAACTCGGCATCGTTTTCAGCGCTGCGCACGCCGGCACGGGGCGGGATCGCCGGCGCGTGCTCAGCGATGAACGCCCGCACCTCGGCGCGAAACTCCGCCAACTCGTCGCCCATGCCGTATTCCATCGTTTGCCTCCGCCTGCTTATCGACTCAGGACCGCACTGGCCGCGCGGTCGCGCAACGCCTCAGCGCGGCCGACGAGCACGGCGTTGGCCGCGGCGCGGCGCAACAGCAGATGGACTGGATGCTCCCAGGTGAAGCCGAGGCCGCCGTGGATCTGCAGCGCGCCCTCGGTGGCCGACACCGCGGCATCGAGCGCTGCGGCCGCGGCCAGGTCGACCAGGTACTCCGATTCGTCCTCGTCGGCCTGCGCGGCGGCCAGCACCTGGCTGCGGGCGCCTTCCAGCGCAACCAGCATGTCGGCGCAGCGGTGCGAGATCGCCTGGAAGCTGCCGATCGGGCGGCCGAACTGCTGACGCTCGCCGGCCCACTCCACCGACATCGCCAGTGCCCGCGAACCCACTCCGACCGAGTCCGCCGCCACCGCCAGCAGTGCCTGGCGGCGGGCGTCGCGCAGCCCGTTGCGCAAGTCGGCCCCGTCGGACAGCACTTCCCCGGCGGCCGCGGTCAAGGTCAGCGCGCCGACGGTCGCGGTCAGGTCGAGCGGCTGCTGAGCTGTCACCTCGACGCCGTCGCCGGCAGGGTCGACCGCGACGAGAACCTCGCCGTCCCCAGTCGTCCGCGCGAGTACCAACAACACCTCGGCGCTGGGTGCTCCCGCCACGATCGGTACCGAGCCGCTCAGCCGCTCCCCGTCCCACTCGGGCAGTTCCGGCCCCGCTGTCAGCCAGCCGGAGTCGTCAAGCGGAACCGCGAATGCCGCGGGGGCGCCCGCCGCGATGCGCTGTGCCGCCTCCTTGGCTCCGACCGCGACCGCCACACCGAGCGCCGTCACGGTTGCAACGAGCGGCACCGGCGCAAGCGCCTTGCCCGCCTCCTCGATGGCCGCGTAGAGCAGTTGCGGGCGCGCACCCTCGCCGCCGAGTGCCTCGTCGACGGCCAGTCCGGGCAGCCCGAACTCAACGAGCGCGGACCAGGCGGCGGAATCGCAGGCATCGTGGGCTCGCTTGGGGTCGAGCAGCGTTTCGACGTCGACCCGAGCCCTCAGCGTCTGCGAGAGCACGTCGCGCAGTTCGCGTTCGTCCTCGTCGGCGACGGCGAGTGGGGCCCCTGGCACGACAGCGGCGGCCCGGCTGCCCTCGCCGCGATGCGATGGCAGGCCCAGCACGCTTTCGGCGATGGTGTTGCGCTGAATCTCGGCGGTGCCGGCGCCGATGGTGGTGGCGCGACTCATCAGGTACCCGAATGTCCAGCGGCCCTTGTCGATTGCGGCGGCTGCCCGACTGCCCAGCGCCGCGTGCGGTCCGACGGCACGCAGTGCAAGTGCGTGCATGTGCTGCTCGAATTCCGATTTCACCAGGCGGTTCACCGAAGCGACACCGCCGGGATCCTCGGCGCGGAGCACCGCGGCCAGCGCACGCGCGCTGTTGGCCGCGATGGTGCGCACGCCGGATTCGAGCCGGGCGATGTCCTGGCGCACCTGCGGGTCGGCGTCCAGTTGTCCAGACGCCACCAGCTCGATGACCCTGTCGGCGGTCTTTCGGTATTTGAACTCGTCGGCCAGAAACGCGGTGGCCCGCTCGTGGCCGAGCGAGGTGCGCATGATCGACCAGCCGCGCCCCTCGTCGCCGACGCGGTTCTCGACGGCCACCTCGACGTCGTCAAGGAACACCTCGGCGAAGTGGGCCGCGCCGCTGATGTCGCGCAGCGGCCGAACCGTGATCCCGGAACTGTCCATCGGTATCAGCAGATAGGTGATGCCCTCGGTGCTGCGGCCGGGTGGGCCGGTGCGCACCAGCGCGAACATCCAGTCGGCCCGATCGGCCATCGTCGTCCACACCTTCTGACCGGTGACCCGGTAGACGTTCCCGTCACGGACGGCGCGAGTGGACAGCGACGCGAGGTCGCTGCCCGCGCCCGGTTCGGAGAAGCCCTGGCACCAGAACTCGTCGGCACGCAACAGTGGCGTGAGGAACCGGGCCTTCTGCTCGGCCGTCCCGTGCTCGATCAGCGTGGGCGCGAGGATGAACGACAGCGGGCACGGGTGCGGAGGCGCCCCCGCGGCCGTGGTGAGCCGGTAGTAATCGAGCTGATCTTCCAACGACAACTCCAGGCCACCGAGCGACTTCGGCCAGCCCGGAGCGGCGAGCTCGTTGTCGACGAGCTTGGCATGCCATGCGCGCGCGGACTCTATGCGGTTCGGCTTGCCGGTCTCGGCCCGCTGGTCACGCCGATTCTCGGCGAGCAGCCCCTCGAGTCGGGATCGCCAGTCGGCTGACGGCATCTGCACCCCACAAAGTTAACTTGGTTACTTATGTGAGCAGTCTGCTGTGTCGGCCGGGCAGTTGGCAAGTGCTGCGGTCAGTCCTCTTCGAGAATCAGGGCCAACTCCGGGCAGGCGGCGACACCGTCACGCGTTTGCTGCTCGTCTCCGGGCTTGACGTCGTGAGCCTCGAGGATGCTGTAGCCGGAATCGTCGATCGGAAACAGGTCCGGATCCACCGCATAACACTGCGCATGACCGACGCACTTTGCCCGTTCGAGACGAACTTTCACCGCAACTCCTTCCGAGTCAACACGCCACCCTTATCGAGAAATCTTCGGTGACACGTGCGCTCGGGTTGTCGACGTTGAAACCCGTTGCGCTGCCGGTCACCACAAACGTCTGCCCGGTCATCTCGACCTTCGCGTCAGGCCCGAGATGCGCCCAGTAACTGCCGGTGAAACCCCCGACATCGGTGATCTGAGCGAATTGCACCGCGAGTCCGTCGCGGTTGTCGATGGTCGAAGTCGTGCCCGAACTCTCGTTCCCGGTATTGATCGTGGTCACCGGTCCGACGGTCGAGCAGTTGACAGCATTCGACCTGCCCGCGCCTGCGCCGTTGATACTCACTTCCGCGGTGCCCGCCGGCAGGCCGCCCGCCGGTCGTGCAGCGGGGGCCGGGTCGGAGCAGCCGGCGACACCGCAGGCAACTATCAACGCAGACGCGCCAGCGATGAATCGGTTATCCACGATCACCTCAATTCCCCTGCCGCTGATCCGTCGGCACATTGCGACGAATGTAGCGGGAGCGACGTCACGCGTCAGGGTAATCCGCTAAATATCTCCCTCATTCGCCGGGGATCCCGGTCAGGTCACGGTCGACCGCGGGAAGTTCAGCATCCTGCGCGCGTTCTCCTCGACGATCAGCGAGCACTCGTCGTCGGGCACGCCGGCGAGCACCTCGGCCGCCCGCTTGCGGGAGTTGGGCCAGTTGGAGTCGCTGTGCGGGAAGTCGATCTCCAGCATGATGCGGTCGATGCCGACGCTGTGCCGGTTCTCGAGGCCATGTTCGTCGTCGATGAAGCAGCCCCAGAAATGCTTGCGGAACAGATCGGATGGCCGGGCATCGAAGTCGATTGGCTGGTAGTACCGGTGCCGCTCCCACACATAGTCGGCCCGCTCGAGGATGTAGGGCACCCACCCGATGCCGCCCTCGGCCAGTGAGATCTGCAGGTCGGGAAACTGCTGCAGTTTTCCGGAAAACAGCCAGTCCACGGTCGACCACATGAGGTTGGTCGAGAACAGTGTGATCGCAACAGCGAACGGCGCGTCCGGCATCTGCATCTGGCCGGCAACCGGCGCCATCGAGGAGAACGAGAAGCCGGGAACGTAGGACCCCGAGCCGAAATGCAGCGACAGCGGCATGTGCGCATCCGAGCAGACCCGCCACAGCGGGTCCCAGTGATCGGAATGGAACGACGGCAGGCCCAGCGGCACCGGGCTGTCCGGGAACGACACGGTGCGCGCGCCCATGGCGGCCACGCGCTCGGCTTCGTCGACGCATGCCCTGACGTCCCAGGTCGGCAGGATGGCCAGTGGCACATACCGGTCGGGCGCGGTGGCGCACCACTCCTCGATGTAGAAGTCGTTCCACGCCTTCACGCAAAGCAGCGCCAGGTCCTTGTCGGCGGCGCGGTGAAAGGTTCCACCGCCGAATCCGGGAAAGGACGGGAAGCACAGCGCGGCCTGCACACCGTCGAGATCCATGTCGGCGACGCGGGCCACCGGGTCGTAACAGCCCGGGATCATGTCTTCGTACCGCACGGGGTCCATGCCCCACTCCTCCGGCGGCTTGCCTGCCACGGCGTTGAGGCCGATGGTCGGGAAGATCTGTCCGTCGTAGGACCAGAGGTGTTTGCCGTCCATTTCAACGATCCGCGGGCCGTGCTCACGCCACTTCGCCGGCAGTCGGTCCTGCCACACCCGTGGGTGTTCGACGAGATGGTCGTCGACCGACACGATCTGGTGGTGGTCCTGAAGCGGCATGGCTGCACTCACATTTCTGACAACTTGTCTTACTTTCTGACACTTCGTCTCAGACGGTATATGATGCAGGCCACAGTTGTCCAGGGTTGAGAGGTGGATCATGTCGGCGACCGAACACACGCCGGATGCGGAGGCACGCGGCAAGCTCGACGAGGACGACCACGACCTGCTCACCTTCGGAGAAGCAGGCGAACGGCTTCGCCTCGAGATCACCGCGGCCCACGACGCGGTGACCCGACTCAGTGGATCCGGTGATACCGCTGGCCTGGAGCAGGCCCGCGACCGACTGGCGGCGTTGCGCGCCGCCGCCGACCGCAATTCGGCGCAACCCATCAACGACGCCAACTTCGAGAAATTCTTCGGCTACCCCGGCAAGGCCAAGCGCAACCTGCCGCAGGCGCCGGCCGCAGAATGACCACTGCCGCCGACAAGTTGCGACGGCCGGGATATGCGCCCCCGGCCAACACCGTCGTCGGTCGGCGCGGCCTCCACACCCGCGACCGGATCGTGTCGTGTGCGGCAGAAGTCTTCCTGCAGAACGGCTTTCACAGTACGTCGATCGACACGATCGCCAAGTCAGCAGCCGCGTCGCGGGCGACCATCTATCAATATTTCGCCGACAAGGAAGCGATCTTCGCCGAACTGTCCCGCGCTGCGGTGCGATCCGTGCTCGGGCTCGGCGAGCGCCTCGGGCCGCTGGGGCCCACCGCGGACGGACTGGCCAACCTCGAGGCCTGGATGCACGAGTGGGCGGACATCTATGACGCACACGCGGCGGTATTCGCCGAGTACCCCGGCATCGGCACCGTGATGGGACTGACGGCGGTCGACGCCCACTCGGTGCCGGAAACGTTCACCCGGCACGTCACCGATCGACTCCGCTCGGCACCGGTTAGCGGACTGGAAATCGCCGATGCGGTAGCAGCGCTCATGCGGATCCCCCACATGGTCAATCTCTATCGCCACCGTGGACTGTTCGGGCTGCCATCCCGAGAGACCGTATCGGGCTCGCTGGCGATCGCACTCCAGCTCATGCTCTTCCCCGACAGGGCGGACACAATGACCTTCGCCGCGGTCGCGCCTCGCCTCAACGTCGCCATTCCGGTCGCGGACGACGAGCTGAAGCCCTCGCCTATTCGCAGGGACGTGCTCTCTGTCAGCTCACAGTTGTTCGCGCAGCGCGGCTATTACGCGGTCGGGATGGCGGACATCGCCGCGGCGGCCGACATCAGCCGGGCGACGCTGTATCGGTACTTCAGTACCAAGGACATGATCCTTGCGGAGCTGACCCGCGCGGCCGTGATCGAAGCCGAGCACCACGCCGCGGCTTTGAAGCTGTTGACGACCAATGGCGTTGATGCCGAGCAGTTTTCGCGCTGGACTCATGACTACGTCCGCTTTCACCGGGCCTACAGCGGCGTCATCCGTGCCTGGTTCGACGGCACCGTGGCCGAACGCCTGTCCGAAGCGGCGGTCGGCGACGGCATCGCATCGATACGCGGTGCGGTAGCCGCCCTACTTAAAACCGCGACGCTTCCGACCGGGGTGGACCCCGCGACGGCGCAGGCAGTGTTCCTCGCGATCCTCGGGCGGATGACCGAGCCGACTGTGCCGGGGCAGAGCGACGCGCACGCGGCCGAGGTCATCGTCGCGTTGTTGGGCCGCTCCCTGCTGAGTCAGCTCGGCGCCGCGACGTAGCCGGCAGCGGAGTTGCGTAACTGCCAGATCTGCGCCGGGCACAGTTCGTTGGCGGCCTGACTGATCAGATAGGAAGCCTGGAACTCGTCGTTGGTATTGAAATCACCCTTGATATCGCCCACCAGCTGCGCGTACGGCCTGCCCTGGGCGATCTTGTCGCAGACCCCGTGGCCATACGCGAGGGCGGCGTCGGCGTTGGCGAAGTTGTATCCCGGCTTCACCGTCACGTTCACCAGATACGCAACCGCGTCGGCGGACGCCGTCGGCGTGCCTGCGATGACCCCGCCCGTGCAGAACAGCGCGGCAGAGGCGAGGCTGATGAACGGATTCATCTTCATAGAACCAAAAGCGTAATTCATTTAGCTTATTACCGGGTAATCTCTTTGCAGACTGGGGAGGCACGCATGACACGCAGCAAGGCTGGTCGATTCGGACTGACGATACCGTTGCTGGTCGTCGCCGCGGGCGCGACTGCGATACCGACGGCACACGCCGACAACAAGCGGCTGAACGAGAGCGTGTTCGTCAACATCGACACCGCGCAGAAACAGAACGGTTGTCCGGCCGAGGCGCACCTGGACGGCAGGCTCGTAGAGGCGGCTCGCCTGCACACACTCGACGTGCTCAACAACCGGGCCCTCGACGGAGACATCGGCTCGGACGGCTCGACCCCGCAGGATCGGGCCAATGCGCAGGGCTTCGTCGGCAAGGCCTCCGAGACCGTCGCGATCAACCCGGCACTTGCGATCAGCGGGATCGAAATCCTCGGCCAATGGTGGTACAACCCGGCGTACAAGGCCATCATGCAGGACTGCTCGAACCTCGCCATCGGCGTGTGGTCGGAGAACAGCCTCGACCGCACGGTGGTCGTCGCTGTCTACGGCCAGCCCGCCTAACCGGCCACCGCCCCTGCAACATCCACGCGGAGTCGCTTCTTGTCGACCTTGCCGCTCGCCAGGACCGGCAATTCGGCGACAATCACAAGTCGCCGCGGCACCTTGTAACCCGCGAGCCTGGACCGGACGAATTCCTGGACTGCCTCCAGCGTGAGGGTGGTGCCGGCCGTCGGCACCACAACGGCGCAGACCGCCTCGCCCCATTTCTCGTCGGGCGCGCCGACCACCGCGCAGGCCGCGACCGCGTCGAGCGAACTGAGGACGTCCTCCACCTCCGGTGAAAACACGTTCTCCCCGCCGGTGATGATGACGTCCTTCTTGCGGTCGACCAGGTACAGCAGGCCGCGGCCGTCGCACCGGCCGACATCGCCGGTGCGGCACCACCCGTCCCGAAGCGTCGCAAGCGTCGCCGCCGGATCGTCCCAATACCCGCGGAACAGCGAGTCTGATCGAACGACGATCTCACCGGCCTCGCCGACCGGCACATCGCAGCCGTCGTCCCCGACGATCCGCACCCGCACACCGGGGAAGGGGAACCCGACGGAGCGCAGTGCCTCGCCCGCATCTGGACCGTCGAGGACATGCAGTTCGCGCGGCAACCCGGACACGATCGCTTCGGTCTGGCCGTACAAGTTCAGAAACCCCGCCCTGGGCAGCGCCGTCATCGCGCGCTGGAGGACGTCGGCCGTTATCGGCGCGGCCGAATAGATGACGGTGCGCACAGTCTCGAGGTCCCGCGCATCGGTCACTGCATCGAGCAACGCCCGCAGCATCACCGGTGCCAGGTGCAGCACGGTGATGTTGTGCTCGGCGATGATTCGCACGGCCTCGGCCGTATCGAACTGCTGCTGGAGCACCACTGTTCCGCCGCGAGCGTGCAGTCCGCCGATGATCGCCATCGCACCGATGTGAAACATCGGCATGTTGATCAATCCCCGGTCTGCACTGCCGGACCGCATTTCGACGTTCATGGTGAACGCCACCCGCCTCAGCTCCCCCTGCCCGAGGATGCAGCATTTCGACGCCCCGGTGGTGCCGCTGGTGGACAGCAGGCAGGCGATGTCGTGGGGGCGCGCGGCGAACGCGAGCTGCCCGCCCCCACCGGAGTTGATGAACTCCTCGAAGGCGACCATGTCGGAGCGAGCCGTTCCTCCGATGCACACCAGTAGCGGCATGGACGGCAATCGCGGCGCGAGTTCGGTGATCATGGCGGCGAATTCGTCCTCGCAGAACACGACGGATGGGGCGACTCGGTCCAACACGTCGAGTACCTCGAGTGCGGAAAGCCGGAAGTTGACCGTCGCCATGATGATCCCGCTGAGCTGGCTCGCGGCCATCACCTCACCGAACTCGATGCTGTTGCGGCTCAGTACGGCGACGCGGTCCTGCCGTCGCACGCCGACTGCTGCCAACGCCGACACCAGCCGCACCGCACGATCACGCAGCTGCGCATGGGTGACCATCCGCGAACCCGACCGGTATGCGGGGACATCCGGGAAACGCACCGCGTTGTCGGTGACGACATCGCCAAGAGTCATGTCGAGGTCGTCTCCGGTCACGGGCTTTACCTGCTACTCAACAACATCGATCCGGCCACCGGGCCGCCGCCGACGCCGACAGCGACCACTTCCGGGGTCTGCGGCACCTGCCGGTCGCCGCCCTCACCCCACATCTGGACGCAGGCTTCGTGCAGGAAGCCCATGCCGTGCAGGCGACCGCCCGAGAGTTGACCGCCGCTGGTGTTGATCGGCAGCGAGCCGTCGAGCGCGATCCGTTCACCGCCTTCGATGAATTCACCGACCTTGCCGTGCTCGCAGAACCCCAGTGCCTCGAGCCACATGACAGTCAAGAAGGAGAAACCGTCATAGATCTGGGCCATGTCCACGTCGGCGGGCGTCAACGCGGTGTTCTGCCACAGCGTCGCGGCGGAATCGTGGGCGGCCATCGTGGTGAGGTCTGATCGCTGGTCCCATGTCGCGCGCTCGAACATGCCCGGCCCAACGGACTCGACGGTCAGCGGATGGTGCGGCAGACCGCTGGCGGCGTCGCGACGGGAGATGATGACCGCCGTCGCACCATCACAGGGAGCATCGCAGTCGTAGAGGCACAGCGGCTCCGAGATCATCCGGGCGCCCAGATAATCGTCCATCGTCATCGGCTGGCGGTAGACGGCGTCCGGGTTGAGCCCGGCGTTTCGCCTCGCGTTCAGCGCGATCCAGCCGAGTTGCTCACGGGTCAAACCGAAGTCGTGCATGTACCGCTGTGCGGGCATGGCCAACCAGTTCGCCGCCGACAAGGCTCCGAACGGCGCGACCCATTCCAATTGCGGCGGCAGCTTGCCCCCGGTGAAAAGCACGGAGGCACGTCCACCGCCGGCCTGCTCCGCCGCCGTGGACTCCCACACCGACCGGAACACCACGACGTGATTGGCCAGTCCAAGGGTGACGGCCATGCACGCCTCGATAGCCGGGCCGATCTGGCCTGCGGTCTCCAGCCCTGACATGTACCACCGGCTGCGCAGCCCCAGCGCATTGCGGACGTCGTGGACACTCGCGCCGGAAAAACCCAGATCGGGAACTCCGGGTCCCGGGTAGCTGGCGATGCCGTCGACGTCGTCGACGGCGAGCCCCGCGTGCTCGATCGCACGCAACACCGCCTCGACCGTCAGATCCAGGCCGGTGCGGCCCAGCCGGCGCCCGACTTGAGACTTGCCTGCGCCGGTCAGTACGGCCTTTCCGTCGAACGGGCCCCTGGTCACGTTGGTGAGGGTAGTCATCAGAAGAGGAAGCGGGCGATGAGTTCTGCGACGGCGGCCGGCTTGTCCACGCCGTCGATCTCCACGGTGTGCCGGACGGTCAGGTTGACGGTGTCGTCGGCGACCTTCGTGGCGTCCGCGAGTTCGGAGCGCACCCGGATGCGACTGCCTGCTGTGACGGGGGCCAGGAATCTGACCTTGTTCAGTCCGTAGTTGATGCCCATCTTCGCGTTTTCGACGCGATAGTTGTCCTTGCTCACGCCGGGGATGAGCGACAGCGTGAGAAAGCCGTGCGCAATCGTTGCGCCGTAAGGACTCTCGGCCTTGGCCTTCTCGACGTCGACGTGGATCCACTGGTGATCCATCGTCACGTCGGCGAAGGCGTCGATAAGTCTCTGGTCGATGTCCACCCAGCGACTGACCCCGAGCTCGGCGCCGATCAACGCGATCGCGCTGTCGATGGATCCGATTGTCTGCACCTGCTGCTCCTGTCGCCGCCACCCGAAATACCGATATCTATTTAACGGTATAGACTGACCCCGCCCGCAGGGCAACCAGCCCCGGAGTCCGACGATCTTGGGAGACACATGGCCACCACTACATCCCGCGCAGCGATCGTGGCCGCTGCCCGCACACCGATCGGAACGGCGCGCAGGGGCACACTGGCCAACGTCCCAGCGATCGAACTGGCGAAACCCGTGGTAACCGCTGTCATGGAGCGCTCGGGACTGGACACCGCCGACTTCGACGATTTCGTCCTGGCCGAGAGCATGCAAGGCGGTGGCGACAGTGCCCGCTACATCGCGGTGGACCTCGGCCTGATCGACATTCCCGGCATCGCCGTCAACCGACAGTGCGCGTCCAGCCTGTCGGCGATCGCGGTGGGTGCGGGTCAGATCGCAGCCGGGATGAGCCGCGCCATCCTGGCCGGCGGCATGGAGTCGCTGTCCACCGGACCGATCATGCAGAAGCGCAAACCCTTCACGTCGGGCAAGTCTCCCGAGGACTATGCGCAGTGGTTTCCCGAGTCGCATCCGCCGACAGCCGAAGCGCCGGCGATGGACATGTCCATCACTGTCGCGCACAACTGCAACCTTCAATACGGAATCACCCGCGAGGACCAGGACGAGTGGGCGCTGCGCAGCCATCAGCGTGCGATCAAGGCCATCGACGCCGGGTCGTTCTCCGACGAGATCATCCCGATCCAGGTGCCCCAGGCCGACGGGACGACGATCACCTTCGCCGAGGACGAACATCCACGGCGCGGCAGTTCGATGGAGTCGCTGGCCGGACTGAAGGTGCTGCACCCAGAGATCGAGGGCTTCACGGTCACGGCGGGCAACTCGTCGGGCATCAACGACGCGGCGGCGGTCGTCGCGCTGGCGTCACCCGATACCCAGCAGAATGTGCTGGCCAACGTGCTGTCCTGGACGCAGGTGGGACTGGACCCGACCCGCACCGGCAGCGGTCCGATCAAGGCCATTCCGAAGGCGCTGGAACTGGCCGGGCGCAAGCTCGAGGACGTGGCACTGTTCGAGATCAACGAGGCGTTCGCCGCACAGGCTGTGGCGTGTGCGCGCGAACTAGGACTCGACGAGGAG